>NZ_JAWLKF010000007.1:0-180175 GCF_033042195.1 Rhodococcus cerastii
ACATTCTCCCAGCCGACCACACCCCACTACAGACCAACACGCAGCAACATCAACCAGGCCCAATTCGCAACAGCCCGAATCCCGCTCGCGAAGTCGAATAGTGGACGCTCAGCGCACCAGAGAAACCCGACTACCCGCGCAGGCGAGCCGCCGCAGCCTCGATGCGTTCGTCCGTGGCCGTGAGTGCGATGCGCACGTGCTGTCCACCGTTCGGTCCGTAGAACTCTCCCGGGGCAGCGAGGATGCCGCGTTCGGCGAGCCAGTCGACGGTGTCGCGGCACGGTTCGCCTCGCGTAGCCCACAGGTACAGCCCGGCCTCGGAGTGGTCGACGGTGAATCCGGCTGCTTCGACGGCTTCCTTCAATACAGTCCTGCGTGATCGGTACCGCTCGCGCTGAATGCTCTCGTGCTCGTCGTCGGCGAGTGCGGCGGTCATGGCGGCCTGGATCGGCAGCGGCACCATCATGCCGGCGTGCTTGCGTACCTCGAGCAGCTCGGCAACCAGGGATGCGTCGCCGGTGACGAAGCCGGCGCGGTAGCTGGCCAGGTTCGAGGTCTTCGAAAGCGAGTGCACCGCAAGCAGATTGGTGTGATCGCCGTCGCACACGCGCGGATCCAGCACAGAGACCGCTTCGGCTTCCCAGGTCAGACCCAAGTAGCACTCGTCCGACACGACGATGGCGTCACGCTCGCGGGCCCAGTCGACGACTTTGCGGAGATGCTCGACTCCGAGCACCTTGCCGGACGGGTTGGACGGTGAATTGACGAAGATCAGCGACGCCCGCTCGGGGCCCAAACGCGACAACCCGTCGGCCCGCAGAATTCGCGCACCCGCCAGCAGTGCCCCCACTTCGTAAGTGGGGTAAGCCAATTCGGGGATGACAACCAGGTCGTCAGCTCCCAGGCCGAGCAGCGTCGGCAGCCAGGCGATCATTTCCTTGGTGCCGATGGCCGGGAGCACCGCGTCGGGCGAGAGACCGGTGATCGAATACCGACGCTCGAGCGCGGCCACCGCGGCCTCGCGCAATGCGGCGGTACCGACCGTGGTGGGGTAACCGGGCTCGCCCGCAACGGAATTCAAGGCCGTGCGGATCACCTGCGCAACCGGATCCACCGGTGTACCCACCGACAGGTTGACGATGCCGCCCGGGTGCGCCGACGCCTTGTCCTTGGCAGCGGTCAGCGAGTCCCATGGAAAATCGGGCAGCGCCGCTGCCACCGCTCTGCGTGCCAAGGCGTCAGTTCTCGCCCATGGGAGGCAGAGCCTTGATGAACGGCGGGTCGTAGTCGGTCTTGCCGAGCTTCGCAGCGCCGCCCGGAGATCCCAGGTCGTCGAAGAAGTCGACGTTGGCACCGACGTATGCGCTCCACTGCTCGGGCACGTCGTCCTCGTAAAAAATGGCCTCGACGGGGCACACGGGCTCGCAGGCTCCGCAGTCGACGCATTCGTCGGGGTGGATGTACAGCATTCGGTTACCCTCGTAGATGCAATCCACCGGGCACTCTTCGATGCACGCTTTGTCCAGTACATCTACGCACGGTTCTGCAATCGAGTAGGTCACTGCTGCTCTCCCCTCCTGTATCGATCGTGGGCGCTCGCGCGCCCTGAGCATCCTAGTATCGCGGTCCGAACATGGGGCAAACCGACCAGGGTGGCCTCACCTGCCCCGGTTGGCTATCGCCGCAGCTGCTTTGCCGGTGAGTCTGCACCGAGCGCCGAGGCCTTCTTGTGGGCCGCGAGCCACTTGCGTCCCTGCTTGGCGGCGCGCGAGAGCGCGCCGCGCTCGCCGAAGTAGCCGGCGACGCCACCGACGACCGGGATGGCACCGAGCACGCGGTAGATGCCGCGAGGATGCGGACGCTTCTCCAACTCGCCTGCGACGTCGCGCAGCACGTTGGCGATCTGCCACATGCCGCGCAGCAGCGCGAACGGACCCGACTTGGGGGACTCTTCCTTCTTCGCCGGAGCACTGTCGGCCAGGGACGTCAGGTCGCGCTTGCACAACACCGAGCCGAGTAGCGCCACATGCGTCTCGCGGTCGGTCACCCCTGATTCGCGGGCCACGGCGACCAGCACCATCGCCTGGTTGGCGAACCCGAGCAGATCCTGGATCGGCAGGCGGTTGACCAGGATGCCGAACACGCCGGGAAACGCGACGGCAACGGTGTTGAGAGCTCCGATGCGATTGACCCACCACTGCGACCGAGCGTCACTGCCGAGCTTCTCCCAGCCTGCGGTGCCCGGGAAGTCGGTGGTGTCGAAGGCTTTCGCCAGGAAATCGATGACGTTGTCGAGGGTCGAATCATCCGCGGAGGACTCGCGGAACGTCCTGCCCTTGAGCCCTATCGGGTCGCGTGTCGCGAGGATGTCGAGCACGGGATGAATGATGGCGACGGCACTGCTCAGCACCGCGGCGACGCGACGGTCGTCCATGTCAGACAAGCTCCATTTCGAGAGTGACCCCGAGGGTCAGATCAGGCCGGCAACGGACACCGCCGGAGCCGGGCCGTACGTGGTGGTGCGCTGACGAACCGGTCGTCCGATGCCGTCGGCGATCTCGTGCAGTTCCGCAACGGTCTTCTCCGAACCGTTCTGCGAACCCGCCATGCGTGAGATCGTCTCCTCCATCAGGGTCCCGCCCAGATCGTTCGCGCCCCCGTTCAGCATCGCCTGTGTACCCGTGATTCCCAATTTCACCCATGATGTCTGAATATTGTCGATCCGGCCGTGCAGCATGATGCGGGCCAGAGCATGCACGGCGCGGTTGTCCCGGTTGGTCGGGCCGGGTCGCGAAGCCCCGGCGAGATACAGCGGCGAGGACTGGTGCACGAACGGCAGCGGCACGAACTCGGTGAACCCACCGGTCTTGTCCTGGATCTTCTTGAGCACGTTCAGGTGGCCGACCCAGTGCGACGGATTGTCGACGTGGCCGTACATCATCGTCGAGCTCGACCGCAGGCCCACCTCGTGCGCGGTGGTGATCACTTCGATCCACTCGGCCGCGGGCAGCTTGCCCTTGGTGAGTACCCAGCGGACCTCGTCGTCGAGAATTTCCGCGGCCGTTCCCGGGATCGAGTCCAGCCCGGCGGCCCGGAGCTCGGTCAGCCACTCACGGATCGACTGACCGCCCCGCGATGCCCCGTTGACGATCTCCATCGGAGAGAAGGCGTGCACGTGCATCGACGGCACCTTGGCCTTGACCGCGCGAACCAGATCGGCGTAACCCGTCACCGGCAGTTCGGGGTCGATCCCGCCCTGCATGCACACCTCGGTGGCCCCGACGACGTGAGCTTCCCACGCCCGATCGGCGACCTCGGTGGTGGACAGCGTGAATGCGTCGGCGTCGCCCTTGCGCTGAGCGAACGCGCAGAAGCGGCAGCCGGTGTAGCAGATGTTGGTGAAGTTGATGTTCCGGTTCACCACGTAGGTGACGGTGTCTCCGTTGACCTGCTTGCGCAGATCGTCGGCGAGGGCAGCGACGGCGTCCATGCCCGCGCCCTCGGCGGTCGCGAGTGCGAGGTACTGCTCGTCGGACAACCCGGCCGGGTCCTTCTCCGCAGCCGTCAACGCCGAGACCAGGTCCCGGTCCACCCGTTCGAGGCCGGCTAGATCGCGTACCTGTTCGCGGATCGAATCCCAGTCGCCGAACGCATTCGCCAGATCCGAACGCGTCTCGGTGTTACGTCCCTGGGTGTCGATCTCGGTGTTCAGGTCGACGCGGCCCGAGGACTCCCACTCCTCGTCCGGTTCCTGCCACGGCAGACCCGTCGGGTTCACGTTCTCGCGCGCCATGCCGGTCTCCGGATCGGCCAGCGCCCGCACGTGCGCCGAGATCCGCGGATCGATCCACGGAGCACCGGCGAGGACGTACTGCGGCTGCGCTGCAACACGTTCCACCAAGCGGTAGCCCGCCTTGTCGGACAGTTCCGCCAGGGTGTCGAGGTTCGGCCACGGGCGCTCGGGATTGACGTGATCGGGGGTCAGCGGCGAGACCCCGCCCCAATCGTCGACGCCTGCGCCCAGCAACGCTGCGGTCTCCTCCGCTGCCACCAGGTTCGGCGGAGCCTGGATTCGCATCGAAGGGCCGACCACCATGCGCGTCACCGCGATCGTCGCCAGGAATTCTTCGAGACCGGCGTCGGGTACGGACCGCATAGCGGTATCGGACTTGGCCAGGAAGTTCTGCACGATGATTTCCTGCACGTGCCCGAAAGACTTGTGCACCTTGCGAATTGCCATGATCGACTCGGCGCGATCACGGAGCGTCTCGCCGATTCCCACCAGGATGCCCGTCGTGAACGGAATGTTGAGCCGTCCCGCGTCGGTCAGCGTGCGCAGGCGAACCTCGGGATCCTTGTCCGGACTGCCGTAGTGCGCCTGCCCCTTCTCCTCGAACAACCGACGCGAGGTGGTCTCGAGCATCATCCCCATCGACGGGGCGACCGGCTTGAGGCGCGAGAGTTCCTGCCACGACATCACACCGGGATTGAGGTGCGGCAGCAAACCGGTCTCCTCGAGCACCCTGATCGACATGGCACGCACGTAATCCAGCGTCGAGTCGTAGCCGCGCGAGTCGAGCCACGCCTTGGCCTCGGGCCACCGCTCCTCCGGCCGGTCACCGAGAGTGAACAGAGCTTCCTTGCAGCCCAGCGCGGCACCCTTGCGCGCGACGTCGATGATCTCGTCGGGGTCCATGAACATCCCGTGCCCGGAAGCATTGAGCTTGCCCGGGACCGTGACGAATGTGCAGTAGTGGCACTTGTCGCGGCACAACCGGGTGATGGGTACGAACACCTTTCGCGAATACGACACGGTCTTCGGACGCCCGGCCGACTCGAGACCCGCATCACGAACCCGCGCAGCCGACGCCATCAGATCAACCAGATCGTCCCCACGCGCGTGCAGCAGAACCGTCGCCTCGTCGACGTTCAACGAGACTCCGTCCCGGGCACGACGCAGAACGCGGCGCATGGCAGAAGCAGCTGGAGCGGTGTCAGGCAACGAAGTCACCAGTCGATCATGCGCCTTCCTGGTACGCACGTGCCACCGCAGGGGTCGGTAGTCCTTCGCCGATCCGAACGTCGCCATTCGGTAACGACTCGGGATGCCCCAGTTCGTACGGGCAGGAAAGCGCACGCCATCGTGGGAAGCTCCTGTTCATGCGCGCTTTCGCCTGCCCGGCCTGCGGCCGACTCGCCCCTTTCGAGTCGCAAAGCTGCCCATCGTGCTCGATCCTGCTCGGCCTTCATCTCCCGTCCAGAACCTTGGTCGCGATCCCGGGCGACGAGATCGTCGTCGACGGAGTTCGCTGGCACCGTTGCGTCAATTGGTCGTGGCACTGCAACTGGCTGGTTTCCGAGGACTCCGGCAGCGGGCAGTGTGCGGCGGGCCGCCTCATTCGCCGCAGGCCCGAGAGCGACGACACGATCGCACTGGAAAAGCTGGCCGACGCATCCGCTTCCCTGCGTCAGCTTCTCTTCCAGTTGCTGGATCTGGGCCTACCCGTCGATTCGTACCGACAACGTGACGGCGGGCTCGCTTTCGACCTACTGTCTTCCCGGACCTCCGGTCAGCAGATCACCATCGGTCATGCCAACGGTGTCATCACCATCGACCTGGCGGAGTCACTCGACGCACATCGCGAGGCCCTGAGGGTGCGGCTTCGTGAACCGTATCGGACCATGCTGGGTCATCTGCGGCACGAGGTCGGCCACTACTACGAGAACATCCTCGTCGAGAACGGCCCGCTCATCGACGACTGTCGAGTGCTGTTCGGCGATGAACGCGCAAGTTACTCGGATGCGATCGCACGTCATTACAAGTTCGGTGCACCCGAGGACTGGCAGCAGAGTTTCATCTCGGAGTACGCCACGATGCATCCGTGGGAGGACTTCGCGGAATGCTTTGCGCACTACCTGCACATCACCGACACACTGGCCACAGCCGCCGAGTCCGGAGTGGTGTTGCGCGCCGACCTGGCGGCCTGGGCAATGCGAGACGATGTCGCTCCTCGAACGAGCTATCACGACGCGGACATCGACGACATCCTCGAGGACTGGCAGATCCTGTCGGGAGTGTTCAACAGGGTCAACAGGTCGATGGGCAAGGGCGACCTCTATCCATTCACCATTGCGCAACCCGTGCACGAGAAGTTGCGGTTCGTGCACCGCGTCGTCACGACCGCGGCACGAACAGACGGCTAGGTTTGCAACCGTGACAACGATGACCGATCCACAGTGGCAACCGTCTCCGCGCGCACGTCTGCTCTGGGCTCTGAGTGCCGGTCTGCTGTGGGTACCGATCTTCGTCGCCCAGATCGTGTGGGCAATCGTCGACTCCAATTGGACGACCTGGCCGCATGTGGCCGTCCTCGTCGCCTCGGTGGTGCTCGCTGTGCTGCACATCGCGATCGTGCCCCAGTGGCGGTATCGCGTGCATCGCTGGGAGATCAGCGACACCGCGGTCTACACCCGCACCGGCTGGCTGAGCCAGGAGCGACGCATCGCACCGATCTCGCGGGTACAGACCGTCGACACCGAGCGCGGACCTCTCGATCGCCTGCTGGGGTTGGCCACGGTCACGGTCACGACGGCGTCCTCTGCCGGCGCGGTGAAGATCACGGCGCTCGACCAGGAAGTCGCGGACAAGACGGTCGCGCGACTCACCGACATCGCCGGCCGTACCGTCGGAGACGCAACGTGACCGTCGGTGACCCGCAGGATCAGGCAGAACTGCTGGCCGTCGAGGAGGAGCAGCCGTGGCTGCGCCTGGACAAGCGAATGTTGTTGGTACATCCGGTGAACGAGGGCATCAAGCTCCTGCCCGTATTGCTGATCTCGTTCTTCGTCGGCAGCCAGAGCGGCAACCACTACTGGAGTCTCGGCATTCTCGTGGTCGTCGTGGTGTTCGCGATCCTGCGGTGGTTCACCACCAGTTACCGGATCGGTCCGGTGCACGTGCAACTGCGCAGCGGGGTGCTGCAGAAGAAAGTTCTGTCCATTCCGCGCAACAGGATTCGGTCGGTCGACGTGGAGGCCAACGTTCTGCACCGGGTGCTGGGGCTGTCCATCCTGCGTATCGGCACCGGCCGACAAGCAGGCAACGGCGAGGCCTTCGAGCTCAACGCACTCGACACGTCGCTGGTGCCTGCGCTTCGTGGGGATCTGCTGCAGCGGGTCTCGGGACAGATACCGACGTCCGACGGGATGCCAACGGCGGCACCGGAACCCGAAGTGGAGATCGCTCACTGGCAGTTCTCGTGGGTGCGGTTCGCACCGTTCTCCATCACCGGCATCGTCACCATCGCCGCGGCCGTCGGTGTGCTGTTCCAGTACGGACTCGGGCGAACATTGGCCGAGTCTTCGGTGGTCTCCAACAGCATCGATTCCGCAGAGCAACTGGGAATCGCGTTGTTCGTGGTCGTGGCTCTGATTGCGCTGCTGGTCGTGTCGAGCATCTTCGCGTGCATTCGTTACCTGTTGACCTACGCCAATCTGACGGTCACCGATCAGGGGCGCACGCTCCACGTCAGTCATGGACTGCTGCGAACCCGCCAGTCGACACTCGATCGCAAGCGGCTGCGCGGCACGTCACTGTCCGAACCACTGCTGCTGCGCGCGGTGAAAGGCGCCAGGCTCGACGCCATCATGACCGGCGTCAGCGCCGAGAAGAAGGAATCGTCCCTGCTGCTCCCCCAGGCCCCGCGCGCCGAAGCACTCCGCATGATGACCACGGTCCTCGGCGACGCCGGTTTGCACGGCGGTGCCGACCGCCCCCTGCTGCAGCACGGACCCGCGGCGCGGCGTCGCCGCTACACCCGGGCGGTGCTGCCGGTGTTGGTCATCGCGGCCGGCCTGGGAATCGCGCAGTACTTCGGCGCGCCCATCCCGATACTCGCTTGGATCGCGCTCGGGGTATTGTTCGTCGCCGCCTTCGGGCTCGCGCACGATCGCTTCCGTGGCCTCGGCCACGCGGTACTGCCCGGTTGGCTCATCACCCGACACGGCTCGCTCGACAGGAGTCGGCACAGCCTCGAGGCCGCAGGCATCATCGGCTGGACGGTGCGGCAGACGTTCTTCCAGCGTCGCGCCGGGGTGGCCACCATCGTCGCCGCTACTCCGGCCGGCGTAGGTCACTACGAGGTGATCGACATCCCCATCGAGAACGCGTGGGCGATGATCGACGCCGTCACCCCTGGTGCCGGAGACATCTGGCTGCACCGAACCTGACATGACGCGGCCGCAGAGCATCGAGGAGCTCGACCTCGCAGTGTCGGAATGCCGCGCCTGCCCGCGTCTGGTGCAGTGGCGCGAGCAGGTCGCGCTCGAGAAGCGAGCCGCTTTTGCGAACGAAACATATTGGGGTAGAGCGGTTCCCAGTTTCGGACCCGCCGACGCGGCCATGCTGATCGTCGGGCTCGCCCCGGCAGCGCACGGTGGCAACCGCACCGGCCGGATGTTCACCGGAGACCGAAGCGGGGACGTTCTCTATCGCGCGATGCATGCGGTCGGTTTGGCCAACCAACCCACCGCGACGCATATCGGAGACGGGTTGGCGCTCAACGGAGTTCGCATTGCGGCACCGGTGCACTGCGCTCCGCCGCAGAACAAGCCGACTCCCGCCGAGCGAGACGCATGCAGGCCCTGGCTGGACGACGAATTGCGGTTGCTGCGCCCGACGCTACGGTCGGTGCTCGTTCTCGGCGCCTTCGGCTGGCAGTCCCTGTTGCCCATACTGGCGGCCAACGGATGGGAGATACCAAGGCCTGCACCGAAGTTCGGCCATGGAGCCAAGCTCGATCTGGGGTCGATCACCGTGTTCGCCAGCTATCACGTCAGCCAGCGAAACACCTTCACCGGACTGTTGACTCCGACGATGATCGAGGACGTACTGCGGGATGCGGGTCGGCATGCACGCTTGCTGTGATCGCCTTCATCCGGAACATGAACAGCAGCACTCCTGCGGGGCCCGCTCCGGCAACGATCAGCAGCATGGTGCGCCAATCGGCGAGCAGGAGAACGTCGCCGCCGGGCCCGCCGAACATGCACAGCAGAACCGCGGCGAACCATCCGATCAAGGGTGACGCCACCCAGAGCGGCCGCTCGGCGACCTTGCGCGCCGCCAGGATCAACGCGACGTTGGCAACTCCGCCGAGCAGTGCACTGACGGGGAACTGCACCGAACCGAGGTAGGTCGGGAGAAAGAAGACCGACAGAATTCCGGACAGAAAGCCGTCGAACACCAGCACTGCGACCGTCGCCCAGGACACCAGGGCGACAGTATTGGATGCAGCTTTCGAGATCATGCGCCCAATACTGCCTTGACCCTGGTTGTTTCAGTGCGCCGGCACTCAGGAAACCGGCGGGTACCCGAGCGAGGTGAGCAGATTGCTCGCGCCCATGGCGATCTGACCCAGAACGTACTGGTACAGATCTGCCTGTGCGCCGAACTGCGGCTTGAGAGAATCGACGAACGCGACGATGGCGTCCTGCACTACCCAGTTGTACATGTGTGTTCCGCCCCTGCTGTGGTGAGATCGACCCTGTGGTCATTCAGTGATGCGAAGCACAGCCTAGTACGCCTGCGAAAAGGTCCGTCTCCCTGCCCGTCGCATCGCCGCCGGGCTCGCCCCGAACGAGCACGTACTGCTCGTCGAGCAATATCGGCTGGGCGATGTCGTTGGACAGTGCGTACTCGTTGCCCGACGGCGCGACGGTCACCTGAGTCGCATGTGCGCGCAGTGCTTCCCGCTTGGCGTCGAGCACGCCCCGAATGTCGATGCTGGTGGTGATCGTGCTTTCGGGGACGCTGGGCAGCTCACCGTCGACCGGCAGTCGCCATCCGGCCGGAAGCTCGTCGATCGCGGCGAGACCCGACTGCAGTTGATCGTGTCCGGTGACGGTCCAGTAGAACTTCGACACCTCCCACGTCGCTCCGGCATCGGGGTAGACCTCGGTTCCGCAGACCTCGACGGCCTCGGTCACCAGCGAGTGCACCTGCTGGTGATCGGGGTGGCCGTACCCGCCCTCGGGGTCGTATCCGACGACGACCTGCGGCCGGAGCTCACGTATGACCGTCACGAGCGCTCCGAGGGCCTCGTCACGGTCCGCGTTGACGAATGCGCGCGGTTTGCGAGCCGCCGACGTCCCCGCCATCCCGGAGTCCCGCCAGCGTCCGGCGCCGCCGAGAAAGCGCGGCGGGTTGCAGCCCAGGGCAGCGAGCGCGCGGTGCAATTCCAGGATCCGGTAGCCGCCGAGCTGATCAGCGCGATCGACCACCAGATCGGCCCACGTCTCACCGATCACTTCTCCCTCCTCGCCGAGCGAGCAGGTGAGCACCGTGACCTCGGCCCCGGCGCGGACGTAATGCGCGATGGTGCCGCCGGTGGTGATGGTTTCGTCGTCCGGATGCGCGTGCACCAGGAGCAACCGCTGTGGCTCCGTCATCGCCTGATCCGTCATTGCCTGCCCTGTCATCGCTGGTTACTCGCCGTTCGTTCTGTCGTCCGTATCACTGCCGGCATCGGCATCACTGCTGTCATCGGCCGAGCAGCTGCGCCAGATGCGGTAGCGATCGTGCCGTCACGTCGGGCGCAGCAAGGTAATCCGGGTAGGGCCCGCCGTCGCGATGGATCCAGGCGGTCGCCAAGCCTGCACGGTGCGCGCCGTCGATGTCCCAGGGATGAACCGCGACGAGCATGACGTCCTCCGGCTTCGCGCCGCACTGCTCGAGTGCGTAGCGGTAGGAGTCCGCGTGCGGCTTCCATCGACCGGCGGCCTCCACCGACAGCAACGACTCGAAACTCTCGCGCACTCCGGCCTTGTCCAGCAGGGTCTGTGCCACCTGGACCGAACCGTTGCTCAGAGTGATCAGCCGGATGCCGAGTGCTGCCAGGGCGGTCACTCCCTCGACGACATCGGAATGAACGTCGAGCTCCGCGAAACCACCCATGATGTGGTCCACCGCGGCGTCCAGATCCGGGTTCGAGGCGGTGTCGAACAGCAGCGTACGAAGTGAACCGGAACCGATGACGGCGAAGGGCTGGGCAGCATCCGCTGCTGCCAACGCGAATCCGTCCCGGAGCAGGCCCGCGAACCACGTCGCGAACAAGTGCGGCGGAGCGCCCACGTCGGCGAACCGTGCCGGCATCGTGGACATGTCGGACAACGTCTCGTTCACGTCGAACACGATGACGGCGGGGCGATCGATGCGAGTCACCGGGGCGTCCGCATCCACTGCGGCGCGTCGGCGAAGATCCCGACCTCGACCGGGCCGGTCAGCGAGACGCCGGTGATGCCGGGTACGGCGGCCACCACGGATGCGTCCTGCATGATCGGCAGCGTCGACGCCAGCGACCACAGCCTCGGCTCGATGTCGTTGGTGGCCACGGAGGACTCGAGACCGCTCACCAGTGCCCTGTCGATCGTCGGTTGCAGTTCCGGAACACACAGGCCGGACAGATTTCGCGGTATCTCGACGCCGTCGCCGCCGCTGTCGGCCGGCTCGTCGACGCAACCGAACCGGGAGGCGAGGGCCGTGGCGGGGTCGACTCCCGCGCTGGTCCATCCGACCACCGCATCGACGGTTCCGTCTATCAACGCCGTCGAGTACAGCTCGTCGGCGGGAAGTGGGGTCACGGTCGCATCGATGCCTGCGCCGACGAGTTCGTCTGCGGCCGTTCCGGCGACCGCGAGCGCGATGTCGTCGTTCTCGACGGCACCGATCACGAACCGCAACGCTGTGCCGGTCGGGTCCGCAAGCTTGGTGACACTCGGGCCCGGAGCGCTCGTGGAGGTCGGGTCGGGACTCGTCGTCGGAGCGGCGGTGGTCGGTGCGCTCGGGTTCGGGGTCGATGTGACCACGGCATCGGGTGTCGGTACGAACCCGGCCCGTTCGAGCAGTTGGAGAGCAGCTGTTCTGCCGATGGGGGCCGGTGCCGTCGCGGTGTATCCGGGGTCGGACGGCGAGGACAGCTGCGCTGCAGCCCGGCGATCCGTCGCGCCACCGCCGGCTCCGACCGTCGCCAGTAGATCGGGGTCGAGTAGACCCAATATCCCCTGTCGCACAACCGAATTCGACATGTTCGGCGCTCGCCCGTTGACCGTCATCGACAGCACGCGGGATTGTCGGATGGTGTCGGTCCGCACGCCGGGAATCGCCGAGAGTTGGGCTCGCAGGGCCGAGTCGCCACGAACCTGGGCGATCTGAGCGTCACTGGACCGCAGTGAATCGGCCAGCTGCGCGGAGGTGCCCCCGCGGCGGATCAGGATCTGGTCGGGTGATGCGGGCTCGCCCCAGAATCGGTCGTTGCGTTCGAGCAGAATCTCGTCCCGACCCCGGTCGACGGTCTTGATGTTGAACCGAGAACCGGAGACCGGCACATTGTCCGTCAGGCCGCCTTGAAAACCGCCGGGTGAGTCCTTGAGCAGATGCGAGGGCACCAGATCGGCGAACAGTCGCTGCCAGGCCGGGTACGGCGACGAGAGCGTCACGTCGACCGTCTTGCCACCGCCCGAGGATGCGACGTCGTCGATCAAGGCGTACCCCGCCGGATCGACGACACCGGGTTGAGTGGTCATCTGCTGCCACAGGTAGCGGAAATCCTCGGCGGCGATCGGCGCGCTGTCGGACCACTGGGCTTCGTTGCGCAGCTGATAGCGAATGGTGAACGGCGATTGCGACGTCACCTCGGCCGAGATCAACAACGACAGGTCCGGTTCCCAGGTCGTCACCCCGGTGTCCGGGTCGCGCGAGGGACGGAACGGGCTGGGCAGTACCAGTGAACCGACCGCGGCAGTGGCAGGCGACTGATCTGCCAGAAGATGGGGGTTGAAGCCGATGCCGACATCGTCGATGGCGACGACGACCGGGTCACCGGTCTTCGCCGGCACCATCGTGGTGCTGACCGTGGTCTCGATGCTCTCGATCGGGGGCGGGGGATCCGCAGTGCACGCGGTGAGTACCAAAGCGATGGCAGAAACCAGAACCGTCGGCATCAGCACCTTGCGCAACGAGGATCTCCTTCGTAGTCGGCTACCTTGTGCGACAGAAGCGACGCGCCCCACAAGGGTGACACGTCGCTTCTGCCGCACGAAGTGAGTCTTACAGAGCAGCCTTGTCGCGGGTCTTGCTCCGCGAACGCTCACGAGCGCGCTCGTTGGAATCGAGGTGCACCTTGCGGACGCGGACGACCTCGGGGGTCACCTCGACGCACTCGTCGCCTGCACAGAACTCCATGGCCATTTCCAGGTCCAGCTTCTTGGGCTTGGCCAGGGTCTCCATGACGTCTGCGGAGGACTGACGCATGTTGGTCAGCTTCTTCTCGCGGGTGACGTTGATGTCGAGGTCTTCCTGACGCGGGTTGATGCCCACGACCATGCCCTCGTAGGTGTCTGCGCCCGGCTCGACGAAGAACGTGCCGCGATCGGCCAGCTGGATCATCGCGAACGGAGTGACGGTGCCGTGACGGTCCGACACGAGCGAGCCGGTGTGGCGCGCGCGGATCTCACCGGCCCACGGTGCGTACCCGTGGAAGACGGCGTTGGCGATACCGGTACCGCGAGTGTCCGTGAGGAACTCGGTGCGGAAACCGATCAGGCCACGCGAAGGAACGATGAATTCCATGCGAACCCAGCCTGCGCCGTGGTTCGTCATCTGGACCATCTTGCCCTTGCGTGCGGCGAGCAGCTGAGTGACGGCACCGAGGTACTCCTCCGGTGTGTCGACCATGAGCTCTTCGAAGGGCTCGTGCAGTTTGCCGTCGACCGTCTGGGTGACCACCTGGGGCTTGCCGACGGTGAGCTCGAAGCCCTCACGACGCATCTGCTCGACGAGGATGGCGAGTGCGAGCTCGCCACGACCCTGGACCTCCCAGGCATCGGGGCGACCGATGTCGAGGACCTTGAGCGAGACGTTACCGATGAGCTCCTGGTCCAGACGGCTCTTGACCATGCGCGAGGTCAGCTTGTGGCCGCTGACGCGTCCGACGAGCGGGCTCGTGTTGGTGCCGATGGTGACCGAGATGGCCGGCTGGTCGACGGTGATGCGCGGCAGGGCAACCGGGTTCTCGAGGTCGGCGAGGGTGTCGCCGATCATGATGTCCGGGAAGCCTGCGACGGCGACGATGTCTCCTGCAACACCCTTCTCGCCGGGCACGCGCTCGACGCCGATGGTGTTGAGCAGCTCGGTGATCTTGGCCTTCTGGACGACGGGCTCGCCGTCGACCTCACGCATCCAGCTCACGGTCTGGCCCTTGGAGAGCTGTCCGTTGTGGATACGGACCAGGGCGAGACGGCCGAGGAAGGCCGACGCGTCGAGGTTGGTGACGTGCGCTTGCAGCGGAGCGTCGACGTTGCCCTTGGGCGCGGGGACGTAGCTGAGCAGAACCTCGAAGAGCTCGTCGAGGTTCTCGGCGTCGGGGGCGTGGCCGTTCTCGGGCTGAACCTTCGATGCCTTGCCTTCACGGCCGGAGGCGTAGAGAACCGGAAGGTCCAGCGCCAGCTCGGCAGCTTCGGATGCCTCGTCGTCCAGGTCGGACGCGAGGTCGAGGAGCAGATCGTGGCTCTCCGAGACGACCTCTTCGATACGCGCGTCGGGACGGTCGGTCTTGTTCACGACCAGGATCACCGGCAGCGAGGCGGCGAGCGCCTTGCGGAGCACGAAGCGGGTCTGCGGAAGCGGGCCCTCGGATGCGTCGACGAGGAGGACGACACCGTCGACCATGGACAGGCCGCGCTCGACCTCTCCGCCGAAGTCGGCGTGGCCGGGGGTGTCGATCACGTTGATGACGGTGATGGTGCCGTCGGCGTTGCGCTTGTGGACGGCCGTGTTCTTGGCCAGGATCGTGATGCCTTTTTCTTTTTCGAGGTCACCCGAGTCCATGACGCGGTCGATCGCTTCGGCACGTTCCTCGAACGCGCCGGACTGTCGAAGCATGGCGTCGACCAGGGTGGTCTTGCCGTGGTCGACGTGTGCAACGATGGCGACGTTGCGGAAAGTGGTGGTGCTGTCGATGTTGTCTGCACTGCTTGGGGCGCTCACGCGAAAAATTCTCCTGGAGTCGAATGCGGGCTCTTGTTCGCTAGCGGGCTTATGTCGCTAGAGAAGCGCGCTGCACCGCGAGGTTCTCGCGACTGATCGAGTTTACCCGTAGTCCGGCAGTGCCCCGCGCCACCCTCAGGTCTGTGACCTGCGCCACCCATTAGTCTTGGTGCTCATGGGCAAGATAAAGGCCGCAGATGTCTCGGGGATGAAGCCCAAGAAAAAATGCTGCCGCAAGAAGGTTCGTTGCATCAAATGCCCCGTCGTGATCATGCGAATGAAGAAGCTGGAATCCGCGGGCGCGACCAAGAAAGACCTCAAGAAAGGTCTGAAGACCGCTCGGGCGAAGTGAGCAGAATGTCCTGCAACTCGGGCATCCAGAGTCGGTCGGCATCGACCAGATCCATCGTCGGCAAGGTTTCTGCGTCCACCCACCGTAGAGCCGAATGTTCAAGTGCTGCAGGAACTCCCGAGATGAGGCAGGCCCGGTAGGCGCGGAGCACGAGACCGCCGGGCAGGTCGACGTCGCCGGTGAGCGCCGCGCCGATCGAGCACTCCACTCCCAGTTCCTCACGCAGCTCGCGCACCAGGGCCGCGTCCTCCGACTCCCCCGGCTCCACCTTGCCGCCGGGCAGTTCCCACCGGCCGGCCAGCTCGGGCGGACGAGTTCGTTGGGCGAGCAGCAGCCTGCCCTGGAGCGTCAATGCGGCTGCGACAACCACAGCGGCGGGGGTACCGGACATGCCACCATCTTTCTATGACCGAACTGCTGACCGACCGTGACATCGAGGACGCCCGACTCGCCGAATGGACCGTGGACGGGAAATCGCTGACGCGCACCGTCGAACTGGAGTCGTTTCCAGCGGCGATCGACGCAGTGAACCGAGTGGCCGAGGCCGCGGAGGCGGCGGACCATCACCCCGACATCGACATCAGGTGGCGGACGCTCTCGTTCACGCTCTCGACCCACTCCGCCGGCGGGCTCACACAGAAGGATGTGGATCTGGCGCGTCGGATCGATGCCCTGATTGCGACTTGATGCGTCCCGCGTAGACGACCCAGCCGAGGAACAGGGCCGCTCCGACGACATCCACGGCACCGGCCCACGCCTCGAGGCCGGGACGGGGAATGGTCCAGATCGATTCCTGGAAGAAACTGAGCAGCCACGGCACCCCCACGGTGACCGTCACCAACCAGTAGCCCGCGACGATCTTCGACCCGGCGACGTCGCGTAGCGGCCCGTGCACCAGCCAGATCACCATCGGGATCACCCAGATCCAGTGATGCGACCACGAGATGGGCGAGATCAGCAGACCGAGGAGCTGCACGATCACCACCGTGCCCAGGTGGTCCTCGCGTCCGATCGCCCGCCATGCCGCGATCGCAAGTCCTGTCGCGACTACGGCGGCGGCGATCCACACCGGCCCCTGCCCGACGTCCTCCCCCGCGATCCGGCTGAGCGCGCCACGCAGGGACTGATTCCAGACCGAGCCGACGGGGCCGATTCGGTCGGCATCGCCGAGCAGCGTGGTGAAGTAGGTGGCCGCCTGGTGTCCGAGCGCCGCGTAGCTGACCGCGACGGTGAGAGCGAAGGCCACTGCCGAGAACGCCGCTGCCTTCCACCGCCGAGTGGCCAGAAAGTACAGGCCGGTGATGGCCGGGGTCAGCTTGATTCCGGCAGCGAACCCGACCAGCCCGCCTGCCACCCACCACCTGCTGCTGCGTACCGCGACAATCGCCAGCAGCACCAGGAACACGTTGACCTGGCCGTAGTCCAGGGTCGTTCGAACGGGTTCGAACCACAGACCCAGCGCGGTCCACAGCATCGCGATCCGCACCCAGCGCGGCTCGGCGGCACGCTCGTCGCCGAGAACCATCGACAGCGTCAGCTTCACCACGGCGAACAGCGCGATCATGGTCGCGGCCTGCCAGAGCACTCCGACCAGCGTGAACGGCAGATAGTGCAGCGGAAAGAACACGAGCGCGGCGAAAGGCGGGTACGTGAACGGGAGCGGGAAGTCCGGGGTCTGCACCGAGTACGTGTAGTCGTACAGATTGCCGCCGAGAAGTGTCGCGGAGCCGTCGACGTAGACGTGGAGGTCCACGAGGTTCATTCCGTTGGGCGTCGCGAAGGCCCAGACGAATCGGCTGATCACCGAGACCGCGAGCAGAACGGGGGCCAGCCGAACAAGTCGGTTCACTGTGCGTGCGGTTCCGTTCGGTATCGATGCCGTGTATCGATCGTCGAGCTTATAGGGCTCAGCTCACGCGCCCCAACCACCGATGCACCCGAGTAACATTTGCATCACCTTTCACACTGACAACTTCAGTAACAGGTTATCGTGTGCGTCTGCGGAGAATTCGCAGCGTGTGACCAATAGACTGCCCTGGCATAGATGCGACGGGGGAGGGCTCGATCGACAACAGCTGTACATCGGGGATTGCGCTACATAGAGTGACCCCTCGAGCACCGGCTGTCGCCGTGGGCCCGCGTCATGATCAGAATGGGGAATATCACCGTGCTTCGTACCCGCGGAACGCGTCGCGTAGTTACAGCTTTCGCCGTAGCCGCAGCCGCCGCACTAGTCGTGCCGACCAGCGCATCCGCACAGCCGTTGGTGCCGATGGCACCGGCAGATCTGCCCGCAGCACCGGCCGATCCCGCTGCTCTGATCGCTCAGTTCCTTCCCGCCCCCGGTGAGCCGATGCCCAACCTGGCCGAGGTGGAGGCACTCGCCTCGTTCGCACCGGCCATCGTCGGTGCCGCAGCCGGACCTGCCGACGTGGGAGCCGCCCCGGCCGCCGACCTGCTCGGTCAGGCCCGCGCGCTGCTCGAGACGGCGCAGCTGCCGGACCAGGTCAAGTCCCTGCTCGAACGGGTCATCACGTTCCTGGACGGCTCCGGCGGCGGCGGACCGGAACTGCCGTCCGACGGACCCGTCATCGCCCAGTTCCTGTACCCGACGCTCGGCGTGGGATGCATCTCCGACACCGCCGATTCCGTCGGAACCGCCTTGGCCGTACCCGGCCCAGCCACCCTGCCGCCTCCCGGACCCGGCGCAGGCCAGGCCGGCTTCGTCTTCACTGCTCTCGGCACCGCCCCGATCGCCGCCGAGCAGGCAGCTCCCCTGACGGTGACCTGGCTCAACATCGACAACCGTCGCTCGGGCACCCAGGATCTCACCGGCGCATCCATGATCAACACCGACGGTCCGGCGACGCTGTCCGCGATCGCCGACACCGGACCCGGACGCGTTCTCTCGGTCGTCTCCGGTTCGATCACCACGCAGTCGAAGGAAGACCCGGCGGCAGCACCGCGCAGCTGCACCTTCCTGCCCACCATCGGTACGGTCTACGTCCCGTAGCTCGTATCTGCACTACTGACGCAGTTCGCCCCCGGCTTCCGTGAGAAGCCGGGGGCGAACTGTTTGTGGGGTGAATTCGGAAAGAATGTGCACGGGTTCTCCGAATGCCGTGCTGCATTCGGAGATTGTCGGATGAATTACATCGTTGGTATTTCAGAGAATGTCAGCGGCAGATTTCGACCACTGCCCGTAATCGGCCTTCAGAATATTGTTGATGTCGACTTTGACTCCGCCTACGAAATCCTTGTCGATTCGGATCTGATGAATGTGCGCGTCGGGATGAACGAAGCCCTTCGGCGTTCCCCAATTGTGCTGCCAATACCACCGGCCGAGGGCGGCGACCGAGGCCAATTCGATGGTCGGTGAATTGGCGTAGATTCCCGTGTTCTCGGCTCCGATCACCGATTGCCAGCCCAGGATGTACGGCGCGATCAGGGTTGCGAACTCCACTGCGGTGGGGTTGTCGTCGATCGACGCGTAGATCGGGCGGTCTGCCGGACCTCCGGCGGCGAGGTGGAGCTCGAGGCCTCGCTCTGCGTGCTTCACGCCCGCTGCGTACCCGCCACGCCAGTCGGACGTGGTCCCCTTGCCGAATTGATAGTTCGAGACCACTTCCAGGCCTGCGGATGTCAAGGCATCGGCCTCGGACTTGCGCATCGGCTTCCCGATCATCCAGTTCGCATCCGGTCGCCGATCGGAAACGTAGCGGACAGCTCCGAGGTGACCGGCATTCTTGATCGCGGATGCCGATGGCACCCCACCCGAATAGTCGACGAGTGTGCCGAGCCCAGCGTCGGCGTGCGCGGTCGCAGAGCCCAACGCAACCAATCCGACGGCGGCCGCGGACCCCGCGGCGGCGTACTTGAACAGTTCACGTCGCGAAACCTGCACAAAAATCTCCATCGTCGTTCGATCGCGGCGGCGCGCCTACCCGAGAAATCGCACAACCACTGCTATCTTCCATCGTTTGTCGTATCCCACCACAATCCCATCGGTACCGCCAGCCCCACTGCTCACACCCACCCCGTTCCCCTCCAGCTTCACACGAGCACCTCGCGCACCCAGATAACGAACATGAATATGGTGGAGGGGACGACGCACGGACGAACGCGCTGAGGAGTGGATGGACATGGGCGTAACGCTTGCCAAGGGTGGAAATGTCTCGCTGACCAAAGAAGCACCTAATCTGACGGCTGTGAGCGTGGGACTCGGCTGGGATGTCCGCGCCACCACCGGCGGTGACTTCGATCTCGACGCCAGCGCCATCGGACTTCGCACCACGAAGAAGGCACTGAGCGACAGCTACTTCGTCTTCTACAACAACCTGCGCTCCCCCGACGGTGCCATCGAGCACACCGGCGACAACCGGACCGGCGAGGGCGAAGGTGACGACGAGAGCATCGATGTCGACCTGGCTGCCCTGACCCCGGAAGTGGACTCCATCGTCTTCCCCGTGTCCATTCACAACGCCGACGCCCTGGGCCAGAACTTCGGTCAGGTCGTCAACGCCTTCATTCGCGTGGTCGACAAGTCCGATGGGCGCGAACTCGCCCGTTTCGACCTCAGCGAAGACGCCTCAACCGAAACCGCGATGGTGTTCGGCGAGCTGTACCGACGCGGGGCCGAATGGAAATTTCGCGCCATCGGCCAGGGCTACGCCTCGGGGCTGGAGGGAATCGTGCGCGACTTCGGCATCGACGTGGGGTGACGGCAGTCACACCCCGGCTCGTTGGGACCGTCTCGATTGAACAACGGAATCTTTCTGAGCTTGTGACGTCGAGATGATGTGTGGTGATATCAGCGCAACCGCAACATAAGCCACATCAGTCACAGGAGTCACACATGTCTCGTCGCCTCAGCCGTCTGGCGGGCGCGCTCGCGCTCTCCTGCGCGGCATTGCTCGCTGTTCCCGCCACTGCCGCAGCGGATCCGGCACCGGCCGATCCGCTGGCGCAGGCGATCGCCGCACTGCAGGGACAGGGTGGTGCCTCGCTCGACGCCGCGACCGCGATCGCCGACTCACGCACCCCGGTCGCCGAGGATGCGAACGTCGATCCCTTCGCCGCACTGAACGCAGCCAACAAAGCCCTCACCGACTTCGGCATCACGCCGTTCTTCTACCCCACCGCAGCCATCAACTGCTCCGCAACGGCGAGCTCGCCCCTCGGCATCGTTCCCGGTGTCGCAGGCGGAGCGGCAGGACCGTGGCCGCAGCTGACCGCGCCCGCCATCCCCACGTTGCCGTTCCTGCCGTCCATCCAGATTCCCGAGCTCAATGCAGTCGACAAGGGCGAGACGATGTTCGCGTTCGTCCCGGCCGGAATCGTGAACGATTCCGAGAACAAGACCGGGATGCAGGTCGCCTGGTTCAACGTCAACACCCTGCAGGGCGGATTCGCCGACTTCGGCGGCCTGGCAACCACTCTCGCCGATTCGATCCTCACCAATTCCGGTGTGCCCGACGCCGCGAAGGACATCGTTCGGCCGTTCGTCATCGGAGCGATCGACTCGCTGCCTGCCGCCGGTGCCCGCGCCGTACCCGTCGAAACCGGATCGGGAACCGTTCTGGCCGCGGTGTTCGGCACGGTGAACCACAAGGCCCTTGACGGTTCGGACAAGAGCTGCTTCTTCTTCCCCACAGTCGGCATGATCAACGTCGCCTAGTAGGTAAGCAAGACCACGAAGGGCCCTGCAGCGCTCTGCTGCAGGGCCCTTCGTCTATGCCCTGACGATTCGACCCAGCCGTCCCAGGACCGCCTGCATCTCGGTGTGTTGCGAGCGCGCCGCCCAGGGGCGTTGCCTGTTTCGTCCCCGCATCTGCATCGCGGCCCCGGTCACGAGGTCACCGTTGGGGGCGAAATGCACGCGGACTATCTCGTTGAGTGAACGGCCCAAACCGAAACCCGCAACGCCACTGCAGAATCCGTAGGGAAACAGCGGTGCATCGGGTTCGTTGTACTTACCGCCGACGAACACCGGGCTGCTGGTACGGAAGTCGCGGCACTGCGCGATGAAGCCGTGGAAGGCACGCCCCTTCTCGCGTCCGTAGTATGCGATGCCCACCCGCCCGGACCCGGTGGCGGTGATCGCGCCGAAGCGGGCGTCGCGCACTCCCGGTGCCGACACCACCACCGGCCTCGACCAATTCACCGCGCCGTCCGAGGACCAGGCAGCATGCAGCAATCCGTCGCGGTCCGGCCACACCGCGTACACGTTTCCGTCGTCGTCGACGGCCATCGACTCCGGCAGCAGATAGCGCGAACCGAGCAGCAGAAAATGCACTGCGTTGTGGTACTTCGCCAGCGCCGATCCCGGGACCATCCGTACGTCCCACGTCAGGCCCTCGTCGCGACTGACCGCCACAGCGAACCGTCGACCGTAGCGGCCACCGATGTAGACGGTGCCGTCCGGACCGACGACACCCTTACCGAACGCGACGTACTCCCGACTCGGCAATCCGGGGATGTTCTTCGAATCGATGTCGAAACCACCGGCTACCTCCCACTTCACCCCGCCGTCGAAGGACCGCCAGATGACCTGACGGGTGACGTTGATCAGTGGCCTCACACGTACTGCGAACGGCGTGGGCGCGGACAGGTACGTAACCCTTCCGGTCCGTGAATTGCTCGGACCGGCAAAGACTTTGGCATCCATCCTGGCTTTCGATGCCACTGTGCGCGTGCGCCAGGTTTCGCCCCGATCGTCACTGACTCCCAGGGTGAAGCCCGTTCGCAACTGATGGGGCGGTACCGCGTCGAATCGTCCGGCGTGGAGAAACAGACGCTCGTCGACGTCGTCGAAATACAGATACGGACGATTCCGACTCTGTTGCACGCCCTCGGGAACCGATGCGCGCCATGACTTTCCGAAATCGGACGAGCGCAGTACCCCGATGCCGTCTACGGTGAACGCGGGCGCGACGAACACGGTGTTGTCCGCCGCGACCCCGAGGGTGCAGGCGGCGGAGCCGTACTCGGTGTAGGAGATGTCGGTGACGAAGTCGGCCGATGCGGCGGCATTGGTCGAGGAACGCAGTCCAGCCCGATAACCCGAGGCAACTCTGGGCGTCACGACACCCGCCGTTGGGTGCCGCCGCGGCGTCGCGGCCACAGTGCTGGTCGATGCATTGGATCAGGCTAGCGCCCATGATGCCGGTAGACCTCCAGGCAATCGAAGAAGTCCTCGGCCCATCCTGGTGACAGTTCACAGAATGGGACCGGCCAGTCTGTGGATTTCCGGTTCACGCAGGGACGCATAGGCTCGACGAGTGCCCCGCGTTCGAGCCGCCCACAGCCGCCCCGGATCGACCCGCCTGCATCCGACCGACGCGCGTGCGTACTGGATGGCATCGAAGATTCCGAGTGACCAGTTTCTGCTGTACTGCTTCGCCAGCGAATCGGGAGACCTCGATTCCGAGGTGGCCCGATTGCACGAGCGCAGCAGCCGCATCGAGGTCCTGAGTCGACGCATCAGCGACGTCGCGTGCGGCCTCGACTATCCCCGTTGGACCGAGGCGGGCCCGCGCTCCGACGCGATCTCCGTGCACCGAAAAACGAGCACGTGGTCGGAGTGCCTCGATGCGATCGCCGCATCGTTCGCACGTCAGGTCGACCCCCGAGTGTCCGTGTGGCACCTGCACCTGTATCCGAACATCGTCGACGCTCCCGGCGGCACGGCCCTCGTTGCTGTGCTGCAGCTTTCGCACGCGGCGGCCGACGGAACACTGGCCGCTCGCACTGCTCGAGAGCTGTTCGGCACGCATCCGCTCCCGCCTGCCTGCGTCCGAGCAGAGCCTCGCGCGGTGTTCGAGTCGGCATCCACAATCGTTGCCGCCGCAACTCTTCCGCTTCGACTGGCGCAGATGGTTCGCGGCGGTGTCCGCGCCCGACGCGACGCGCTGAGCCTCGGGCGAGGTACCGATTCGGGCGACATTCCCCCGCCCGCACATTCGCGCGCTCCGACCGCCCTCGACGTGCCGCCCACCGGCCGGACGTCGGTGCGGACCATCGTGCTTCCGAAAACCGAGCTGCAGTCCGGCGGGACCACCGTCACCACGTTCGTGCTGACTGCAGTATCCGTTGCACTGCAACGGCTTCTCGGCGACGGTCCGGATCTGGCCGCCGAGGTCACCGTCGCCAGGGATGAGCGAGCCGCCGCGCGAAACAATTTCGGCAACGTCGGCGTCGGACTGTTTCCCGCCGAACCGGACATCCGTACTCGCAGTCAGCTCGTCGCCGCCGATCTGGCTGCGCGCCGAGCTCGCGCGAATCATCCGCTGTCGCAGGCAGCCCGCGCATCACAGGACGACGTCGAAGCACACGTGCCCGCGTTTCTGGCCGAATGGGGCGTCGCACAGTTCGATCCGACCGCAGCCCCTCCGATGGTCACCGGGAACACCGTCGTGTCCAGTGTTTCGCGCGGTGCTGCAGACCTGACGCTCGGCGGCGGCCGCGTCCGATTCACCGCAGGTTTTCCGGCCCTGTCCCCCGCCATGAGCCTGACCCACGGAGTCCACGGCATCGGCGATACCGTCACCATCGGAATCACGTCGAACAGCGCAGCCGTACCCGACCCGGATCTGTACGAGGCACTCCTTCGCGACGCCCTCGACAAGGTCCGCACTGCTCTGACCTGACCGGGACCGAACTGCCAGACAGTTCTCAGCATTTGTCGGGCGTCGGGCTCAGGTTCCCCGACCAGACTGACAGCCATGAGCCACGAAACGGTCACCGTACTCGCCGTCGGAGGTACCGGTGAATCACATCCGTCCGACCACCGGACGCGAGTGACGGGCCTGCTGGCCTGCGTCACCCGCGAGCTCGACGACCGCTTCGTCGGCCGCTGGGTCGGCTATCCGGCGTCGTACGGTCCGGTCGCGCTCGGTGGACTCTGCTTTCGGCACAGCGCAGACATCGGTGTCCGGCGTCTACGCCGCACACTCGAGAGCACTGCCGGGCCGATTGCGCTGATCGGATACTCCCAGGGAGCGACGGTGGTGCGCGAGGTCCTCGGTCTCGTCCACGACGGGACGATCGACGGCAGCCGCATCGTTGCCGCTGGTCTGGTGTCGGATCCTCAGCAGCCGGTGGGTGCCGTCGACGGCTGCACCGGACGTGGCGTCGCCGGTGCGGGTCCGGCTCTGCCCGAGTCGATTCCGGTCCGGTGGATCGGCCTCGCCTCGGACATGATCTGCAACGCAAGCGACGACAGTCTCATCCGCGACGTTGCCGACCTGACCCGATGGATGTCGTTTCGCACCCCGAAAATCTGGCTGCGTGAACTACTGAAACTACTGCGCAGCAACAGCTTCCAAAACGCGACCCGGACGCGCCTTCGACCCTCGCAGTGGGCGAAGGATGTTCGACGCCTCCGCACCGCGGCCGCAGAATTGGGCGGGTATCTGCCGCAGTCGATGCGCTGGCGTCGATTCGAGTGGTCGAACCCCGGCGGTGGCCGACACATCGCGTATGCGCGCGAGGATTATGCAGACGGCCTCACCGGCTGCCAGGTTCTCGCCCGCTGGCTCGGCGAGCAGGCGGATCTACGGGAGAACCGACTCAGCCCTTCTGGGCCACAACGGCGAGCTGCCTGAGCCCCTTCTCGAAATCCGGTCCGACGAGCTTGTCCATCGAGAACACTTTTCCGATCAGAGCGAAGAGCTTGTTCTGTTTTCCCGACATACGCCAGGTCACCCGGGTCCCGTCGGCGACGGGCTCGAGCAGGAACGCCGTGACGTTCCGATTCTTGAACGGCTTGGTGAACGCGAGGTCGAGCACGATCAGTTCTTCGGGAATCGACTCGGTGATGGTCATCGTCCCCGCGCCGGCCTTGCGGTTACCCGACCACGAGTACGACGCCCCCACTCCGGCGTCGGGACCGGTGTAGGTGCGCTGCAAACCAGGGTCGAGTCCCTCGTAGGGCGACCATTGCTTCCAATGGTGAAAGTTGTCGATCAGAGCGTGCACGGTGGCGGCGTCCGCCCGGACGAGGGCCGATCGCTCGACGAGTACCGGGTGGGTTTCGCTGACCATGACGGTTCCTTCATTTTCTTTTGCACAGGCAGAAGATGTGCCCCGCGGGATCGCGGTACACCCAGAACGAGGGCTGCGCGTGGTCGATGAGTTCGGCCCCGGCGTCGACGACGAAGTCCCTGGCCTGTTCCATGTCGTCCACCACCAGATCGAGGTGAATCTTGATGCCCTCGCTCGGCCAGTCGATGGGGGTGAAGTCCGGCGCCTTCTGGAAGGCGAGCCGCAGTTCGCCCGGGCCGTGCACCACCACCCAGTCCCCGTCGTCGCCGGCATGCTCCCAGCCGAGAATTGTGCTGTAGAAGCGGGCAAGCGCTGCTGGATCCGGGCAATCGAGCACCGTGTAGTCGACGGTGATCCGCGGTGGCGTCATGGCGGAAAGAGTAGCTGTCAGCCTCCGACGGCAGGGGCGATTGTCTCGAACCATGCGTCGTGCAGGTGCTGCTCCCAGTGGTTCCACCAGTGCACACCGGTACCGGTGATCTTGACGTTGGGTCGACCACCGACAGCCTGCAGCAGCGGGACGAATGCCCGGCTGCTCATGCCTGCGGCTGTTTCGAGCGGCACCATCTGCGCGAACCTGACCGGGTCGAAGCTGCTGCTGGCCGGGTTGAACACAGGGTCCGTGGCCGGTGAGCCACTTCCCGAGGAGACGAAGACTGCCGTGTTGCGCAGCGCACCGACGTTGAGGGACGGATCGTTGCGGATCCAGTCCGCAGACGGCCAGGTACCCCACATGTTGCGAGCGTTGCCGCCCATCTCGCCGACGGCGACGGCAATGCCCTGCGCGAATCCGGGGCTGCTGGCGGTCGGGTAGCCGCTGAACGAGGCGACGGCCTTGTAGAAGTCGGGGTGATGGGCGGCCAGGTTGAGCGCCGAGGTTCCGCTCATCGACAGTCCGGCCACCGCGTTGTTGACGTTGTCGCTGCCGAAGCGATCGGCCATGAACGGAGGCAGCTCCTGGGTGAGGAAGGTTTCCCACTTCACGCGTCCGAGCTTGGGGTCGTCACGCTGCCAGTCGGAGTAGAAGGTGCCGCCGCCGCCGAACGGGATGGCCACGTTGACGTGCTTGTCGGCGAAGAAGCTCTCGACGTCGGTCTCGATGAGCCAGCCGTTGTCGTTCTCGGGCGCGCGCAGGCCGTCGAGCAGATACAGGGTGGGTGCCGGGCCCCCACCCGCAGCTTTGAGCACCTTGACCGGAATGTTCTTGTCCATCGACGGCGAGTAGACGTAGACGAGCTCGGAGTCGGCCTTCGCCACACCGGTCCCCATCAGCACCGTTGCCATCGTGGCGACCAACACCGCCACTACAGCGAGCACCAGACTTCGTATCCGACCATGCAGCATGAACATTGTCCCCTTGTTCGTATCCATCCGACCGTCTCGGGGAGGGTAACAGCCCGGTCACGGCTCCGCCTCTCCTAACGCAGCGGGCTGTCGACGATCCACCACGCCGCATACGGCGGCAACCACACCGAACCGGCGTCGTCGACCTGCAGATCGTGCTGCGAGAGAACCTCGACCGGGGCCGGAATTCCGAGTTCGATCAGCTGCGCGTGCGGGAACGGCCGGTGTTCGGCGGTGACGTTGTAGAGGGCGACGAGGGTGCCGCTGGGATGCCGTCTGCGCACCACGAGCAGACCGTCGTCCGACTCACTCTGTACGTCCACCGGTGCCTCGGCGTGCAACATCGGTAGTCCGGCGCGAACCTTCGCGATCCGCGCGATCCCGTCGAACACTCGTTGCGCGTCGCTCCCCTGCTGGAATCGGCCGGCGCGATCGGCGTCGGTCACGCGGGGTCGGTGCACCCACCGGTTGTCCTCGGCATGAGCTGGTTCCTCGGCCCAGTTCGGATCGCCCGGGGACCCGAGCTCGTCGCCGCTCCAGACGACAGGAATTCCGCCCCATCCGGCAATGACGGCGTGCGCCAGGAAGATTCGTCCGAACGCGCCGTCGGGATCCGGGCGGGACGGGCCCAGACCGGTCAGCGCTGCTGCGGTTCCGCTGATCCGGCGGTCGCCGGTGTCCGGATTGTACTGGAATACAAGGCCTTCGGCCCAGGAGCCGTCGAATTCCCCGGAGTACCAGTCGGCCAGGAAATGGCGATGCCCTGCGCCCGAGAGTCCGAGAGACGCCGCGTCGCCGTCGTCGATGGCCCAGCCGATGTCGTCGTGGCAGCGAACGTAGGTCACCCAGGTGCCACTCGGCGGCGTCGGGGGCAACGACGCCAACGCGTGTCGCGCCAATGCTGTACTGCCCGTTGCCAACATCGACCACACCTGCACCATCAGCGAGTTGTGGTAGGCGATGTCCGAGACTCGTCCGGTGTGCCGCCCCTGACCCAGGTACGGCAACAGATCCCGGGGTCCGACGATCGCCTCGGCCTTGAACAACGTGGCCGGAGCAGCGAGTCGAGCAGTAGCGCGCAAGGCCTGGGTGACCGCGTGCACCTCGGGCTGGTTCTGGCAGTTGGTTCCCAGCCGCTTCCACAGGAATGCGATCGCATCGAGGCGCAGCACTTCCACCCCGAGGTTTGCCAGGTGCAGCACGATACTCGCGAACTCCTGCAGCACAGCGGGATTGGCCCAGTTCAGATCCCACTGCCATTCGTTGAACGTCGTCCACACCCACTCGCCGAGGGTGTCGTCGAAGGTGAAGCTGCCGGGCGCGAAATCGGGAAACACCTCGGGGAGAGTGCGCTCGTACGAGTCCGGGGTGGTGCGATCGGGATAGATCAGGAAGTAGTCTCGATACTTCGGATCGCCTGCGCGCGCCTTCTCTGCCCATTCGTGTTCGCGAGCAACGTGATTGAGCACCAGATCGACCACTAGACTGATGCCGCGGCCGCGTAGCGTCTCCGCGAGTGCCCGTAAGTCTTCGTTGGTACCGAGATCCTCGCGCACCGCTCGGTAGTCCATCACCGCGTAGCCGCCGTCGTTGTCGCCGGGCCGCGGTTGCAGCAGCGGCATCAGGTGCAGGTAGGTGACACCCAGATCGGTCAGATGGTCGAGCCGCTCCCCCACCCCGCGCAGGGTTCGGCCGTACCGGTCGACGTAACAGGCGTAACCGAACATGTCCGGCTGCTGAAACCAGTCCGGTTCGAGCAAACGGCGTTGATCGAGCCGGTGCAGATCCTCCGGGCGGGCGGCATAGGCGCGCGCAGCGATCTCCACGAGGGTGGCCGCCACGGCATCGGGATCGGGGTATACGGCGGTGACCGCGTCGTGCAGATCGGGAAACCACTGCTCGAGACGCAACTCGAACGTCTCGCGTCGGTGGGCGGGAAGTTCGGCGAGGATGCCTCGGGTGTCGTCGGAGACGGCGGGGTGAACCATGGACACATTCTGGCATCGACCCCAGCGTGCGGCCGCGCATACATCCGGTTACCGCGGGGTATCAGAGGCCCATGTCATTGCTGACCCGCACGCTGGACACGATCCTCGACAGAGCAGTCGTTCCCGGATACTCCCGCATCGGTGCCACGGTGCGTCGCCGATTCTGGGCCGCGGATCCGACGCCGTTCCCCTCCCCCATAGACATGGTGGTGACCGGCGCGTCGTCCGGCTTGGGCGCAGCTACGGCGAAGGAACTGGCCAGGTTGGGGGCACGGGTGCACCTGGTCGGCAGGTCGGCCGATCGGCTGGAGTCCGCGGCCGCCGCCATCCGAGCCGAGGTGCCCGACGCCTCGCTCGTGGTGCGCGAGTGCGATATCAGCAATCTCGATTCCGTTGCCGAATTGATCGCGGCATTGGCGTCGGAACTCACCGCGGTGCACGCGCTCGTGCACTGCGCCGGGGTCATGCCGGACGGGCGGCACCTGTCCGCGCAAGGTCACGAATCTGCTTTCGCCACCCACGTTCTGGGACCGGTCGCGCTGACGGTGGGACTGCGCGAGCTGTTCGACGCCGGATCGCGGGTCGTGTTCGTCTCCAGCGGCGGCATGTACCCGGTGCCGCTGCAGTCCGCCGACTTCGAGTACGAGAACGGCAAATACTCCGGTATGACGGCGTACGCCAGGACCAAGCGCATGCAGGTGGTGGTAACCGAGCAACTGGCCGAGCGGTTCTCACTCGAAGACGATCCGGTGGTGCACAGCATGCATCCCGGCTGGGCGGCGACACCCGGCGTCACCGGATCGATGCCACTGTTCGGTTCGGTGATGAAGCCGATTCTGCGCAGTGCCGACAACGGGGCCGACACCATCGTCTGGCTCGTCGCATCCGACCAGGCGTTGACCAGTACCGGCACGTTCTGGCACGACCGAGCCCCGCGTCCGACGCACTACCCGTCGTGGCGGGGTGATTCACCTCGCGTGCGAGATGCCCTGTGGGCCAGCGTGGTCGAGGCAACGGGTATCGAGATCTGACGTCGTTCACGGCTCGCGTGCAGGCTGTTTCCGCCCAACGACCGCGTTTCGAATGAGGATCAGCAGGGTCAAGCTGAATCCCCAGCCGAGCATGCACAGAATGACACCCACGCCCGACTGCCCGGTGACATCGGTGCTCGCTTCGATGCAGAACGCCGTCGAGAAGCCCGCCGTCAGGCCCAACGCAGCAACGTGTCCGCCGGTCTTCGGCCATCGTGACAGGTGCGCGGCCAGCAGGCACAGCAACACCACCGTCGCACCGCACGCCGCCACCTGCCATGACGGGAACGCGTTGGGAGCTGGGAGACCCGGTCCGCGGAACTCGCCCCGTTGATCGGCAGACCAGCTCAACCAGCCCGCACACGCTACGAAACCCGATGCGGCAGCAGTCGATCCGGTGGCCCACAAGCCAAGCGGGCCGGTCCCCGCAGTCTCTCGGCGCTTCGAGAAGATGGCCCACAGAACAAGAGCCCAGAACGTCGACGGAACACCGACGAAAACGAAGACAATCCACAGAAACTGAGACCACGAGAAGTCGACTGCCATGACCCGACGCTATCGGACATCGCATAGCTACAGTCGAGACATGTCGCTCGTCGATCGGTTGTCGAACTCGCTCCCCACGGATCGGAGCGTTGTCGATCCCGACGTCATCGCGTCGTACCAGCACGACGAGGCAGAGTGGGCACCGTATTCGGTCCCGATCGCGGTCGTTCGGCCCCGCACCGCTGAGGAAGTGCAGGCCGTCGTTCGCGCATGCCTCGCTCACGGCGCGCCCATTGTCACTCGCGGGGCGGGCACCGGACTGTCCGGTGGTGCGAATGCCACCGAGGGATGCGTCGTGCTCGCCCTCGACGGCATGGACGCGATCAAGGAGATCGACCCGCTCGAGCGCTACGCCGTCGTCGAACCGGGGGTGGTCAACGACCACTTGCGGGCAGCGGTCGCCGAACAGGGTCTCTGGTATCCCCCGGATCCGGCCAGCGCGCCGTGGTCGACCATCGGCGGCAACGTCGCCACCAATGCCGGCGGATTGTGCTGCGTGAAGTACGGCGTCACCCGCGATTACGTCATGGGCATGCAGGTGGTCACCGGAACCGGAGAGCTGGTGAGGCTCGGACGTAAGACCGCCAAAGGTGTTGCCGGATACGATCTTGCGGGCCTGATGGTCGGATCGGAAGGCACGCTCGGCATCATCACGGAGGTGACGCTCAAGCTCCGTCCGCTCCAGGATCCGCAGCGGACCGTCGCCGGCTACTTCGATTCGATCGTCGACGCCGGGCGTGCCGTCGCAGCGGTGGCCGCCGCCGGATTGACGCCGTCCGCGCTGGAGCTGATCGACAAGCAGTGCCTTATCGCCGTCGACGCCTGGAAGAACATGGGGCTGTCGGTGGAGGCGAATGTGGTGTTGCTCGGACGGATCGACGATCCCGGACTCATCGGAGACCAGGAAGCCGAGAAGATGCTCTCGTGCTTCGAGGAGGCCGGGGCCACGTGGTCCGCGGTCTCGACGGATCAGGAGGAGGCCGACGCGCTGTTCGCTGCCCGACGGTTGGCGTATCCGGCGATGGAACGCCTGGGTCCGGTGTTGACCGAGGACGTGTGCGTGCCGAAGAAGCATGTGCCCGAGATGCTCTCGCGTATCGAGCAGATCGGCCTGCGCTACGAGACGACGATCGCCAACATCGCCCACGCAGGCGACGGAAACCTGCACCCATTGCTCATCACGCCGCACGACGACCTCCCGGCTCGGGAGCGGGCTCAGGCCGCCTTCGCCGAAATCATCGACGCGGCATTGGAACTCGGTGGCACCGTCACCGGCGAGCATGGAGTCGGACTGCTCAAGATGGACGGTCTGGTGCAAGAACTCGATCCGGTGGTGTTGGACCTGCACCGCGCGGTGAAAAAGGCGCTCGATCCCCACGGAATCCTGAACCCGGGCAAGGTATTCGCGTCGTAACGGTTTCAGCCCTGTGGTTGTGATCGCAGATTGCCGTTGTGCAGCACGGTCACCAGCAGACTCGGTAGGCCGTTGACCAGCACAAGACCAACCGATGCAGACACAGCCGGCGCTGTCACGATGGCGGCGGCGCTTGGCCCACCACTGATTCGTACAACCGTTGTATTGCCTTCAGGACCTCTGCTGGCTCGATCCACTGGTTCTTCTCTCGCATCGCGTTGTCCAACTCACGACCGTCGCGGATGTTCTCAGGCACCAGCACGTGCCATTTGTATCCCTGTGGCTGCAGGCGAACGCCGGCGTCTGCGAGGTAGGAGTTGACGTCGTCGTTCACCATCCGAAGGTCCGACTCGGTGAAGGGCTCGAACCAGACTTCCTCGGGTTCTTTGCTCGGGTCACCGCGAGTGACCCGCACTGGCGGATGAGCGGATGCTGGATAGGGCGTGCGGTAGCACCGGCCCGGTCCAGCAACCCACGCGGTCAACGCGCCGTGACCGTTCGATATGACGCTGACGTAGCGCCCCGCGGGTAGCTCGCTAGGCACCCGTTCGTCTACCTCGGACAACGGATACTCGCTCCAGTATTGCGCCATACTTTTCATTCTGGTCGATACACCAACGTCGGCCACCGAGCGAGAGGGTCAAGTCTTCGAGCATCGCGCTTATCGACCGCCAGATCGGTGGCCTGCGAAACGGGCAACAGCTCGAAACTGGGAGGAAAGAGCAGCATGCCCCGGCGGTCATCAACTCGTTCGACACATCGGTAGAGTTCCCGTACTTCTTCGGTCAACGGGCACATCGCGAGCTCGGCTTCTGTGATCGCTTTGTCGGAGACACCGAAATTCTCGACCTTCAGATTCGCTGTCAGAAACCGTGACAGCCGCTCCCATTGGCTAGTCACGGACCATGGACCGGTTGCATTCAGGAGCCGCTCGACCTCCGCGGCGCTGAAGTCGGGCAGGAGTGTTTCATCTCCGCTGTTCGAGGTCCGCATCGTTCACGAGAACAGTGTCCCAAACGGAAAGCCGACAACAGCCCTAGTGCCGGTCCGCGTCGCGCAAGCAACATGCCGTCAGGGCCTTCCTCCGCCAAAGCTCGCGTCCTGCGCTGTGATCGATTGCGGAGTCAGCCGAATCTGATCGGAGCCGTCAACGTTCATCGTTGCAAGTTCGGACCGCTCGTAACTGACGATGTCGGTAACCAGTTCGCCGGTACGCGTCGTCGCCCTGTTGTAGATAATCCGGGAACCGTCCGCGTTGAACTGAGGGTGCACCGCATACGTGTCGGTCAAAGCCGTGATCGGTCCACCGGCCGCAGGCATCGAATACAGCTCAGACCCGTTGTTTCCACCCCGATTGCTGGAAAAGACCATTGTTGAACCGTCCGGGGAAAATGTAGGGTCGGCGTTCCAGAACTGATCTCTCAGAACCACAGTCGTCTCACCGCCCGTAGCAGGTACAGCGACAATGTATCCGCCGATATTGAAGACGACGCGGGTCGCATCGGGTGTGAAAGCTGCGCCGAACGCACTCTCCTCGCGAGCCAACAGCCGTACGTCGCTACCGTCCGCATTCATCGCGCTGATCCCGTCGAGGCTAGTGAATGCGATTGTCGATCCGTCCGGCGAGAAGGTGGGCTGATATCCCCCCTCGTACAGAGTCCGTGAATTTCCGGACTCCAAATCCACAGATTCGATGAACCGGCCATTTCGGGTATAAGCGATGGACGATCCATCGGGCGAAATCGAGGCGTAGTTCGCATACCTCGTATCGGACATTTCACCGGTCACAGTAGGCGTGACCTGACGTAAGCCGGTGCCGTCTTCGTTCATCACGAAAATTTGGCCATAGCCGTCGTCGAACGACACTCGCGCAGGGAGACGCTCCTCCTCTGGAGGGGGTGGTCCCGTACACCCGGTCAGGAACACGGCAGCAGCGATAGAGACACAAACCAACCGAGAGCGTCGCATGCGTCCTCATGCTAGGCGAGGGTTGCCCAGTGGCTGCCGTGTTGCAGTCGACTGCCCACGCTGCGATTCTGTGGTCGTGCGAGTAGCTCTCATAGCCGATATTCACGGCAACATCGCGGCGCTCGACGCCGTCCTCGAAGACATCGAACGTCATCGCGTCGACTCGGTGATCAATCTCGGCGATCTGCTCTCCGGCGGCCTGCATCCGCGTCGAACTGCAGATCGACTCATGGCCTTGGACATGCCCACGATCGCGGGCAATCACGATCGCTATCTGCTCGAACAGCATCCCGATTCGATGGGTAGTTGGGATCGGCACGCCCATGATCGACTCGACGACGAGCATCGACAGTGGCTGGGCTCGCTGCCGTTCTCACTCGACCTCGATCACGGAATCCTCGCAGTGCACGGAACGCCCACCGATGATCAGCAGTACTTTCTGCACTCGGTCGACCCCGACGGCTCTCGCGAGGCAACCGATGCCGAAATTCTCGACCGGGCAGCAGGTTTCACCGACAAAGCTGTCATCGTCTGCGGACACACCCACCTGCAGCGACAGTGGACTCTCCCCAGCGGCACACTCGTGGTCAATCCCGGAAGCGTCGGCACCCCCGCGTACGACGACGATCTCCCCTACCCTCACGTCATGGAATCCGGGTCTCCGCATGCCCGCTACGCGGTACTCGACGACCACGACAGTGGCAGCTGGACAGTGTCGTTCGAGTTGGTCGAATACGACTACGTCGGTGCGGCAGACGACGCCCGCGCACACGGGATGAACGACATCGCCGACGCTCTTCTCACCGGATTCGTCGGCCCTGCGCCACAAGAGCAGTCACACTGATCGCGTGAAGATCACCGACGCTCAGCGCCGACACCGGCTCGTCGCGCAGCACTTCGCCCGTGCCTCGACCACCGAAGGTGTGGTGTCGTCACTCCTCGCGTTGCATGCGACCGATCCGGCGACGGTGTATCTGTCGGTGCTCGCCCGCGCTCGAACACTGGGACTCTTGGATGTTCGCGATGCGATGTACGAACGCCGGAGCCTGGTGCGGTTGATGGCGATGCGGCGCACGATGTTCGTCGTCGCGCACGACGACGTTCCGATGATTCACGCTGCGGCGAGCCTCGGGGTATCGCGCACCATGCGAGCGCGGCTGATCAAGCAGGTCTCCACTTTGCCCACCGAACCGGTGATCGACGACGTCGAATCATGGCTCGCCGCAACCGAAGCCGAGACCGAATCGGCGTTGCGATCGATGGGGACCGCGACCGGAGCCGAGCTCTCGGCCGCCGTGCCCGGGCTCAAGACCGCGCTGCTACCGACCACCGACAAGGTGTACGACGTCAAGAGGTACGTCACCTCCGAGGTGCTGGTGATGATGGCTGCCGAGGGAAAATTGGTGCGCGTCGAACCGCGGGGCGCGTGGACTTCCCGACGGCACGCATGGGCACCGATCGATCACTGGTGGCCGGACGGGATTCCCGAACTCGACGAGACCGAGGCGAGGACGGTCCTGGCACGACGATGGCTCGAAGTATTCGGACCCGCAACCCTCGACGACCTGCAGTGGTGGACGGGCTGGAACAAGACGCAGACTCGCGGTGCGGTCTCGGGCCTCGACACCGAGACGGTCGAACTGACCGAGGGCGACGGAATCATGTTGTCCAGCACTACCTTCGACAAGCCGTCCGAGACGAGTGTCATGCTGCTACCTGCACTCGATCCGACGCCGATGGGGTGGAAGCACCGCACCTGGTATCTCGGCGAACACAAGGCCCCGTTGTTCGACACCTTCGGCAACATCGGCCCGACCATCTGGTCCGGGGGCCGCATCGTCGGCGGCTGGGCGGTGACCGGTTCCGGCGAGGTGGTCACCGAATTGCTCGAGGACGTCGGATCGACGGCATCGAAAGCAGTTGCAGCCGAGGCCGAACGACTCACCACCCTGCTCGACGGCACCCCGGTGGTCCCCTCCTTCCCGACACCGCTGGAGAAGAAACTTCGTGGGAAGAAGTAGCCGACCTGCGCCTGGTCAGCGGTGCACGCGACCGATCGGCGCTCGAATTCGCGGTAGGGTCAGACCGTGCCGATCAGTCTGGTTTCCATCGTCCTCCCCGTGTACAACGGTTTGCCCGATCTGGACGAGCAGCTCGAGGCCATCGCCGCACAGGACTACACGGGCGATGTCGAGCTCATAATCAGCGACAACGGCTCGAGCGATGGCCTGCGCGCACACCTCGAAGAACTGTCCCTGCCTCTGTCGATGCGTAGGGTCGACGCCTCCGCCAAGCGTGGAGTGTCATACGCCAGAAACGTCGGAGTGAAAGCCGCACGCGGTGACATCGTGGCCGTCGTCGACCATGACGACGTCGCTCATCCGACGTGGCTGACTGCGATGGTGCGTGCGCTCGACAGCTTCGACGCCGTGGGCGGCGCACTGGAAATCGAATCCCTCAATTCGGCGGACGTGGCGGAGTGGCGAAATGTACCGCCACCCGGTGCTCTGTTTTCCACTGCCTACCTGCCGTACGCGCCGGGCAGCAACTTCGCAATGTGGCGTGAAGTTTTCGAGAAGGTCGGAGACTTCGACGAGGACCTCATCGGCGGTGCCGAGGACGTCGATTACTCGTGGAGGATTCAGCAAGCGGGATTGACGCTCGGACATGCCGCCGATGCGTTGGTCGCTTACCGCATCAGAACCACTGTCCGCCGATCGTTCGTGCAAGGCCGCGCCTACGGGCACACGTCCTACCAACTGTCGACGAAGCACCGTGCGGCGGGCTGCCCGCACCCGTCGTCGTTCGTCCGGATCCCCGTACATGCAGTGTCGATCTTTTATCTTGCGACAGTTCGTAATCCGTGGCTACCGAAATTACTGAGACCGATGCCCGTCGGTCTGTGGGCTCACTACATCGGGATTCACTACGGCGCACTGCGGATTCGAGTGACGACGCTGGGCCGACGACAGCGACCGAGCGTCCGATGACCCGCAAGACAATCGACGCGATACGCGAGGAGACTCTCGCCGTCCTACGGACTCACGCGGCACCGGGAGATCGTGTGGCTCACTTGGATTTTCCGAATCATTACAACGCCGGCGACTCGCTCATCTACGCCGGCGAGGTCGAGTATTTGAAGCGGTTGAACGTGCACGTCGACTACGTGTCGGATCCGTTCACTCACAACCATGCTCTTCTCGAGGAACGAATCGGTGACGGGACCCTGTTTCTGCAAGGCGGGGGAAATTTCGGTGACCGGTGGCCGATCGACCAAAAATTCCGTGAAACGATCGTTGCGCGGTTTCCTCGCAACAAGATCGTCTGCCTCCCCCAGAGCATCGACTTTGCCGACACCGACGCCCTTACGCGGACCGCAGCCCTGTACGCACAGCACCCGGATCTGACCCTGATGCTGCGTGAAAAGCGTTCGTACGAGTTGGCGCTCGCCCATTTCCCGAGCAACCGCGTCGAATACTGTCCGGACATGGCGTTCGGTGCCGACATCGCTCGAAGCACCGAAGGATCTGCTGTGGACGTCGTGAAACTCCTGCGCGCCGATTCGGAAAGCCTCGGCCACGCGGCGGTGAACATCGACGCCTCGTCCGTGCACTACGACTGGGGCCTACGCGGAACGGATCTGGCGATCTCGACGGCGGTGATGCTGCCGACTCTGATTGCGCAACGTTTCCCCAGAACGAATCGGCTGCTCTACCCCGCTCTCCTACGCTCGTACGAGCAAACAGCCAAGCTCAACCTTCGTGTGGCGCAACGCATTCTGAACCTTGCGCCCATTGTCCTCACCGATCGACTGCACGCTGCCGTACTGGCCGCAATGATGGGTAAGCGTGTCGTGGCGATGGACAACGCGAACAAGAAGGTCTCCGGCATCTACGACGCCTACCTGCACCGCTTCGACAATGTCCACTACGCATCGAACTCCGACGAGGCTGCCGAGTTGGTTCGGCAGGCCGTGTCCGACTGTCGTGGATGAACGCTGCTTGCACCGCGCGGAAGTTCAGAAGGGGTAGCGGCCCTCGGCCCAGGCGCGAGCGGCGGGAGGTTCCACCGCCTCGACAGGTTCACCGTCGCGAAAGTACTGCGTGTGCAGAATCCGACCCTCGTCGACCGCTTCCTGCCACGCCTTAGTGGGGCCTTCGCCGAACCAGAGCCACGGGGTGATGTCGTCCATGATCACGACCGATTCTGCGGTAGCGAGCGCACGTAGATCGTCGAGGTCTGTGCGAGCCCCCTCCACCGAGTGGTCTCCGTCGATGAAGATGACGTCGAACCGCATGTCCGGATGTTCCTTCGCGTAGGCCGCGATAGTGGTGTGCGAGTCACCCTGAATCAGCGTGTGTCGGCCCGGAAAGTGTTCGTCGATATGGGCTTTCGCGGCGTCGCTGTAGGCATAGGCGGCCAGGTCGAACGACACGACGGTCGTGTCGGTCGATGCGTCGAGGAACGCCCAACTCGAGAAGCCGGCATTGAACCCGACCTCACAGATCAGCTTCGTACTCGGCCGTGCCGCAAGCGAAGACAAATATGCCTGCTCCGCCTCGTCGGCTCCCCGCTCGAAAGGTTCCCCAGCAGTGGCTGTTCGGTGCACCAATGCCTCGAGTTCCTGCAGACCCATTCACGTTCTCCTATCGTCTGATTCGGAGCGTAGTCAGCATCGGTGGGCGGCGCAGACGACGACGCCCACTCGCAGAACACGCCGCCACGAACCTGTTGGATCTTCCGTCATGGCGAGGGTCCCGTGGGCTCGTTGTCCCGCCGGGACCCTCGGTCTACCGAGCGTGCTCGCTCAGTCGACGACAGAACGAACAATCTCGGCGATACGCTGCGCCGTAGCGTCGTCCACAGTCTCGAAGTACCACGCCGCCGGCATCAATTGCCCGTCCGCGCCACCGGCAGCGTGAAATGCCGCCTTCTCGGTGATGGCTAGATTCAATCGATCGTCGTTGCGCAGCGTCACGAGCGCCGGCGTGCTCGCCGACTTCGCGTAGGCGGGCATTCCGTACCAGATCCGCGGCTTCAACGTGGGGGCCGCGGACACGATGATGTCGTGCACACGTTGCATGACCGAACGCCGAGGTTCGTCCATCTTCGAGATCTTTTCGATCACCTGAGCCAAATTCTTCTCGTCCTTCGACGACATGTCATGTCCTTTCGTCAACCGATGTCGGGCATCGGCGGAATGAAGATGGCGCAATTCTGCGCCGCACCCCATCCGGACATGTCCTGAGCTGGTCAGGCCTCTCCTCGATGATTCACGTGGTTGCCACGTGGAAGCGCAGTCGGTGGCGCGTACCACCGCGATAAGAATATCCGACACTCGGTCGTACTGCGCCAAAGAGTCTGCACATTCGTCGACTGGACAAGCTCACGGCTCGAGCCCCGCGGCCAGCGTCGGCCAGCTCTTCGCAAGCTGATCGGCCCAGCACGGCCACGAGTGCGTACCAGGGCTGCCCAGATCGAACGTGGCCGGCATGTTCAGCTCGACAAGCCTGTCGCGCAGCAGTCGCGTGCAGAAATCGGTGCCTACTTCGATCGCCCCGCCGATCACCAGCGTGTCGAGGTCTTCGAGCGTCTCGTACCGCTCGTGCGGACCGGGGGCCGCTGGCGGAAAAGAGGTAGATCGACATTCCGCGCAGCGGTTCTGCGTTTACCAACAGGTCGTGGGCGGCCCACCCCGCGTTGAGGGACCCGCCGAGCATATTGTCCGCTTTGCCGCCGTAACCGGCGACGATGCTTCGCAGGACGGTTTGCCCGAGTATGCCCTCGGATAGAAAGCACCCGCTGTACGCCGCGACGGCCGAGTACTTGTCCGGGTTCCGGGCGGCCAGCATCATCGCCGACTGAGCGCCCCTCGACAGGCCCGCCACACCGTCACTGCCGTTGCCCTCGAACTCCGCGTCGATCAGCGGCGGAAGCTCCTGCGTCAGAAAGGTTTAGAAGCGGTAGGGGCCGAGGCGGGGGTCGTTGTTCTCCCCGTCGGTGTAGAAGCTCGCTGGACCGACAAGCGGGAGAACCACGTTGATGTTCTTGTCACGGAAGAACTCCGCCGCGTTGCCCTTGCGAAGCCAGATGCTGCTCGACGGTTCGTTCTCCCCGGATCGGCTGAGCATGTACAGCGTCGGGCGCGGGCCTTTACGCTCCGCGGAGGTCAGAACCTGCACCTCTATGGTCCGATCCATGCTCGGCGAGTACACCGACAGCCACGTTAGCGTCGGGCCGGTATTGATTCGGTTCTCGATCCGCGCAGGCTGGCTCGGTGCAGGATTTTCAGTGTCGATGTCTTGAGCAGCGGCGGGCACGCCCGCTAGGCAGGTGAGCAGAACTGCGATCACCACCAGAACCGGCCGCACGCCGAGCATAGAACCCCCACTGCCCGCGGCGCTGTGGCCCGCTGTCGTCGAGGCAATCTTGCAAGAAGGAATGGCACGAATCGGACTAAATCGTCAGCAACTTGTGAAAAATCCGGGATTCAGCCTGTTTTGTGCCGCACCCATTTGAATAGTTCAGTACTTAACCTAGGCCGCGAGCTTCCAGTGGGCTCCCAACAAGTGACATGCCCGGGTGACCTACTGATGTCGCACGTCGGGCTAGACCTTGAAGCGGAACGCGAGCAAGACCAAACACAATCCTCCGACCAGGTAGAACGCATAGCGCTAGGTTCGAGACATTCCCGTTTCATCCCCCTAGCTCACGATGCCCCGCTCGGCTTACCCGCCGAGTCTGAGGAACGTCGGAGTGCTGTGCGAAGATCTGCGAATGACTGGAGGAGGAGTAGACATCATCTGGCCGGACCACTATCCGGACCAGTGCCCTCCTGCTGACGCCGCACGGGCGGTTGGTCTCTACTTCCGGCTGGTCGACGCGGCCCCGCCGACAGGCGAGGACACGCTCAGCCACGTGGAGCTTAAACGGGCAGGTGCCCGCTTTAAGAACAAGGACTTCGGCGACCAAGAGTGCATGGCGTCAGGGTTCAGCGTCTTTGACGAGCAACTTGCAGCGGAACGGACACGTGAAGCAGTAGGCCCCTTGCGCAAGAAGTTGATCGCCAAGGTAGACGTCTCAGGCTCGGGGGTCCTTAAACAAACGGGGGGCAACCAGAATCACCACACGTGGTGGAGGCCGGCGGCTGACAACGACTGGGGAAACTGCGAGGTCGTGGCATGAGTTGGGTTCCGGTCGGAACAGCACTTGGGCGTCTTGAGATTGATGAGACGTTCGAGTTTTACGACGGACCACGCCTTTTTGCAGCATCGTCCGCGTCGGGCCAGCGTTACTTGGCCGCTTGGGCCGAGGAAGCCCCCGATCACGACCTCTGGCTTTACCTGCCAATATCGAATGAACGGTTCAGCATTGCACGTTCCGGTGGGATAACAGTTCGGGCAGCATTCCTGAATGCCGAGGACTTCGTGTATCTGGTTCGCACCCCCACGGATGGTGAAAACGTGGACACGATCGAGCGACTAATTAGTGGACCCGAAATTCAGGAAGAATGGCTTCCCGGCACAAATTATCGGATAGAGCGACACACCGATACAGCACCCCGTGCAGAGAGGCCATCAGAACTCGCTCGTCGAGCGATGCGCGAGGCGCGGCCATTCCTTCGTGTCGAAGTGGAACCAACCGCCAGTCGACGGACGGTCGCTCCTACTCGAGCAGTTGGCAATCTCCTAGTCCTCACCCAAAACCTATTGGACAACATGGGATACTCACAAGCACTGTCTGGTAGAGAAGCTGCGCTGCGCGGACGCGTGCCAACGAATATTCAGGAAACAATGGCCAGCGAAATCGTCAGCTTGACAGCCGCAAGTTTCGTGATTGATATTGCATCAATGGGCTTCATGAATCTGTTTGGCTCCCCGTTCGAGGATAGCTCAAACGCTATAGTGTTAATTTTTTCCATGGACGACACGAAACTGGAATTCAAAGAACAAGTGAAGTCCCTCAATACTCGTGCGCAGAGAAGTTTCCGTAGCCTTGTAAAACAATTCGACAACATCGGGGGGCCGGTCAGCCTTGTTGCAGCCAATGAGTCAGCGGAGTTCACTGAAGCAAAGCTGTCCTCTTTGAAAATTCAACGAATGCTTGCGACCCTTAATTACTTAACCCCTGATCAAATCGAGCCGGAAGTTCGAGCGCGTATGCGCCTGTTCAGGGGCGACGTTGACCATTCGACATTCGGTGCGGATAATCCGTCCAGCGAACAGACATACACGGGATACGTTGATGAACAAGCACTTTCGGGATTCAAGCAGGCCCCTCTCGGGGCCTTCTACGATATGGTCCTGTCAGTGACGAGCGTGACCGACGAATTGACCAACGCCACGCAATACACATACCGCCTGATGCAAATTAACCCAGTCCCGACTGATGGCGCGACTGCCCCCTGAGCATCCACAAGTTCGATCTGATCGCTGTGCCAAAACAGCGAAGGCGGCACCGCTCACATCCGTGACCGCGTCTGAGACGTCGTCATAGAGGTCCCCGTAAATCTCCATCGCAACTTTGAAGGAAGATTGGCAAAGGTGAGCTTGAATGGCCTTCGCTGACACGTCGGCCGCAATGAGAAGCGCGGCGCAAGTATGTCGGAGATCGTGGGAGCGCAGCGTATCTGGCGACCCCGCGACTATTGCAGCATCTTTCGAGTGCGGCAAGTAGAAGACTCGGCACCAGTGCATCGGTGTCGACCCGCAGGGCTCTGCCTCAGACATAACCGGGGTCTGCCACACATACACGGCCGGGGCCGAGCGCACCCCGTTTCGCCTGCTCTTTTCCATCAGCCGCGAGTGATGATGCGAGGACGGGAGTCAACGGTACGTCTCAAGTCTGTTGGACTGCGGCGGAACCACCTACCACTCCCCAGAACTGCTCGTGCTGACTGATTCGCTAACCGCGACCAGCCGGCGCAACCTGTTGACGTTCTTCCCCCGCAGACCGCAGATTTCGCTGGCACGCATTCTGGTCTGCGCGGTGAACCGCACCAGCATGCCGTGGCCGTCGAGTCGCTACTGCCAGCGTCGATGGCCACGGACTCCAAAGCAACAGCCAACCGCTCTACTTGCGGCACCCTCAAGAACGTCACCTCTTCTCGATGGTGTCGGGGCATGTCGTCGCGAATAAGCCCGTTGGCTGGGCTACCGTGCCCGCACCGCAACATGCCCTCGCGCGCCGATCTTCAAGGCCTAACTTAGCCCTGTTTAAACCCCGCCGGCCCCCGCATCGGGGCTCAACCACTCCTGTTCGGGACTAGACCGACGCCGTCCGGAAAAAACCGTAGGCAAGCGGTTGTCGAGTCTCAGGTCGGTCCGAACTCGGCTTACCCGTCGCGCTGAGAGCTTCCTAGTCGTTGAAGCTGAACGCTGCCCAGGCCGCGGCTAGTCGCTTGAGCAGCAACAATGCGTCGTTCAACTGAGCACTTTGCACCAAACTAGCCCAAGACTCCCGAGGTGGGTTTTCCATAGTGCAGAATGCTCCAATGACCACGCAACTGTTGGCTTCCTTCTTCGAAGGCGGGGACTCGACCTGGCCACTTACCGCTGCCTCGGCGGCGGTTGGGATATCAAGTGCCGCAGCAGCTGTTAGCGCCTTTGTCCGCACCAGCAATCGCAAGGAACAGCTCAACGAGGCCGAGGAGTTAGTGGGAGACCTTGAGGCCATCGGGAAGAAGAACCGTGAAGAGCTATACGATTTTCTTGAACTTCACCTTGGTTCAATTGACGGTGGAAATCCAGAGAGTAGCGGCAGCGTCAGCGACATCTCTGCTGCAGACCTCGCCACACTGGATGATAAAGCGGCAAAATACGTCCAACAAGCCGAAATCAAATCGAATATAGATGAGTTTACGACCAAACGAGCCAACTTATACCTTAATCACCTTAGATCTGCAGAACGTCAAAATTCGATACTACGCTTGCTTTCAATCGCGAGCATCATCCTGGGGCTCGCGGTTGTAATTTTAGGAGTCGGATTAGCTCTATTCTCAGCACTTGACGTAGGCATATTCACAGGCGTCTGCGGCGCTGTACCGACCATTTTCGGGTCGCTAATATTCCAGCGCGCAGATGCGGCAGAGAAGGTAGCGAACGAGAATTTTGCGCACCTCAACCAGGCCGTCAATGATTCGAACCGGTTAAATCAATCGCTTTCCATTGCGGCAAATCTAAAGGACGAGGCTCAGCGAGAGTATGTCTTCTCTACCATCGCACTATCGCTAGTTATGCAAAGCAGCACTCAAAGTGGCCACCCTGAGGCTGTGTACCGATCTGCGTTAGAAAACCGGCCTTCGTTTTCCTAGACGAAGCTGAACGGCCGACGACCTGGGGCCTCAATCTCTGATCACCCTCGCATCCCTCTCCCAAATGCCAGGTGCGCCAAGGCCGCTCACATCGCATCCGTGACGGCAGCATGGGCGTCGTCGTGCAGGCCAGTCACTCCTGCCAACTGGACTCATAGAGCTGACTAGCGGTGGCCATCTAGCCTTGATCTTTCGTCAGGTTGAGGTGCTGGCTGAGCGGTTCGAGACTGCGGTTTTCGACCCGCCTTGCGCCGGGTGCGCAAGGCGATGTCGGTCGGCGGCGCTCGGTTCCTCGGTACGAGTCGGGGTCTATCGGGTTGGCGGTGCGGGCGGGTTGATGGTCAGGCGGGCGCAGTGAACGCCGCCAACCGGGCCAGGTCGATGACGATCAGCGCCGACCAGGTCGCAGTTTTCGACAGTCTCAAGTGCGTGTAGTAGGCGTGGATGGCGATGCGGCAGGCGACCGAGAAGATTCATAGACGAACATGTTTGGGTCCCGCCTGCTGGCGTCGTGGTCGGCGAATTCGGGGCCGTCTCTCATTCCGACCCGCTGCATCGCGAACACACCAGCTCCCACCAAAATTGCGAGGGGTGGGGCTGACAAGCACTGACCATCGCTCGAGTTTCACCCAGCCGTCACACTTGAATGGCGGCCTACACCCGGTAGTGCCACGAATCGACAAGGATCGTTCCGTGACCGACATCTGCAACCCCGCCTACAGACTCCACACCATCCTCACCAAGATCAGGAACGCCAACGCCGACATCTCCCTGCGCGACAACCTTCGTCCACTGCTCGATGCTGAAACTCACGCCGAGGTCTTCACCAGTATCGGCCGACTATTGGCGCTGCCGGACGAAACCGAAAAGGCGCTGATCGACGCCGCAAACCGCACCGGACTCGACGTCAACAGTGCCCAGTTCATGTTCTATCGCCGCTGGCACCCCACCGTCAGCAAAGCCCTCCACACCGCCTTCTACAATCTCGCCGGCCCGACCTCCGCCGTCAGCCGAGTCATCGACGTTGAAGAGATGGCAAGTCTCGAAGCCGCCCACTACTGGCTGCAGAACCTCACTACCCACCCACCTGTCACCACCGCGACCCTTGTCGAACTACGTGAGCGCGTCACACAGCTGATCGCCGAGATATACGGCTCCAACGACTTGGACGAGCAACTTCGCTACTTCGTAACCGAACAACTCGGCCGTGTCATCGCCGCCCTTGATGCGGCCGAGCTCGTCGGTACCCGCGTAGTCCAGTCCTCAGCCGACGAAGTCCACGGCGCAATGATCCGCACCCTCACCAACACAGGCATTCCCACCACACCCGAGGGCCGCACCCTCCTGCAGAAAGTCGGCAAACTGCTCGCTGCCATCACGCTCGCTACCGGAGCCGCAGGCGGAATGCTCGTACTCCCCAGCCAAGCCAAAGAGGCGTGGGAAGTGTTCGCCGGGGAAGCCTCTTCAACCTTGAGCGATCAGCCTGCAAGCACCGCAACGAACACCCAGCGATGACCGACGGCGATCCCGCGGTCATCGGATGGCTCGCGTCCGCGGCCGTCAACATTTGGAGGTCATTCACGGCATTGCTGTCACGGTTTGCGACGGTGGAGTGGATCGCCGACGTCGGGCTGCCCCTGGTAGTTGCCGGTCTTGGTCTTTGGCTTGCCGGTCGGTACTTCAACGGCACCCTTGAGGCGGACCGCAAAGCACTGAATACACAGCTCGAGGCCGACCGAGCTGCCCGCGAACTTGAGCGACGGCACGGATTTGGTCTTGATTATGCTGCAACAGCTCGTCGCATCGCCGACAACCTTCTGGAGGACTGCGCCAGTTTCGTCCGCGAGACCGACCTTGGAAGCGTCACTACGTTCATCAAATCTGCCACGCGTGCGAACGTGGATCTATCTGCTGCGGCTGCTCTACTCAGTTCGAGACTGGGGTCCGGCCCCTATGTTTGGGCCGCCTACCAAATCCCAAACGTCTCAATTGCTCAGGCGAAAGTACTGCAGCACCACAAGCTTCGGCTCAGTGGTGAAGACCGGGCAGAAGTCATTGGCCTTCGCCGTCTCGACGTTTCCCTCCGGACTGCAACGGTTACGATCGGGGCGATCCACAAACTAGCCCTAGAACTGGACAAGTGGGATGGCGGGACGCAGAATCCCTACCGGCCAACCCCCTTCGACTACCCCCTACCGACGGACACTGAGGAGCGCACTCACTCCGCTGAACTGTCTGAGCACGAGCTCAGCGACTACCTTGAGAATCGATGTACCGAAATGGCCGATGCCGATGCGATGTTCACTCCCAGAACGTCTGGGGACACCTCTTAACTATCGTGCTCAGTTTGTTCGAGCCGGTCTCAAGCGAATGAAGCCGACCAATCGGTTCGCCATCACCCGGCATTTCATCAATTGAACCCTTTTCCCACATTTTCCCAATGACCTACAGAACCGTGGGTCCTCGCCTTTAATTGCGTTTCCAGGGAAGCCTTGACACTTGCATTAACGGGCGCAGGCGCGGCCAAGTGCACGCGAGCAGTGGGTGCACTGAGCAAGCTTCTGACCTGTTGGACGGATGCTACCCGAGATGATCTCCATTGCGGGTGCGGTCGACCAACACGTCGAGTCAGTTGACCAGCCTTTGCGGACTTCGCCGGTCCAGACCGCCCGCTGAAGCAATCGTGCTGTGATCTTCGGATGCTCCAATAGACCGAAGCAACTAAGACCACCCTGATAGTTGCTGAATTGGTGACCAGACACAGGGTTCGTCGTACCACGCGATTCAATGTGGACGGATTAGATTCAGCTAGCTCCAGCTTCGATTGGCAGTTGCTAAGTACGCCGTCGAAATATGAGCGACGTTGGGAGGGGTCCCAAACGCAGCGTTCTGCGAATGGTCGGCAGTCGCCCGTTTAGTCAAGTCTCCGACAGTGTCCATCGACCCATCCGCGCGACGACTGACCAGCGGTTACACGTTGAAGCGGAACTCCACCACATCGCCGTCGGACATGATGTATTCCTTGCCCTCGATGCGCACTTTGCCTGCAGCCTTGGCCGAGGCCATGGAACCCGCGGCAATCAGGTCGTCGAAGGAGACGATTTCGGCCTTGATGAATCCGCGCTCGAAGTCGGTGTGAATGACGCCCGCTGCCTGCGGTGCGGTGTCACCACGATGAATGGTCCACGCGCGGGCCTCTTTCGGGCCTGCGGTGAGGTAGGTCTGCAGACCGAGAGTGTGGAAGCCGGCGCGGGCGAGAGCGTCGAGACCGGGCTCGGTCTGTCCGACCGACTCGAGCAGTTCCGCTGCCGATTCCTTGTCGAGTTCGAGCAACTCGGATTCGATCTTCGCATCGAGGAACACGGCGTCGGCGGGAGCGACGAGGCGCGCGAGTTCGCCGATCTTCGCATCGTCGGTGAGCACCGACTCGTCGGCGTTGAAGACGTAGAGGAACGGCTTGGTGGTGAGCAGCTGGAATTCACCGAGCAGCTCGAAGTCCAGCTTCGCCTTGGCCGAGAACAGCGTCTTGCCATCGTTCAGTACAGCCTGCGCTGCCAGCGCCGCGTCGAGTGCAGGCTTGCGATCCTTCTTGATCCGCACCTCTTTCTCGAGGCGCGGGATGGCCTTTTCTAGCGTCTGCAGATCTGCGATCGCGAGTTCGGTTTCGATGACCTCGATATCGGCGGTCGGGTCGACGCGACCGTCGACGTGCACCACGTCGTCGTCGGCGAAGACACGAACAACCTGGCAGATGGCGTCGGCCTCACGAATGTTGGCGAGGAACTTGTTGCCCAGACCTGCGCCCTCGGACGCACCCTTGACGATGCCGGCGATGTCGACGAACGACACCAGCGCGGGCACGAGCTTCTCCGAACCGAACACCTCGGCCAGCTTCTCGAGCCGGGGATCCGGCAGCGCGACCACACCGACGTTGGGCTCGATGGTGGCGAACGGATAGTTCGCGGCCAGCACATCGTTGTTGGTCAGTGCATTGAAGAGGGTGGACTTGCCGACGTTGGGCAGTCCGACGATTCCGAGGGTGAGGCTCACGGTCTATGGAGTCTACTTTGACAACACCACCAGCTCGGACAGTGCCCGGCCAGCAGCGATGCTCGACGCGCCGAGCGGCGCAAGAACGACGTGATCCGCCCCGGCCTCGTGGTGGGCGGCCACTCGATCGGCGATGTCGCCGACGCTCCCCCACACCACCAGCGCGTCGACCAAACGGTCGCTGAGCTGGTCGACGTCGGCCCCTGTGAATCCCATGCGCAGAAAGTTCTGCCGATAGCCAGGGACTGTGGCGAGAAAGCTCAGCGGCTCACGGGCGGCAGTACGGGCACGATCCGTATCGGATTCCACGACGACAAACTGATCGACAACCAGCTCGGCCGTCCCCAGAGAGTGCCGCGCCTGCGCCGTCCACTCGGGCGTCACGAGCAACCCGATCGCGCCGGCAGCGCGATCGCGGGCCATCTCCAGCTTCTTCGGCCCGAGCGCCGCGAGCAGAATTCGATCCGATGGCACAGCCAACTCGTCAAGGTAGCGATGCAATGCGGCCAATGGCCGCGCAGTCTGCGGCCCACCGAGCCCGAGGACGAATCGACCGCTGGGCGAGAGCTCGTCGAACAGCTTCCCGGTCTGCGCAGGCGAGTACACATCGACCGGCACGATGCCCGGAACGATGTTCGCTGTCTCGGTCGCCCGAACCAGATCGGTCAGCCTGCCGAGTCGATCGATCTGCCCGCCCGGCAGCCAGAACGAGGTGAATCCAAGTGCCTCCAACTCGCGCACGTCGTCGAGATACGATGGCGATACGTCGATGGAAATGCCGATTCTGCCGAGACCGAGTGTGTCCATGGCTACGACGCTAGAACCTCGAGTTATGTCGAGGTCAAGTGTCGGGACCTAGTACGAGTTCGCGACGACCAGTGCAATGAAGGCGAAGTACAGGACTATGAGGACGACGAAAATCCCCAGCGACAGCTTTCCGAAGAACCCGGCACGATTCGACGAATAGTGCGCGCCCTGAGCATCTCCCATCATCCACAGCGGGTGCACCTTCAGTGCGTGATTGAACGCCGGGATGGCCAACGGCCAGAAGAAGATGATGGCGACGACGGCCCATCCCGCATTGGACGACGGCAGAGTCGGTGCCTGCACATAGGACTGCGCTGCCGGATAGGGCTGCTGAAACTCTGACTGCTCGTACGGATTCGACATGACCATTTCCCCCGATTGTTCGATGACGGACAGCTAGTAGGACGCCGCACCGACCCGTTGGGTTCCACCGAATCGAATCCGGTCGATCCCGAGTTCAGGTGGTGATTGCCGAATTGGGGTCCCAGCTCGCCAGGATCGGCAGGATCTTGGCGGTACTCGACCCGTCCTCGACCGTGTAGACGATGAGACTCTGAGTCGGCTCGCTGGGCGAGGTCAGAAACTCGATACCGAATTCGAGGGTCCCCGCCGCCGGATGCTGAATGATCTTTGTTGCACGCTCGAATTCTCGAACCTCGTGGTCGCTCCACCATTGCTCGAAACATGGCTCGCTGGAACGCAATTCGTCGATCAACGCAGTGAGCGCACGGTCCCTGGGGCGACGGGCGAGGTCGCGGCGCAGATTGGCGACCGCGGCGGCCGCGAACTGCGACCAGTTGACGATTCGCTCGCGGGCGATGGGATTGCGAAACAGATAGTCGAACAGTGATTCTCCGGCCGCCGAGGGCAAACTCAGCACTGATCGAACCAATGCGTTGCTGGCCAGGATGGTGCCCGAGCGTCCGAGTAGCAGCACAGGAACGTGATCGAGCGTCCTCATCACCTGGAGCAATCCCGGATCCGGTCGCTCAGTGGCGTCATCGACGGATCCGGCGGGAGACGCAAGGTCGAGCAGATGAGCCGACTCCACCTCGTTCAACTTCAGCGCCCGAGCGATCGCTCGCAGCACCTCGATCGACACGTTCGCCTGACGACCCTGTTCGAGCTTGCTGTAGTAATCCGGGCTCACTCCGGCCATCGCAGCAAGTTCTTCCCGCCGCAGTCCAGGCACTCGTCGGGTACCGGGATACGTGCGCAGTCCGGCCTCGGTGGGGGTGATGCGGTCGCGCCGATCACGCAGAAATGCGCTGAGGGCGGACCTGTCGTTGCTCACGAATTCCACAGTAGCGACAACGATGGTTACCAGCCTGGTCATGTCAGACCTAGGTCGAGTGACGCCTGGATGGCCGTGTTCACCGCCCGTAGACATGACGTCATGACTTCTTCTACATCACAGCGACTTTCCGGACGGACCGCCGTCATCACCGGATCCACCAGCGGTATCGGTGCCGCAATCGCCTCGACTCTCGCCGCGCACGGAGCATCGATCGTCGTCAGCGGCCGCGACTCCGCGAAGGGTTCGGCGGTGGTCGATCGAATCTCCGGGGCCGGCGGCACCGCGAGTTTCGTGCCGGTGGACCTCTCCGGCAGCTACCAGGACATCCGCGGGTTCGCGGGCGTCGCTACCGCTGCACTCGGCGGCCGAGTCGACATTCTCGTCAACAATGCCGGCATCTATCCCGCCACCGCAACCGCAGATCTCGCCGACGAGGAGCTCGATGCGATGCTCGCCGTCAACGTTCGTGCTCCACACGTGCTGGTCGGTGAATTGGCACCGGCCATGGCTGAGCGCGGCAGCGGCGTCATCGTGAACATCGGATCGTGGATGGCCACGATGGGGAGCCCGTTCGCCGCGATGTACTCCGCAACCAAGGCCGCCGACGAACAACTCACGCGCAGTTGGGCCGCCGAGTTCGGTCCACGCGGCGTGCGGGTGAACGCCCTCGCACCCGGTGCGACGCTGACGCCGGGCAACGAGGATGCGCGGGAGGTGTTGGACGCCATGACGGCCGGAACGCCTGCAGGCACTGTTCTTTCGCCCCAGGACATCGCGAACGGTGTGTTGTTCCTGGTCTCCGACGACGCCGCGATGGTGCACGGCACAACGCTCTACGTCGACGGCGGTATCTCGGTCACCCGCGGATGAACGCGCGTACCGAAGACCGCTACTGAGCTGAGGTCTTCAGCGTCGAGGTGGCCTCGGCCAACCGAGTGACGGCGTCCCAATCCTCCTGCGCAACGGCCGAACCCGGAGTGAGCCACGATCCCCCGACGCAGCCGACGTTCGGCAGAGCCAAGTACGTCGAGGCATTTTCGGTCGAGATGCCACCCGTCGGGCAGAAGCGTGCGGCCGGGATCGGCGAGTGGATCGACTTCAGGAAGTTCGCCCCGCCCGACGCCTCGGCCGGGAAGAACTTGAGCTCGGTGTAGCCGGCTTCGAGGAGGGTGAGCACCTCGGACACAGTTGCGGCACCGGGCAGATGCGGTAATCCGGTATCTCGCATGGACTTCGTCAGGGAAGGCGTGCAGCCCGGCGACACCAGGAACTGAGCGCCCGCATCGGCGGCCTGCTTGGCCTGACCGGGGGTGATGATGGTGCCGGCACCGACGAGGATGTCGGGAACCTCGGCGGCGATGCGCTCGATGGCGTCGAGGGCCACCGGTGTCCGCAGGGTCAGCTCGATGACGGGCACTCCGCCCGCCACCAGGGCGCGGGCGATCGGAACGGCATGATCGAGGTTCTCGATGACGACGACAGGGATGACGGGGACGCGGTCGAGCAGAGATGCAGTCACGTTCTTACCTTCTTCTGGAGTTACAGGGGCTCAGCGCATGACGAACATTGCACCCTCGTCGGCAGGGCCGACGAGCGCACGCATGCCCGAGAACAGGTCCCGACCGGTGCTGGACCACTCGTCCTTGTCCAAGGCTCGGCCGGTGACCGGCCGTGCCTCGAACTCGTCGAGCGGTACGTCGATCGACAGTGTGCCACCGAGGGAATCGAGGGTGATGATGTCACCGTCGAGAATTTTCGCGATCGGTCCCCCACTCGCGGCCTCGGGCGTGAGGTGAATTGCCGCAGCGACTTTGCCGGAGGCACCGGACATTCGGCCGTCCGTGATCAGCGCGACGGAACGTCCCTTGTCCTGCAAAATTCCGAGAGCCGGGGTGAGCTTGTGCAACTCGGGCATACCGTTGGCCTTCGGGCCCTGATAACGCAGCACGGCAACGAAGTCGCCGTCGAGTAGCCCTGCTTCGAATGCCTCGAGGAAGTCGGCTTGATCATCGAACACTCGCGCCGGTCCGGTGACCACGCGATGTTCGGGTGCCAGTGCAGAAGTCTTGATGACGCACTTACCGATTGGCCCGGTCAGCATCTTCAGTCCGCCGTCGGCGCTGAACGGCTCGTTCGCGCCTCGTAACACGGTGTCGTCGTGGCTCATCCGAGTACCGTCCTGCCACATCACCCCGTCGCCGTCGAGCTTCGGCTCCTGCGTGTAGCGCCGCAGACCCGGCCCGGCAACGGTTTTCACATCCTCGTGCATCAACCCGGCGTCGAGCAGAGACCCGATGACGAACCCGAGTCCACCGGCCGCGTGGAAGTGATTCACGTCGGCCTTGCCGTTCGGGTAGATCCGGGCCATCAGCGGCACGACGGCCGACAGATCGGACAGGTCCTGCCAGGTCAACGTGATACCCGCGGCTTTCGCGATGGCGACGAGGTGCATCGTGTGATTGGTCGAGCCGCCGGTGGCGAGCAGTGCAACGCAGCCGTTGACGATCGACTTGACGTCGACGACCTCCCCCACCGGCGTGTAATTGTCGCCGAGCGACGTCAGACCGGTGACGACGTGGGCGGCCTCGCGGGTCAACGCGTCGCGCATCGCGGTTCCGGGGTTGACGAACGACGATCCCGGCAGATGCAGGCCCATGACCTCCATGAGCAACTGATTGGAATTGGCTGTTCCGAAGAACGTGCAGGTACCACTACCGTGATACGACGCGGCCTCGGCGTCGAGCAGAGCCTCGCGCCCCACCTTGCCCTCGGCGTAGAGCTGGCGCGCTTTTGCCTTCTCCCCGTTGGGGAGTCCGGACGTCATCGGCCCGGCGGGCACGAACACCGCAGGCAGATGGCCGAAACTCAGTGCGCCGATGAGCATTCCGGGGACGATCTTGTCGCACACCCCGAGCATCAGGGTGGCGTCGAACATGTCGTGAGACAACGCGATTGCGGTCGACATCGCGATGATGTCGCGACTGAACAGCGAGAGCTGCATGCCGTCACGGCCCTGGGTGATGCCGTCGCACATGGCGGGGACCCCACCGGCGAACTGCGCGATGCCGCCGGCGTCGATGACCGACTTCTTCAGCACGGCCGGATAGGTCTCGAACGGCTTGTGCGCCGAGAGCATGTCGTTGTAGGCGGAGACGATCGCAATGTTGGGCTTGACCATGCCGCGCAGGGCCTGCTTGTCGGCCTTGCCGGAGGCTGCGAAGCCGTGAGCGATGTTGGCGCAGGCGAGGCGGCCACGGGCCGGGCCTCGATCCCCGGCCGATGCGATTCGCGCGAGGTAGGCGGTGCGGTCGGACTGGCTGCGGTCTGCGATGCGGTCGGTGACCTGACGCAGGACCGGATGAAGTGTGTCCATGAGTATCTCCGATGTTCGGTCTCTCATCACTCACCCTAAGGCCAATTAGGTCGACCGACAACCCAACTTATGCTTTTCAAAGTTATAAGTGGCACTTCTTAGGCTGTTGCCGTAAAAGTTGCCAGTTGGTTGAATGGCGTTTATGACCATGCCGCGCCTGAGCGCTCCACCTGCGACGGCAGGTGAGGTTTTCGCTCTGATTCGCGACAGAGAAGCAGCTACTCGTGCCGAACTCGGCCGAATCACCGGACTCTCACGGTCGGCCGTCGCCTCCCGCGTCGCCGCGCTCACCGAGCTCGGCCTGGTCATCGAAACCGAGGACACGCACTCCACCGGCGGTAGACCCCCGGCGAGACTGTCCTTCGACATCGACGCCGGTGTGGTGCTCGCCGCCGCGATCGGACGCAGCCGCTCCCAGCTGGGCGTGTTCACCCTCGGCGGCGAGTTGCTCGCGAGCGATACCGTCGATCAGGAAATCGGCGTCGGCCCGGACGAGCTGATGCCGCAGATCACCAAGCGCTTGCAGGCATTGCTCGACGAATCGCACCGAACCGACCACCGCATCCTCGGCGTCGGACTGTCCATCCCCGGCACCGCCGACACCGACCGAGGGTGCAGCCTGGACTCGCCGATCATGCACGGCTGGGACGGAGTGCCGCTGGCACCGTTCTTCGCCGACACCACGTCTGCTCCGGTCTTCCTCGACAACGACGCCAACGCCATGGTGTTGGCCGAACGCCGCGACAATCGAGATCGCTTCCAGAACGCCCTACTCGTCAAGGCCTCGACCGGGCTCGGTGCCGGAATCGTCGCAGGCGGCGCATTGCAGCGCGGATCGTTGGGCGCTGCAGGCGAATTCGGCCACACCAAGACCGCTGCCGCGGCAGGGGTCGCGTGCAGGTGCGGCGACAGCGGCTGCCTCGAAGCCATCGCGGGCGGCTGGGCTCTTGTGCGCGCACTCAACGAGCAGGGCCGCGAAGTGGGCCACGTTCGCGGCGTCGTCGATCTCGCGGTGAGCGGTGACCCCGAAGCGCGCAGACTCATTCGCGACAGCGGACGCCACATCGGTGAAACTCTGGCCGGTGCCGTCAACCTGCTCAACCCCGAGGTCCTCATCGTCGGCGGCGACATGGCGAACGCCTACGACATCTTCGTCGCCGGCCTCCGCGAGACCGTCTACGGAAACGCAACCGCGCTGGCCACCAAGGCCCTCACCATCCAGGCCACCACCCACGGTGACCTCTCCGGGGTGATCGGCAGTGCGGCGCTGGTGCTGGATCAGGTGCTCAGCGCCCGGGCCGTCGACGACGCACTGGGCGGCTGACCGCGGGCATCGTCGCCGCGGTTGCCGCTCGTCGCACTCCAGCGACCGCCGGGCGCACCGCGATGCGTCGATTCGAGGACGCACACCGGCGGCCCACATAGGGTGATCGCAGTCACACCTGCGATCCTGGAGACCCCACACATGTCACTGAAAGCGGCCGACGAACCACACGTCGAATTGCTGAAGACAGATCCCGACCTACCGCCGGTCGGCGTCGTCGAGTCACATCCGATGACCCCGATCAAGCGCCTGATGCTCGTCGCCATCGGCCTACTCGGCGGTGTTGCGTGGACGATCATCGCGATCGTCCGCGGAGAGAATCCCAACGCCGTCTGGTTCGTCATCGCCGCGGTGTGTACGTACATCTTCGCTTTTCGCTTCTACGCCAGGCTGATCGAACGCAAGATCGTCCTCCCACGCGACGACCGCGCCACTCCTGCCGAGATTCTGGAAAACGGCAAGGACTACATGCCGACGGACCGTCGGGTGCTGTTCGGCCATCACTTCGCCGCCATCGCCGGTGCCGGTCCTCTCGTCGGACCCGTCCTCGCCGCCCAGATGGGCTACCTGCCCGGCACCATGTGGATCATCATCGGCGTCGTGTTCGCCGGGGCGGTCCAGGACTTCCTGGTGCTGTGGATCTCCACCCGCCGCCGCGGACGCAGCCTCGGGCAGATGGCCCGCGACGAACTCGGAGTCGTCGGCGGCACCGCCGCGTTGATTGCAGTGTTCACCATCATGATCATCCTGATCGCGGTCCTCGCACTCGTCGTCGTCAACGCCCTCGCCGAGAGCCCCTGGGGAGTCTTCTCCATCGCGCTCACCATCCCGATCGCGCTGTTCATGGGCGTCTACCTACGCTTCCTGCGACCGGGGGCCGTCACCGAGGTCTCGCTCATCGGCGTCGTCCTGCTGTTGTTCGCGATCATCGCCGGCGGCTGGGTGTCCGAAACCGATTGGGGCAACAACTGGTTCACGCTGTCGAAGGTGACCGTCGCATGGCTGCTCATCGGCTACGGTCTGCTCGCCTGCATCCTGCCGGTGTGGCTGCTGCTCGCCCCGCGCGACTACCTGTCGACGTTCATGAAGGTCGGCACCATCGCGCTGCTCGCCGTCGGCATCCTCATCGCCCGCCCCGAGATCCAGATGCCCGCGATGACGACCTTCGCCACCGAGGGCAACGGCCCGGCCTTCGCAGGCTCACTGTTCCCGTTCCTGTTCATCACCATCGCCTGCGGCGCACTCTCCGGCTTCCACGCACTGATCTCCTCCGGAACCACGCCGAAGCTGCTGGAGAAGGAAAAGCAGATGCGGATGATCGGGTACGGCGGCATGCTGACCGAGTCGTTCGTGGCCATCATGGCGCTGATCACCGCATGTGTTCTCGATCAGCACATCTATTTCGCCCTCAACGCGCCGACTGCACTCACCGGCGGGACCCCGGAGACCGCAGCGGACTACGTCAACGGACTGCCGATCAGCGGCGGCGACATCACCCCGGCCGAATTGAGCCAGGCGGCAGCCGATGTGGGCGAGGAATCGATCATCTCCCGCACCGGCGGAGCCCCGACCCTCGCCTTCGGCATGTCCGAGGTACTGAGCCAGGTCTTCGGCGGAGCGGGTCTCAAGTCGTTCTGGTACCACTTCGCGATCATGTTCGAGGCGCTGTTCATCCTCACCACGGTCGATGCAGGAACCCGCGTCGCACGTTTCATGCTCTCCGACAGCATCGGCAACCTGCCCGGAGCCTCGGCGAAGAAGTTCAAGGATCCGTCCTGGCGTCCCGGCGCGTGGATCTGCTCGCTCATCGTCGTCGCAGCCTGGGGCGCAATTCTTCTCATGGGCGTCACCGATCCCCTGGGTGGCATCAACACCCTCTTCCCGCTGTTCGGTATCGCCAACCAGCTCCTCGCCGCGATCGCCCTGACGGTGGTGCTCGTCATCGTCGTCAAACGCGGTCTCTACAAGTGGGCCTGGATCCCCGGACTCCCACTCGCCTGGGACCTGATCGTCACCATGACGGCCTCGTACCAGAAGATCTTCTCCTCCGTTCCCGCCATCGGCTACTGGACGCAGCACTCGCAGTTCCGCGAGGCCAAGGCCCAGGGACTGACCGAATTCGGCAGTGCCGCAACGCCCGAGGCGATCGACGCCGTCATCCGCAACACGTTCATTCAGGGCACGCTGTCGATCATCTTCGCGGTACTGGTCCTGGTCGTCGTGTTCGCCGGAGTGTGGGTGTGCATCAAGGCAGTTCGAGGCGACAACCTGCCCGACAACGAGGATCCCGAGGTGCCGTCGAAGATCTTCGGCCCCACCGGCTTCGTGCTCACCCCGGCCGAGAAGAAGATCCAGGCGGAATGGGACGAGCTGATCGAGGCGGGCACCGTCCGTCGACCCGGATCGGCGCACTAGATGCGCGGGCTGTGGTGGTGGATCACCTCGGTGATGGGCGATCACGATTACGACCGCTACGTCGCCCATCTGGCCCGCCACCATCCGGATCAGGAACCGCCGACCGTGCGGCAGTACTGGAAGGACAGGCACGCGGAGGCGGACCGGAACCCGGGTGCTCGATGCTGCTGACACGGTGATGTCCGATTTCCGCTAGCACCGACGCGTCCTCGCTGACACAGTAGGTGCATGAGCAGTGAACGGCAGGTGCAAGAACTGGACTTCGATCGGTGCTATCGCGCGGTCTCCTCGCGTGACGCACGGTTCGACGGCCAGTTCTTCACCGCCGTCTCCACCACCGGCATCTACTGCCGACCATCCTGCCCGGCCCGCACACCCAAGCCCGGCAACGTCTCGTTCCTGGCCACCGCAGCGGCGGCTCAACAATCCGGCTACCGCGCCTGCCGCCGCTGCCAGCCCGACGCCACCCCCGGTTCCCCACGCTGGAACATCCACTCGGACCTCAGTTCTCGCGCCATGCGGCTTATCTCCGACGGAGCCGTCGAACGCGGTGGCGTCGACGGCCTCGCCAGCACCCTCGGCTACTCGACCCGGCAGCTGACCCGAGTGCTCACGGCCGAGGTCGGTGCAGGCCCGCTCGCGCTGGCCCGCGCGCACCGCGCCCACACCGCCCGCACGTTGATTCAGACCACCGACATGCCGATGGCCGACGTCGCCTTCGCGGCCGGTTTCTCCAGCGTCCGGCAGTTCAACGACACCATCAGGGAAGTCTTCGCCGTCGACCCGTCGACGTTGCGTCGAGAAGCGCACCGCACCGCCGTACCGACCGCGGGCGGAACCGTCACCCTGCGGTTGCCGTACCGCCCGCCGCTCGACCGCGGCTGGATCGAGTGGTTCCTGCGTGGCCACGTGGTCGAGGGCATCGAATCGTTCGCCGAGGACGGCGAATACGTGCGATCCCTGAGCCTGCCGCACGCCGCCGGGCTCGTGGCGTTGCGGGTGATGGATGGATTCGTCAGCGCCGCAGTGACATTGCAGGACATGCGAGACCTCGCCCCTGCCGTCGCCCGAATCCGACACCTGCTCGATCTCGATGCCGATCCACTCGCCGTCGACGACGCACTGAGCGCAGACCCACAGTTGGCACCGAGCGTCGACGCCCACCCGGGCATTCGCGCCCTGGGAGTGGTCGACGGCGCAGAGATGTTGCTGCGAACCGTGATCGGACAACAGATTTCGCTGAAGGCTGCGGCCACTCACACCGCTAGACTCGTCGACGCTCTCGGCGCACCACTCGATCTCGGCAACGACTCCGTCACCAGACTGTTTCCCGAACCTGCCGTCATCGCCGAACGAGGCCACGAGGTACTCACCGGACCTGCCGCCCGGGTCCAGACCGTCATCCGCGTCGCCGACGCCATCGCGTCGGGAACCGTCGTGCTCCATCCCGCGCGAGAAGGCCCGGAACTGGAGCGAGAACTGCTCGCACTCAAAGGAATCGGACCCTGGACCGCCCGATACGTCGTGATGCGGCTGCTCGGCGATCCCGATGTTCTGCTCGATACCGATCTCGTCGTCAGACAAGGTGCTCAGGCACTCGACATCTCGTTGAACGATTCTGGCCGCTGGGCTCCGTGGCGTTCGTACGTCTCGATGCACCTGTGGATCACCGCATTGGAAAGAAGACAGCCATGACTGCCACCGCCGCCACCCAGGACACCCCGATCGGGCCGTTCAGCGCCATCGTCGACGCCGATCAGCGCGTCCTGGCATCCGGGTGGACCGCCGATGTCGACGAACTCCGCGTCCTGATCCACCCGACGATGCGCCCCGACAGCGTGCGCACGGCGGCCGATCTCGGCGATGTGACGCGCGCCGTCGAGAGCTATCACCGCGGTGAGCTGACCGTCATCAACTCCGTTGCCGTCGCGCAACGATCCGGCGAATTTCTCATGCACGCCTGGGGAGTTCTGCGCACCGTCGAACCCGGTGCGCCGGTGACCTACTCCGAGTTCGCAGAACTGTCGGGCAGACCGGCAGCCATCCGTGGCGCTGCGTCGGCATGCGCTCGCAATGCGGCCGCACTGTTCGTGCCGTGCCATCGGGTGGTTCGAATCGGCGGGGCCCTCGGCGGTTTTCGCTGGGGCCTGCCCGTCAAGCAATGGCTGTTGGCACACGAGGCGGCCTGAAAGGCCTCGCCTTGGACGGCGGTGACATACAGCTGGGCATACCGAGACGTTATGGTTCTTCACGATCCGCCATCCGCCGAATGTGAGGAAGCCACAGTGACCGAATCGGCAGTGCCCGGCAGTCCGTCGAAGTCCAAGACGTCCGGCAGTGATCGTGGTGACCTCATCGGGGTCGGCGGTATGTGGCTGGCCAAGTGGTCGCTGATCCTCATTGCGATCGCAGCCGGGGCGTGGGTGTTGGGCTGGCTGATCGGGCAGTTCTGGGTGATCCTGCTGCCGGTCCTGCTCGCCGTGATCGTCGCGACGGTGCTGTGGCCGCCGGCGAAGCTGATGATGCGTCTGGGATTTCCTCCCGCCCTCGCCGCGTCGGTATCGCTCGTGGTGTTCTTCGTCGTCATCGGCGGCATCATCACTCTGATCGTTCCGTCGGTCGCCGAGCAGGCACCGGAATTGGTCGACCAGGCCTCGGGCGGTATCGCACAGGTACAGGACTGGTTGAAGGGGCCGCCGCTCAACATCGGCGACGACCAGATCGACTCGGCCGTGTCGGCGATCGTGTCGCGGCTACAGGACAGCGGGGAGGTCATCGCCACCGGCGTGTTCACCGGCGTGTCCGCCGCCGGCTCGCTGTTGGTCACTCTGGCGTTGGTGTTGGTGTTGACGTTCTTCTTCGTCAAGGACGGACCGAAGTTCCTGCCGTGGTTGCACGGGTTCTCCGGTGGCCGCGCCGGGACTCATCTGGGCGAGGTGCTCTCACGGATGTGGGCGACCCTCGGCGGATTCATCCGAACTCAGGCCATCGTCAGTTTCATCGACGCATTCTTCATCGGTCTCGGACTGGTCATTCTCGGCGTTCCGCTGGCGCTGGTGCTGGCGACCCTGACGTTCATCGGTGGCTTCATTCCGATCGTCGGAGCGTTCGTCGCCGGCGCACTCGCTGTGCTGGTGGCCCTGGTTGCGAACGGGCTGACCACTGCACTGATCGTGCTCGCCATCATCGTCGCGGTACAGCAGTTGGAAGGCAATGTGCTGCAGCCCATTCTGCAGAGCCGCAGCATGAACCTGCATCCGGCGATCGTGCTGCTCGCCGTGACGGCAGGCAGCTCACTGTTCGGCATCATCGGCGCGTTCCTGGCCGTCCCGGCCGCGGCGGTTGCGGCCGTGCTGATCCGGTACCTGTCCGAGCAGATCGATGCGCGCTCGAACGAACCGGACCAGGACGAGTTAGAGGACAAAATCCCGCCGCCCGACGGATTGACCGAGGAGCAGGCCGGCCTCGACGAGGAGAAGAACTCCGACAAGAAGGACTCGGGTCAGGAAGCCACTACCTGAAGCGTGGATCCGGTGCGCTCCCGCTTGACGTAGAGGCGACTGGGAATGCGCTGACGCATCTCGTCGACGTGACTGACGACGCCGACGACGCGTCCGCCCGCACGTAGTTCGTCGAGAACCGCCATCACCGATTCGAGGGTGTCGGCGTCGAGCGTGCCGAATCCTTCGTCGATGAACATGGTGTCGAGGACGACACCACCGGATTCGGCAGCCACGACATCGGCGAGGCCCAACGCGAGCGAGAGCGACGCGAGAAATGCCTCACCGCCCGACAATGTCTTGGCCGAGCGCACCACACCGGTGTAGTCGTCCCTGATGTCCAGTCCGAGACCGCCCCGTTTGCCGCGGACGCCTGCCTCGTCGGAGTGCACGAATTCGTATCGTCCCGAAGACATTCGACGCAGCCGCGCGGATGCGGACTCGGCGACATCCTCGAGTCGAGACGCGAGGACGTACGAACGCAACGACATCTTGCGTGCATTCTGTCCCCGGCCTGCCACCACGTCCGCCAGGTTGGCGAGCTCGTCGAATTCCGCACGTTGCGGCGCGATGGCCTGGGCCGCGGTGAACAATTCGGCGATCAACCGTTCCAGATCGTCTGCGCGCCTTCGACATTCCGCCACCGCCGCGGCAGCGACCCTGACCTCGTCGTCCATCTCGGCGCACGCCTGCTCCAACGGGGCCAGATCCACCGGCGGCCGACCGGCCACGTCCACGATGGTGGGCTCGCGCAGCACGTGCTCGGCATGCGCACGCGTCTCCTCGGCGGTACGCAGCTCGGTCTCGATCTGCTCGACGCGGTCTGCGGTCAGCACTGCCCCGGCCGCGGCGTCGACGGACTCGAAGTTCGACGCCTCCACCCGACGGTCCAGTTCTGCTGCCAGCGAATCGGCCCGCGCAGTGGCGTCGAGCCAGGCGATGCGCGCTTCCTGAATTCGCCGGGCACCGTCGATCAACGCTTCTCGCTCCGCGATTCGGTCGGCCAGCGACGCGCCCTCGTCCACTTCCTCGGCCACCGACGCACGCATCTGCGTCAGCGATTCCTCGGTGGCCGCGATGCGCTCGTCCACAGCACTCCGCGAGGCAACCAGGTCGTGGAGCGTGATCGTCAGCGCGTCCGACTCGCTCCGCAGGCGATCGAGCTCTGCGGTTGCCGGTTCGACATCGGCAGCACGCGCACGGGCGTCCTGCACTGCGGTGGTTGCAGCATCGAGCGTCTGGGCCAGCTCTGCAGCGGAGGCCCCACCGGTGCGGTCGTGCAGCAGATCCACGTCCCGTTGCGCTCGAGCAACAACCGCGACCGCCTGATCGAGCACGGCAGCGGCCTTGCGTTCTGCAGCAGCGGTCTTGTCTTCCTGTGCCTTGGTCACCGTCGACGTCGACGCTGCGGCGGGATGCGGGTGCACCTCCGATCCGCACACGACGCACGGCTCGCCCGCCTCCAGACGGGCCGCCAGCTCGGCGGCCATCCCGTCGAGGCGTCGCTCACGGAGATCGAGCAGGTGCTCCCAGGCGGTGTTGTGCGCTGCCCGAGCGCTGTCGCGGACACGTTCGGCCTCGGCCAGAGTCGCGCGTGTGCGTACCAGTTCGAGAGCGGACTCGGCTGCCGCGCGGGCCCGACTGCAGCGCTCCTCTAGGCCCGGCAACTCCGCCACAGCCGAGGCGGCTCGTGCCATCCGTGATTCGACCGCTGCGATCTTCTCGGGCATCGAGGCCTGCGATTGCACGGTGCGTTCGATCGCCGCTGCGGTAGTACGTTGCTGCGCACGATATTCGACGAGGGTGCCGTCGAGCCGGTCGGCCTCGCGAGCGAGACCGAGCAGCGACTGCAACCGCGCGACGTCGGTGGTCCAGTCACGCACGAACTGTGCAACGACCGTGCGCTCGTCCGACGGATCCGCCGGCGCGGGTGGCCAATGCAACGCAGCGTGAAAGCGTCGCCCCTCCGCCGTTGCCGGCAGCGCACGCTCCGCCGCCGCGAGTGAGGAGGTCGCGGCCTCGGTGGTCCGGCGGGCGAGACGGAGGTCTGCGGCAGTGGCCGCGATCGGTCCGGCGTCCGCGGAATCGGCGAGCTCGGTTCTGCGCGCAGCTCGCGCCGTCTCGCCCTCCCGATACTGCACGAGCTGCGCCTCGGCGAGAGCCCGACGACGCTGCAGATCGAGAACGATGGTGGCCTTCGTCAGAGCTGCCGACGCACGCCGAGCTGCCGCGTCGATCAGCACCGCCCGACCTTGTGCGAGAGTCCGATTCTGCCGGGCATCGGCCAGGACGTCGGCCGCCCACTCGAGCGGGTCCGGCTGCTCGCCGTCCTCGCCCGCGGGCTCGGGTATCCCCGACGCCTGCGACACCCGGCCGAGCATGATGTCGATGGCGTGGTGAGCGTCGGCGAGTTCGGCGGCCAGCTCCCGGCGGCGCTGCGCGAACCATTCTTCGACATCTCCGAATCGGCCTGTGTCGAAGAGCCTTTCGAGCAGATTGCCGCGTTCGTCGCTGTCGGCTCGGAGGAATCGCGCGAATTCACCCTGCGGCAACAGCACCACCTGGAAGAACTGGTCGGCACTCATTCCGAGCAGCGCGTTGACGGCGTCACCGATCTCGTTGAGCCGGGTGAGGTTCTGCCCGCGGCCGTCGAGCCAGGTGAGACTGGCTTTGGCGTGCTGCTTGGTGGTGCCCGTGCTGCGGAGCTTGGGCCGCAGGAACTCCGGACTGCGCACTATTCTGATGCGTCGCCCAGCAAGTGTCGCCTCCAACGTGACCTGTGGCACCGCGCCTTTGGCTGCGTGATCGGACAGCAGTCGCTTGCCCTCGCGACGAGCTCCGGGCACTGTTCCGTACAGCGCGAACGCCACGGCGTCGAGCACCGTCGTCTTGCCTGCTCCGGTCTGCCCGTGCAACAGGAAGAGCCCGTCGGCTCCCAGTGCGTCGAAGTCCACCGTCTCGGTGCCCGCGAAGGGGCCGAAGGCGGTGATCTCGAGTGAATGCAGTCTCATGCAGCACCGCGGTCGGCGGTGGTGGCCGTCCCGCGGATGGCCTCGGTCTCGCGATGCACGGAGGCCAGCGCGCGAGCCAGGAGCCCGGACTCCGCTGCCGTCGGCACGCTGCGCATGTCCGTCACGAACGAGGTGGCGATGTCGAGATCGCTACGGCCGCGCACACGGTCGCGGTAGCGAAGCTCGCCGGATCCCTCCGGGCGACGCCATTCCAAATGGATCGCGTGCGGGAAACGCTGCTGCAACAAGCGCATTGCGTCGACCGGGCGTACCTCGTCGGTGAGCACGGCGGAGACGTAATGATCCTCGAACTCGCAATACGCTGTGTCCGTTGTCAATTGCTCGACCGTGCCTTCGATGCGGGCAAGTCCGCGTACCACCGGCAGGTCGACTCGCTCGACGGTGCCGAGCCCGTTGGCGTCGAGATCGAGGATCCATACCGCCTTGCGATGCGACCGCTCACCGAAGGAATAGGGCAGAGGGGAACCGGAGTACCGCACTCGATCGGTGAGGGTCTGGGGCGAATGCAGGTGCCCGAGCGCCACGTAGTCGACCCCGTCGAACGCCGACGCAGGCGCAGTTTCGATACCGCCGGAGGAAATCGACCGCTCAGAGCCGGTCGCCTCACCGCCGACGATGAACGCGTGCGCGAGTACGACCGAGCGATGATGTTGTCCCGCTTCGTTTCTCGTCGCGAGATCACCCCGGATCCGATCCATGGCAGCGCTGAGCACCTCCGCGTGCGTCCGCGCGGTGGGAACGTCGAGCTCGGCCCGCGTCGTCTCGGGCTCGAGGTAGGGAATGCCGTAGAACGCAACGCAGCCGTGCTCGTCCTCGATGACCACCGGGGTGGCGACGTCGCCCACCCGCGTCATCAGATGCAGCCCTCCGGCCGAGGCGAACGCGGCACCCGCGCCCAGCCGCGCGGGTGAATCGTGGTTTCCCGACGTCGCGACGATCACCGCGCCTGCCGCTCGGATCGCCTCGAGTCCGCGGTTGCAGACCAGGACGGCATCGGCACTGGGAACAGCGCGGTCGTAGATATCGCCCGGCACCACCACCACATCGATCGATTGTGCCGCAACCAGTTCCGCGATGGACTCCAGCACAGCGCCCTGATCGGCCAACAGGTCGACACCGTGAAAGGTGCGACCGATGTGCCAGTCCGAGGTGTGCAGAATTCTCATGCGTTCGACGCTATCGGGAACCACCGACAAACTCCTCGAGGCTCTTCGGCCTGTCGGACGTGAGCTGCGGTGCACGCCGTCACGAACCGAAGTTGTCGGTACCGTCCTGCATCATCTGCTCCATGAACATTCTCACCGCGTTCGGCCTGCTCGTCGCTCTCGGTATCGGTGCGGTCGTCGGCTGGTTGTTGCACGCCTCGCGGATGGGCGATCGTGCCGTTAGAGCCGAAGCCCAGCTGGCCGCGCTCCGCGAGCACGAGGGCATGCTTCGGCAGTCGTTGAGTGCGGTCAACGAGGATTCCGCGCGGCGCAATTCGACCGTGATCGGCCAACAGGTCTCGCACCTGGTCGAGCCGTTGCACGACGCCGTCGATGCGCTCTCCGAGCACGTGCGCCAGGTCGAGCACAATCGAATTCGGGCGTACGCGGGATTGTCCGAGCAGGTCACCGGGATGCATCGAGCGTCGATGCATCTGTCCACCCAGACCGGTCAGCTGGTCACGGCACTGCGCGCACCGCAGATCCGGGGCCGGTGGGGCGAGATCCAGCTCGAGCGGGTCGTCGAGCTCGCGGGCATGGTCAAGCACTGCGATTTCGACACGCAGGTGAGCAAGGACGGCATCCGACCCGACATGATCGTGCGTCTCGCCGGCGGTCGACAGATCGTCGTCGACGCCAAAGTACCGTTCGCGGCGTACCTCGATGCCGCCCAGGACGAGGATCCCGCCGCGCGGGAGAAGAATCTGCGACGCCACGCCAAGCAACTGCGCACCCACATCGACCAACTGGCCGACAAGGCGTACTGGCAGGCGTTCGAGCCGACGCCGGAGTTCGTCGTGCTGTTCGTTCCCGGCGACCCGTTTCTCGACGCGGCCCTGACCTCGGACACCGGTCTGCTCGAGTACGCCTTCGGCAGGAACGTGATCCTGGCCACCCCGACCACCCTGGTCGCGTTACTTCGAACCGTTGCCTACACGTGGAAGCAGGAGTCACTGGCCGAGGACGCTGCGCGCATCCAGCAACTGGGACGCGAGCTGTACACGCGCATCGGTGTCGTCTCGACACACCTGGACAAGCTCGGTGCCCACCTCGGCAAGGCCGTGGAATCCTTCAATTCCACCGTCGGGTCCGTCGATACCCGGGTGAGCGTGACGGCGAGAAAGTTGCACGAGCTCGAGCTGTTCGACGCCGATCCGGTGGACATCGCCCGAGTGGACGAGCGGCCCAAACTGTCCGATTCGTCCCGCTACCGGCACGACTTCGGTCATGTCAGCGATGCAGTGGGCTGAACAACGGCTAACCTCGGGGGGTGTCTACCTCCCAACGTGCCCGCTCCGGGGTACCGCTGGATCACCGATCCATCCTCGCGACCCTGCCCGGCGTTCCCGCATGGGGTGCCGTCGCGATCGCCGCGGGACTGACCTTTCTCGGATTCCTGATCGATGCCGCACGCGGTACCGAACTGACCGGTGCGTTCGCGTTCATGTACGTCCTCGGCTGCATCGCCGGCGTCCTCCTGGTCCGCTTCCGCGGACTGTTCACCGCGATGGTGCAAGCCCCGCTGATCCTGTTCGTGGCCGTGCCGCTGTCGTACCAGTACTTCACCGACAACGCAGGCACCAGCCTCAAGGACATCATCCTCAACGTTGCCATTCCACTGGTCAACCGGTTTCCGTTGATGTTGCTCGGCACCCTGGTCGCCGTCGGACTCGGAGTACTGCGCATCGTGCTCAAACGGCAGAACACGCATGCCCCCGCTGTGCGACGCAGCCCGAAGCCCAGCGACGACAAGCCCACCAGAGCACAGCGTCGGGCACAGGAAGAGCGCCCCGAACGCTCCCGCAGGCGAGCAGCCGCAGCCGATCGCAGCACCGACTCCGCGGCGGAGGCAACCGACATCGTGCCCGGGCCGTACGTCGGTCGCAGAAGCACCGATCCTCGCCCGCGTTCGACCCCTCGCACCGGCTCTCGTGCTGCGGCAGATCCCACCGTAAGCCCCCGGCGATCGGCTACCCCGACCTCGGCACCGCAGACTCGATACTCCGCCGACTCCCCGCGTCAGGACCACAAGCCAGAGCACCAGAAGCCCGAATACCCACGAACGCAGTATCCGCAGGCACAGTCACGTGATGCCCGGCGGCCGCAACCTTCCGAGTCGCGTTACGCGCCGGAGCCTCGCTACTCGGCAGAGCCGCGGTATTCGACCGAACCTCGTCGCGAACGATCGACTCGGGTCAATGCTCCGCGGGAGGCTGCCGATCCGTACGGCTCCGGAGCTCAGCCGGTCGTTACTCCTCGGACGAGCGCCCCCGCCGCCCCCGCCGGCCCCGCTGCCACCGACTACATCGCCGGAAACAGCCAGGGCAGCCATTCTCTGCCTGACCCGCGCCGGGACGACATTCCCCCGCACCCGGTGCCGAAGGTTCGCTACCGCGACCGTCACAGTGACTAGTTCGAACAAGAAACGCCCCGTACAGGAATTCCTGTACGGGGCGTGAATCCTTTCCCGCTGCTAGCGGGCTGGGCGCAGCTCGCGGGGCAGGGAGAACACCAGGGTCTCGTTGGCCGTGGTGACCGGCTGTACGTCGGCGTAGCCGTGCTCGGCGAACAGTTCGATGACGCCCTGCACCAGGATCTCCGGTACGGATGCACCCGAGGTGATGCCGATCGTCTCGACCCCGTCGAGCCAGGCCAGGTCGATTTCCTTGGCGTAGTCGACGAGGTAGCTCGCCCGCGCACCCGCGCCCAGTGCAACCTCGACCAACCGCACCGAGTTAGAGGAGTTCTTCGAACCGACGACGATCACCAGATCGCATTCCGGTGCCATCGCCTTCACCGCGACCTGACGGTTCTGCGTGGCGTAGCAGATGTCGTCGCTCGGCGGGTCCTGGAGCGTCGGGAAGCGCTCGCGCAACTTGGCGACCGTCATCATGGTCTCGTCGACGCTCAGCGTGGTCTGGGAGAGCCAGATGACCTTGCTCTCGTCACGGACGGTGACGTTGGCGACCGAGTCGGGGCCGTCCACCAGCTGAATGTGCTCGGGTGCCTCGCCCGCGGTGCCCTCGACCTCCTCGTGGCCCTCGTGGCCGATGAGCAGGATGTCGTAGTCGTCGCGAGCGAAGCGCTTGGCTTCCTGGTGCACCTTGGTCACCAGCGGGCAGGTGGCGTCGATGGTGCGCAGGTTCCGTTCGGCCGCGGAAGTGTGCACGGCGGGCGAGACGCCGTGCGCGGAGAACACGAGCAGTGATCCCTCGGGCACCTCGTCGGTCTCTTCCACGAACACCGCACCGCGATCGGACAACGTCTCGACCACGTGTTTGTTGTGCACGATCTCCTTGCGCACGTACACCGGCGCACCGTGCTGCTCGAGCGCTTTCTCGACGGTCTCGACCGCACGATCGACACCCGCGCAATAGCCCCGCGGCTCCGCGAGCAGCACTCGCTTACCCCCCGCGTACGAGGACTTACCCGTACCGGCGGACTGTGCAATACCAAGATTCAGAGGAACAGCCGAAGACATACCTCCCAGGATACGTGCACCGAGCTCGCCTGCCTCGTTTCCATGTCCTCCGGCCCCGGCTGCAACGGGTCGTACAGCCTGTCGGCTACCCAAAGTTCACCGTTTCGGGCAGTCTGGTGCACATGACTCGAGTCCCCTTTGCAGCGCGTGTGGCTGCAGGCGTCGCCGTGACCGTCGTGGAAGAGGCTCGTAAGCTTCCCGGTTCCGCTCTGATGCTGCCGATGACGGTCGTCAGCGAAGCGCTGGCCCGCGGGATGCGATTTCAGCAGCAGGTGACGGCGTTGGCCATCAAGGGCGATCTGATCATCGCGAGCTTGCCGGTGATCGGGACCCCGACCGAGGAGCAGCCCTCCTGGGCCAGCTTCGACGAGGACGAAGACGACGTCTTCGACGCCCCGGTCGTCACCGACGACGTCGACGTGCCCGACGCCCCCGTAGCCGAACCGGTCGCGGCGAACGGCCGCTTCGCGCTGTACTCGACGCCTCCGCTGGACGAGCCGGTGCAGGACACCTCGGCCAAGCGCGCGCCCTCCGCCGACAAGCCCGAGATCGTCGAGATGATCGACTTCGACACCCTCGCCCTTGCCCAGCTGCGCGCACGCCTGCGCACGCTCTCGATCGAAGACCTCGAAACTCTGCTGGACTACGAGAACGACACGCTCGCCCGCGCACCGTTCCAGACCATGTTGGCCAACCGCATCACCACCGCCAAGGCCAAGTGAGCACTCCCTCAACCCAGTCCGGTCCCACCCAGCCAGGCTCGAGCACCGCCGAACAGCCATGGCCGGTGCGTACCGTCGCCATGAAGGTGGCGGGCTGGATCGACAAGCTCGGCTCCATCTGGGTGGAGGGCCAGCTCACGCAGATCAACGCGCGTCCCGGCACGAGGACGGCGTTTCTGACGCTGCGTGATCCGTCGGCCGACATGTCGTTGTCGGTGACGTGCTCGCCGCAACTGCTCGACCGCTCTCCGGTTCCGTTGACCGAGGGTGCGCGCGTCATCCTCTACGGCAAGCTGTCGTTCTTCACCGGCCGCGGAACCATTTCGCTGCGCGCCACCGACATTCGCGCGGTGGGCGTCGGCGAACTGTTGGCCCGCATCGAGCGGCTCAGAGCGCTGCTCGCCGCAGAGGGGTTGTTCGACCCACGCCTCAAGCGCCCGTTGCCGTTTCTGCCGGGCACCATCGGCCTGATCACTGCGCGCGCCAGCGCAGCCGAGAAGGACGTGCTCACCGTGGCGCAGAGGCGTTGGCCCGCGGTTCGATTCGAGGTTCGCAACACTCCGGTCCAGGGGCCACAGTCGGTGCCGGCGATTCTGGATGCGCTGAAAGATCTGGACGACGACCCCAGCGTCGACGTCATCATCCTCGCCCGCGGCGGCGGAAGCGTCGAGGATCTGCTGCCGTTCTCGGACGAGGCCCTGTGCCGCGCCATCTCGCGCGCCACCACGCCGATCGTCAGTGCCATCGGCCACGAGCCCGACAGCCCACTGAGCGATCACGTCGCGGACCTGCGCGCCGCAACCCCAACCGACGCCGCCAAACTCGTGGTGCCCGACGCCGTCGCCGAACAAGCTCTGGTCTCGGAGTTGAAGTCGAGAAGTGCTGCAGCGCTGCGCAATTGGGTCGAGCGCGAGGCACGCGGACTGGACATGCTCCGACACCGGCCGGTACTGGCGGACCCGTTGGCCTCGCTCGAGCAACGCCGCGAGGAGGTTCGACGTCTGCTGGAGGCGGCGCGACGCGACGTGCAACGCGAACTCACCACCCAGGACACGCTCGTCGAACATCTGCGGGCCAGGCTGTCGACGCTGGGGCCTGCTGCCACACTTGCTCGGGGCTATGCCGTCGTACAGCGGGTGGTTGCGGGTTCGGATCCCGAGGTTCTGCGTTCGGTCGAGGACGCGCCACCGGGTACACAGATCAGAGTGCGAGTGGCCGACGGTGCCGTCACCGCCGCAGTCATGGGGCGAGTCAAATGACAGAAGGAGTACGTATGAGCGAGAACGAAGACAAGCCGGTATCGGAATTGGGCTACGAAGAGGCCAGGGACGAACTGGTGGGCGTGGTGAAGATCCTCGAGCAGGGCGGGCTCGATCTCGACGCCTCCCTGGCCCTGTGGGAGCGCGGAGAGCAGCTGGCCACCCGCTGTGAGGAGCAGCTCGCCGGAGCCCGCAAGCGGATCGAGACCGCACTCGCGAGCACCGAGAAGGACAGCTAGGGCTCCAGCGGTTCGGCGACCTCGAGGGCCTCGGCGAGCGTGGTGAAGTCTGCGTCGTTCGCGGTACCGCCCAGCAGGATTCGCACATCGCCGAAGTCCGAGACCCAGTACTTCCGCGAACCTTCCTCGCCGTAGACGACCCAATCTCGACCCGACACGTTCTGCGAGCCCGACGCGTACACCGTCTCGTCGCCGGCCACGAAGGGAACCAACACTTCCTCGACGGCGCTGGTCTGGGTCAGCTGCAGATACGCACCCGATCCGGTGATGTACCCGACAGTCGACACCGGTCCGCCGTTGTCACCGGAGATCGTCGGACGACTGCCCGAGTTGGGCGTCCAATCCTCCGGAACAGCCGGATTACGCACCGGAAAGCCGATTTCCGACGCGTCGTACTGCAACGCGGTGTCCACGTCGAAGTTGGGGATGGGCCCCTGCTGGGGCCCGCCGGGGCTCAGCGAGCACTGACTGGCGATGCCCGCAATCAACAAACACGCGATGACCAGCGGAATGAGCGACCACACCATGTCGCGACTGTTGTTGAGAATCCGAGGTTTGCTGTTCGCCACTCCACCAGTATCCCCTCTGCGCAGCAGTGCTCGGTCGGCGCGTGCCTCACAGACCACCCGACCCCACGGCAGGCATCACAGAAGTGAGATAATCGCGCCTGGGTAACACCCCACCAACCAGGAGGCTACAAACCGATGACGGCCAGCACCGAGTCCACTCGCGCCATGGCGCCAGATCGCAACCTCGCACTCGAACTCGTACGCGTCACCGAGGCCGGTGCGCTCGCCTCGGGTCGCTGGGTCGGTCGCGGCGACAAGGAAGGTGGCGACGGAGCAGCAGTCGACGCCATGCGTCAGTTGGTCAGCTCGGTCTCGATGCGCGGCGTCGTCGTCATCGGCGAGGGCGAGAAGGACGAAGCGCCGATGCTCTACAACGGCGAACAGGTCGGCAACGGCAACGGCCCCGAGGTCGACTTCGCCGTCGACCCCGTCGACGGCACCACGTTGATGGCCAAGGGCATGCCCAACGCCATCTCGGTTCTCGCCGTCGCCGAGCGCGGCGCGATGTTCGATCCGTCCGCCGTCTTCTACATGAAGAAGATCGCCGTCGGACCCGACTTCGCCGACGTCATCGACATCACCGCACCGGTCGCGGAGAACATCGCCCGCGTCGCCAAGATCAAGAAGGGATCCACCTCCGACGTCACGGTGTGCATCCTCGACCGCCCCCGTCACGCCGAGCTGATCCAGCAGGTGCGCGACACCGGCGCTCGCATTCGACTGATCTCCGACGGCGACGTCGCCGGTGCCATCGCCGCCGCGCGTCCCACCTCCCCCATCGACATCCTCATGGGTACCGGTGGAACTCCCGAGGGCATCATCGCCGCGGCCGCCATGCGCTGCATGGGTGGCGCGCACCAGGGCATGCTGGCTCCGACCGACGACGACGAACGCCAGAAGGCGATCGACGCAGGACACGATCTCGATCGCGTCCTGTCCACCGAAGACCTGGTCTCGGGAGAGAACGTCTTCTTCACCGCCACCGGCGTCACCGACGGCGACCTGCTCCAGGGCGTCCGATACTCGGGCGGCGGCGCGCACACGCAGTCCATCGTGATGCGCTCGAAGTCCGGCACCGTCCGCATGATCGACGCGTACCACCAGCTCAACAAGCTCAAGGAGTACTCGACCATCGACTTCGACGGCGACACCTCCGGCGCCATCCCGTCCTTCTGACCGTCCGCTCGACGAAGTTTCCGCTCCCCTACCGAGGCAAGAGGTCAATGACAGAGAACGAACAGCAGTTCCGGATCGAGCACGACACCATGGGAGAGGTTCGCGTTCCCATCGATGCGCTCTGGCGTGCCCAGACGCAGCGTGCGGTGGAGAACTTCCCCATCTCCGGCCGTCCGCTCGAACGCACTCAGATTCGCGCGATGGGTCTGCTCAAGGCAGCCTGCGCGCAGGTCAACAAGGATCTCGGTCTGCTCGACGGCGCACTGGCCGACGCGATCATCGCCGCTGCCACCGAGATCGCCGACGGCAAGCACGACGACCAGTTCCCGATCGACGTCTTCCAGACCGGCTCGGGCACCAGCTCGAACATGAACGCCAACGAGGTCATCGCGTCGATCGCGAAGGCGGCCGGCGTCGAAGTACACCCCAACGACCACGTGAACATGTCGCAGTCCTCCAACGACACGTTCCCGACGGCCACTCACGTCGCCGCCACCGAGGCCGCCGTGACGTCGCTCGTGCCCGCACTGCGCCACCTCCACGAGGCTCTCGTGGTCAAGGCCACCGAGTGGAAGCACGTCGTGAAGTCCGGCCGCACCCACCTCATGGACGCCGTTCCGGTCACCCTCGGTCAGGAATTCGGCGGCTACGCCCGTCAGATCGAAGCAGGCATCGAACGCGTCGAGGCCACCCTGCCGCGCCTCGGTGAACTGCCCATCGGCGGCACCGCCGTCGGCACCGGCCTCAACGCACCCGACGGCTTCGGCCCGAAAGTCGTTGCAGCACTGGTTGCGTCGACCGGAATCGACGCACTCACCGCAGCCAAGGATTCGTTCGAGGCACAGGCTGCACGCGACGGACTCGTCGAGGCATCGGGCGCACTGCGCACCATCGCGGTCTCACTGACCAAGATTGCCAACGACATTCGCTGGATGGGATCGGGACCGCTCACCGGACTCGGCGAGATTACCCTCCCCGACCTGCAGCCCGGTAGCTCCATCATGCCCGGCAAGGTCAATCCCGTTCTGCCCGAGGCTGTTACGCAGGTCGCGGCTCAGGTCATCGGCAACGACGCCGCAGTCGCATTCGGCGGCGCGTCGGGCGCATTCGAGCTCAACGTGTACATCCCGATGATGGCGCGCAACGTGCTCGAGTCGTTCAAGCTGCTCGCCAACGTCTCGGTCCTGTTCGCCGACAAGTGTGTCGTCGGCCTCGAAGCCAACGTCGAGCACCTCAAGACCCTCGCCGAGTCCTCGCCGTCCATCGTGACGCCGCTGAACTCCGCGATCGGCTACGAGGAAGCTGCCGCCGTCGCAAAGCAGGCACTCAAGGAGAAGAAGACGATCCGTCAGACGGTCATCGACCGCGGACTGATCGGCGACAAGCTCAGCGAAGCAGAACTGGACAAGCGCCTCGACGTCCTCGCCATGGCGAAGGTCAAGGACTAGCTTTCCCGTTCGCCCCGCCGGACCCCCGAACGCGTGAATGGTCCATTGCACCGCCGAGACGTGTGCAATGGACCATTCACGCTTTCGAAAGGGGCCGAACCTCAAGCCAGGTGAGCGAGTTCCTCGCGTGCCTTCAGGCCGTCCTCGCCCAGATCGGTGCGGTCGAAGATCTTCCAGCCTGCGAGCAGCGGCTTGAACACCTTGTCGCGTTCCTGGTCGGCGTCGTAGATTCCGGCTTCGGCGAGCGCGGCGGTGCTGCTGCCGCGGTCCGGGAGGTTGACCTCGGGAATCTTGAAGCCGTTGATCCGGTCCGCGATGGCGCGAGCGGCCTGATCGGGCACCACGGCGAATGCCTCGTCGAGGATGCTGGCGAAGAATGCCGACTGCAGCGCGTCGTCGTCGGCGATCCGGCCGAGGATGGTGGCGAGCACCGGATCCTTGCCGAGGGCGACGGTGTTGCGGTTGCGCAGCGAGGCTGCAGCTTCCTCGATGGCGAAATGCGCGAGGATGTCGAGCAGATGCTGGCTGGGGGCGTCGTATCCGAGCGTCATGTGTTCCATCCGAACGCGCTCGAGGGCGACCGGATCGACTGCGCGGGTCAGCACCAGGAAGTTGCGCAACACGATCGACTGTCGGTTCTCCTCCGACGTCCATCGGCCGGTCCACTTCCACCAGGCTCCGAGACCGGTGAGGGCGTGGGCCAATTCGCGGTGGTACGCGGGCAGGTTGTCGGCCACCAACACGCCGACCGTTGCGGACAGGATTTCGACATCACTGAGGTGCGACTGCTCCGGCGTCCAGTCCTCGCCGCCGAGGAACGCGAAGTTCTTGCCCTCGTCGAACGGCGCGAGATCGTGGGGATGCCAGTCGCTGGCTGCCTCGATGTGGCGTCGTAGATTCTCTTCGACCGCGGGCTCCAAACGGACCAGCAGATCACCGTCGGACAGGTTCGTAGACATGCGGTAACCGTAGCGCCTACGCCCGAGCGCCCGACGCCGTGCCCCTGACCATTGTGAATTCTCCTAACGCCAGGTCGTTGCGGGTCTATTCTCAGGTGCATCCAGTCATCGAAGTGAGGACTCCTCATGATGCGGTCGGGGCGAAATTTTCTGTGTCTTTCTGTCGTGTGCTCGATGGTCGTGCTGGTCGGGTGCTCGAACGACACACCCGCCGCCGAGAGTCCGCCGACATCGGAGCCCGCGCCGCCCAGCGACCTCTCCCCCGGTCAGGTCGCAGGCGTCGATGTTCCGACCGGCCGCGTCGACGAGGCGGTCGGCAAGCTCGACGGCATCGCCGAGGAGTTGATGGCGTCGTCGAACATTCCCGGTATGGCCATTGCCGTCGTGCACGGCTCGGACGTCGTCTACTCGAAGGGCTTCGGCGTTCGCGAGGTGGGTGAGAACGACCCCGTCGACGGCGACTCGGTGTTCCAGTTGGCCTCGCTGTCGAAATCGGTCGGTGCGACGGTCATCGCGTCCCAGGTGGGAGCGGGCGTGGTCGACTGGTCTACGCCGGTGGTCTCGCAGCTGCCGTGGTTCGCGCTCGACGATCCCTGGGTGACGGAGAACATCACGGTCGGAGACTTCTACGCCCACCGAAGCGGGCTTCCCGAGCATGCCGGTGATCTGCTCGAGGACCTCGGCTACGACCGGCGCCAGGTTCTCGAACGCCTCAGGGAGGTGCCCCTCGACCCGTTCCGGTCGACGTACCACTACACCAACTTCGGAATCACGGCCGCGGCCGAGGCCGTCGCTGCGGCGTCGGGCAAGGACTGGGACACCCTCAGCCAGGACACGATCTACGGCCCGCTCGGCATGACCTCGACCAGCTCGTCGTTCGCGGACTACATCGCGCGGGCCGACCGGGCCGTACCTCACGTTCTCGTCGACGGCGAGTATCAGGCGAAGTATCAGCGGGAACCCGATGCACAGACGCCGGCCGGTGGCGTCAGCTCTTCGGTGAACGATCTCGCGAAGTGGCTGAGGATGCTGGTGGCCGACGGTACTCACGACGGACGAGAGATCGTCGATCCCGACGCCCTCCTGCCCGCCGTCAGTGCGCAGATCGTGTCGAGCCCGTCGGCGACGCCGGACTCACGCTCCGGCTACTACGGGTACGGATTCAACGTCTCCACCAGTGCGGCCGGCCGCACGACGGTGAGCCACTCGGGAGCGTTCGCGCTCGGGGCAGGCACCAACTTCCTGTGGATTCCGTCGCTCGACGTCGCCATCGTCGTACTGACCAACGCCGCGCCCCTCGGTATCGCCGAAACGGTGACCGCCGAGTTCGCAGACCTCGTTCAGTTCGGTGAGGTGCGGGAGGACTGGCGAACGCTGTACAAGAATGCGTTCGCCGGCATGAGCGAACCGGAAGGCGAGCTCGCGGGCAAGACCGCTCCCGCGAATCCCACAGCGCCACAACCTCTCGCGTCGTACACCGGGGTGTACCAGAACAGTTACTGGGGGCCGGCGACGGTGGCGGAGGTCAACGGTGAGCTGCTGTTGTCCCTCGGACCGAACTCGACGTCGTACGAGTTGTCGCCCTGGGACGGTGACACGTTCACGTTCGAGCCGACCGGCGAGAACGCGCCCGACGGAACCATTTCCCAAGCGACGTTCGACGCGAATACGCTGACGCTCGAGTTCTTCGACGGCGATGGATTGGGGCGGTTCACGAAATGACCGAGACACAGCAGGCAACCGAGACCGTGCTGGATCTGTTCGACGCGTTGCGAAGTCGAGACACCGATCGCGCGATGTCTCTGCTCGACAACCGCATCGTCTGGCACAACGTCGGGTTGCCCGAGGTGCGCGGCCGCGCGAACGCGGGCAAGTTCGTGGCGATGCTGGCCAGACCTGCGTTCGGCTTCGACGTGATCGTGCACAACATCGCGGCCGACGGGAATGTCGTGCTCACCGAGCGCACCGACGTCCTGATCTGGCGGCGACTCCGAATCGAGTTCTGGGTGTGCGGAACCTTCGAGATGCGCGACGGCAGAATAGCCGTGTGGCGGGACTACTTCGACACCGTCGACTTCCTGAAAGGTGTTGTGCGAGGCATCTTCCGGGTCGTCGTGGGCCGGTGACCCAGGTGAGCGAAACCTCGTAGTGGGCTACGAGGCAGGAGTGGAGCCTGCGGAACGACCCGCAGGCTCCACGCTCACGAGGGGGGTCAGGCTCCCGACGGGCCGAACTCTTCGAGCATTTCCGTCACCAGTGCAGCGATCGGTGAACGCTCGCTGCGGGTGAGGGTGATGTGCGCGAAAAGTGGGTGTCCCTTGAGCTTTTCGATCACTGCGGCAACGCCGTCGTGACGTCCGACGCGGAGGTTGTCTCGCTGAGCGACGTCGTGGGTGAGTACGACGCGTGAGCCCGAACCCAGCCGGGACAGAACCGTCAGCAGCACGTTGCGCTCGAGTGACTGTGCCTCGTCGACGATGACGAAGGAGTCGTGCAGCGATCGACCACGAATGTGCGTCAGCGGCAACACTTCCAGCATTCCGCGGGCGATGACCTCCTCCATCACCTCTGGGCTCGCGAGCCCTTCGAGGGTGTCGAAGACCGCCTGACCCCAGGGGCCCATCTTCTCGCTCTCGCTACCGGGGAGGTAGCCGAGCTCCTGGCCGCCGACGGCGTAGAGAGGCCGGAATACAACGACTTTCCGATGCGAGCGACGTTCGAGAACGGCCTCGAGTCCGGCGGTCAGCGCCAGAGCGGACTTACCGGTGCCTGCCTTTCCGCCGAGCGAGACGATGCCGATGCTCTCGTCGAGCAGAAGATCCAGCGCCACGCGCTGTTCCGCCGAACGACCGTGCAGACCGAACGCCTCACGCTCACCGCGAACGAGTTGGATCTGCTTGTCCGGCGTGACGCGCCCCAGCGCACTCTGCCGTCCGGCAAGCAGTCGAACTCCGGTGTGGCACGGCAGGTCTCGCGCCTCCGCCAGGTCGATGACACCGTCGTTGAACAGCGTGTCGACCGCATCGGACGGTACGTCGAGCTCGGTCATGCCGGTCCAACCGGAGGGAACGACGTCGTGAGCGTGGTATTCGTCGGCGGGGAGACCGACAGCACCGGCCTTGACGCGCAACGGAATGTCTTTGCTGACCAACACCACGTCCTTGCCCTCGGCCGCCAGATTCAGGGCGCAGGCGAGGATACGAGAATCGTTGGAGTCGGTGCGGAATCCGACGGGAAGAACCGAAGGATCGGTGTGATTGAGCTCGACTTGCAGTGTGCCACCGGAGGTTCCGATAGGAACCGGCTGGTCGAGTCGACCGAATTCTACGCGCAGGTCGTCGAGCATGCGCAAGGATTCCCGCGCGAACCATCCCAATTCGTGATGGTGGCGTTTGCCCTCCAACTCGCTGATGACGATCAGCGGGAGTACCACATTGTGCTCGGCGAATCGGATGACTGCCCAAGGGTCCGACAGCAGGACCGAGGTGTCGAGCACGAATGTCCGAAGAGGGGCGGAAACGGAGCGTGAAGTGGTCACGTGGGGCTCCTACGTCTGCGCGGCACCGCGCAAACTCTGTCGCTCGGCCGGTCGGGTCCGATGTGTCAGGTGACACGAGGACCGGGTACCGGCCCTCTCGCGCTCACTAGCTCAGTCACGTATCAGAACCTCCCGCACAGGTAGCTTCCCCGCTGCCTGTTACTGCCGACGGTACCGCCGAAATCCGGTATCGGCTCGCTGGAAGTCTGGCGTGTCGGTGAACAACGCGTTACGTCGACATCGCCCCAGGTCGCCGGCCGACCGGTGTCGAAAGTGCCCTCCCCCGGGGTGAATCAATGCGACTTCGTTGCACTCGGATCGACTGAAAGCCACATTGATCCACCGAGGTTGGGTGAATGGACCACTGCATACGTCTGGGCGGTGCAACGGTCCATTCACGCAGATCAGCGTCCGGCGTGGATGGACCACTGCAGACGTCTGAGCACTGCAATGGTCCATTGACGCAAACAAGGGTGCACGCGAACGAGGGTGCACGCGGACCGGGTGGGCGAATCTGCAGAAGAACCAGCGTCAGCCGAGCAATCCCCAGTCTTCGAGGCCCTCGTACAGCGGCTTGCTCTGTGCCAGTTTCACGACGCGGTCCTTGAGGGAATCGCTGGCTTCACCGGTGGCCAGGGCGGTGGCGATGATGTCGGCGACCTCGGTGAACTCGGCTTCGCCGAATCCGCGGGTTGCCAGTGCGCCGGTGCCGATGCGCAGGCCGGAGGTGACCATCGGCGGGCGCGGGTCGAAGGGCACTGCGTTGCGGTTGACGGTGATGCCGACCTCGTGCAGGAGATCCTCGGCCTGCTGGCCGTCCATCTCCGAGTTGCGCAGGTCCACCAGAGCGAGGTGCACGTCGGTGCCGCCGGTGAGGACCGACACGCCCTTGTCTGCGACGTCGGCACCGGTGAGACGCTCGGCGAGCAGTGATGCACCGAGGAGGGTGCGCTCCTGGCGTTCCTTGAACTCGGGCGTCGCAGCGATCTTGAACGCAACTGCCTTGGCGGCGATGGCATGCATCAGCGGGCCGCCCTGCTGGCCGGGGAACACTGCGGAGTTGAGCTTCTTGGCCCATTCCTTCTTGGCCAGGATGATGCCGGAGCGGGGTCCGCCGAGGGTCTTGTGCACGGTGGAGGAGACGACGTCTGCGTACGGCACGGGTGAGGGGTGCACGCCTGCGGCGACGAGTCCGGCGAAGTGCGCCATGTCGACCCAGAGCAGTGCGCCCACTTCGTCGGCGATGGAGCGGAACGCGGCGAAGTCCTGGTGACGCGGGTAGGCCGACCAGCCGGCGATGAGCACCTGCGGCTTGGCGGCGATGGCCTGCTTGCGCACCTCGTCCATGTCGATCCGGTGGTCTTCCTTCGACACCCCGTAGGACTCGACCTCGTAGAGCTTGCCCGAGAAGTTGAGCTTCATGCCGTGCGTGAGGTGGCCGCCGTGGGCGAGGTCGAGGCCCATGATCTTGTCGCCCGGGTTGATCAGTGCCATCAGGACCGCGGCGTTGGCCTGCGCTCCGGCGTGCGGCTGCACGTTCGCGAACTCGGCACCGAAGAGTTCCTTGGCGCGGTTGCGCGCGAGATCCTCGACGATGTCGACGTGCTCGCAGCCGCCGTAGTAACGGCGGCCGGGGTAGCCCTCGGCGTACTTGTTGGTCAGGACGCTGCCCTGGGCCTGCAGCACCGCGCGGGGAACGAAGTTCTCCGAGGCGATCATCTCCAGCGTGTCGCGCTGACGCCCCAGCTCACCGGCCATCGCTTCGGCGACCTCGGGATCGAGTTCGGCCAGTGACAGGTTGTTGACGTCAGTCATAACAGGAGTCTCCAAGGGACAGCAGAATGAAGGGGGCCAGGCCAGTTTACGAGACGCGCAGTGCACCGGGTGTCAGTGGCTCGTCGAGCAGCCTGCCGAACAGTTGCGCGCGCTCACTGGCCGTCTCACCTCGGTCCATCCAGCCGGCGAGCAGCTTGTAGCCCTCGACGTAGGTGCTGATGTACGCCCGCCACAGCGGGGAGGACAGAAACCGCAGGCTGTGCCGGGCGCGCTGCGGCGATGCCAACGACCATCGCTCCAGGTAGGCGGCCACGTCGTCCTCGCTCTTGTGTTGATCGTGCAGCAGCAACGCGGCGTCCTGCCGCACCCCCAACAGCTGGCTCGACGCGGCCGCGAGACGCTCGGCCTTCTCGCCGTCGAATCGCAGTCCCAGATCGGCGTAGATCTCCTGTGCCCACAGGCCCCAGCCTTCGCCGACGACGGCACCGAGCGCGTGATCGGCCAAGCCCTCGGCCATCAGGCACTGCGGGGTGTTCACCACGAACAGTGTCTGCTCGAGTTGGCCCGCACCGACCAGTCCGGTCTCCTTGCGGCAGTGTTCGGTGTGGTGGCCCGGGTAGGACTCGTGCGCGATCAGGTGCGGCAGGTTGGCCATCTGCTGTTCGATATCGGAGTTGATGGCAACGGTGGACTGGAAATTGCCGAGGTAGTAGTTGAATCCGGACCACGGCTTGTCTCCGACGACCTCGTAGGTGACCTTCTCGGTGTCGGGCAGCGTGTATTCGGCGCGGACGCGGTCGCGCAACGCGGACGAGAACGCCTCGACGCAGTCCTGTAGTCGGTCGGCCGGAATGACGTCGGCACGGCGATGCGCGATCAACCGTTCGCCGAGCGACCCGGGACCGGCGAGAACCTCGTCCATCTTGCGGTGTGCCTGCAGGTACTGGTCCTGATCGCCGGCGGAGATTCGGACGTCGAAGTAGGCGTGCACCTCGTCGACGAAGCCGATGTCCTCGCCTGCGAACTTGCGCGCCGAGCATTCGAGTGCGCGCAGGTGGACGTCGAGGAACGTCGTGCGCTCGGGTGTCAGATCGACGTTGCCGAGCTCGGCGCGCAGTGTCTGTGCTCGACGGATCAGCTCACGCGGCTCGGGAGCCGGGGCGTTCTCGGTGATACGACGCAACTCGGGATCGCCGGTGTACGCGTCGACGAAACCGTCTTCGAGCCGGTCGAAACTCAGGCCCAGCAACAGGTATTCACGAACGAGGGAAGCAGCATCCATATCCGAACCCTAGTACGGCGAACGACCCCGCCCGTGCGCGATCCACCGGCACCGAGCACAATCTGGAACCATGCGACTCGCGCTCGACAGGAGCTCAGCCGAACCCTCTGCAGCTCCGATGTGGCAAGAGTGGAGCCTGCGGAACGATTTTGGTCGGAGTCGTGCGTGAGCGAGTCCAGTCCGTATGTCGAGTTCGACCGTGTGCAGTGGCGCACGCTGCGTCAATCCACGCCGTTGGTGCTGACCGAGGAGGAACTCGTCGGTCTGCGTGGTCTGGGTGAACAGATCGATCTCGACGAGGTGGCCGAGGTCTACCTACCGCTCGCCCGACTGATTCACCTCCAGGTCGCGGCCAGGCAACGGCTGTTCGCCGCGACCGCGACGTTCCTCGGTGAGAAGCACCCCGACCGTCAGGTCCCGTTCGTCATCGGTGTCGCAGGGAGCGTCGCCGTCGGAAAGTCGACGACGGCCCGTGTGCTGCAGGCACTCCTGGCCAGGTGGGACCACCATCCGCGGGTCGATCTGGTCACCACCGACGGATTCCTGTACCCGACGGCCGAGCTCATGCGTCGAGGCATATTGCACCGCAAGGGTTTTCCCGAGAGCTACGACCGGCGCAAGTTGCTCAGATTCGTCACCGAGGTCAAGTCCGGGACCGAAGAGGTGGGCGCACCGGTCTATTCGCACGTCTCCTACGACATCGTCAAGGGCCAGTACCACATGGTCCGGCAGCCCGACATCCTGATCGTGGAGGGGCTCAACGTATTACAGACCGGGCCACGGTTGATGGTCTCCGATCTGTTCGACTTCTCGATCTACGTCGACGCGCGAATAGAGGACATCGAGAGCTGGTACGTCAAACGCTTTCTGGCATTGCGCAAGACGTCGTTCACCGACCCGTCCTCGCACTTCCACCACTATGCGGGCCTGTCCGACGACCACGCGCAGATCGCGGCCGAGGATCTGTGGCATTCGATCAACCTGCCGAATCTGGTGGAGAACATCCTGCCGACGCGACCGCGAGCGACGATGGTGCTGCGCAAGGATAACGACCACGCGATCAACCGGCTGCGGCTTCGTAAGTTGTAGAGCTCAGATACCGAAGCGCCGATGTCTGGCCGCGAAGTCACGCAGCGCCCGCAGGAAGTCGACGCGTCGGAATTCGGGCCAGTAGGCCTCGGTGAACCAGATTTCCGAGTAGGCGCTCTGCCACAGCAGGAAGCCGGAGAGTCGCTGTTCGCCCGAGGTGCGGATGACGAGGTCCGGATCGGGTTGGCCGGAGGTGTAGAGGTGGCTACCGATCTCGTCGACGTTGATCGACGCCACCAGCTCGTCGCCGCTGACGCCTTCGGCGATCTTCTCGGTCACCAGGGACTGCACGGCGTCGGCGATTTCCTGCCGACCGCCGTATCCGACGGCAACGTTGACGTGTGTGCCCGACCGTCCCTCGGTGAGCGCAGCCGCTTCCTTGAGTCGACGCGCGGTCGACGCGGGCAGCAGATCGAGGGTGCCGACGAGTTTGACTCCCCAGTTCATCTCGGGTCCGCAGATCTCCTCGACGACGTCGGTGATGATGTCGAGCAACGAATCCAATTCGTCGGCGTCGCGGCGGAGATTCTCGGTGGAGAGCAGGTAGATGGTCGCCATCTCGATTCCGGCAGCGTCACACCAGCCGAGCATCTCGGCGATCTTCAGTGCGCCCATGCGGTGCCCGTGCGCGACGTCGGTGAACCCGTTCTCGCGAGCCCAGCGGCGATTGCCGTCGCACATCACCGCAACGTGCCGCGGGTGCTGGACGCCTTCGAGCTGGCTCAGCAGACGCCGCTCGTACACGTTGTAGAGAACGCCGCGGACCTTCTGCGGAATGATCACCACTGCTTCGTCACCACTGCCCCGTCACCGCTGCTCTCATCACCACGAAGGATCACCTTACGCCGACGTCTGCGAGGCGGTCGCCGGTACAGTAGCGTCAGAACCTACGGTTGCGTAGGTTCAAGGCGGCGGCACGGGAGGCAATCGACATGACGATGTTCGGACTCGACGAGATACCCGTCAAACCTCGCATGCGCGGCTGGATTCACCTGTATGCGTTCGGCGTGGCGGTGGTGTGCGCGATCACTCTCGTCACGCTCGCGTTCAGCATGGTCTCGGTCAGTGCGGGTGTGGCCGTGAGCGTGTATTCCATCACCGTCTGCGGCGTGTTCGGGGTCAGTGCCACTTACCACCGCGTGCACTGGAAGACCACGGCGTCGCAGATCTGGATGAAGCGCGCCGACCATTCGATGATCTTCCTGTTCATCGCGGGTAGCTACACCCCGTTCGCAGTGCTCGGTCTACCCGGATCCACCGGACGCACGTTGCTCGTCGTCGTATGGGCCGGGGCCCTCGCCGGGGTGGCCCTGAAGATGTTGTGGCCCACCGCTCCCCGCTGGGTCGGGGTACCGCTGTACCTGCTCCTCGGCTGGGCGATCGTCCCGGTCGCACCCACGCTGATCGACCACGTCGGCTACGCGCCGTTCGTCTTGCTGCTCGTGGGCGGAGTCTTCTACAGCATCGGAGCCGTGCTGTACGCCACCAAGTGGCCGAATCCATGGCCGACGACCTTCGGCCATCACGAGTTCTTCCACGCGGCAACGGTATTGGCGGCAACCTGCCACCTGGTTGCCGTCTGGCTCGTACTGTTCTGATCGACCTCAGGTGGTTCGGGATGCCTTGTCTCGGTACATCAGTGCGTCGGCGCGCTGAATCAGCCGGTCTCTCGACTCCCCCGGCTCACGTACTGCAACGCCCACGCTCACCGATACCCCGAGCAGATTCGATCCGAACGGCACCGGCTCGCCGCAGATCGCCGACCGCACCGATTCGGTGACTTCGGCGGTGTCGAGGCCCGCCGACCCGTCGAACGTCACCGCGAACACGAATTCGTCTCCCGCGTATCGGCCGACGACGCTCCCGCGCGGCGACCACTGGTGCAGTCGACGGCCCGCTGCCTCGAGCACGGCGTCACCTGCCGGATGTCCGTGCGCGTCGTTGATGGATTTCAACCGATCGACGTCGACGAAGGCCAGGGCAACCGGCAGATCCTCGGCGATCCATTCGTCGACGTGGGCGAGCAGAGGACCTCGTCGCAGCAATCCGGTCAGTTCGTCGCGCTCGGCGCGATCGCGCCAGTGAACGGTGTCGTCGACGACGGGATTGACCAGGTCCAGCAGTGCGACGATGAACCGTCGCCCGGCGATCGTCGAGATTCCGACGTGCATCCAGCAGGAGACGACCTCCCCGTCGACGCGCCGCACTCGACGCAGAGCTCCGATCGGTCGACCGTGGTCGGTGGGGCCTGCCTCGGGGTAGCGGTGCTCGAGTTGGACCGCGATACGCGTCGCCGACGCGCGATCCCCGAGCGGCACGAAATCTGCAACGGGGCGACCGATCATGTCGTCCACGGCGCACCCGAGCACGCCCTCGCACAGGGTGTTGGCACCGACCACCTCGTAGTGCATCGAGTGCACCATGGCCGCCATCGGAACCGCGGCCACGAACTGGGCGACAGCAGCGCGCTGGTCGTCGGTCACTGCCTCGTGCACGGTGTCCGCACGCACCACACCCTCATTCATGACGCCTTCACTCATGACACCGTCGATCCATTGGTAGACGCTCGACCGCCCCAGGCCGAGGAAACTCCCGGCAACAGTACTGTTGCTCCGTCGAAGCATCGACGAGCGTGGTCAACTCCGCAGTGCGAACGGCAATTCTTCGGCAGAGGTCACAGGACGGTCGCACACGAAGCCACGACACACGTACGCCGTTTCGAGGCCGTCGACCGGTGGACGGTCGCTCAGCAGCACCGACGAATCCGTCACGCCTGCGACCACCACGGAACCGCCAGGGGCCAGAGCCCGGACGGCCGAGAGCAGGTCACCGCCGGGTGCCGTCGACACCGCGACCTGAATGGGACCGCGAACGGACGCTTCCGCGACCGCCAACCAGTGGCCACCGGACCTGGGTGCTCGTTCGAGAATCGAGGCCGATCGTGCCAGCGACGCAGCCGCCAGTTCTCCGTACCGCGCCGAGGAGGTGTGATCGACCAGCGCCGCCGCGGTGAGCAGCGCCTCGGCCATCGTCGACGCGCCCGACGGGGTGGCCCCGTCGATCGGGTCACGAGGCCGGGTCACGAGAGTCTCGGCATCGTCGGCGGTGTCGAACCACGCGCCGACGTCGTCCGGGTCGGCGAAGTGGTCGATCGCGGCATCGACGATCGACGTCATACGCTCGGTCCAGACCGTGTCTCCGGTGGCCTGGAACAACGCTGCCGCCGCGACCGCGAGAGCCGCGTAGTCCTCGAGCACACCGGTGGCCTCACCGACTGCACTGCCGAGCGAGGCGCGGCGGACTCGGCCCGACTCGACGTGGCCGGCGAACAGTTGCTCGCCGCACTCGACTGCCGCGTCGACCCATCGCGGTTGCCCCAACCCGGTCCCGGCCTCGACCAACGCCGTGATCGCCAACCCGTTCCACGCGGTGACGACCTTGTCGTCGCGGCCCGGTTGCGGCCGAGTCGCGCGAGCGGCGAACAACGTGCTGCGCACTCGGGCGAACCGGTCGTAGTCCTCGGGTTCGGCGGGCAGCTGCAAGACCGACATGCCGGCCTCGAACGTGCCTGCCGAGTTCACCGCGAACAGCCCTGCTGCCCACACACCGTCCTCGAAGCCGAGTGTCTCGGTCAGTTGCTCCGGAGTCCACGCATACGTCAGACCCTCGATGCCCTCGGTGTCGGCATCGAGTGCCGACGCGAAACAGCCGTTGGCCGTGCGTAATTCACGCAGCATGAACTCCGCGGTGTCCGACGCCACCCGCCGGGCGAGCGCATCGTCGTCGACTCGCGCTGCGTGCGCGTAGAACCGCAACAGCAGAGCGTTGTCGTAGAGCATCTTCTCGAAGTGCGGGACGATCCACTCGGCATCGACGGAGTAGCGCGCGAATCCCCCGCCCAGTTGGTCGTAGATACCCCCGCGCGCCATGGCCGACGCGGTACGGCGCACGACGCCGAGAACCTCGGAGTCGCCGGTGCGCTCGTAGTGCCGGAGCAGACCTTCGAGCAACGCGCCGGGCGGGAACTTCGGTGCCCGGCCGAAGCCGCCGTAGAGGGTGTCCTCGTCGGCGCAGATCGCGGAGACCGAGGCCGCCAATGCATCGGCGTCGATAGGGCGACCGCCTGCGGGCACGCCTGCACTGTGCTTGCGAAGTTCGGTGACGATGTCGGCGGAGGCGTCGAACACCTCCTGTCGCCGCGTCGACCAGGTGTCGGCGATCGCGGTGAGCAACTGCTGGAACGACGGCATTCCCTGACGCGGAGCCGGCGGAAAGTAGGTACCGCAGTAGAAGGGTTCGGTGTCGGGGGTCAGGAAGCACGTCATCGGCCACCCGCCCTGGCCGGTCATCGCAACGGTGGCGTTCATGTACACCGCGTCCAGGTCGGGTCGTTCCTCGCGATCGACCTTGATGCACACGAAATTCTCATTCATCAGCGCCGCGGTCGCCTCGTCCTCGAACGACTCGTGTGCCATGACATGGCACCAGTGGCACGCCGAGTATCCGATCGACAGCAGGATCGGAACATCGCGATCGCGAGCGGACTGCAGTGCCTGCGGTCCCCACTGCTGCCAGTGCACCGGGTTGTCCGCATGTTGCTTCAGATACGGGCTGGTGGACTCACCGAGGGCATTGGCGTCGAGCATCAGGGCTCGTCGGAGACGACGGGTTTGGTTCGGTTCTGTTCCGGTGGAAACGGATCTGCCAATCCGCCGCGATCGGTGCCCTCGTCGAGAGCCTGATCCAACGTCGGATCCTCCTGCTCGAACGTGGCGGGCAGACGCTTGATCTTCTTGTTCATGGACCAGATCAGCAGTGCCGTTCCGACCAACAGCGCGACCAGGATCACCAGACCGATGGGCGAGGACTTACCGAATTCGGGACCGGTCGGCTGCTGGGCGAGGATCGAAACGATCATTTGTCGGTCTCTTCTATTCCGGCGAACAGGTCCGTCTCGGGCAGCGACGTCGTGACCCGAGTGCGGGCCAGCTCGAACTCTTCGGTGGGCCACAGCTTGCGCTGCACGTCCAGCGGCACGGCGAAGAACGAGCCGTTGGGATCGATCTGCGTCGCGTGTGCGCGTAGGGCGTCGTCGCGCTGCTCGAACCAGTCACCGACGGTGACCTGAGTGGTGATGCGGCCGATGATCTCGTCGCGCTGGCCGTCCCACCGCTTCAGCCAGTCCACGAACGGGCTCTCCTCGCCGCGATCGATGAACCAGTCGTGGAACAGCTGCATGCGCTTACGGATGAAGCCGTGGGAGTAGTACAGCTTGAGCGGAGTCCAGGGCTCACCGGCGTCGGGGAAGCGTTCGGGATCGCCCGCTGCCTCCCATGCCGCCATCGAGACCTCGTGGCACCGGATGTGGTCCGGGTGCGGGTACCCGCCGCGTTCGTCGTACGTGGTGATGACGTGCGGCTTGAACTCGCGAACCACCTTCACGAGCGCCTCGGTCGAGACCTCCAACGGGACCAACGCGAAACAGCCGTCGGGAAGCGGCGGGAGCGGATCGCCCTCGGGCAACCCGGAGTCCTCGAACCCGAGCCACGTCTGCTGCACGCCCAGCACTCGGGCGGCCTCGGCCATCTCCTCACGCCGAACCTCGTGGATGCGCTCGTGCACGCCCGGAATGTCCATCGCCGGATTGAGGATGTCTCCCCGCTCGCCACCGGTCAGGGTGACGACCAGAACATCGTGTCCTTCGGCTGCGTAGCGAGCCGTTGTCGCAGCGCCTTTGCTGGATTCGTCGTCGGGATGGGCATGCACTGCCATGAGCCGCAGTCCGGACACGTTCTTCCTCACCTCGGATTCGCCTGATTCTTGCCTGCCCCTATAGTTCCATCTGACGCCGACAGGCCCCCAGCGGCACCCCCGAATCGATCCCGAGAGCGGCCATGACCAACGCACTTCCCGCAGGTAGATACCCGTCGGGTTCAGGCCCGAGCGGTATTCGACAGGCCCCCAAACGTGCGACGAAGATCGCACTGGTGGCACTGGTCCTGCTGGTCGGGCTGGGCGTGGCCTACTACGCGTACAGCAAGTTCTCGGTCAAACCGATCGAGGGCAGTCAGCTCTCGTTCGACATCGTCGACGAGGACACGATGTCGATCAGGTTCAGCGTCACCCGGCAGGATCCCGAGCAGCCCGCTGTCTGCATCGTCCGCGCTCGCTCGCGCGACGGCTCCGAAACCGGCAGGCGCGAGGTGTACATCCCACCGGAGTCGGCGTCCACCACCGTGGAGATGACCACCGAGGTGACGACGTCGGCCGCCCCTGCCGTCGGCGACGTCTACGGCTGCACCCTCGATGTTCCCGAATATTTACGAGCCCGATAGGCGAACTGCCTGTTCGTGGTAAGGTCGGGTCATACACGGCCACCGCAGAAGGTGCCGTGTATTGCTGCATTGCGGGCAGGGTTCACCTGCGAACGATGACGACGGCTCCAGGATGTGGGCCGACCAAGGGGATCCAACCATTGGAGTCCCCTGTTCGTTGCGTGCCCTACCTGCTCAGAAACCGGAATCCGAGCTCGAGATTCCGACTACGAGGGAGTGATCGAGATGACCGAGACCCAGGTGACCTGGCTTACCCAGGAATCACACGACAGGCTCAAGAGCGAACTCGACCAGCTCATTTCCAATCGCCCCGTCATCGCCGCCGAGATCAACGAGCGTCGCGAAGAGGGCGATCTGAAGGAGAACGGCGGCTACCACGCTGCGCGCGAAGAGCAGGGCCAGCAGGAAGCACGTATCCGCCAGCTGCAGGAGCTGCTCAACAACGCGAAGGTCGGCGAGGCACCCACCCAGTCCGGTGTCGCACTGCCCGGCTCGGTCGTCAAGGTCTACTACGACGGCGACGAGTCCGATACCGAGACGTTCCTGATCGCCACCCGCGAAGAGGGTGCCCGCGACAACAAGCTCGAGGTGTACTCCCCCGCGTCACCGCTGGGCGGATCGCTCATCGACGCCAAGGTCGGCGACACCCGTGAGTACACGCTGCCCAACGGCAAGACCATGAAGGTCACCCTCGTCAGCGCGGAGCCGTACCACACCTAGGCCTGCTCACGAGAAGACATGAAAGCACCCCCGGTCGCCGAGCGACCGGGGGTGCTTTTCTGCGTGGATGTCAGGCGGTCATCGTCTTCTGGTACTTGCGCACCGACAGCGGCACGAACACCACGAGCATCAACACGACCCAGATCAGGGTGTAGAGCACGGGGTTCTGCAGTGGCCACACCTCCGGCGGCGGTGCCATCGGGTTGGTGTTGCCGAACTGCTCTCGCACCGCCAACGTCACCGACGAGATCGGATTCCACTCCGCGATGGTCTTGAGCACGGTGGGGAAATTGTCGATCGGGACGAAGGTGTTGGCGATGAACGTCAACGGGAAGATCACGATGAACGACGCGTTGTTGAAGATCTCGGGCGACCGCACGATCAGACCAACCAGGGCCATCACCCACGAGATCGAGTACGCGAACAACAACAGCAGCACGTACCCCAGCAGGGCGTCGAAGAACGAGGACGTGATGCGCCACCCCACGAGGAGTCCGGTGAGCGACATGATCGTGATGGTGACGAGGTTGTTGCCGACATCCGCTGCGGTCCGCCCGATCACCACGGCCGATCGTGCCATCGGCAACGACCGGAACCGATCCATCACGCCCTTCTGCAGATCCTCGGCCAGCGACGACCCGGTGAGGGAGGCACCGAAGATCATCGTCTGTACGAAGATGCCGCCCATCAGGAAGCTCTTGTAGTCGATTCCGGGGACATCGATCGCACTACCGAAGACGTACGCGAACAGCAGGACGAACATGATCGGCGAGAGCGTCGCGAAGAACAGTAGGTCGGGAACTCGCTTGAGCTTGATCAGATTTCGCTTGGTGATGATCGCGGAATCCAGAAGAACGTTGCTCATTTCTCTTCCTCCGCCGTCTCGGGTTCGCCGGTGGTCTGACCGGTCAGACTCAGGAACACATCGTCGAGGTTCGGTCGCCGAAGACCGACGTCGACGACTCCGATTCCGTTGTCCTCCAGCTGGGCCAGCGCCGTGGACAGGTCCTTCGATCCCCCGTTGACGGGCATGACGATCCGGCCCACCTGATCGTCGAGGGTGGGTGGCTCGACGCCGATCGGAGCGAGGATCTGCATCGCTCGCTCGGCCTGGGACCGATCGGTCAACACGAATTCGACTCGCTCGCCGCCGGTTTGGGCCTTGAGCTCGTCGGCCGTGCCACGCGCGATGATCTTGCCCTTGTTCAGCACGATGATCGAATCGGCCAACCGGTCGGCCTCCTCCAAGTACTGGGTGGTCAACAGAATGGTCGTGCCGTCGCGAACGAGATCTGCGATGAACTCCCACATGGTGATTCGACTACGTGGATCGAGTCCGGTGGTCGGTTCGTCGAGGAACACCACCCGTGGTCGACCGATCAGGCTGGCCGCGATGTCGAGTCGCCGACGCATACCTCCCGAGTACTGCTTGGCTGTCCGGTCACGTGCGTATTCCAGGTCGAATCGTGCGAGCAGTTCGTCGGCCCGCTTCTTGGCCTCGGCCTTGCGTAGGCCGAACAGTCGGCCGACCATCTCGAGATTCTCGTACCCGGTCAGGTACTCGTCCACGGCCGCGAACTGACCGGTCAGCCCGATCGTGCTGCGCACCTCGTTGGCCTGCGTCGCCACGTCGAGCCCGAAGATCCGGGCCGAGCCGGATGTCGCTTGCAGCAAGGTGGCGAGAATACGGACCGCCGTGGTCTTTCCCGCGCCGTTGGGGCCGAGCACACCCAGCACCGTGCCCTCGGGAACGGTGAAATCGATCCCGTCGAGCGCGACGTTCTTGCCGTACCGAAGTACGAGGTCCTCTACTTCTATAGCGTTCGCCATGGCCCTCTCCCCGTTTCTCTACTGGTCGGTGTAAGGACTTCCGAACGCGTAGAGATTAACCGGTCTTGATCGGACCGGGCGTCCACAGACCCGAACGCTGGACCTCTTCTGCTGTGATCTGCGCCGCCTGCGCCGTCTCGTCGTACGGGATGTACTGCTCGATCGATCCCCAGTCGCGGTCCCAGTCGCCGTCAAGATACGACGGGATGGTGCGGGCGGAGGCGACGATGTCGATCCACCCGAGCGGCCCACCGCCGAAGTGGTCCTGCCACGCGTTGGTGATGACGGCACCGCTGCGGTCCGGCAGCACCCGGTACTGCGGAACTTCGGCGACCCCGAGGCGGTGATCGAACGGATGCTGGCAGGGGAAGTTGAAGCCGACCTCCCAGTCCAGCATCACCGGAGCGTCACGGCCGACGACCTCGTTCAACGTCTGGGTACGCGGAACCCGCGGCGGCGTGATCGCCAACCACTGGTCGGAATCTCGATCGTTGTCGGCCAGCACGAGCCGAATCGTGTTGGCACCGTTCGGAATCTGATCCATCGGCACACGCAGGTTGCGCCACGACGGCGTCGGGCCGATGTCGATGGGGGTCACCCGACCCTGCGCCTGCCCGTCGACTCCGTACTCGAGTTCGAGGCTCTGCCCGTACGTGACGATGCCGTCGGAGTCCACCGAGCGGATGCGTCCGGCAGCGGCGATCGAGATCAGGTCGCCGGGATCGGCAGGCAGCGCGTACCAGCCGGTCGTCAACGTGGCGGGGGCGTCGGATCCGAACGAACCGAGCACCGGCACGGTGGCCGGATCGAGGCCGAACGGCAATGCGCTACCGCCGGTTCCGGCCCCGGTGGTCGACGTCGGCTGCTGCTGCTCGTCGGTGTCGACGGTGTTCGAGGTACCCGACGCCGAGGACTCCTTGTCTGCGGTGAGATCGCCCGCCACACCGTCGGGGGTGAACCCGTCGTTCTCTTCGCCCAGCGCGGCGAACGCATCCCCGGTGACCGGTTGCAGCACATCGGCATTGGGGTTCGTCTCGAGCAACACGTCGTTGGCAAGGCCGCACGTGTCGCCGGCAAGCGCCGAGAGATTCGATTTCGCGACCGAGTACGACGGCCACTGCGCCACGGCACCCTTGGCCATCGACGCGACGGCCACCAGCACCATCAGTGCTGCCCCGACAGCGATCGGCGGCACCGACCACCATCGCGCCATCGGTTTGTCGGTGCGCACGTACGGCGCGCGGAGATGGAACCAGACGGCTGCGAGCAACAGCAGCAGGGTCAGGCCGAGGAACATGGTCGAGATGCCGAGACCGGCAACGAGGATCGGCTTGTCCCAGAACGGAACTCCCCAGGCCGAGACGTACCAGTACCCGTTGGTTCCGGTGAACGCGACGGCCATCACGAACGAGACCGACGCGGCGAACAGCAGTCGGTTGCGCCGCGATCGCAGTACCGCCGCGCCGGTCGCCACGGCTGCGAGCACCGCAACCGATGCGGCGAGTCCGGCGAAGACCCCGAAGTGGTGGGTCCACTTGGTAGGGGTGATCATCATCAAGGCCATAGCCCCGACGGTGATGCCGACGATCCGCCGCGCCGGTCCCGTTGCGGTACCGGGGATCTTGCCGCCCTTGCGCAGCATGGCGACGACGACCGCGATCAGCGAGACGATCATCACGAACACTCCGAAGCGGCGCGCGAGCGAGCCGTCGATGTCCATGTTCATCAGCCACTGGTAGCGCAGGTACTCGTCGAACCAGGCCTGGCTCGGCCCGGCCGCGTTGTGCACCCGCTGCATCTCGAGCATGCCTGCCACGGTCTGGTTGCCGAATGCGAACACCAGAACCACCGTGCCCGACGCGATCAGCGGGGCGAGCAGTGTCAGCGCGCCCAGTGCGGTACTGCCGAACTCCCGGGCGCGGGCGACGACGATCTGCAACACCGGCCGAGCCCCGGCGATCAGCGGTGCGAAGCAGATGAAACCGGAGGGGCCGCACGTGACCGTCAACGCCGCGATGAGTATCGCCGCGGCCGCGGGCAGCAACCTGCGGGTCGCGATCGAGCGCTCCACCGAACACCACGTCAGTAGTACTCCGAGCGCCACGAACGGCTCCGGACGCAGGCCGTTGTTGTACGGCAGCCAGAACGCGAGCAGCACCAGCCCGCCGGTCCACAGGGCAGTCTTCGAGGCGCGAGCCGCAGCACCGAACCGCGGAATCACCTCGCGACTGATGACGAGCCACGCCACGACCGCGCAGATCAGCGTCTGCAGGCGCATCCAGACACTGGCCGTCGAGACGTGCGACATGATTCCGAACATGTCGTACAGCGGCGTACCGAACGGTGTCTCGGGCACACCGAAGTAGCGGAAGTAGTTGGCCATGTACCCGGCGTGATCGGCCGTACGCGCCATGCCCAGCTGGTAGCCGTCGTCGGAGGTGTTCGCGCCGATCAGATGCCACACCAGCAACGTCCCGATCACCACCGCATCGGCAGCACCGAACGTCCACCAGCGACGCGGCAGGAACCGTCGGGCACGTCGGCCGTCGGACAGGTCGAGGCGGTGCAGCGCCACCAGCGAGATGCCCGTGGCGAGGACCCCGACGATCATCGCGAACCACTTCAGCGCACTGGGTGTGGACGAGAATCGACTGTCGAGCTGCGCTGTCAGCGTCAGACCGTCGACGGTGCCGCGAAGATCGCTGAACACTCCGACCAGCTGCGGCCGAACATCGCCCTCGCGCGTCACGGTGTCGGCACCGGTCAGCCCGACGGTGGTCGCCGTGCCGTTCGAGGTGATCGTCAACGCGCAGTCGTCCGCAGTCGAAGGGCTCAGCTCCGAGATCGGCTTCTCTAGGATAACGGAATCACGCAACGTCACCTTCAGTTGCGATGCCTCACCACCCGTGACCTCGGTGACGAGACCGTAGCGATAGGCGTCGGGCGATCCCTCGGGCGAGGTCGACAGCAACAGCCCGCCGTCGGGCAACAGATTCGCGGCAGCACACGGGACGGTCGCGTCGACGCTGATCGGGGTGTATCCGACGAGCGGAGCCTCGACACTGGCGATCGTGTCCGACTGCGGCCACGTCAGGGAGGACTGTTGCTGCTCGATCGGCAACAGCGGTATCGCGATCGTCAGCAGGATTCCCAGGACTGCGGAGACGATCGCGACGAGCCGAGCCATGCAAATATCTCCCACCGATGTCCTGGTCCAAGTCGCTGATCAAGGTACCAGCCGGGGTCGAGCGAACCCGGCACGCTGATCGTGCGGAAATGTGCTCGACGCAGAACAGTTTCCTTCCGACCGATACTCCGGTTCGGACAACCTTCGCTGTGGCACACTCAGCCCGATGATCAGCCCGATGACGGTGCATGTCGACGACACCGGTGCTGATTCCATTGCCGCGCGAATAACGACCCCATCGGGCGTCGAAGTGCGAGTGAGAACCGAGTCGAATTACTCGCTGGACCATTCCTCCAATCCCTGGCTTCCTCCGCTCCTGACCGCCGGGATGCGCAAAGGGTGGGATGTCGCTTTCGACGGACCCGTGGATTCGACGGCACTTCGAGGTGCATCCGAGGCTCAGAAGATCTTCCTGGACTGGTATCCCAAGCGTTTTCGAGAGGTATCGATGTCGGCGGAACCCGGCCGCGTTGCCACCGGCGCGACGGGAGTGGGTTGTTTCTTCAGCGGGGGCGTCGACAGCTTCTACTCGGCAATCATGGAATCCGACCGCATCACCCACCTGGTCTTCGTGCACGGTTTCGATATCGGTATCGACGACGAGAGTTTGGCGGCCAGAGCCTTGGCCGGAGCCCGAGAGTCGGCGGCGGAATTGGGAAAGCCGTTGATCGAGGTGAAGACCACGATCAGGTCGGCCTTCGCCGACCGACTGCCTCTCGATTGGGGATACGACTTCCACGGTGCCGCGTTGGCGCACGTCGGTCTGGCGTTGTCGCAGCACCTGAGCACCGTCATCATCCCGTCCTCGAACTGCCGCGAGGAACTCGCACCGTGGGGCTCTCATCCCGACCTCGACCCGTTGTGGTCGAGTAGCTCGGTCGCCTTCGAGCATCACGAACTCGATCTGCACCGTTTGGGCAAAATTCGTCGAATCGGCGAGAACCGGACCGCGATGAACCATTTGCGGGTCTGCTGGGAGAACCTCGACGGGGAATTCAATTGCGGCCGATGTGCCAAATGCGTTCGCACCCAGATCGGGCTGGCGGCCGCGGGTGCGCGGTGCACGACTTTCCCCGAAACCATGGATGTGCGCGCTGTGGCTCGAATGCACATGAGAAGCCGCGATCGCGGCTACCTGAGAACCTCACTCGCGGCGATGCAGGATGCCGGTGTCACCGACACAGAACTGCAGCGGGCCGTGAACACAGCAATACGCCGAAGCCATTGGACCCCGGCGCTTCTCTACGTGCGTAGTGCAGGTTCGTATATCGGCCAGGTGATCCGTCGAAGTCTGCGGCGTTGAATCGGTTGTGTCGACCAGCAGGTCAGTTCTCCACGTGCACTGCGTATCCGGCCGCACCGAGAGCATCGAGCACCGAGCCGCGGTGGTCCGGTCCGCGGGTCTCGACGGTCAACATCACGTCGACCTCCTCGAGCCCCAGGCGTCCGCCCGTACGGGAGTGGACGACGTCGACAACGCTGGCACCGGCGTCGCGCACCACGCCGAGCACCCCGGTGAGTCCGCCCGGCTTGTCCGAAATCGTCACGCGCACAGCGAGATAGCGTCCACCCGCCCGGAGACCATGAGTGATGACGTGGGTGAGCAGCAGCGGGTCGATGTTTCCGCCGGAGAGGACGGCGCACACCGAACCGGTCAATCCGAGCTCGTCCGCGGAATGCGTCATCAGCGCTGCCACCGCTGCCGCCCCGGCCGGTTCCACGATCAGTTTCGCGCGTTCGATGCACAGCACCAACGCCCGCGACAGCGCATCCTCGCTGACGGTCACCACGTCGTCGACCCATCCCTGCACGTGATCGAACGGCACCGATCCGGGCAGGCCGATCGCGATGCCGTCGGCCATCGTCGACATCGATGTCAACGCGATCGGATGACCCGCCTTCAGCGATGCAGGCCACGCGGCAGCACCCTCGGCCTGCACGCCGACGATCCTGATACCGGGCTTGGTCAGCTTCACCGCGGCGGCGACACCGGCCAACAGTCCACCGCCGCCGGTGGGGATCACGATGGTGCCGACGTCCGGCATCTGCTGCAGCAGTTCGGTACCCAACGTCGCCTGCCCCGCGACGATGTCGAGGTGGTCGAACGGATGAATGAGAGTGGCACCGGTGCGTTCGGCGAATTCCCTCGCCGACTTCAGCGCCTCGTCCACCGTGTTGCCCACCAGATGAACAGTCGCGCCGTAGGCCTTGGTGGCGACGAGCTTCGGTAGCGACACGCCTACCGGCATGAACACCGTCGAGTCGATCCCAACCTGAGAGGCGGCCCACGCCACACCCTGAGCGTGATTGCCCGCGCTGGCCGCGACGACACCGCGGGCGCGCTGCTCGGCGTCGAGCCGGGCAATGCGGTTGTACGCCCCGCGCGGCTTGAACGATCCGGTGCGCTGCAGGTTCTCGCACTTGAGCCGCACCTCGTGGCCGGTCAGGTCCGACAGAATTCGCGAGGCCACCACAGGGGTCCGGCGCATGACCGGCTCCAGCAGCTCCTCGGCCGACGCGATATCCGACGCGGTCACCCGCACAATTTCCGACACGGTCGCAGTATGCCAGGAACAATTACTCTCGTGACGTCATCCGCCACCGGTCGTCACTACAGTTGTGGAGCGCGTGCCGCACCACGGCGAGCCGCGACGGGCGCAAAGGATTCTCTGAACATGACGCAGGCTGGATCCGACGAGGTCGACGACGGCCGCGAAGTGCGTGGCAGCGTCGAGATCAAGGATCGGGCCATGTCGCGGACTGCCATCGCGGCGGCATCGAAGGATCCTCGGGTCACGCGCACCACCGGCGGCTTGTCGCGACTGACCGGGCGAGAACTCCCCCGCGCCGACGTCACCCTCGGCGAGGACACGATTGCCGTCAACCTCTACATCGGGGTGACCTGGCCGTCGCAGATCACCGAGGTGACCGAATCCGTGCACGCCACCGTCGAGGCCGCGTTGGCGACGATGACGGGCCTGCACGTGCATCGAGTGAACGTCCTGGTATCGGACACCACACTGGACACCGGCCCCTCGCCCACCTCGAATACCGAAGCATCGCAGCCCATCTCACCTCGACCACCCACTGCTGGCCCGGCCGCGATGCCGTTGGCACTGTTGTTCGGGTTCGCCCTCCTCGGTGTGGCCTTTGTCGCCGGCCGGGAATTCCTGATCGCACACGGCAACCTCGGTGGTAGCCCGTGGATCGCCGACGCGGTGTCCTGGATCTCCCGATTGCACTGGCAGAGTTGGATGATCGCCGCCGCGACCGGAGCCGCCGTCGTCGGGTTGTTCGTCGTGTTCATCGGGGTCAAGCCCCGAACGAGAACGCATTCCGGCCTGGGCGAGTCGGCGTCGACCGTGTGGGCCACGCCGACCGACATCGCTCGATTGTGCAGTGCTGCAGCACAGTCGACCCGCGGAGTCGTGGACGCGCACACCGTCGTCACCCGGAAGAAGATCGAAGTTCGGGTAGAGCGTGACGCTGCGTACGATGCCGACCGTATCGACGTCGGCGTGCGCGAGGCACTCGCTCCTGTGCTGTCCGTTGCTGCGGGCGAGCGCCGGCTGACGGTGAAGCAGTCGGTGGCAGCACCGACGAGGGTCTCGTGATGAAGACCTTCGTTGCCGGTGTCGACCGACTCCTCGCCATCGCGGCCGGGGCCGGGTTGATCGCGGGAGGTAGCTTCGCGCTGGCCTGGCATTACGACGTCCCCTGGGCACGAGAGATGCTCTCTCGCTTCGATCGTGCGCGAATCGCCGCCCTACCGGAACAGGGCTGGTGGGTGCCGACCCTGGCCGTGGTCGGCTGCATCTCCGTTGTCCTGGCACTGCTTCTGTTGGTCGGCAACTTCTCTCCGCGCACGACCGGAACGGCAAGCGTCATCGAGAAGCCCCACTTCTCGGCGCACGTGGACCTGAGCGCCATCGCGTCGGGCGTCGCCGCGGAGCTGGCCGAGTTCCCCGGTGTCCGACGCGCCCGCGGTACGGCGATCGACGATCGGGGAATGCCCACCATCACCGTATCGGTCCATGCTGCAGCCGATTTCGATGTCGTGGCCTTCACCGCCCGGGCCGAAGCCCGTGCCGCCTTCGTGGCCGAATCACTCGCCGGTGCACACGTCGCCACTCGCATTCAACTGCACGTCGACAAGCGGCGGTAGCGCGGCCGCGCAGCGTTGCGACAGGCCTGGCCACCTGTCCCTTCTGTCGGATTCACCGGTACGGTGTCGATACACGGCCCGAAGCAGGGAAGATCCGCGGAGCTCGACTCGAGTGGAAGGGAGTCCGCCTCGATGGGGCGTAGGAACGGCGACTGGCTGTTGATTCTTCTCGAACCGGATTCGGTGGCGTGCGTGGTGGCGGTAGGGACGACGCAGAAGAGCAAGGTTCCCATGGCGGTGTTCCTGAGGAGGTCGTCCGACTCGATCCACGCACGCGATGCGGTTGCTCGGTGCGCAGAATCGGGCAGGGATGTGGACACCGAATGCGGGCCGGGCAGGTACGTGTCGGCTCGTCCGATTCTCGGTGACGACGGTACGGTCCAGGCGGTGTGGGCCAGACTGCATCCGGGCACGTGCGACTCTCCGCCGTCGAATGCTTGGGCCTTTCGCTGGAATCTGACTCGCGGCACTGCCCACTCCAAGGACTCCCCGGCGCTGAATGCCGATGTGGCGCACTTGTCGGTAGCAGAAGCGATGGCAACGTTGGATTTCGGATTGCGAGCCACCGACGTCCTCGCGATGCTGGTATCCAGCACAGTCGGCGACACAGTGGATCTCGACGCCACTCAGCGTTGGACCACGGACGAGCTACATCGAATTCGCGTGCTGGCGCACACCACCGTCGAAGGGGAAGCTCGTCACCTGCGTGGCATCGCAATCGACCGCGGTCCGTTCGTCATGAACCATCCATCCCCTACCGGAGTCCAGGAGACGATGAGCGGGCTCGTAGCGGGTGCCTCGGTCATCGCACGACGCCACACCGCAATAGTCGATCTGTGCACCCTGGAGACCTTGTACTGGCACGGCCCGCCGCCACCGTCCATCGCCTGGAATCTCGACCCGACCGACCCGCGACCGCGAGTGCACCCGGACGACGACGGAGCAGTCGACGCACTCGCGAAATCAGTGTCCCGGGCCGACGGCGCAGGAGACGAACCGAGCATCACCGTCCGGTTCAGAGACCGAAACGGTGGCTACACCACCCACTCGGTGACCGCGTGCGCTCTGCCGATTCTCCCTGACGACGAAGAACCTCGGCTCGCGCTGGTGACGGTGACCGAGGCCTGTATCTGATCGCGCGCAGCGCTGGCGCTTCGGCACCGACGGGTTTAAAGTTCGGTGTGTTACGCAAAGACTCGGTCAACGAGGCGTAACCCGCGACCTACCTTGTGTCTCTCGGGATGGTCCGCACAACTACAGATCGCCGGACGAGCGTGCGCTCTCGTTCCAGGCCGATCCCATCGAGTACGCAACCGGCCCATATCCGTTGTGGCCCCATATTCGTTGTGGCACTGCACCCGGCTCGGTCCGAACGACAGCCACCATCACGTCGCCGAATCGCCCCCCTACTCACGAACGGGAGACATCATGAACCGCATTTCTGCTCGGACTCGCACCGCATCCATCGCCCTGATCGCCGGCTCGATGATCGCCGTGACGTCGATGAGCGGAGCCGCTGTTGCTCTTGCTCAACCCGCGCCACCCGCGGTGTCCGCCACCGTCGAGGAATTCGTCCCCGTGAGCGCAGAAGAAGTTGCCTCGCTCAATGCTTCGCTGGCAGAACAGGGCCGCAATCCACTCCCCGCCGGCACAGCCGGCTTTCAGATCAGCGATGATGCGACTGTGACGATCGTCGACGAGACCGGCAAGGTCCTCGACCGGCAGCCGACTCCCACGGGACCTCAGGCCCGTGGAGTCACCGATGAAATCAAGCGAGTAGTCGGTGCCTGCCTCGGAATCGACTTCTTCGGCGCAGTCGGTGCTTGGGAGGCGATCGAAAGCCAGGTGAACTCGTGGGACAAGGCTGCCAAGTTCGTCCTGAGGCGAGTCGGGCTGATCGCCGCATTGTCCTGCGGCGGCGGAATATTCGCGGAGTACCTACTCTGACATGCCCTTCTCCCCAGGAAAGGAACGATTGCCATGACAGCTCCCACCCGAAACAAGTTCGAGCGATGGTCCGGCGGGATGCCCCTCGCCGCCCCGGTGGCATTCGGGGCAGTGCTGTTGATCGCCAGTGTCTCGTCGAAGCTCGGTGGCAGCTCCCTCTTCTTCTTCGCCCCTCTGGCCCTCGTCACCTCGGGAACGATGGTGTGGCTCGGAGCCCGACGTGATCCGACGCGAGACCACCTCGCTCACGTCACCGTCGGGTCGGGACTGCTGGTGGGATGCGGCGTCGTCGTCGCCGTGTGTGGTCTCGCAGGCGGACTGATGCTGGACTCACCGACGTTCTGGGCGTCCATAGCCGTCGTTGCAGCAATTGCGGCACCGATCAGCGCAGGCATCAGTCCATTCTCGTCGCCGAGGGGCTAGTGCCTGCGGCAGTGGGGGGGGGGGGGGGGGGGGGGGGGGGCGGCCCCGCCCCCCCCCCCCCCCCCCCCCCCACCACTGGCCACGGCTCTTACAACCGCGGGTCGACCGGCTCGGATTCCAGTGCCAGGACGGCGAACACGGCCTGGTGGATGGAATAGAGCGGCTCACCGCGCACCGAGCGATCCAGCGCTTCCATTCCCAGCGCGTATTCGCGGAGCGCCATCGACTGCTTGTGTCCCACGTTTCGGTTGCGCAGGGCAGTCAGTCGATCCGGGTCGGTGTAGTCGGCACCGTAGATCAGCCGCAGATACTCACGGCCACGAACTTTCATGCCGGGCTGCATCTTTCCGCGCGGAGCGTTCGCTTCCGGTTTGACGACCATGCCCTCGCCGCCCTGCGCCGTCAACTCCTCCCACCACTTCTCCGCTGCCGCAACCGAATCCGGCGTCGACAGATCGACCTCGATTCGACGGGTGGCGGCGAACACCTCGGGAGCTGCTGCCACCAATCGGTCGGCAACATCGAGGTGCCAGGCGTGCGGACGATCGGCATACGTTTCGACGTTCGACGCCAGCACCTGGAACGGCGCGATCCGAACCCCGTCGAGGCCGTCCGTCGGCCAGATGTACCGCCGATACGCATCGGTGAACTCGCCCAGGTTGACCTGCCGAACGGTGTTCCGTTCCAGCAACGCCTGCACACCGAGACCACGCGTACCGGCCGATGCCAGCACCGCTGCCTCGGCCCCGAGATTCGCTCGAGACACCGCAGCGACCGCGGCGTACTCGGCTTTGATCAGGCCCTCCGCTTTGGCGGACCACGGCATCAGTTCGCAGTCGAGAATCAGCCAGCTCGAGGCCAATTCGTCCCACACACCGGCCTTCTCGATCGCGTCGGACACCCCGGAGATGAGCTCGCCGGTCAGTGACTCGTCGAACACCGGACGACCCGTCCGCGTGTACGCGGTGCCGAGCGATCCCTCCGGCGCATCGAACTTCTCCCGAGCGGTGTCTGCATCTCGACACACCACCACGACCACCCGCGAGCCCATGTGCTTCTCCTCGCAGATCACCGTCGATGCACCGAGCGCGCGATACGCGTCGAATGCCTGCGTCGGATATTCGAGATAGCCTTCGCGCTCGGATGTTCCACTCGGAGCCATCGTCGGCGGCAGATAGTGCAGCCACTGCGGAGCGAGGGCGAACCGACTCATCACTTCCAGTGCGCCCGCGGCATTCTCCGGCCGAACCGATACGCGCCCACGCAGCGACGTCTCGACGCCCGTCGGGCCGATCACGTCGGACAGATCGAGCGATGCTGCATCCCGCGTGAACGCGCCCATCGGGCGGGCAGGCTCGTACCAGACCTTCTCGGCCGGAACCGACACCACCTCGCGCTCCGGGTAACGCAGCGCTGTGAGCTTCCCGCCGAAGACGCATCCCGTATCGAGACACGCAGTGTTGTTCTCCCACTCCACTTCCGGCACCGGGGTGTGCCCGTAGAGCACCGTCGCCGAGCCCCGATAGTCCTGCGCCCACGGGTACCGCACCGGCAGGCCGAATTCGTCGGTCTCGCCGGTGGTGTCGCCGTACAGGGCAAAACTTCGAACCCTGCCCGACGCCCGGTTGTGGTACTTCTCGATCAAGCCCGCGTGCGCGACGACGAGCTTGCCGCCGTCGAGCACGAGGTGCGCGACGAGGCCGTCGCAGAACTCGAGCACCTGCCGGCGAAACTCTGCCGACTCGGCGTCGAGCTGTTCGAGGGTCTCGGCGAGACCGTGCGACGTGGTCACCTTCCGGCCGCGGAGTGCCTTGACGAGCTTGTTCTCGTGGTTGCCCGGAACCGCCAATGCTGCTCCGGTACCGACCATTCCCATCACCAGTCGCAGGACTCCGACCGAGTCCGGTCCGCGATCGACGTAATCGCCGACGAACATGGCAGTCCGACCAGGCGGTGGCGTCGCGCCGACCGCGCGACCGGCGTCGTCTCGCTCGATCGTGTAACCCAGCACGCCGAGCAGGCTTTCGAGTTCGGCGAGGCAACCGTGGATGTCGCCGATGACATCGAACGGTCCGGTCAGCTCACGTCGATCGCTGCGTAGCGGGGTGCGAACGAACGTCGCCGACGCCACGGCCTCGACACCGTCGAGTACGTGAACCGAGCGAAAGCCTTCCTTGGACAGGCCCCGGAGCGAGCGTTGCAACTGGGACTGCTGGCGGCGCAGCACGTCTCGGCCGAACGTCCTGTCGGTGCGCTCGGCGTTGCGCTGTGCACACACCGACTCGGGCACATCGAGTACGACGGCAACCGGCAGTACATCGTGTTCGCGAGCCAGTGATATCAGTGCCTTGCGCGCGGCCGGTTGGACGTTCGTCGCGTCGACGACGGTGAGCAGACCGGCCCGGAGCCTGGTTGCGACGAGGAATTCCAGCAGCGCGAACGCATCCTTGGTCGCGCTCTGCAGGTTGGGGTCGTTGCTCACCATGCCCCGGCAGGCGTCGCTGGACACCGTCTCGTACGGACCGAAGTGCTGCGCGGCGAACGACGACTTGCCGGAGCCGCTGATGCCGACGAGTACGACGAGGGATCGATCCGGAATGTCGAAGGTACTCATCGGGTCTGCTCCTCTCGGGTGAAGACGGCCATCTGGGTCGGGGTGCCGTGCATGTCGTCGACGGGGCCGATTCCCTCGATGCGTACGTCGTAGCCGTGTTCACGGGCCACCGATGAACCCCAGTGCTCGAACTGCGCTCGGGTGAACTCGAATCGGTGGTCGACGTGACGGAAGGTTCCCGGTTCGAGGCCGGGGTACAGCGCGTTGTACTCGGAGTTGGGTGTGGTGACGAGAACCGTTCGTGGACGCGCCTGAAGAAACACCGAACGCACCAACGCCGGCAGCCGATCGAGATCGACGTGTTCGATGACCTCCATGAGCACCATCGCGTCGAATCCGTGCAGCCGAGCGTCGCGGTACGTGGCCGACGACTGCACCAGTTCGATCCGAGCGCGCTGCCGGTCGGACATGTCGTCCAGACGTAGCCTGCGCTGCGCCTTCGCGAGTGCACGATCGCTCACATCCGCACCGAGAACGCGATCGAAACTGTTGTCCGCGAGAATCTCTCGCAGCAGGCGACCCTCACCGCAACCGAGGTCGATCACCGACTTCGCGCCTGCACCCGTCAGTGCCGCCAGGACGGCGCGTACCCGCTGCTCGGCGAGCGTCGGATCTCGCGGGGCTGCGTCGCCCTGCGGAGCGTCGGGCACGAGTCGGTCGAGCGCCGAGGCCACCAATTCGCGACGGTGCGCCAGGTAGCGGGAGGCGATGAGCGACGACTCCGGGTGATCCCCCAGCCAATCCCATGCTGCTCGAACGAGTTTGTCGGCCTCGTCCTCGCCCACCCAGTAGTGCTTCCCGTCGTCGAGGACCGGCAGAAGGACGTACAGGTGCCGCAGTGCAGCCGACAGCGTGAATGTTCCGGTCAAGACCAGATCGACGTACTCGGAGTTACCCCAGTGCGGCTGCGTCGGATCGAGCGGGATGGGCGTCGCGTCCACTTTCCAACCGAGGGGACCGAACATCCGTGACGCCAGGTCGGTCGCACCACGAGACGGCGCGGCAGGCATCGAGATCATCAGATCGATTGCAGCAGAGACCAATTCAGGCCTTCCGGTACACACGCCGGCCAGCGTCTGCTTGAACAGTCGCGACAATGCCACCGCGAGCCCGGACGCTGCACCGTCGTTCAACAGGACTGCAACGGTGGTGCGCTCGACCGAGACTTCCGGATACAGCACAGTGGTGGTGCCCATGGGCAGGTTCCAGCTCTGCACGCGATCGGGGTGCTTGTGCAACAAATACCCGATGTCGGAGGAGTCCGGGAAATCGGTTGTGGCATTTGCAGTCACGGTCAGTAGCACCGCAGCGACGTTACGGGACAGCCGCGTCCGATGCGTCCCATTTTTCGGGTGCCCGTCGGGCTGCGTCAATGGACCACTGCACACGTCTGACCGCGGCAGCGGTCCATTCACTCACTGCGGGTGAACACTTCGGCCCGCGTGAATGGACCGTTGCATACGTCTGAGCGGTGCAAGGGTCCATTGACGCGGGCGGCGGAGCCGCACGCACGCAAAAGCGGCACCCACCCTTTCGGGTAAGTGCCGCTTCGGTACAGCTGGGTGAAACTAGATCACTTGACGATCTTCGTGACGCGACCGGCTCCGACGGTACGACCGCCCTCACGGATTGCGAAACGGAGGCCGACATCCATGGCGACCGGCTGGATCAGCGTGACGGACATCTCGGTGTTGTCACCGGGCATGACCATCTCGGTGCCCTCGGGAAGGGTCACGACGCCCGTAACGTCCGTGGTACGGAAGTAGAACTGCGGGCGGTAGTTGTTGAAGAACGGCGTGTGGCGGCCGCCCTCGTCCTTCGAGAGGATGTAGGCGTTGCCCTCGAACTCCGTGTGGGGAGTCGTGGTGCCGGGCTTGATGATGACCTGTCCACGCTCGACGTCTTCGCGCTTGATGCCACGAACGAGGAGGCCGACGTTGTCGCCTGCCTGACCCGAGTCGAGCAGCTTGCGGAACATTTCGATTCCGGTGACGGTGGTCTTGGTCGAGCCGGGGCGGATGCCGACGATCTCGACCTCTTCGTTGACGTTGACCGAGCCGCGCTCGATACGTCCGGTGACCACGGTGCCACGACCGGTGATGGTGAAGACGTCCTCGACGGGCATGAGGAACGGCTTGTCGGTCTCACGGACGGGGTCCGGAACCGAATCGTCGACGGCCTGCATGAGCTCCAGAACCGACTCGCCCCACTTCTCGTCACCCTCGAGTGCCTTGAGTGCGGAGACCTTGATGACCGGTGCGTCCTCGTCGAACTCCTGCGAAGCGAGGAGCTCGCGGACCTCCATCTCGACGAGCTCGATGATCTCGTCGTCGTCGACCATGTCGGCCTTGTTCAGTGCGACCAGGATGTACGGAACACCGACCTGGCGGGCGAGCAGCACGTGCTCGCGGGTCTGCGGCATCGGGCCGTCGGTTGCTGCAACGACCAGGATTGCGCCGTCCATCTGTGCCGCGCCGGTGATCATGTTCTTGATGTAGTCGGCGTGACCCGGTGCATCGACGTGCGCGTAGTGGCGCTTCTCGGTCTGGTACTCGACGTGGGAGATGTTGATCGTGATACCACGAGCCTTCTCCTCCGGAGCCTTGTCGATCTGATCGAAAGCCGAGGCCTCGTTCAGGTCCGGGAACTTGTCGTGCAGAACCTTGGTGATTGCAGCCGTCAGCGTCGTCTTACCGTGGTCAACGTGACCGATGGTGCCGATGTTGACGTGCGGCTTCGTCCGATCGAACTTCGCCTTCGCCACTGTGTGTCCTCCTGGACTGATCTGTGCGGGCCCCGACGGGGCCGGCACGCGTATGTGTTCTTACTTATTACAGGTCGAGCGTGGTCCAGCAAACGAAGAGATTTACTCTCCGTTGACCTTCGCGATGATTTCCTTCGCTACGTTCGCGGGAACTTCTGCGTACGAATCGAAGACCATGGAGTAGTTAGCGCGGCCCTGTGTCTTCGACCGAAGGTCTCCGATGTAGCCGAACATCTCCGACAGCGGAACCAGTGCCTTGACGATACGGGCACCGCTGCGCTCCTCCATGGCCTGAATCTGACCACGGCGGGAGTTCAGGTCGCCGATGACCTCACCCATGTAATCCTCGGGCGTGATGACCTCGACGGCCATGACGGGTTCGAGAATGACGGGGCTGGCCTTGCGGGCGGCTTCCTTGAACGCTTGTGAGCCGGCGACCTTGAAGGCCATTTCCGACGAGTCGACGTCGTGGTACGCACCGTCGAGCAGTGTGACCTTGACGTTGACCAGGGGGTATCCGGCGAGAACACCGTACTGCATGGCGTCCTGAGCACCGGCGTCGACCGAGGGGATGTATTCCCTGGGCACACGACCACCGGAGACCTTGTTCTCGAATTCGTAGGTCGCACCGTCTTCGCCCTCGAAAGGCTCGAGCTTGATGATGACCTTCGCGAACTGGCCGGAGCCACCGGTCTGCTTCTTGTGGGTGTAGTCGTGCTTCTCGACCGTCTTGCGGATGGTCTCGCGGTACGCGACCTGCGGCTTGCCGACGTTGGCCTCGACCTTGAACTCGCGACGCATACGGTCGACGAGGATGTCGAGGTGCAGCTCGCCCATGCCGCCGATGACGGTCTGGCCGGTGTCCTCGTCCAGCTTCACCGAGAAGGTGGGATCCTCTTCGGCGAGCTTCTGGATTGCTGTTCCCAGCTTCTCCTGGTCGGACTTGGTCTTCGGCTCGATCGAGACCTGGATGACCGGGTCCGGGAAGCTCATGGACTCGAGGATGATCTGGTTCTGCGGATCGCAGAGCGTGTCACCCGTCGTGGTGTCCTTGAGGCCGATGACCGCGTAGATGTGACCAGCAGATGCGGTCGCGATCGCGTTCTCCTTGTTGGAGTGCATCTGGAACAGCTTGCCCAGACGCTCCTTCTTGCCCTTGGTCGAGTTGATGACCTGAGCGCCGGAGTCGACCTTGCCCGAGTACACCCGGACGTAGGTCAGCTTGCCGAAGAAGGGGTGAGTCGCGATCTTGAACGCGAGAGCCGCGAACGGCTCGTCTGCGGACGGCTTGCGAGTGATCTCCTTCTCCTCGTCGCCGACGGCGTGTCCGATGGTCTCGGCAACGTCGAGGGGAGACGGGAGGTAGTCGATGACCGCGTCGAGCATGGGCTGGACGCCCTTGTTCTTGAACGCGGATCCACACAGGATCGGGTACAGCTCGCTGTTGACCGTCATCTTGCGGATGGCGCCCTTGATCTCGTCGATCGTGAGCTCTTCGCCGCCGAAGTGCTTCTCCAGAAGCGCTTCGTCGGACTCGGCCACGGTCTCGAGCAGCATGGTGCGGTACTCGTCCGCGCGCTCCTTGAGGTTTTCCGGGATCTCCTGGATCTCGTACTTCTCGCCGAGCTTGGTCTCGCCACTCCACACGAGAGCCTTCATCTGCACGAGGTCGATGACGCCCTCGAAATCGTTCTCTGCGCCGATGGGCAGCTGGATGACCAGCGGCTTGGCACCGAGACGATCGATGATGGTCTGCACGGTGTAGTAGAAGTCCGCGCCGAGCTTGTCCATCTTGTTGACGAAGCAGATGCGCGGCACGTCGTACTTGTCGGCCTGACGCCAGACCTGCTCGGACTGCGGCTCGACACCTTCTTTGCCGTCGAACACTGCGACAGCGCCGTCGAGGACGCGGAGCGAGCGCTCCACCTCGACGGTGAAGTCGACGTGACCGGGGGTATCGATGATGTTGATCTGGTTGTCGTTCCAGAAGCACGTCGTGGCAGCAGAGGTGATCGTGATGCCACGCTCCTGCTCCTGCTCCATCCAGTCCATGGTGGCTGCGCCATCGTGAACTTCACCGATCTTGTAGGAGATACCGGTGTAGAAGAGGATGCGTTCGGTAGTGGTGGTCTTGCCGGCATCGATGTGGGCCATGATGCCGATGTTGCGGACCTTGAGTAGGTCGGTCAGCACGTCCTGTGCCACGAGTTAACCCGCCTTGGTGTTGGAAGAGGTATTGCCTGAGCTGATCAACGCTCCGGCGGTATCGGATAGTTCCGAATACCGCCCGAGCGAGGAGATCACCAGCGGTAGTGAGCGAACGCCTTGTTGGCTTCGGCCATCTTGTGAGTGTCCTCGCGACGCTTCACAGCGGCACCGAGGCCGTTGCTGGCGTCGAGCAACTCGTTCGCCAGACGCTCGACCATGGTCTTCTCACGACGAGCGCGCGAGAACGTGACCAGCCAGCGCAGTGCCAGCGTGGTGGAGCGGCCGGGACGAACCTCGACGGGCACCTGGTAGGTGGCACCACCGACGCGACGGCTGCGAACCTCGAGGGCCGGCTTGACGTTGTCGAGTGCACGCTTGAGCGTGACGACGGGGTCGGTGCCGGTCTTCTCGCGAGCCTGCTCGAGCGCCTGGTAGACGATGCGCTCTGCGGTCGACTTCTTGCCGTCGAGGAGAATCTTGTTGACGAGCTGCGTGACCAACGGCGATCCGTAGACCGGGTCGTTGATCAGCGGCCGCTTGGGTGCTGGGCCCTTGCGTGGCATATCAGCTCTTCTCCTTCTTGGCTCCGTAGCGGCTACGAGCCTGCTTGCGGTTCTTGACACCCTGGGTGTCGAGCGAGCCGCGGATGATCTTGTAACGCACACCCGGGAGGTCCTTCACACGACCACCGCGAACGAGCACCATCGAGTGCTCCTGCAGGTTGTGACCCTCACCGGGGATGTATGCGGTGACCTCGACCGAGGAGGTCAGGCGAACACGCGCGACCTTACGGAGCGCGGAGTTCGGCTTCTTGGGGGTGGTGGTGTACACGCGAGTGCACACGCCACGGCGCTGTGGACTGCCCTTGAGGGCAGCGGTCTTCAGTTTCGCGACCTTGTCGGTGCGTCCCTTACGGACCAGCTGGTTGATCGTTGGCATGAACCGGCTTTCTTCGTGTCGATAAACAGGGATCTAGCAGTTGGAGCAAGAGAACACTGCTCCTCACCCGGTACTGCTGCTGCTCCAGTACTGCTACCGCGGGTCTCTTGCACCCCGCGGTCGGGTGTGTCGCATACCCCCACACGTCCAGCCGGTTGCGCGCTCTCAGAGCGAACGTGCGCACGGCTGTACCTCGCATAGGCACACAAACGGTCCGGCCAGGCCGGACACGACCCATAACGATACCCGGCGGCGCGGCCTCGGGTCAAAACACCCTTCGCCCTGATACGCAACCTATCTGCTCAGGTTGAGTGTGAGGTCGGCCAGCTTCGCCGCGGCCTGGCACGGATCGGGGTGGGCGGCACCGGGCTGGTATTGCACCCACCACCCGAAGATGCCGTCCCGATCCGCCCCGGCCGAGACTCCGCACGAATCGGGATCGTTCGGACGCTGAGCCTGGATTGCCTTGCGGCCCTGCACCGTTGTGTCGGTGACGGTGTACATCATCTTTTCCTCGGCGGCCCGCTCGGCGGCCAGAGTGCCGGATTCGAACCAGTTGAACGTCACCTTCACCGTGCCCGCGGAGCCGACGAGATCCCACCGACAGATGGCCCCGAAGAAGCCGCGTTCGATGGCGTCGGCTCCGGTGGTCTCGGCGATCTGGTCGTCGGAGACGGCATCGCACTCGGTCAACAATTCGGTGAATTCTTGGCCACCGGAGCCTGCGAAGCTCGCCGGTCTCGCAGTTCCCTCGACGGTCTGGGCGCACCCGGCGACGAGTAACAGGGTCGACGCCGCCGCGACCACTCGTCTGCGCGTCATTGCTTGCGCTCCACGGTCAGAGTCGCGAGTTCGTTTCCGACGTCGCACGGCGGGCGCGCGGCCGGTCCGAGGGAGTACGTGATCGACCAGTGGAAGAAGTCGTCGCCGAACTGCACGCCTATTTCGCACAGAGTGTCCTGCTCGGCCTCGAACCCCGGGTTGCCGTCGATCTCGATGTCTTTCGCCGGACGGCCGATCAGCTCGGAACCGGCGCGCTCGCGTCCGATAGGGCTGCCGCGGTACCAGGAGAAGCTGACGCCCGGTCCGCCGAACCCCGTGGTCTCCCACTGGCACCCGACGGAATTACGGGTGATCTGCGCGAACGGGCCCGCTCCGAACGCGGACTGCACCTCGGCGTCGGTGATCGATCCGCACTCACCGAAGAAGGGACCCGACTCGTACACCGTGGTCGTCGGGGCAGTCTCTTGCGGCGATGCAGCGTCGTCCTCCGCACCGCCGCACCCGGCGATCAGCACGGCTGTTGCCGTCACGACCATCGCGAACCGTCTCGTCATCTGCTACGGGGCCGAGAATCCGCCGACGCCGGGAATGTCGAACACGATTCCGGAGGCAAGGACGTGCGCGGTGAACAGGACCGGGCCGCTGCCGGTATCGGCGACGACCGGTCCCGCGGGCTCGAACACGCCGTTTCCCTGCCGGCAGATCGGTGCGTTGACCGACCCGGTGCGTCCGTTGGCGATATTGACGAAGTCGACCTGCAGGCTGGCGAAGTTCTGGTACGACGTGCAGATCCGCGGATCGGCGGCACGGCCCCAGATGTGGGTCAGTCCCGGCGTCTCGGTACTGGCGACCTCGATCGTGCCGATCCACTGGTCCGGAACGATGAGTCCGCCGACGGTGACCCCGAGGTTGGGAATCTGCAGAACGGGGACGGGAACCGGTCCGGGCGGGGGTGCAGGCGCGTTCTCGGCGGGTGCAGGCGGCGCATCGGCAGGCGGTTGCGCCTGTGCGACCGGCGCGAGGGCCATGGCGCCCACAGCCGCGAATGCGGCTGCGAGGAGACCGAATCGAGTCCGACGAGCCATACCTGTGTGTCTCCTGATCCTTTGGAAGCGAGTCGCCATACGTTACCGCGAAGCCGCGAGCTTCCGGCCCTGGACGTAGACGCCGACGATCGCGGGCTCGCGCATCGACATCAGCAGAGCGAACAGGGTCTGGTCTCGGGCGAGCTCGGCATCGTCGGCACGGACGCCGTGGTCGATCGCCGCCGCCAACTGCGGCCATGCGGACGGATCGACCACCACGAAGTCGGCTTCCTTGCCCGCGTCGAAGTTGCCGATTCGGCTATCCATGTCCAGCGCTCGTGCCCCCGCGAGGGTTCCGGTGAACAGCAATTCAGCGGGATGCAGGGACAGTCCTGCGTCACCGGCCTCGGAGATGTGCACCTTGAACGCGTCGGCGAGGACCTGCGGCAGCAGCCATTCGTCACCACCGCCGAAGTCCGACCCGATGGCGATGTTCACTCCCGCGGCAACGGTCCGCAGCCACGGCATGGTGCCCGAGCCCAGGAACTGCTGCGAGGTGGGACAGTGCGCGATGGACGTGCCGGTCTCTGCCATTCGCGCGAGTTCGACGTCCTGACAGTGCACCGCGTGGGCCAGGACGGTGCGCGGGCCCAGGAAGCTCTTCCCACCGACCTGCGAGCCCGGCAGAAACTTGCCGTCGTAGGTGTCGAGGTACGTCTCCACCCCGTAGGCATTCTTGGTGGCGTCGATCTCGCCGGTCCCCGGCCGGTTGTTCTCGTTGAGGTGTGTGTGGAAGTAGACACCTCGGGCCCGCACGGAATCGTAGAGCTCGCCGAGGTTCTTCAGCGTCTGCGTCGTCACCGAGAGCGAGAACCGCGGTACGACGGCCACGTGCAGCAGTGCCGTGTCGACATCGCCGGTGTCGGCTGCGTGCCACTTCTCGATCTCCTCGGACACCAGTCGGATGGCCTCGTCCTCACCGGTGATCAATGCCTGCGCCGACGCCGGGCCGGTGGTCTGGACCCCGCGGCCGCTGACGATGCGTAGCCCGTGCTTCTCGGTCTCGGCGAACAGCGAGTCCTGCGCATGCGGGAACGCCGATCCGAACACCATCGCCTGTGTGGTTCCGGCCCGGATTCGCGCAGCACAGAAATCTCTGGCCGCAGCGGCAGCGAACTCGGGATCGGCGAAGCGGGACTCGGACGGAAAGATGCACGTGTTCAGCCACTCGAGCAGTTGCCCGCCGCCGTAGGAATCCCCGGCGTAGGTCTGCGGGAAGTGAATGTGGGTGTCGACGAATCCCGGAAGCAGAAACCCGGGCCGATGGTCGGCAACCGTATGCTGCGCGAATTCGGTTGGGAGCGAATCGAACTCTCCGCAGAACTCGATGATGCCATCGTCGCCGACCACGAGGGCACCGTCGGGAATCGAGACCAGCGCGGCGGCGGCGGCGAGCACCGTGGGCGAGCCGGCGACGTGAAAGATGTGGCCGCGGTGCACGCGCGCGATTTCGGAAGTCACCCGCCAGACTCAAGCACACGTCGATCGGAACTGCAGATCGTGCGGCTCTCTACTGCGCTACCGCTCCCGCGGCGGACAGCCGCGCGTTCAACGACGCATCCAACACCTCTGCCCACGAGCGCACGACCTCGGCACGTCGTCGTGCGTCGTCGGTCAGCACATCGGCCAGACCCAGACCGCGGGCAAGGTCGAGGGTTGCCTGAACGAGACGGTGGGTGACGGGATCGTTGTCGTCGACCCCGAGGTTCTCGACGGCCATCTTGTGGGCCCGACGACCGAACCGTTCTTCGAGAGGAACGATCCGATCGCGCAACTCGGGGTCGGCCGAGGCCGCGGTCCAGACCTGGAGTGCCGCTTTGAACATCGGCCCGGTGTAGTACTCGACGAGCCGCTCCACCACCAGTGTCGTCCGGCCGGGGCCCGCCGGAATCTCCTGGGCCTCGCGGCGAGCGCTGTCCATCCGAGTGTCGAACATGTACTCGAGCGCTCCGGTGATCAGGTCCTCACGCGTCGGGAAATGATGCTGGGTCGCGCCGCGGGAGACGCCTGCACGTTCGGCGACCACGCCGACCGTCGTTGCCACCCAGCCCTGCTCGGCGAGCGAATCGATGGTCGCCTCGAGCAGTCGCTGACGCGTCACCCTACTGCGGTCCTGCTTGGGTTCGCGCGCCATCACCATCGCCATACTCCCTACTACCGACCTGACTTCTCGGCCGCTCTACTTCTCGGCCGCCCAGGACGGGGGCCTTTTCTCCAGAAAGGACATCATCCCCTCTCGGGCCTCGTCGGATGCAAACAACCTGGCCGATTGTTCGGCGACGGCCGTCCCGCGCTCGTCCATCTCGCGCCTGATCGCGGCCGTGGTGAGGCGCTTCGACTCGGCCAGACCCTGCGGCGAACACTTCCTGAACATGATCATGTAGTCGGCCACCGCGGCTGCGGGAACGGCGTCGGCCACGGTGACCAGACCGATGGCCTCGGCCGTGGCCCCGTCGAACGTCTCCCCGGTGAGGAAGTAGCGACTCGCCGCGCGAGACGTCAGCCGCGGCAGCACGGCCACCGAGATGACCGACGCGGCCAGGCCCAGCCGAACCTCCGTCAACGCGAACGAGCTCTCGGGTCCGGCGACCGCGATGTCGCAGGCCGCGACGAGCCCCATCCCGCCTGCCCGCACATGTCCGTCGATCTTCACGACGACGGGTTTCGGGGTGTCGATGATCAGCCGCATCAGATCCAGCATCTGCCGCGTGCGAAGTTCCGGTGATGCTCCGGCTTCGCGGAGGTCTGCTCCGGCACAGAACGTGGTGCCGGTGTGGCCGAGCACGATCGTTCTGACGTCGTCGTCGTGCGCCGCAGCGATGAGTCCCGCGGTCAATTCTTCGACCAACACCGAGGACAGCGCGTTCCGGTTCTCCGGCGAATCCAACGTCAAATACGCTGTGTCCTTGCCCGACTCGACGAGTACGGCCATCAGTAGCTTCTCGGCAGGCCGAGCGAGTGCTGGCTCACGAAGTTCAGGATCATCTCCCGACTCACCGGTGCGACGCGGGCGATGCGAGCCGCCCCGAGCATCGCAGCCAGGCCGTACTCGCTGCTCAAGCCGGCACCGCCGTGGGTCTGGATCGCCTGATCCAGCGCCTTGATACTGGCCTCGGCCGCAGCGTATTTCGCCATGTTCGCCGCCTCGGCAGCACCGAAGTCGTCGCCGGAGTCGTAGAGCACCGCTGCCTTCTGCATCATCAGCTTGGCGAGCTCGAGTTCGATCTTGCACTGCGCCAACGGATGCGCGAGACCCTGATGCGCTCCGATCGGCGTCTTCCAGACGGTCCGCTCGTTGGCGTACTTCACGGCGGCGTCGATGGCGTAGCGGCCCATACCGACAGCCATCGCGGCACCGAGAATGCGCTCGGGGTTCAGCCCGGCGAACAGCTGCATCAGAGCGGCGTCGGCCTCTCCGACGAGCGCCTCGGCGGGAAGCCTGACGTCGTCGAGGAACAGTACGAACTGATGATCGGGCTCGACGATGTCCATTTCCATCTGCGTCTTCTGCAGACCCAGAGCGTCCGTGGGCACGATGAACAGCGCCGGCTTGAGCTTGCCGGTCTTCGAATCCTCGGTGCGTGCGACGATCAGGACCGCATCGGCCTGATCCACGCCGGAGATGTAGATCTTGTTGCCCTTAAGAATCCACTCGTCACCGTCACGACGCGCCGTGGTCGTGATCTGGTGCGAGTTGGAGCCGGCGTCGGGTTCGGTGATGCCGAAGACCATGATCTTGGACCCGTCGGCGAGCGCGGTGAGCCACTCCTGCTTCTGATCGGCCGTGCCGTACTTGCCGATGATGGTGCCGCAGATGGCCGGGCTGACGACGACCAGCAGCAGACCGGCGCCGTGCGCGGCCAACTCCTCCTGCACGAGCGCGAGTTCGTAGATGCCCGCGCCACCGCCGCCGTACTCCTCGGGCAGGTTGACGCCGAGGAAGCCGAGCTTCCCAGCCTCGTTCCACAGTTCGGTCAGCGGCTCACCCTTGCGCGCCTTCGGCAGGACGTAGTCGATGTAGTTGTAGCGCTTGCCGAGTGACGAGACTGCGTTGCGCAGACCCTTCTGCTCTTCGGTTTCGATGAAACTCATGATTGCTCCACTCCCTCTTCGGTGACGGCTTCTTCGGTGACAACGGCGAGAACTGCACCGACTTCGACTTGCTGGCCTTCCACTACGTTCAATTCGGTGAGCACACCGTCGGCGGGCGCGGTGACCGTGTGTTCCATCTTCATCGCCTCCAGCCACAGGATGGGCTGACCGGCGGTGACGGTATCGCCCTGCGCAGCAGCGATTCTGATGACACTGCCGGGCATCGGTGCGAGCAACGAACCGGCCGCGACCTCGTCGGTGGGGTCGGTGAACCGCGGGGCCTTGATCAACCTGACCGGACCGAGCGCGGAATCGACGAAGACGTCCGAACCGTAGCTGCTCACCTGGAAGATACGACGAATTCCGTTGTCGTCGAGCGTCACCCGCGTCGGGGTGTGCTCAATCAGTTCGACGCCCTCCACCGAGGAGGTGAGTCCGCTGCGTCCGATCGAGTATTCGACGGTGATGTCGTTGTACGTCTTGCGCTGTGGTTGGGACCGGAGATTGCGCCAGCCGCCGGGCAGTCCCCGGTTCACTCGCGCCCGCGCGGTGTTGTTCGCTGCGTCGGCCAAGGCAGCCGCGAGAGCCGACAGTTCCTCGGCCCGGCCGTGTGCGATCGGCTGAGCCAGGACATCGAGCCCGTGCGTGTCGAAGAAGGCCGTGTCGGTATCCCCGGCCAGGAACGCCGGATGCCGCAGGATGTTGACCAGTAGATCGCGGTTGGTCTTCAGGCCGTGAACGGTGGCCTTGTGCAACGCTTTCGCCAGTAGATTCGCAGCCTGATCCCGCGTCGGCGCGAACGAGATGACCTTCGCGAGCATCGGGTCGTAATGAGTTCCCACCGCACTGCCGGTCTCGACGCCGGAATCCACCCTGATGCCGGCCTTGGTCAGCACCTCGAACTGCGCACCGGGGATCTCGAATCGGTGCACGGCACCGCTCTGTGGCTGCCAGTCCTGGGCCGGATCCTCCGCGTAGAGGCGAACTTCGATGGAGTGTCCACGTGTCTCGGGCTGCTCGGCGGGCAACCGCTCCCCCGCGGCGACCCTGATCTGCAGCGCCACCAGGTCGAGTCCCGTCGTGCATTCGGTGACCGGGTGCTCGACCTGCAGACGGGTGTTCATCTCGAGGAAGAAGAAGTTGCCCTTCTCGTCGGCGAGGAATTCGACGGTGCCCGCACCCTCGTAGCCGATGGCCTCGGTGGCCAGCGTCGCCGCATGGAAGAGCTTCTCGCGCATGCCGTCGATGCGTTCGACGAGCGGCGACGGTGCCTCCTCGACGACCTTCTGATGCCTGCGTTGGATCGAGCACTCGCGCTCGCCCACCGTCCACACCGTGCCGAATCTGTCGGCCATGACCTGCACTTCGATGTGCCGACCGGTTTCGATGTACCGCTCGACGAACACCGTTCCGTCACCGAACGCCGAGAGTGCCTCGCGTCCAGCGGCTTCGAGCTCGGAATCCAGGTTCTCGAGATCGCGCACGATGCGCATGCCGCGCCCACCGCCACCCGCGGATGCTTTGATCAGTACCGGAAGCTCGTTCTCGGTGACCGACTCGGGATCGAGCTGGGTCAGCACCGGCACGCCGGCGTCGGCCATCATCTTCTTGGACTCGACCTTCGAGCCCATCAATTCGATGGCCTTGACGGGCGGCCCGATCCACGTCAGGCCGGCGTTCTGCACCTGTTGCGCGAAATCGGCGTTCTCGGAGAGGAATCCGTATCCCGGATGCACGGCGTCGGCTCCGGCGGCCGCCGCTGCGGCGATGACGAGCTCGCCGCGCAGGTACGTCTCGGCCGAACTGTTTCCGGGTAGCCGCACTGCCGAATCGGCCTCGCGCACGTGCGGGGAGTTCGCGTCGGCGTCGGAGAACACCGCGACAGTGTCGATGCCTTCGGCGCGACAGGTGGTGAAGACGCGGCGGGCAATTTCGCCGCGGTTGGCTACGAGGACGGAGGCTACGGTCATGGCGTCACATCCGGAAGACACCGAAGTTGGCGGTGCCTTCGATCGGGGCGGTGGCGATGGCCGACAGGCACATTCCCACCACCGTGCGGGTATCACGGGGGTCGATGACGCCGTCGTCGTAGAGGCGTCCGGAGAGGAACATCGGAATCGACTCGGCCTCGATCTGGCCTTCGATCATCGCGCGCATTCCGGCATCTGCTTCGGCATCGAAGGCTTGTCCGCGAGCTTCGGCGGCGGCGCGTCCGACGATGGAGATGACACCGGCGAGCTGCGCGCCGCCCATGACAGCGGATTTGCTGGACGGCCAGGCGAAGAGGAATCGCGGATCGAAGGCGCGTCCGCACATGCCGTAGTGGCCGGCACCGTAGGAGGCACCGAGCAGGATCGAGATGTGCGGCACTTTCGAGTTGGACACGGCGTTGATCATCATCGAACCGTGTTTGATCATCCCGCCCTCCTCGTATTCCTTGCCGACCATGTATCCGGTGGTGTTGTGCAGGAACAGGAGTGGGGTGTTCGAGCGGTTCGCTAGTTGGATGAACTGCGTCGCCTTCTGCGATTCCTCGCTGAACAACACACCGCGGGCATTGGCGAGGATGCCGATCGGATATCCGTGCAGCTCGGCCCAGCCGGTGACGAGAGAACCGCCGTACATGGGCTTGAACTCGTCGAAATCGGAACCGTCGACGATGCGGGCGATGACCTCGCGTGGGTCGAACGGGATCTTCAGATCTGTGGGGACGATGCCGAGCAGGTCCTCGGGATCGGCCAGCGGCTCGATGACCTCGGCGCGCGGCTCGGGGCCCTTCTTCTTCCAGTTCAGCCGGGAAACGATGCTGCGCCCGATGCGGATGGCGTCCTGCTCGTCGACGGCGAAGTAGTCTGCGAGGCCGGACTTTCGGGCGTGCATCTCGGCACCGCCGAGCGATTCGTCGTCCGAGTCCTCGCCGGTCGCCATCTTGACCAACGGTGGTCCGGCGAGGAACACCTTGGAGCGTTCCTTGACCATGACGACGTGATCGGACATGCCGGGGATGTACGCGCCACCTGCGGTGGAGTTACCGAACACCAGCGCGATCGTCGGGATGCCCGCCGCCGAGAGCTGCGTCAGATCACGGAACATGCGACCGCCGGGGATGAACACCTCCTTCTGCGTCGGTAGATCGGCTCCACCGGACTCGACCAAGGAGATCACCGGAAGCCGGTTCTGCGTGGCGATGTCGTTGCCGCGGAACCCCTTCTTCAGCGTCCACGGGTTGCTCGCCCCGCCGCGGACAGTCGGGTCGTTGGCGACGATGAGGCATTCGACGCCACACACCACGCCGATACCCATGACGGTGCTGGCTCCGACGGGAAAGTCGCTGCCCCAGGCCGCGAGTGGGCACAGTTCGAGGAAGGCCGAGTCCTCGTCGATCAGCAGTTCGATGCGTTCGCGGGCAAGAAGCTTGCCACGCTTCTTGTGTCGCTCGACGTACTTCTGACCGCCACCGAGCAGAGCCTTCGAGTGCTCGGCCTCGATCTCGCCGAGTTTGGTGTTCATGGCCTCGACGCTCCCCGCGTACTGCTCCGATGCGGTGTCGAGGGTGGACTTGAGCACGCTCATGCCTGGTACCCCAATCGTTTTGCAGCCAGCCCGGTGAGGATCTCGGTCGTCCCGCCGCCGATGCCGAGGATGCGCATGTCGCGGTACTGCCGCTCGACCTCGCTCTCGCGCATGTAGCCGAGCCCGCCGAAGAGCTGCACCGCTTGATTGGCGACCCACTCTCCGGACTCGACGGCGGTGTTCTTGGCGAAGCAGACTTCTGCGATGAAGTCGCTGTCCTCCAGCATGGACCGTTCGGCGATACTGCGGGTATAGACGCGGGCGATGTCGATCTTGCGGGCCATCTCGGTGACGGTGTTCTGTACGGATTGCCGTGCAATGAGCGGCTTTCCGAAGGTCTCCCGATCACGGACCCACTGCAGCGTCAGATCGAGGCACCGCTGCGCGCTGGCGTAGGCCTGCGCGGCGAGGGCGATGCGCTCGGTGAGAAACGCCTGCGCGATCTGCGCGAAGCCACTGTTCTCGGCACCGACGAGGTTGGCAACCGGGACGCGGGCGTCGACGAACGAGAGCTCCGCGGTATCGGATGCGCGCCAGCCCATCTTGTCGAGCTTGCTGGTGACCTCGAACCCTGGCGTGCCCTTCTCGATGACGAGCAGCGAGACGCCCGCTGCGCCCTCGCTTCCGGTCCGCACCGCGGTGACGATGAAATCTGCTCGGCACCCCGAGGTGATGTACGTCTTCGAGCCGTTGACGACGTAGTGATCGCCGTCCTTGACGGCCTTCGTCCTGAGGTGCCCGACGTCGGAACCGCCACCCGGTTCGGTGATGGCGAGCGAGCCGATCTTCTCCCCCGCCAGCGTGGGCCGCACCCACTTCTCGATCTGGTCGGCGTCGCCCGCAGCCACCAAGTGCGGCAACGCAATTCCACTGGTGAACAGCGATGCGAACAGTCCACCCGACGCACCGGCCTGGTGCATCTCCTCACAGATCACGACGGCGTCGGCCAGATCTCCACCATCGCCGCCGACCTCCTCGGGAAAGCCTGCTCCGATCAGTCCGAGAGCCGCTGCCTTCTTGTGCAGCTCACGCGGAATCTCGCCGTCGGTCTCCCACTGATTCATGTGCGGAGCGATGTCCTGCTCCACGAAACTGCGGACGGTCTTGCGCAGCTGCTGACGCTCCGGCGTCGTCCAGATACTCATTCGAGTTCTACTTTCTTGTCGGGTCGTTCCGCAGGCTCCACTCCCGCGTAAGCGAGTGTTTCCGGGATGTCGATGTGCCGCGACCGCAGCCATTCACCCAGTCCCTTGGCCTGTGGATCGAATCGGGCCTGCGAGGCGACGCCTTGGCCGAGGATGCCCTCGATGACGAAGTTCACGGCCCGCAGATTGGGCAGGACATGACGCGTGACGGTGAGCGGCTCGGCCTCGGGCAGCATCTGCTTCAGAGTCTCGACCGTCAATGCGTGCGCCAGCCAGGAGAATTCGTCGTCGGTGCGGACCCAGACCCCGACGTTGGCGTTGCCGCCCTTGTCGCCGCTTCGAGCCGCTGCGATGGTTCCGAGTGGAAGGCGAATGGTCGCCTCGGCTGCTCTGGGCGCAGGCAGCTCCGGTTCTTCCACGGGCTCCAGTACCTGCGTCTCGGTCGAAGGAGCGATGGTGGACTCGGTGCCATCGGCCAGGTGCGCGACGTGCGGCACCTCGGCCGCGTCGACGAAGCCGGCGGTGAACACTCCGTAGGGCGCACCGTTTCCGGGTGGGGCGGTGACCGAGAATCCGGGATAGCTGGCCAGTGCCAGTTCGACTGCTACGGCGGAGAACTGACGTCCGACGGCATCGGGATTGCTGTCGCGGGCAACGCAGCGCAGCAGGGCGCTGGCCGTCTCCTCGGTCTCGGCGTCGGGCTTGTCGGTGCGCACCAGGGTCCAGTCGAGCTCGGTGGGGCGGGCCGTGAGCCAGGACTCGAATTGCCGTTGTGCCAGTGCTGCTTTGGCTTCGATATCGAGGCCGGTGAGCACCATCGTGAATTCGTTGCGGAACCCGCCGAGTGCGTTGAGCGAGACCTTGTAGGTGGGCGGTGGAGCTTCGCCGGTGACGCCGGTGATGGACACTCGATCGCTGGACTCCTGCGCCAGGATCGCGGAATCTATCCGCGCGGTGACGTCAGGGTTTGCGTACCGCCCGCCGGTGATTTCGTACAGCAGCTGAGCGGTGACGGTGCCGACGCTGACGGCACCGCCGGTGCCCTCGTGCTTGGTGATGACGGACGAACCGTCGGACTCGATCTCGGCGATGGGGAATCCGGGCCTGGACATGTCTGCGATTTCGGTGAAGAACGAGTAGTTGCCACCCGTCGCCTGCGTTCCGCATTCGATGACATGTCCGGCGATCACGGCCCCGGCCAACGCGTCGTAATCGGTGGGTGCCCAACCGAAGTGGGCCGCGGCCGGTCCGACGATCACGCTGGCGTCGGTGACGCGCCCGGTGACCACAACGTCGGCACCGGAGTTCAGGCATTCGACGATGCCCCACGCGCCGAGGTAGGCATTTGCGGTCAGCGGGTTGCCGAGGCCGAGTTCGGCAGCTCGGCCGAGGAGGTCGTCGCCGTCGACGTAGGCGATCTTCGCGCCGGAGTCCAACTTTTCCAGTGCCTCTGCCAGTCCTCGGGGATTGAGCCCACCGGCGTTGGCGACGATCTTGACACCCTTGTCCAGCGCCAGTCCCAGGCAGTCCTCTGCCTGCCGCAGAAAGGTTTTGGCGTAGCCACGGGTCGCGTCCTTCATCCGATCGCGGCCGAGAATGAGCATCGTCAGCTCGGCCAGGTAATCGCCGGTGAGATAATCGAGTTCGCCGCCCTCGAGCATCTCTCGCATGGCGGAGAGGCGGTCTCCGTAGAAGCCCGAACAGTTGCCGATCCGTACCGTCATGCTTGCTCTCGTCCTGCTCTGTCTCGTCCTGCTCCGGGAGGGCCTGCGAAGGCTTGGGCGATGGTGAGCCAGTGCGCGGCGTCGGTTCCCTCGGCATGAACGGCGAGGTCGTCGCGGTGGGCGCGCTGGGTGACGAGGAGGCAGAAGTCCAGGGCCGGACCACTCACTCGTTGGGTGGCGTTCTCGGGTCCCCAGGTCCAGAGCTCTCCCGAGGGTGCGGTGAGTTCGATCCGGAACGGTTCGGCGGGAGGGGTTTGCTCGTTGATCGCGTAGGCGAAATCCCTTGTGCGGACGCCTATGTGTGCGACGCCGCGGATTCGGTCGGTGGCAACGCGGGTGACGCCCACCGCGTCGGCGACATCCTGACCGTGCGCCCAGGTCTCCATCAGACGCGCCGTGGCCATGGACGCCGCACTCATCGGGGGTCCGAACCAGTCGATCTTGGCCCCCGCCGGAACCTGTGTGAGCGCCTCGGTCATGGCACGGCGTCGAGTACGCCAGGTGCTCAGTAGTTCGAGATCACGCGATTCCTCCTCGGCCGCCTCGTCGACGAAGCCGGTGGGGTTCTCCCATGCCTTCTTCAGAACGAGAGCGAACTCCTCCTTGGCCTCGACATCGCCGGATGCTCCGGACGTGGTCCGCTCCGCGACGTGATCGGTCCAGGAGAGGTGCGCGATCTGGTGCGCGACGGTCCACCCCGCGGCCGGTGTCGGTGCCGCCCATTGTTCGGGGGTCAGCTCGGCCACGAGTGCATCGAGGTCGTTGCCCTCGGCGCGTAGGTCGTCGACGAGAGAGTCGAGGTCTGCCATGAGCCCAGCTTCACAGGAGGTCCTGAAAAAAGCAAGCACGCCTGCTTGTTAATTCGTAACCTCGCGTTCGCTTGCTATCCCTACGGTGACGAGCGTGAGCATGTCGAGACTCGTGGCCGTCACCGTTACCCTCGCCGTCATGGCCGCCGGTTGTTCCTCTATGAAGCCAACCGCCACAGACCCGGCCCCCGACGAACCGTCGAGCATTCGGGTGGCGACGTTCAATGCCAGCCTCAATCGGCCGGTGGCCGGGCAGCTGGTGACGGACCTGAGCGGAGAGGACGCCCAGGCCCGCGCGGTCGCCGATGTGATCGCAGCGAATTCAACGGATGTGTTGCTGGTCAACGAGTTCGACTACTCAGGCCAGGACGCGGTGACATTGTTCAACGACAACTACCTCGACGGGCAGTACCCGTACTCCTTCACTGCGCCCGTCAACACCGGAGTCGACTCGGGCCTCGATCTGGACAAAGACGGCGAGCTGGGCGGCCCGGGTGATGCCTGGGGATTCGGGCAGTTCCCGGGCCAGTACGGGATGGTCGTGTACTCGAAGTTTCCGATCCTCACGGATTCGGTACGTACGTTCCAGAACTTCCTGTGGAAGGACATGCCGGATTCGCTGCTACCGCGCGACTACTACGGAGAGGTGGCCGACGCGCTTCGACTGTCCAGCAAGGCCCATTGGGACGTGCCGATCGACGTGAACGGGAAGACGCTACATGTGTTGGCGTCCCACCCCACTCCCCCGTCCTTCGACGGACCCGAAGACCGCAACGGTAAGCGCAACCACGACGAGATCAGGCTCAGTGCCGATTACATCTCGGGTGCGGACTACCTGTACGACGACAACGGTGTGCGCGGCGGGCTGGAGGACGGAGCATCGTTCGTCATGCTGGGCGATCAGAACAGCGATCCGGTCGACGGAGATTCGGTGGCCGGTGCCATCGCGCAGGTTCTCGACCTTCCGCGGGTGCAGGATCCGGCACCCGGCTCGGCCGAACATGGCACGGACACAGCAGATTTCGCCGACCCTACGCCCGGTGACCTGCGCGTCGACTACGTACTGCCGTCGGACGATCTGACGGTGATCGACTCCGCCGTCCACTGGCCCTCGGGCACCGAGCACCCGTCGGACCACCGACTGGTGTGGGTAGACCTCGAAATATGATGGGCGAGTGACCGATCTACCGATTGTCGAATTCGCGTACCCCGGACCGCTGCGGGACAGACTTGTTGCGGCCGTGCTGTCCGGTGAGAAGACCAGCACAGCGAGCCTGTTGATTCAGTACACCGAAGAGGAGCTTCCGAGGGTCGGTGAACGCGGCGCGGTGGTGGATTCGGCCGGAGTCGTGGTGGGAGTCATCGAAACCACGGGTGTCGATATCGTTGCGCTGAAGGATGTTTCGCTCCAACATGCCCTCGACGAGGGTGAGGGATACATCGACGTGGCGCACTGGCGCGCCGGGCACGAAAGATTCTGGCACTCGCCCGAGGTTCGCGCGGAACTGGGCGATCCCGATTTCACCGTCGACGACGACACTCGAGTGGTGCTGGAGCGATTCATACTCGTTCCATAACGAGTTGGGCGGGGATCGATGCCACTGGCCAGCGCGAAGAGGTCGAAGAGACCGAGAGCTCGGGTTCAGAATTTCGGTCGATTCAGCGAGATTCGCGGTGGAGACGGTGACGAACATCGGCATGCCCTACAGGCCGCACAGGGGCTCGGGTGCGACGGCATCAGTCCGGGGAATCGATACCGGGCTCACCTCGAAGGCGGGGTAGTTCTGGCTCGTGATCATCCTGGAGCCTTACGCGGCGTCGGAGTCGAATATTCTTGTCGGTGTCTGGGTGTATAGGCCGCTTCCATCAATCCTTCTTCCGCGCAACAGAATTGGTGTTGACGAACTTCGCATTCCGACGTACCATCGAACGTACGTTCTACTTCTAGTCGGAACACGTGCCGGGGGGCGACTACACAGTGAATACATCCAGTTCGACGCGCAGTCGATTCGCGGCCTATCTCGGGCCGCGATCGAAGCCGTACATCGACGGCACAGTGCTGGGCGAAATTCGCGACGTTGCGATTCTGGAGAATCAGGCGTGCGCTCGCAAGGTCGCTCTCGCCGCGGCTATCTGGGACTCGTGCATCCATCAGAACGTCCTCGTCGGTGATGTCATTCAGGACGCGGGCAACTATGCGGCGTCCGAAGTCGCACGCGTTCTCGGTTGCTCGAAGACTGTCGCGAACACGTATGCCGAGGTAGGAATGGACCTTCGGCTTCGGCTTCCTACCGTCGCGGCCGCGTTCGAGGCCGGCGAACTCGATCTTGCTCGCGTCCGCGCGATCTACCGCTGTACCCACAACCTGACGCAGGACGCGGCGACGGCCGTCCAAGGAGAGGTTCTGCACGCTGCCCGACGTCTGTCACCTGGTCCCCTGGCGACGGAAATCTGGTCCATCATGTATCGCATCGCGCCCGAGCAGGCCGCCGCTCTGCGTAAGGACTTGGAACGGCACACGAACGTCACGTACACCGACAAAGATGTGCTGTCGACGCTGAAGGCCGACCTCACCGCCGCCGACGCCGCAGCTGCCTGGCAGTTGATCAACGAGATGGCCGCTACCGTCTGCCGTCGAGATCCGCGAAACAAGGGGCAGAAGCGTGCCGCAGCGTATGTTGCTCTGCTGCAGCAGGAGTCGTCGATGGTCTGCATGTGCGAGCCCGATGACGACAATCCGTGCACGGCCGATACTGTGCGTCCTGATCGACGCGCCCCACTGACGGTGATCACCGTCGACCTCGCCACGCTCGCCGGTTTGCTGTCCAATCCCGCTCACCTGGCCGGCCACGGCCCCATCGATGCCGAGTACGCCCGTGAACTCGCCGACAACGCACACTGGCAGATCCTGCTCACCGAAGCCCGCGATCTGGCGGAGAAACTCGGTTACGGCGAAGACCTGGAGTCACTCATCGACCTCGATACCGATACCGACAGTGGCGCAGGCACTGGTGACAAGGGTGCCGAGAGCAGAGCCGACAGCGGCGGCAGCAGGACGAACAACAGCAGATCGAAAAACAGCCAGAAGAAGCCCAGAGGATCCAAGGTAGGCAAGTCGAGAAACAGCAGGTCCAAGGGCAGCACCTCACATCTGGTGTTTCATCCGCTGGGGCGTGGTCGTCGCCGTGTCGGCGGCATTGTTCCTCGGCACCCGCGGGCGCCGAAGTCCGCACAACCACCACGGAACAGCTGTGTCGCCACTCCGTATCGCGGTACTTACACTTTCGTTGCCGAACTCGAAGCAGCGATCGCATCGGATCCAGCTCTTGGGCTCGCCCTGCACCCGGACGGGCACGGCGGTCTCGAGCTGCCGCCACCCGGAGCCCTCATCTATCGCCCGACTGTCGCACTGGCGGAACGTATTCGGTATCGCGATCGCACCTGCCGACATCCGGGTTGCGATGTCCCGGCCCAGCAGTGCGAGATCGACCACATCGTCCCGTACTTCCATCGCGATCCCGAGTCCGGTGGCTGGACCATCGACACCAACCTGCACTGCCTGTGCCGCTACCACCACAGCCTCAAGACCATGGGTCTGTGGACTCCGGTGATGCTCGCCGACGGCATCGAGTTCTGGGTCTCGAATGCCGGCACTTCAGCGGTTACGGTTCCCGGCACCACGCAACTCGCCGACCTGAGCCACCTGCCCGCCGTCTATCGCAGGCCCAAAGGTCACGCGACACAGTCGGATACGTCGAGCCTGGAGATCATCCAGCCGCTGCCCGCGCCGGTACCTACGTCAGCACCGGACGATGACCCTCCGCCCTTCTGACGAATCTTGGGTCAGTACAGAGAAGTCCCACCGCAGTCGAAGTGTCTGCGGTGGAACAACTGTGACTTCTGGGTGTCGATGTGTTCGGTGTCAGCCTGTGTAAGTGCTGAGGTCGTACACCGTCGCACTGCCGACCGTCGTGGCGGTGAAGTTGGCCTCGACCCATTCCTGGATCTGTGAGGACGTACTCGCAGAGTCGCCACCCATGCCCCCGCGCGCCATGCCCCCGCCCATTCCGCCCGATACGTAGTACGTGACTTCATGATCGGCTACGTACTGGATGAACTCGTCGAGCGACGGCGCAGGATCTCCGCTCCACCCGCCGATGGCCATCACCGCCGTATCGGACGCCAACTCGTAACCTGCAGCCGACATCGAACCGTTCACTGCAGCAGACCATTTCGTGGTCGTCGACTCGAGCAGCGCAGCCAACTCCTCGTTGGACTCACCGCCCATTCCGCCCATGGCCATCCCGCCGCCCACGTTGCCGCCGGCAAAACCGGCCGGAAGATCGGCAGCATCAGCAGGCATGCCCGCATCACCACCCTGCACAGCATTGCCCGGCACAGCACCACCCGACACGGCATCGCTTGGCATCGCGCCCGTCGGCATTCCACCACTGGGCATTCCACCACTCGGCATTCCACCGCTGGGCATTCCGCCGGGACCGCCGTCGCTGACTGCACCGGTCGGACCTGCGGTGGGGACGGAACCACTGTGCGCGTTCGTCGTCGTGGCAATGGCGTACGACGCGCCGCCGCCCAGACCTGCCGCGGCTCCGAGGATCAGCGCTGCCGCAGTGAGCTTTCGATATCGCCCGGCCGCCAAGATCATCACGGCCGCAACGATGGTTCCCACCAACAGGATCCACTTCAGTGCCGGCAGCCAGTCCGCGTTGCGATGCAACAGCACCCAACTCCAGATCCCGGCTGCGATCATCATCGATGCCATACCGGCTCTGCCCCAGATCGATTCACGTCTGAGCCACAGTGCGTAGCCGCCGGTTCCGATCAGCCCGGCCAAAGCCGGGGCGAGCGCGACGGTGTAGTACGGGTGGATGGTTCCGGACATGTAGCTGAAGATCAACGCCGTCACCAGGAACCACCCGCCCCACAGAATCAGGGACGCACGCAGGAGGTCGGTTCGCGGCGCTCGGCCACGTGCGATCAGCCCGAAGACCAGCGCCACCAGGGCCGCCGGGATCAGCCAGGAGATCTGAATTCCCATTTCGCTGCCGAACAGCCGGTCCAGACCGGTCGAGCCGCCGAAGCTGGACCCGGCTGCCCCGGCACTCATCCCCGCCGGAGCCTCCATGCCACCTCCGCCGCTGTTGCCGAAGATGCGGCCGAGCCCGTTGTACCCGAGCACCAGATCCATGACGGTGTTGTCGGTGGACCCACCGATGTACGGTCGGGCACTTTCCGGCCAGAGCTGGACCGTCACCACCCACCACCCGGCGGCGACCACGAGAGCGGCCGAGGCCCCGACCAGGTGCAGCAATCTGGCCCGCAACTGAGCCTGTCCTGCAACGAGATACGTGAGACCGAACGCCGGCAACACCAGCAGCCCCTGCAGCATCTTCGTGAGGAACGCGAACCCCAGCGCCACTCCGGCAAAAGCGAGCCACATCGCGGCCCGTCGTCCGGCAGCTGTCTGCAGAGATCGCACGACGAAGTAGCCGCCGAGTGTCATGAGCAACACCAGCAGCGCGTCGGGATTGTCGAAGTTGAACATCAAGGCCGCCGCCGGCACCGATGCCAGGGTGAAGCCGGCGAGCAAACCGGCCATGGGGTTCGCGACCCGCTTGACCACGGCATACACCGTCGCCACCGAGGCAACACCCATCAGCGCCTGGGGAAGAAGCAGGCTGAAGCTCGAGAATCCGAAGACCCGAGCCGACAGTCCCATCACCCACAGTGCGGCCGGCGGCTTGTCCACGGTGATGAAGTTCTCGGAATCGAGCGATCCGAAGAACCACGCCGTCCAGTCCTTGGTTCCCGCCTGCACCGCAGCGGCGTAGAAGGTGTTCGCGTAGCCACTTGTCGTCAGGTTCCACAGGTACAGCGTTGCCGTGGCCGCGAGCAGAACCAGCAGCCCGAGCAGGTGCCGGCGGCGATACCACCACCTGTCCTGCCAGGACGGCTGGCGGGCGTGCGACGGAGGCATCGCGGCCGGTCGGTCGAGTTGGGCAGTCATCGCAGATCCTGTTCGTCGAAGTTGTCGACTACGAGAATGTGCGATGGACCGTCGGCCGGGCTGGGAGCAGCCTGCGAACTTGCTGTGAGCGAGAGAGCTCGCTCAGACGCGATCGGCGTACACGACGATGTTGTCGTCGTAACTGGAGATATCCGAGTCGAATTGGCCGCCACAGGTGATCAAGCGCAAGCCTGGGTGGTCGATGTCTCCGTAGACCTTGTCGGTGGGAAACGCATCCTTCGGATACTGCTCCACCGCGCTGACGACGAACCGGACCGTGCTGCCGTCCTGGCTGACAACGGTGACATCGTCGCCCAGTTCGAGATCGCGCAGCCGGTAGAAGACACCGGGGCTGCCGCCCCAATCCACATGCCCCGCAACGATCGACGGTCCCAGTTGCCCCGGAACCGGCGACCCGGTGTACCAACCGGCGGGGAAACCGCCCGCGGGTACCTCCATCGAGCCGTCCGGACGCAGACCCAGACCCATCACATCGGAGTCGACGCCGATCGCACCGATCTCGAGGCGCGCAGGCGGGGACCCGGGCGCCGACGACCATCCGGCGCCGACCTCACCCGACGGCGTGACGACGGCGGGAGCAGAAGCCGAGGGCATCGACTCGTTCTGCGCGGGGCCGGCATCCGAGGGCGTTGCGCAGCCGGCAACCAGCGACAGCAGCACCAGGAACGCCGCTGCCACCGCCCGCACCACGACCCGATGACGGGTCGTGGTGCGGGCGGATTCGGCCGGAGGTACCGATACCTCGACGGTAGGTCTCACCGATCAGTTCCGACGACGAGTCAGAGCCAAGGCAGAGAAAGCACCGACCGCGAGTACCGCCAGCAATGTCCACATCGGAGCGAACGACGTTGCAGTCGAACGGTTCACGGTACTGCCGTCACCGGTGTCGACACCACCGTTCGGGATCTGTGTGATCTGGCCACCGGGGTTGTACGTGCCCGGCTGATCCGGGCCACCCGGTGTGATCGGCTGATCAGGCGTGTTGGGCTGATTCGGCACGTTCGGCTGATTCGGCTGGTTCGGCACGTTCGGCTGGTTCGGCACGTTCGGCTGGTTCGGCACGTTCGGGACACCCGGGATCGGCGCGATGGTGATCACCGGCGGCACACCCGGAATCGGGGGCACCTCGATGACGATCGGCGGCGTACCGCCACCATCACCCGGCGTACCGCCACCATCACCCGGAGATGTCGTGGTCACGGGCGGCGTGGTGGTCACCGGAGATGTCGTGGTCACGGGCGGCGTGGTGGTCTCCGGAGATGTCGTGGTCACGGGCGGCGTGGTGGTCTCCGGAGATGTCGTGGTCACCGGAGGCGTTGTGGTCACCGGAGGCGTGGTCGTTATCGGAGGTGTGGTGGTCACGGGCGGCTCGGTGGTTCCGCAACCCGGGTTGGTGATCGTGTTCGAGTCGAGGGTGACAGCTCCGTCCAGAGCCAGTAGCCGTCCCTGCACATCGGCATTCGTGGTCGCCGTGATCGACGCCCGTGCCATGATCGTGCCCACGAAATCGGTACCGGTGCCGAGTGTGGCCGAGCTTCCGACCTGCCAGAACACGTTGCACGGGTTGGCCCCGTTGATCAGCGAGACACTGCTGTCGGATGCCGTGATCAGCGTCGATGCCGCCTGGAAGATGAACACGGCGTTGGAGTTGCCCTGCGCGTCGAGTGTGAGGGTTCCGGTCAGGCCGAACGTGCCAGAACCGTACAACCCGGCCAACAATGTCTGTCCGCCGAGTTCGACTCCGGTCGAGGTTGCTCCCGGTCGACCGGCCGCGTCGTCGTATCCGGTACTCAGATCCGCTTTCGCCTGCGCTGCAACCGAATTGCGGTCGTCGATAACTCCACTGGTGAGCTCTCCCGGTGGGAATCCGGTGATGAACGGTTCGACACCGACGCCTGGGCTCACTCCGACGTTGCCGCCGATCCTCGACGGGCCGGTGTTCGTGATCTTGGAGCCGGCCAGAACGGCGTAACTCTCCGCGGTGCCGAGTTCGACGGTGGTGGGTTGAGCCTCGGCTGCGGGGACGTTGATCAGCATGAGTGCGCTGGTGGCCAAAGCGACCGAACCGGCAAGCGGAACGAGGGTTCTGCCCCTGCGCCTGATGGGGGTCGACGTGCACGTGTGCTGTGAAGCGGGCATGGATTGCATACCGTTCTGCTGGTTGGGCGAAGCGGACTTGTTGCCGGACTTCGTGAACCGCGCAATCGATCCCCCGACGAGTTCGATTGCGCAGCAATTGATGTCGCGACGCTCAACGGCCGCCCCGGACCGATCCGAGTGCGTGGAGGTATCGCGGTTCCGTATTCGATGACGTCACCGGCCGACGGAGTTCGGCAAGGTGACACAACTATGCGATCAGCGGAGGCTCGTGCCCACTCCGCACCTAAGAGTTTCCCCGTATCTCTACGGTGTAGAGCTACAGCACACCATGTGTAGGATAATGAGTCAAGCGAAAAGTGTTGTCGAACAACAAGTTTGTTTGCCCCCTACTTACCGGTCGGTTCACTGCTTTCGAGAGGTTGCCTACCGATGTCCACGACGAACCGACCGGGCCCACACTCCAATATCAAGATCGACCGCGAGTACGTGGTGTCCGCCGCCCTGAGCATCGTCGATCGAACCGGCCTCGACAGCCTGACGATCCGGAGCCTCGCGGCATCGATCGATCGCGATCCGATGACCGTCTACCGATACCTGCCCACCAAACAGGCGTTGCTCGACGCCATCGCAGATTCGGTACTGGGCACACTCGTCTGCGTCGACGGCGCAGACCCCGATTGGCAGCGTCAGCTCAGAATTTTTGCGCGGCACTACCGTGAGCTCGCCCTCCAACACCCACACGCGGCGGTGCTGCTGACCACCTGCCCTCAGGCGACTCCACTGGGATTGGGCACGCCCCGGTCACTGGCCTCACTCGAGAACATTCTGATTCTGCTGACCACCGCGGGATTCACGCTGCCCGAGGCCCTGACGAGCTATCGGCTGATGATCTCCTTCCTACGCGGCCATCTACTGAGCGAGACCCAGGAAACGACCGCCAACCCGGACGAGACCGGCGACCGCCTCAGCCTCGCTCTGCGCCGACTCCCCATCGACACATTTCCCCTGCTGTCGACGCTGCCACCTCTGATCACCGAGTACGACGGTGCCCTCGAACTCGAGTTGGGTCTCGACGTGCTGTTCCGAGGCATCACCGCACCTTCGACCTGAGCGGATCGACGCTCCCGGGGCCCGCACCGGACCGAGCCGTACCTTGTCCCAGGATCACGGCATTGGCCTTCACGCCATCAGAGCAGTCCGGTGCCTGCCTCGTTCGCTCGTTCTTCGTCTCGTTCCTGCTGCGCAGCGGCCAGGCCGGACATCGTGCGCAGCGGAACCTCCTTGAGGAAGAGCACCAGTACGAATCCGAGCACCATCAGAATCGACACGGCCAGGAACACGTAGTCCATGGCGTCGGAGAACCCGATACGGAACGGCTCGGCCAGTGCGGGTTCGAGCTTCTGAATGAACGAACTGTCCTGCAGCGCACTGCCCGCGACGGAGGCGTCACCCGAGGCGATGGCCTGGGCGAAACCGGATTCCAGTGGATCGGAACTGGTTGCGGCGCTCTGCACTGCCTGCTGGAACTCCGGCGTCGAACTCGCGGCGATCAGCGCGTCACCCGTCTTGGGGGTCAGCTGCGTGAACAGCATCGACAGAAACACCGCCACACCGACCGTCGCACCGATCTGCCGGAAGAACGTTGCGGCAGAGGTGGATACACCCATGTCCTTGGGCGGCATCGCATTCTGGATGGCCAGGGTCAACGGCTGCATCATCGACCCGAGACCGAGGCCGAAGACACCCATGACGACCATCGTCTGCCACAGCGGGGTATCGGCGTGCACGTAGTGGAAGACGAACATCGCGATGGCCATCAGTGCAGTACCGACGATCGGAAAGATTTTGTACCGCCCCGTCTTCGAGATCATGCGACCCGAGACGATCGACGCGACCATCAAGGCACCGACGAGGGGCAGAGTCTGGTAACCGGCCAGCGTCGGCGAGGATCCCTTGACCACCTGCAGGTACTGCGGCAGTAGCGAGATGCCACCGAACATCGCTGCGCCGGCGATGACGCTGACAGCAATACACAACGAGAACAACGGGTTTCGGAAGAACCGCATGGGGATCAGGGCGTCGTCGCCCATCTTGATCTCGGCGAGCACGAACGCGATGACGCCGACGATGCCGATTCCGAAGCACAGCAGGGCCCGCGGCGAGCTCCATCCCCACACGCGCCCCTGCTCGGCGATGATGAGCAGCGGCACGAGGCCGACGCTGAGAAGCACTGCGCCCCACCAGTCGACGCGCGCCTCGCGGCGATAGACCGGCAGGTTCAGCACCCGCCACACGACGACGAGCGCGATGATTCCCAGCGGGACGTTGATGTAGAAAACCCAACGCCAGCCGGTGATTCCGAGGATCGACGACTGCCCGGCGAGCAGTCCACCGATGACCGGCCCGAGCACGCTGGAGGTACCGAACACGGCCAGAAAGTAACCCTGATACTTGGCCCGTTCACGCGGCGGGACGATATCGCCGATGATGGCCAACGCCATCGACATCAGACCGCCCGCACCGAGACCTTGGATGGCACGGAAAGCGGCGAGTTCGTACATCGACGTCGCGATACCGCACAGCATGGACCCGACGACGAAGATCGAGATGGCCGTCATGAAGAACGGCTTGCGCCCGTACAGGTCGGACAGCTTGCCGTACAACGGGGTCGAGACCGTCGAGGTGATGAGGTAGGCCGTCGTCACCCAGGCCAGAACCGAGAACCCGTTGAGGTCGTCGGCGATGGTCCGAACGGACGTCGAGACGATGGTCTGGTCGAGGGCGGCGAGGAACATGCCCATCATCAGGCCCGACAGAATCGTCATGATCTCGCGATGCGAATACTCGCCGGTCGCGGGCTTCACTTCAGGCTCGGTAACCATCTCTTGGATTCACCTTTACGTAGCATTTACTTGTGTCTTACAACGATATTCGGGACACCAGCATGCGCGCAGAAGGCCGTCTGCGCAAAGGTTTATTTGCGGCGAATCCGGTCCCGCACCTCACGCATCGTGTGCGGGTGAATACCTTCGGCAGCGAGCACTCGACGGGTCTTGCGACGCGTCGACAGGACACCGATGATCGCGACGATCCACACCGGGAACTGCGCGAGCAACGCCACCCGGAATCCGTCGAAGGTGTAGCCGCCCATCGCGTCGAGAATCCAGCCGATCGCCGCGATCACCAACAGCGACGCCAGGAAACCACCGATGTTCACCATCCCCTGCGCTGTGCCCAGATTGGCGCTCGGATTGAACGTTCGCGCGAGGTCGAACCCGATCACCGAACCGGGGCCACCCACCGAGATCACCACCACGAGCAACACCAGCAACCACAGCGGAGCGGGCCCGGGCAACGCCAACACGATCGCCCACATGGTCGCGTTGCCGATCATGATCGCCAGCACCAGCCACGACCGTCGCATCGGATAACGCCCGGTGAGAACACCAACCACGATGCCCGACGCCACCGCCGATGCCACCGACACCGTCAGCAACGCTCCGGCCGTCGACGCCGACAGGCCCTGTGCCGACGTCAGATACGGAACACCCCACAGCAACGCGAACACCGTGATGGAGAACTGGGTACCCATGTGCGAGAAGAAGCCGAGCCGGGTGCCGGGGCGTCGCCACACCTCGGCGATGGAGGCGAGGGTCTGTTTCAGCGTCGTCGGTTCGAACACGGGGGCAGCTCCGTCGTCGGGGCGATCCCTGACGAGCGCGAGAACCAGTACGAGAGCAAGGAGACCGAGTGCCGCTGCGCTACCGAACGCGAACGTCCAACCGGGGCCGTTCAGCAGAATCAGGAACGGGACCGCCGAGAGCACCTGGCCGAGCTGGCCGAGCAGACCGGTCAGCTGCGAGACGATCGGCACTCGCCGCGGCGTGAACCACACCGGCACCAACCGCAGCACCGAGATGAAGGTGAGAGCATCGCCCACGCCGACTAACGCGCGGGCGACCACCGCGACGGAAGCGACTCCGTCAACGCCAGCGTGATCTGTGCCGACGCCATGATCAGCGCGCCTGCGGCGATCATCTTGCGCGAACCGATGCGATCCAACAGCACCCCGGCCGGGATCTGCATCCCCGCGTAGACGATCACCTGCAGCACCACGAACGACGACAGCAGCGACGGCGACACCGAGAATCGATCCGCCGCACTCAGCCCGGCGACGCCGAACGACGTTCGATGCAGCACTCCGACGATGTAGGCGAAGACGCCGACGCCCCACACCACCCAGACTGCCTTGCCAGTACTCACCGGACGATTGTGTCAACCACGCTGTGGAATAGTCGTAGCCGGTAGTACTCGGAGCGGGCAGTAGTACCCGAAGCAAGAAATGGAGCGACGTCGTGGCCAAGCAGCTGTTGGTGCTCAACGGGCCGAATCTGAACATGCTCGGCACCAGGCAGCCGGAGGTGTACGGCCACGCCACCCTCGCCGATGTCGTCGCCCTGTGCGAGAAGACCGCCGCCGAGCACGGGCTCACCGTCAAGGCAGAGCAGTCCAACCACGAGGGTCAGCTCATCGACTGGATCCACGAGGCCCGCGGGGTGGCGTCGGGCATCGTCATCAACCCGGGCGGACTGACGCACACCTCGGTGGCGCTGCGCGACGCCCTCGTCATCCCCGAGGTGCCGATCATCGAGGTGCACATCTCCAACGTGCACGCCCGTGAGGAGTTCCGGCACCACTCCTTCGTCTCCCCCATCGCCAGCGGCGTCATCGCCGGACTCGGGATCGACGGATACCGATTCGCCATCGAACGTCTGGCTGCACTTATCTGACACAGCTCTCGTTCAACCCAGCTCTCATCTGACACTCAGGTTGTACTGCATAAACTGGTCGCCGTGAACACGAGCAAGAACGTCTCGAAAGACATCAAGGCCATGCAGAACGGCGACAAGAATCGTCGGACTCTGATCCAGATCGTCGTCGCAGTCGTTCTGATCGCGCTCGTGGCGGCGATTGCCCTCTTCATCCTCAACAAGGATTCGACGTCGGGGGATGCATCTTCCGCCGCAGGCTCCGGCGAATCGACCGGCACCCAGCTCACTCCCACGTCGGTGACGGACGACGGTGCCATCCGCTTCGGCAACCCCGATGCCACCACCGTCGTCAGCGTCGTCGAGGACTTCCAGTGCCCGGCGTGCAAGAACTTCGAGGCCATCAGCGGATCGACGTTGCAGCAGCTGGCCGACGCGGGAAATGTCGCCGTCGACTACCGCCCCATCTCCATTCTCGACCGGTTCTCGAACGGAACCATGTACTCCACCCGCGCGGCAAGCGCCGCCATCTGCGTCGCCGAGAACGACCGCGACAACTGGATGAACTGGCACACCACCATGTTCGAGCAGCAGCCGGCCGAGGGCGGAACCGGACTGACGAACGACGAGCTCGTCGCGATCGCCGCCTCTGTAGGGGCCGACTCCCCCGCCGTCGCGTCGTGTATCACCGACGGCAGCTACACCGATTGGGTCACCACCCAGACACAGTCGGTCCTCGGCGAAGGCATCAACGGAACGCCGAACGTGCGCGTCAACGGCACCGACATCTCCTTCCCGACGCCGGAGAACATCCTCGCCGCCGCTCCCGGTAACTGAGCGGCAGCCGGTCGCCATGAGGACACGCGCAGGCGCTGTTGTATTCACCGTCTTCAGCGCGCTCGGGCTACTCGCCGCGATGACGCTGACGATCGAGCGATTCAAACTGCTCGAGGACGCGTCGTACGTCCCGTCGTGCAGCCTGAATCCGGTGCTCTCGTGCGGCTCGGTGATGGTGACGAAACAGGCTGCGCTGTTCGGTTTTCCGAACCCCATCCTCGGCATCGTCGCCTTCTCCATTGCCCTCGTCGCCGGGGTTCTCTGGCTCGGCCGCGTCGAACTACCGCACTGGTTCTGGCTCGGACTGAGTGCAGGCCTGCTGCTCGGCGAGGTCTTCGTGCACTGGCTGATCTTCGAGAGCCTGTACTTGATCAACGCCCTGTGCCCCTACTGCATGGTGGTGTGGGCGGTGACGATGCCGTTGTTCGTGCTGGCTCTGAGCCGATTGGTCGGCTCCGGCCCGAACAGCGGCGGTACCGTCGGCCGACTCTTCCTGGAATGGCGCTGGACGCTGCTCGCCGTGTGGTACGCAATCGTCGTCGCGCTCATCGGAATCCGGTTCTCGGACTACTGGGCAACTTTGGTTTGAAAATACTGCTCCGACAACCCTGCATTTCCTTTTGCGAATCTCATGAGTCGAACGTCTGCACCGTGCATGATGGGTGCAGCACCCGAGTGAGACTGATCACAGCTCCTGGCTCGGGGAAGACCGTTCGAGTAGCAGGAGTCGATACATGGCAGGCGATCCATTCGCAGTCATCGTTGCCGTCATCGTGTCCGCCGCCGGTGTAGTCGCCGGAACCGACGCCCCGGCTCCGATTCCCGATCAGGCGGTGCAGGACCAGGCGGCAGACATTGCCGCCAACGCCGAAGATCAGGCGAAGACGATGAGCGATCAGTGGACCGAACTACTGGGCACCATGCCCGAACCGGCCGCCGACATCGCCGACCGCACCCTCTCCGACGCCGCCGAGGGCCTGCACACCGCCGCCGAACCGATGCTCCCCGATCTGCCGACGGTGGAAGACATCGAAGCAGTGGACACAGAAGCAGCCGATACCGCTGATCCGGCCAGTGCCACCGATCCTGCTGCGGCGGCGACAGATGTTGTTACCGCCGCTCCTGCCGCTCTCGCTGCGGCGGTACCCAGCGCGCCACTGCCGTTCAGTGTGTTCTCCTCGGGCGCTGGGTCGTCGAATGCGGTGTCCACCACTGCAGCCGCGCTCGGGGCCGGTGCCGTTCAATTCGCCGGCCGTACGTACACCGCCGCCGATATCGCCACCCAGACCGCGTTCATGGCGTCGGCCGAGGCCATCAGGCGTGCGCTGTTTCCCGGTCAACCCGCCACGTTCACCGGCATCAACGTGGGCGCGATCGGCTTGGGTGCCGTGGGAGCGATCACCGCCTTCGTGCCGTGGCTGCAGAAGGCGGGCAACATCTGCGGCGGCGTCAAAGCGACCACGATCGCGGCACTGTATGCCGCCGAGAACGGTTTTCGGCACGGCCCCACTGCTCCGGTCTCGAGCACCGGCGCGCAGGGGCCAGGGCAGTTCATGCCAGGAACCTGGGCGACCTACGGCAAGGACTACGACGGCAACGGTGTCACCGACGTCAACAGCATCGGTGATTCGGTGATGGCGTCGGGCACACTGCTGTGCGACATCTACGGGCAGGTCGACGGGTGGAAGCGCGAGGGCAAGGTGTCCGGTGACACCTTGGATCTGACCCTGGCCGGGTACAACGCCGGCGCGGGAGCGGTGCTGCGATCGGGCGGTATGCCCTCTGGCACATTCGATTACGAGACGCAGACCAAGCCGTACGTCTCTCGTATCCGGGCGACCGAAACGCAGTTCGCCGCCATCCTGACCCCGTTCGCCGGACTCGACCTCACCGGAATCGGCGGCCGATCGGTGCAGTTGGCGATGGACTATCTGGGACTTCCGTACGTGTGGGGCGGCGGCAACATCAACGGACCGTCCGGCGGCGGATTCGACTGCTCGGGTCTGACGTCGTATGCCCTCTACAAGGCCTCGGGCGGAAAGGTGACGCTGCCCCGAACCTCGGAAACTCAGTGGAACGTGGGCACCGAGATTCCGATGGAAATGGCGCAACCGGGCGATCTGCTGTTCGGTAACTTCGGGCCGGCCGGGCCGGGCCACGTGGCGATCTACATGGGCAACGGCCAGATGGTCCACGCACCCCAACGCGGCGACGTGGTGCGCGTGGCACCGGTGTTCGACGGTATGCGCGCCCGTCACATCGTGTAGGTGCGCGCGTACAGTGCGGACGTGACCAATGCACGTGTGGAACCGGCAGGATTCGACGACGAACTGGCACCGGAGCCGCCGCCCGGTGAGGGTTTCGAGACCGACTGGCCGGTGCGAACCGGCGACATCGATCCGAACAACCGACTACGGTTCGACGGCGTTGCCCGCTACCTGCAGGACATCGGTACGGACAACCTCGACGCCACTCCCCTGGGCAAGACGGATCCCATGTGGATCGTGCGGCGCACCGTCATCGACGTCTTCGAGCCGATCCATTTCCCGGACCGAGTACACATGCGGCGTTGGTGTTCGTCGATGTCGACGCGGTGGTCGAACATGCGCGTGGCACTGACGACACCGAAGGGTGGGCGCATCGAGACCGAGGGCTTCTGGATCAACATCAGCAAGGACACCGGGATGCCGACCCGCATCAGCGACGGTGCCCTGGAAATGCTGGCGCGAACCACCGATCAACACCGGTTGCGATGGAAGGCATGGCTGACCGAGCCGGTGCCGGCCGAATCGACCACGGATGTGCAGTTCCCCTTGCGCGCAACCGATATCGATCCGTTCGACCACCTCAACAATGCGGTCTACTGGCACGCGATCGAGGAGTTGCTGGTCGACGTGCCCGAGCTGGCCGCGTCGCCGCACCGCGCCGTCATCGAATACCTGAGCCCGGTACTGGCGGGTGAACGCGTCACTCTGCGCCACCGCTACGAGGGCGGCGCGTTGACCGTCTGGTTCGTCGTCACCGGAGCATCCGGCGAGCCCACGGTCCGCACCGTGGCCAAGGTTGCCGCCAGAGCCTGACGGTCGAGCTTGCCGCGCGGCGTACGCGGAAGAGCGTCCACGACGGCGATCACCACCGGCAGGCTCGGCCCCGGCAGCACGGTGCGCAGGTGGCGGCGAATCCGAGCCACGGATATCGAATCGGTCTGCGCCACAACAACTGCGGCAGCAGGTTCCTCACCGGTTCTGTCGTTGGGCAACCCGACCACCCCAGCCTCGAGCACACCGGGAACTGCGAGCAGGGCCGCCTCGATCGGGGTCAACTCCACCGTGAGACCGGCCCGGACGATCGTCTCGCTGCCGCGGCCGTGCAAGGTCAGTCGGCCCTCTTCGACACTGCCGCGATCGCCGACGGTCATCCACCCTTCGACCGGCCCGTTCGTCAGGGTCATGTGGCCTCCCACTCGGCTCAGGTAGCCGTCGAACAGCATGTCACTGCGGACGTGGAGCAGATCGTCCCTGATCTCGACCTCGACCCCGTCGAACAGCTGACCGCGGACCTCGGTGCCTTCGATTTCGCTTCGGTCGTAGGAAACGAAACTGAGCTCGGACGCCCCGTAGAAATGTGTCAGCGCCGCATTCGGAAGTACCGCCGCCAGAGCGGCCCTCCCCGGCTCCGCCCACCGCGCCGCGGACGAGAGCACCTCACGGACACTGTTCGATCGCACTCCCGAGCGAGCGATGTCCCACGCAATGGTCGGGACCGAATACAGATGTGTCGCAGCACCTTCGAGAGCTGCCGTGGGCCCTCGTAGGTCGACCGTCGCCCCGCGGGTGAGCCCGTGCAGTGCGCCGTAGAGAAAGTGCGTGTGATCGAGAGTGCCCGGTGCGGACACCCGATCTCCCGGACCGAGATCGAACAAGGCATCGGAGCGATCCAGCGTCGCCGCCCACGACGCTTGATTCCGCACGAACAACTTGGGCGGACCGGTGGTTCCCGAAGTGACGCCCACGAGCAACTCGGAATCCGGTGTGGGGGTGGGCGCGGCGGTTGTCTTGGCAGCCATGTCCTCGGGTGCGAACACGTCGACTGCACCCCAACCGTGCACTCTCGCGTGCTGACGCGGGTGCGCGACAATCAGCGAGGGCTCGCAGACCGCCACGACATCGGCGAATTCCGGAGCCAACAAATGCCGATGCAGCAGAACGACACTCACCCCGGCATGCATCGCCGCGACGACGACCACCAACGACCCGATGTCCGACGTCGGCAGAACCGCGATGCGACGCATCCCTGCCACTGCGGACGCCGCACGCGTCACCCGGTCCCAGAATTCGCGGTAGGTGATCGCCCCGGTCGCGTCGACCACGGCTGCCTCGGAGCGGTCGAAATGCCGCGCTATCCGGGCGGCGAGGAGTTCACTCGTGGTCATCGTCATCTACACCGCGTGCGACGAGGGCGTCTCCCATGGCGTCGGCGGTGCGGAGGGCCCGCACCAGGACCGGCGTTGCCAGTGCCGTCATCGACCACTGCAGTCCGCGTGCCTTACGGGCCTGCGACACCTCTTGGACGATGGACGCGAGTAGAGGGATGCATCGGATGGCCAGGGCCAGCAGCAGCCCGATGCGATCCGGGTCGACGCCGAAGCGGCGGACGGGGCCGAGCGCTCGGGTGACGGTATCGAGCATGTCGGTCACGCGGGTGGTGAGGGTGACGAGAGCTGCCAGTGCAACGGAGATCACCAGCACCCCACACACCACGACGGCGCGCTGCCAGGTCGTGATTATCACCTGGAAGACGCCGATGATCAGCAGCATCCACAGCACCGGACGCAGTTGCGCCAGTGCGACTTTCGCTGGAATGCGAGCCACCGCGAACAATGCCGCGACCAGTACCGCTACCGCTGCGACCTCGAGCGGAGTGCGCGCGAAGATCACCGTCCCCAGGATCGCGAGGATCAGCGCCAGCAGCTTCGATCCCGGGCTCATCCGGTGCAGCAGCGAGGTACCGGGCCGGTAGAGACCGATCATCCGATCAGCTCCCGATAGGCCGGGACCGCGGCGGCGGGGGTGCCGTCGAACGCGATGCGGCCGTCGTCGATGACGATGACGCGCTCGAAGCTGTCCAGCAGGGCCAGTTGGTGGGTCACGACGATGACTTGCTGATCCATCGAATCCAGAGCCTGCGCGACGACGCGTCCGTTCCGCAGATCCAGCAGCGTGGTCGGTTCGTCCGCCACGACCACCTCCGGTCGTCGGATGAGGACGGCACCGATCGCCAGCAATTGCTTCTGTCCACCGGAGAGCAGATGCGCCGGATGGTCGCGGTGCTGATCGAGACGGAAGCGGACCAGAATCTCCTCCACCCGCTCGGCCACCTCGGCCTTGTTCAACCCGGACCTGCGCAGCGAGAACGCGAGATCCTCGGCGACAGTGGGCATCACGATCTGCGAATCTGGATCGGTGAACACGAAGCCGACCTTCTTGCGTACCTGCGCGCCCTTCTTGGCGGCGTCGATACCGTCGACCGTGACACGGCCCGTATCGGGTTTGATCAGACCGTTGATCATCCGCGCGAGCGTCGACTTGCCGGAACCGTTGGAGCCGATGATGCCGATCCGGCGCTCGTCGAACTCGAGATCGATGCCGTGCAGCACCTGCCGTTCTCCGAACGAGTGCGAAATGTTCTCGAACTTGATTGTGCTCATATGACCCTGCTCATGTCGCTCGTTCCACCAGCATCGCTATTCCCTGCCCGCCGCCGATGGCGCAGGCCGCCAGGCCCAGTGCCGGACCCCCGGGTTGCAGCATTCGAGAGGCCAACCGTACCAGCAGAATTGCGCCTGAAGCTCCCCACGGATGCCCCATCGCTATGGCTCCACCTTGCGGGCAGATGCGGTCCTCGTCGAGACCCAATTCATCCGAGACCGCGAGCACGACCGACGCGAAAGCCTCGGTGATTTCGATGGTGTCGATGTCGGCGAGGCCCACCCCGGTGCGGGCGAGCAGCTTCTCGATCGCCGGCACCGGACCCAGCCCGGGAAGAGCCGGGTCGGACCCTGCGACGGCACTGCCGAGGATGCGCAACGCCGGCATCCCGGCCGCCCGCTCGGCGGTGGTGATGGCCAGAACCGCTGCGCCGTCGGATATTCCGCACGAGTTGCCCGCGGTCACCGTGCCGGCTGGGGTGAACGTGCCGGCTGGGGTGAATGTGGGACGCAGTCTGCCGAGTCGCTGGGCGGTCATGTTTGGGCGGATGCGCTCGTCGGTTGCGACCTCGTTCACTTTGACGATTTCGGCTGAGAAGTCGCAGGCCGCCGCGCGTGCGAACGACCGTGCAGCGTAGGCATCTTGGCGTTCGCGCCCGATACCGCGGATTCGCGCGAGGTCGTCCGCTGCCACACCCATGTCGGGGTCCTCGAAGCCGGGCGGAGCGAACGGCGCTCGGGTGTAGCGGACAGGCTCTTCGCCGTCGACCGGTGGCCAGAACCGCCACGGACTGGTGCTGGCAGATTCGACGCCACCGGCCAGTATCGACGTCTCGTCGCCGCTGCGGATGCGCGACGCGGCCTGCGCCACGGCGTCGAGCCCGGATCCGCACTGCCGATCGACGGTGACTCCGGGAACACCGACACCGAGGCCCGCGAGCAGCGCCGAGACCCGTGCAACATCACCGCCGGGACCGAGGCAGTTGCCGAGAATCACGTCGTCGATCGGGGTATCGAGCGGACTGATCTCTGCTGCAACAGCTTTCAGTACCGGCGCAGCGAGGTTCGGGGCGGTGACATCGGCGAAGCCGTGCCCGGCGATACCGATCGCAGAACGTTTGGCCGCAACGATGACGGGGCTGTACGAAGCAGACACATTCACAGCAGGGCCCTTCGGGAGATCTTGCCGCTCGCGGTGCGGGGCAACTGCTGCACCACCGTCCAGCGTCGCGGCAGCGCCTCCTTCGCCATGATTGCGCGAGCGTCGGCGCGCACCAGGTCGAGGTCGCGGGTGCCGTCGAGTTCGATGACGGCTGAGACCGTTTCGCCGAGAACCGCGTGCGGTATGCCGATCGCTGCCGCAGCTCGGACGCCGTCGAGCCCGGTCAGGATGCTTTCCACGTCCTCGGCGATCACGGTGGTTCCGCCCACGTTGATCGCTGCATCTCCGCGGCCGTGGACGAGGAGTTCGGAGCCGTTCAGTTCGGCCAGATCACCGACGCCGAACCAATCGCGCGCACCGAGCGCGGCGTACGGCGATCGAACGAACAGGTGCCCGTCCTCGGTACGTGCGTCGACATCCCGGAGCAGCCTCAGAGACGATTGTTCGCCGACCACCCTCGCCGCCACCAGCGACAACTCCGCCGAGCCGTAGTATTCGACCAGCCTGACATCTTGCGCCGAGATCGTCTGCGCGGCAGCGTCATCGAGGCCGGCTCCGGCAGCGACGGCAATCCGCGCGTGAGGCATGCGGCGGAGGACGTCACGGAGTACCGCAGGCACCGCGTGGACAGCCGTGGCCTGCGCGGGATCGTCGGTGACGCATGCCCCCAGCCACAGTGCGTGCACCGCGGCGAACAGGTGCATCGTGGCGTGCAGCGGTCCGGTGATGAGCACGGTGTCGGTCGGGCGGATACCGGAGATGTCGGTGAACTCGGGGAAGCTGTCTACCCACGACGCGACCGTGCGAGCGAGCGGTTTCGGCCGGCCGGTGGAGCCCGAGGTTGCCACCAGCAGGAACGCATCGGGATCGATGTGCGCAGGGCGCTCAGGACGGGCGGCCGGATCCTCCACTCGGACCGCACTGCCCTGCCTGGCTGCCGCGAAAACGCAGATCAACGCGTCCGGCAGCTCCAGTGCTGATGCGTCGTGAAATCGAGCGTCGTGCACCGGGAGGTGAGGCCACTGCTCGACGGCTGCGTCGAGTTCGGCGTAGGTGAGTGTGCGACCCGCCCAGGAGATGGCGGTGTCGTTGTCGCGGCCTCGACCTCCCAGCGTGAGAGTCACGCCTTGATCAGGCCCGGGTACGCGCGGTGGACGCTCTTGGCGACGACGGTGGCGACGACGACCTTCGCGATGTCGCCGGGCAGGAACGGTCCGTTGGAGGTGATCGCGGCCCAGACTCCGACGTCGGTGCGCAGGATCAGACCGGCGATGCCGAATACATAGACGACGAGGATGCCACCGACCGCGTTGATCGCCAGGCCGAGCGCAATCGAGTACTTGGGGAGAATGCGGGCGGTGAGCCAGCCGATCAGCAACGCTGCCGGTATCCAGCCGATGAGGTAGCCGACGGTAGGCCCGGCCATGGCGGCGAGACCGGTGCGCCCGCCCGCCAGCAGCGGCAGGCCGATCATCGTCAGGGCGAGGAACACCAGAACCGCGGCCGTGCCCTTGCGGGGTCCGAGGATCGCGCCCGACAGGATGATGCCGAGGGTCTGCAGGGTGATGGGGACGCCCGAGAACCCGACCGTGATCGATCCCGGCAGGCCGAGCGCGGCGATGAGTGCTGCGAACACTGCGATCTGCGCCATGTCGCGGGCGGAGACGTTCATTCGGCTGACCTTACGGCTCGGCTGGCGGGTACTGCTGTCGACATCTGACACGGTGGCTCCTCGTGGAGTGGGGCGGTGACCTGCCCCAGAAACTTGAACGGCGTTCAAGGTAGCAGGCCAGCGGCCTGTGCCACACCGGCACGGGTGTGGTTCAGAAGGGCGGAGGGTCGTATCGGGTGCGGTCGTATCGGACGCGTGCATGGACGACGCGACAGTGTTCCAGGTAGGCCCGCCGCTTCTCCGCCAACTCATTTCGGTCGATATCCGTTGTCGCAGAACGACAATCGTCCAGACTCGGCGGTGTACACCCGCAGTATTCGAGTTCCCAGCGGGTCGGTTCGAGCAGGCTCGCTCCCGGCCTCGACGAAACCCTTCGCCGTCGGCGGGATGCGCGGGGAGTCGCGATCGACAACTCCGGCAACGTGACTCTGCGTAGACCGAGCGAGTTCGACCACAGAATCGCGCCGCCGGCGAGCATCACCGCCGACCACGCTCCCGAGGTCTTGGCCTGATGATGGAACACGCACACCGGCTGAAGATTGGTCACGATCGTCCAGCCGCCCCGCTCGGGATCGTCGTGATCGAACGGAACCAGATGATCGATCTGACACCGGGCCGCCGGCACGTCGCAGTTCGGGAAAGTGCACGTGCGATAGGCAGCCCGAACGAATGCCGCGACGCGGGCACCTGGCCGATACGTCACCGCAGACCGCAACGGAGCGGACTCGCCGCCATGACCGTCGGGAAAGATTCCGCGAGCACGCTCGGGCCGTTCGGCAATCCAGGCAAGCCACCGTGCGACGAGCCCATCGCGGACAGACTCCTCCCCCGGTAGCGGGACCGCAGGTGGAAGGCAGTGGGTACCCCCGAGACGCACGGACGGAAGCTGGGCGGCACCTCGTACCCGACCTATACCGACCACCCGACGCAACAACGACGGCACCGCCGTAGAGAACGGTCCGAACGAACTCGACTGCGCACCCAACCCATCGCCGCTGCGGAAGCCGGTTTGGCCGGGGTCGGAGTGCCCGGAACTTGGGCCGGAGTCACAGGGCGACTGCCCGCGGCCGGAGTGCGAAGGACCGCCACCGGCTGAACCACCGTCGTGCGGACCACCGCCATCGGGGCCGCTGTCGTCAGGACCACCGTCGTCTGGACCGCCGCCGTCAGGGCCGCCGCCGTCAGGACCATCGCCATCCGGGCCGCCATTGTCAGGGCCATCGCCATCCGGGCCGCCGCCGTCAGCACCGCCGTCGTCAGGGCCGCCTTCGGGGCCACCGTCCAACCCACCACTGTCAGGGCCGTCAACGTCCCGGCCGTCACCGTTCGATCCGCCGTCGCCCGTGTTTCTCTGTTCGGGCTTCAGCATCTCGACCAGCTCGGTCAGCAGCGCCTGCCACTTGGCATCCGTGGCGACGATGCGCGCCACTTCGGGGTCGATGGGCGTCCCGTCGGGGAGGGTCGCAGGCTCCGAGGACAGGCCCAGCAATGTCTCCACAGCCACCACGATCTGGAGGAGATGCCCGCGCCGAGGAGGAATGTCGTCGACAGCGCCTGCCACCGGGCAGTCGTCGCCGCGATCGCACTGACACGCCAGTGAATGCTCGCCGTGCAGCAACGCCATCAGACCCGCGGCCCGCAGCGTCCCCGTCGATCGTGGGTCGCGCTTACAGACCGTCCCGACGATCTCGGTGATGAGCGCATCCGCCTCTGCCGCTTCGAGATCGGTGATCTTCGCAATGAGCGACGCGATCCCGCCCGGACCGGTGCGGTCGATCCGCACGCCGAGCTCCTCGGACTTCGCCGCCTCGCGGGCAGCTGCGGCACCGACCGGATCGGCCTTCATCCACAGCCGCCAGATCCGATTGCGTAGCGCCTGCGGACGCATCCGGCCACCCGCCGCACACACCTCGTATTCGATCTTCGCGATCGTCTCGTCACTGGCACGATGCAGCACCGAGGTGATCGTCACCACCGTCGACCAGTCGAAGCTGCCGGTGACGAAACGCAAGGCAGTCAACGGCATCCGATGTAAACGCTCCGCGACGTCGTGCACCACGGACGCATCGCGGCGCGTTCCTGTCATCGTCACGGCCAGATCGCACAGGGCACCGCGGACTGTCTCGCCCGGATCTCCACCGGCAGCTTCGGCTGCCTCGAGGCGCATCTCGAGCACGTCGCAGTAGGCGAGCACGGTCGCTGCCCGAGCGAGATTCTCGTTGACACGGTTGAGCGCGATGACGTCGAGAAACCCCGCGACGCAGTCATCGACCGGCGGCGTCTCCGCCGCTCCCCACCCCCCGGTATCGAACATGCATTCGATGATACGAGAGGGGTACGACAAGAAAATCCGAGAACAATTCGAGTCGTATCGGTATAACTGCAACAGTGGCCAGCTACACGATCCGCGACATCCGCCCGGGCGACGAGGAACAACTGGGCGCAGCGCACGTGGCAATCTGGAAGGCGACGTACGCGGGAATGATGAACAGCGCCAAGCTCGATGCACTACGCCCTCGCGATCGCATCGAACGCTGGGAGCAGATCATCGCCCGCCTCGACGAGCAGTCGAGCCGCGGTGTGCGCACCCGATGCGCCGTCGACACCAGTGATTCACGCATCGTCGGTTTCGCCACCGGCGGCCCACCACGCGACGACAATCCGCCGGCACCGACCGAACTGTGGTCACTGAACGTTGTGCCCGAGCTCCACGGCACCGGCGTCGCAACAGAACTCATGACGACCGTGATCGACCGGGAGGCATCCACCTATCTGTGGGTGGCAGCGGCCAACCATCGTGCGGTGGCGTTCTACCGCAAGCATCGGTTCGAGCTGGACGGCACCGAGAAGTTCGACCCGCTCTGGGAGTGCCTCGAAGCCCGCATGGTCAGGGCTTGACAGGCGGTTCTCGTCTGGACTCGTCGGGATCGAGCTTCTCGGGGTTCAGTACCACCTCGGCCACCATCGGAGTCGTCTCGACGGTCGCATCGCCGTACCGAACCGCGACCGTGTTCGGCAGGAAAGCTTCCAGCGCACGCGGAGTGATCCACCACAGCAGCGCCGAGAACAGAATCAGAATGTTGACCCACTGCAGAACTGTCGCCGCATTCTCGGACGGAATCACGCGATCGAACACCTGGATGTTCATCACCAATCCGTGGATGGCGATCAACACCCACAGTCGCCGGTAGCGGTAGAACACCCAGACCGCCGCGGCACCCCAGCACAGAGCCCACAGAAAACCGCCTCCGCCGAAGTACAGATAGAGGAGGCCCCGCATCGTGCCCGACAACGCCATGATCGCCCAGATCGGGACCCGGCCGACGAGCAACAACACCGGCAACGCCACCAGGATCGGCTCCTCCCGTAGACCCACGACGAGAGCGGAAACCACTGCGAGCCAATCGGACTCGACCGAGGCCGGGATCGAGAAGCTGAATCGGACGATGTCCAGCCGCGATAACACGAGCAGCGAAGCAGAAGCGGCACCGATCGCGGCACACCACGTGAGCGCAGCTTCGAACGCGGTCCCACTGCGGGCCGGCCACACCGCAGGCAGCTTCCGACGCCGAACGAACCAGACGATGGCGATCGCGACGGCGCCCACCAACACCTGCGCCGCGCCGACAGCGAGATCGGCCCACTGATCCCCTATCGACAGAATCGGGGCCGGCGCGTCGGGCTCACGGAAACGCCACAGCGCACCCATCAGGCCGACCAAGTAGACGACGACCCAACCGGCCACCAAACCCAGGACGATGACGGCGGTACCGGCAGCGGTCAGACCACGCCGAGGCGAGCGCTCAGCAAGCCCCGCGTCGACACCGGTCGTCACCAGGCCACCACCATTCCACTCGATACAGCACCGCCGAACAGCTTGTCTATCACGCCCGGGCCGAGAATTCAGTACCGTCCTGGCGATACGAGCCGGCGAAGCACTCACGGCCGAGGGCCACGCTCGGGTGTGTCGCTCGAATCCTCACCGCCGACGATGTCGTCTCGCAGTTCCGCAAGCAATCCCTTCTTCGGGGTGCCGCGGCGCGATTCCCATGCGTCGACCATCGCGAGTACCACCAGAACACAGCCGATCGGGCCGCCCTGGAACCAGAAGAACCGAAGGTCCCAGAAGAACAGCGCCAGCACAGCTCCGACGACAATTACGACGATGCTGCGCGCATTCCTTGCTTTCATCGTTTCCCTTTCATCGATTCGGACCACAATTGGGTCAGACCAGGTTCAGTTCGATTGCCGCATCCGCGGCCAGTAGCGCGCCCACCACGAGCAACACCGTCGCCGACACGTCCCCACTCCAGTGATCCACGCGCCGGAGCAGAGTTGGCGTGAGCGACGAAACATATTCCTGCGCAAACACTCTGGCGATGAGCAGGACGAGAGCGGGTGAGAGCGTCACGAGCACGTACCCCGCGAGCAGTAGCACCGAGAACCCCCACCCCAGGCCGGACTCGACGACCGCATCGATCGCCGCGAAGTAGGGCAGCATCGTCGCCACTTCCACCGCGCCCACAGCGACGGCGAGCAGGAGCACACCGCGAACGCTTCTCGGGGGCCGCGCCCACCACGCACTGCTCGGGTCCCGCCGCCGACGCTCACAGACCAGGCCCATGACCAGAACCACAAGACCCACCGCCAATCGAGTCCACGCGTCACCAGGAATCGAGCCGCTCAGGCCATCGGTGGCCGCCCACAAGGCAACACCGACCCCGAAGTAGACCAGCCCCAACACACCCAGATGCAGCAGAACGACACGCACCCGGAACGACGGCCGCAGCATCATCCACAGCGGAACCGCAAGAGTCCCGACGCCGATGCTGTCCACCAGCGCGAGCCCGATCAGCTGAATTAACACAGCTGTACGGTAACAGGATTACGACACAGTTGTGTCAAAAAGATTCCTGCGTGCTAGAACAGACCGATGCCGAAGATCGTCGACCACGACGCACGCCGGGCGGAGATCGTCGCCGCCGTGTGGCGCGTCATCGAACGAGCAGGAATGGACGGGGCGACGGTACGTAGCGTCGCCGCCGAAGCCGGCGTCTCCCCCGGATCACTTCGGTACTACTTCTCCGATCAGGGAGAACTCGTCCTCTTCGCGGCCGAGGCCATGACGCAACGCGTCGTGCAGCGGTTGGAGGCGCACCCCACCGACGGGGACGGACCGACGCGAGCGATCCGCGTCCTCGAGGAGATGCTGCCCCTCGACGAGGACCGCCACGCCGAGGCGTCGGTATGGCTGGAAGCGATCGTGCGTGCCAGATTCGACGAGCGACTTGCCGCCCTCAAGACGGCCGGGTGGTTCGGCAGCCGGTACCTGTGCCGGCTCGCGTGGGCGCACCTGCACGATCTCGACCGCCCGAACTCTCCCGCATTCACATTCGACCGCGCAGCGGACGAACACGCAGCGGCCGAACTGCATACCTACATCGACGGCCTGACGCTGCAGGCGGTGACGTACCCCGAGCAACTCGCGACCGAGGAGGTACGTCGGTTGCTGCGCACTTACCTGGAGCCGCGGTCCTGAGTCGAGTCGACAGGGAATCTGCGGCCGTAGTACCACCCGATCACCGCGACGACGACGCCCGCCGCGGCAATGGCACCCAACACCGATCCGAAGCCCGACGCATCCACTACGCGACCGACGGCCAAGGGCGCCACGAGAAATCCGATCCGGGACACCAGCGACACGATCGAGATGGCCGCCGCCGAGGACACACCGGGAAGCCGCCCGGCCAGGCTGAAGACAATGGGAAACAGTGGGCTCGCGCCCAGGCCCGCAACCGCGAACGCCCCGATGACCAGGACCGGTAGATCCGCAGCCAGAACCGACAGGCCCAGGATGACGAGAAACGCCACGGCCACCAGTGACGCGCCTCCGCTCAGCACCGTCGACGGGCCGAACCGGTCCACGACCCGGTCTCCTACCAACCGACCGATCAGCATCGCGGCCGAGAACGCAACGAACGCCATACCGGCCGAACCCGGGCCCGCGCCCTCTTCGGTCGTCATGTAGACCGCGCTCCACGACTGCGGAAAGTCCTCCATCAGCCCGGCGAGCAGCACCACGGCCCCCAGCAGGGCCAGTGCTGCGGTCGGACGCACGAGAACGGGGCCGGATGCTGGGTCCTCGTGATCGTCGAGCGCCACCGATTCCGGACCCACCAGACCCCGTCCGACGGCAACGAGAACGAGCATCAGCACCACCGCGACCACGCCGAAGTGCGCCACCACCGGCATCCGGATGCCGGCCGCGGCCGCGCCGGTCACTCCCCCGACGACGGCACCGACGCTCCAGGCGGCATGGAAGCCGCTCAGCAGCGACTTCCCCGCTCGTTCCTCCACGAGGACACCCTGCGCGTTCATCGAAATGTCCATCACAGCATCGGCACCGCCGAGCAGTACGAGCGCCGCCAGCAGCGTCCACCACGACACTGCGACCGCGGGCAGGACGAAGGCCGCACACAACAGCAGCCCCGAGGCGAGAATGGTCCACCGACTGCCGAACCGTCGGACCGACGCAGCGGCGACGGGGGCTGCCGCCAGCCCGCCGAGCCCGACACCGGTCAAGGCGAGGCCGAGCGTTGCGACGTCGATCGACAGTGAGTTCTGAATCTCCGGAATGCGGGGAGCCCAGTTCGCGAACACCGCGCCGTTGACGAAGAAGACGACGAGAACGGACAGCCTGGCACCAGTCATATCGATGCGAGCCTATCGTTCGTCGTCGGGCCGGATCCGTTACTCGAGGTAACGTCGATCGGATGCATGTGTCCGACCGCCTCACCGACCGCGTTCCCGAACGCTGGCTCGAGCCCCTCGTCAAGCACGCCGAGGCCCTCAAGTTCCTCATCGTCGGAGCGATCACCTTCGTCGTCACCGTCGTACTGTTCTTCGGCCTGAAGTGGACGATCCTGCAGGACAAGCCGGTGACAGCGAACGTTCTGGCCGTGCTGATCGCGACGATCGTGTCGTACATCCTCAACCGGGAATGGTCGTTCACAGCGCGTGGCGGACGACGTCGTCACCACGAGGCAGCGCTGTTCTTCGCCGTCGCCGGAACCGGCCTGGCAATCAACCAGCTACCGCTGTGGGTGTCGAGTTACGTGCTGGATCTGCGGTCGCCGAACGTGTCCTTCCTCACCGAGAACATCGCCGACTTCGTCAGCGGCTCCATCATCGGCACGTTGCTGGCAACCGCATTCCGATGGTGGGCGATGCGCAAGTTCGTCTTCCCGGAACCGGTGAACGTTCTTGCCGACCCCGCCGCCCTGACCGTTTACGGTGGACGGCATGGCGACCACTAGGACCCTCGTGCTCATGCGGCACGGAAAATCCGGCTACCCCGACGGAGTGCCGGATCACGAACGACCCTTGGCACCGCGCGGCCAACGCGAGGCGGCACTCGCCGGAGCCTGGATCACCGAACACGTCGGCCGCGTCGATGCAGTGCTGTGCTCGACGGCCCTGCGCACCCGCGAAACGCTGGCCGCTACCGGCATGGGCGACGCTCCCACCCGATTCGAGCGAGACATCTACGGCGGATCCGCGGACGAGATCATCGACGAGATCCGCCTTGCGGACACGTACTTCGACGACGTGACCGTCTCGACGCTGCTGGTCGTCGGACACGAACCCGGAATTCCCTGGACCTCACTCGAATTGGCGGCAGACGACGACACCGACGTGGCCCGCGAGGTTCGTCACCGCTTCCCCACCTCGGCAATCGCCGTGCTCACCACGGAGAAGTCGTGGGCAGAGCTCGCAGCAAGCTCGGCCACGATCACCGAGTTCTGCATCCCTCGCGCCGATCAGTAGTCAGTGCTTCCCGATAGTCAGTGCTTGTAGGTAATCAGCGGTTCCTGAGGTACAGGTAGCCGGCACCGCCTGCTGCAATCAACAGGATCAGCGCTGCCGGGAACCCGAGCAGCCACCACACCAGCGCCAGCACCACCAACGCGGGCGCAGCGGCGATCAACGCGATGCCGGGATTCTCTCGAACCGTCTCCAACGCGGACTGTGCATGCACTCTGTCGATCTTCTTGCCTGCCATGGCGGACTCCCTGTTTCGTATGTCCCGTTTGCGTACTTCCACTGTAGGCGCACCGACAGCAGCTACCCGCGGTCGACGACGGCAATCGTGGCTGTGGACGAATACACCAGACTGTCGGCGGATTCGATCACCCACGATGCCAGGTACCGATTCGTTGCATAGGGGTCCGGCGTCGGCTCGATCTCCAACCGCCGACGTGTCGTACCGTCATCCAACGCGATCGATTCCACGGTCCCGCCGACGGTGGAGTACGCGAGACCGTCGGCGTACGCCGTGATCGGGTAGTAGTCATCGGGATCGTTCTCCCACCGAACCGAACCGGTTCTCAGATCCAATGCCGTCACATGAGCTGTTCCGGGAGCACGTGCGATCACCACATCCCCGACGACAGCTACGCCATTGGTCGACGCCAACAGCGGGCTCGACCACAGAAACTCTCCGGTCGTCCGATCGAACGCACTGTCACCGACGACCATCGGCAGCGACAGGTCCGTTGGATCGTCGATCTCGAGAAAGGGATACACCGGCAGCGGAGCTCTGGCGACTGTTCGACCATCCGAGGCGAGCGCGACGGTACCGGCGTACGTCTGGGACTGCGTACACACCGCCTCGGTCATGATCACCAGTGCCGGTTGCACCCGAAAAGGTTGCGACACGCAGCTGTCGGGATAACCCCGGTACCACGTGATCGTTCCAGTGACCGAGTCGAATCCTATTGCCGTCGAACCGAACCGGCCCAGGCCGTAGTTTCCGTCGATGGTGATGACCGGCCCCGGCATACCCGCGTAAACGGCCTCGCCGGGAAATTCGGTGACCCAATCGCGCCCGACATCGTCCACAGAACCCTTGGCGAGCTGCGGCGTTCCCTCGTAACCTGCTTGCGTGACAGTGGAACTGATCGAGTAGAGCGAGAACCCGTCGGTTCCCACAGCGAACACACGTTGCGGCACACGAACAGAACGACCAGCACCGGTCGTGGTGTCCACCGTGACGATCGTCGATTCCGGATTCTCCGACTCGGTGCTGGAGAGGCAGACGAGGTATCCCGACAACGGCCGGTCGGCACAGGAGTCCACCCGAAGATCGTCTCGCCGCCATAGTGTGGATCCATCCGTTGCGTCGAGGCCCACCATCGCGGGAGCGTCGAAATTCCCGGTAGCAGGATCCGGCAGACCCACCGAAGCGACATACACCCCGCCCGCATCGATGAATCTCGCTGCGCTGGGGTTGAGCCGTCCGCCTGCACCAGGATCACGAAACTGCGCGAACTCGCGGCCGTAGACGGCCTCTGCAGATCTGGACCACTGGACCTCCGGCGCACGCGGAACCGTCGGCGGAGCTGTGGTCGTCCATGAGGGGGCAGTCGCGATCGCTGGGTCGTCGTCCTGCGCGACAACGATCACCGCAGCAACGACAGTCGCCAACGCCACGGCTCCCGCTGTCCACACCGGCCATCGGGTGCTCACAGGTCCAGGCCCGGTGCCGTCGCGATGGACTCGAGATTGCCGACCGTGACGAGCTCGCCCGCCGATGTCGACGAGATACGGACACGAGTGCCCGACGGCCGGGTCACAGTCACGGTCCTGACGCCGCGCTTCGATCTCTCGGACATCGATCCGTCGGGCAGGCGCACGGTGTCGACCGAGCGATCAGCCGTCGGGTCATATGCATCGGGAATTTCCGGGAGCGGCTGTCCACCCGTGATCGCCACGGTCACAACGCCTTCCGATCCTGGCGTCAGAATTGTTCCGGCTGCACACAACGAGTCGTGGGACAACGGACTCCGTTGCATCGGTGCCAGCGGCTGCTCGAGCACGATCACGGCCCGAAGCGCGCGGATTCGAGCCTGGTCCAGAGCGCGACCGATACGGTCTGCGTCGGCGCGAGTCACCGCTGGTCCATCCTGCGACCCAACTCGCGTGTCACACGGCAGAGGAGGGGGTCGGGTTCCGTCCGGCACCGCTGCACCGATTCGCAGCTCGCTCGACGACACCAGGGAGATCAGGTCGTTCATGGACACTGCTTCATCCGAAGACACGAACTGGCTTGCGTTGGCCTGCAACGTCGTTCCATCGGTTGCGTATGCAGTCGCCGTCCTGACCACCGCTGTTCTACCACCGTCTTCGCCGGTGGACTCTTTCGTGTCCACGACCGTACCGTCGGCTGCGACCTGCCTGCGATCGAGACTGCCACCGACACAGGGCGGTACACCGGCAGTCGACTTCGAGATCGTCACCGTCACGTCGGCACCCCTGCCGTTGCGAATCAGCAACCCGGCGGCAGTGGCGCTCGCGAACATCGACAGATCATCCGTCGGACCATCGCCGACAGAGCTATCGGACGTGGGACCTTGGACAGGACCGAATCGAAACGCGGATTCGGCACCGAACGCGAACGTACCGGGTGTTGCGAACTCGACGGCGGTCTCGGCCGGCAACGCAGAAACAAGCGCATCGGACAGCGCAGTAGCTTTGCGCCCGGAGAACCATGGATAACGGGGGTCGTCGTAGCGTCCTCCCTCGAGGCGGAAATACGCCCCTGAGAATTCCCCGGACTCGGGAACGACGACGGCATCACACCCCGGAATCGTGGTCGACGACTCACCCTGGTCGTAGTTCGACGCGCTGAACCCGCTCGACGCAGGCGTATCCGGCAACGCGACGTCCGCAGGACCGGACGCGCGTGAATCCACCACGATGACTCCCGCCGCGACCACAGCGACAGCGACGAAGACCCAGAAAATCTTCGGTTGACGCCCGAGCGCTCCGAGGTGCAACGCGTCGAGGTCTATCACGGCGAGAAGCCTAGCCTGCCGTTCACAAGACTCGACGCTCCACGACTTCAGGTGGAGCTATCGGCCTTCGGTCGAGCTACGACTTTCGGTGGAGCGCAGCGTCGTACCTTCGGCCGAACCACCAGCGACGACGCCTCCGCGGGGGTATCGCGTGCACGTCGGCTGCGGTGAGATCGGATCCATGGACAATCCGATTCTGCTCACGATCGCGATCTGCGAGATCGGCTTCTGGGCTCTGGTGATCGGCGGCCTGTGCCTTCGCTACCTGGCACGCATGCGACGCGCCAACACCATCACGCTCGCCCTGCTCCCGGTCCTCGACCTCGTCTTGATCGCAGCCGTGGCGCTCGACCTGCACCGCGGCGGAGACGTCGAATTCGCACACCGCCTCGCCGGCATCTACCTCGGCTGGACCGTCGTGTTCGCGCACTCCACTGTCGCCTGGCTCGACGTACGCTTCGCGCACCGATTCGCCGGTGGACCCGCACCGGTCAAGGCCCCGAAGACCGGTCCGCAGGCCTACCGCAACGAGATCCGCGGGTTCGTGAAGTGGTTGGTCGCCGCCACCATCGCACTGGTGATCACCTACGGCCTGGCGTACACCGTGGCAGACTCGGAGCAGGCAGCGGCACTGAAGACCGTGATCCAGCCACTCGGAGTCATCACGTTCTTCTGGTTCGTCACCGGACCGCTGTGGGTGGCCGGCAAGCACAACTCGAGCTCGAAAGATGCGGCAGGAGAACGGAGTCGACTCTGATGGTGGGAGGTTCCAGGACACTGGCTGGTTCCAGGACACTGCGCAGGTTTCGACCGGCATGGCGACCGCGAAATCCCGCGGTGCTGCCGCTCGAAATGCTCCTGGCCACGCTCGTCTACGCCGGATTCCAACTCTCCACCGGCATGGTCGGTGACACCAGAGACGAACTCGTCCGCAGCCCGACCCTGATCGCAGTGGGTATCGCTGCCCTGCTGGCGATGACCGCCGCGACGTGTGTGCGCCGATCGTTTCCCGTCGTGTCGTACCTGTCGGTGGTTGCGATCAGCGTCGCGCTGATTCTGGTTCTGCCGGACCGCACCCTCGGATTCACCCCGCTGTACTGGTTTGCGATCGCCGCGTTGGCAATTCGAGTGACCGGGCCACGCCTGTTCGCTCCCCTTGCGGTCGGCCTCATCCTCGAGATCGTCGTCAGCGTCGACACACGGCTTTCCTTTCCAGATGCCGCAGCCGGACCCGGTGGCACGATCGGGGTGGTGGCCGAGCAGGTCGTGAACCTCGCCGTCAACTACACGGTGCTCATCGCTCTGGGTAAGTACATCGCACGGAACAGAGCCCAGGAGCTCGAGAGCGAGGCTGCCCTCCGCCGAGCCGAGATCGAACACCGACAGCAGCTCGACGCGGCGCTGGACAACGAGAGAAAAGCCATGGCACGCGAACTCCACGACGTCGCGGCTCACCACCTGACCGGAATGCTCATCCAAGCCAAAGCATCGAAGACCCTCATCCCGAGCAACCCCGAGCAGGCACGCGAACTACTCACCGGCGCAATCGGACACGGCCAGCGCACCCTCGACAGCCTGCGCCAGATCGTCGGCATCCTGCGACCGAGCGACGCGGCCTACAGCTTCGACACCGACCTCAGCTTCGACACCGACACTGCACCGCAACCGATGATCTCCGACATCGCCGAGCTGATCGAACAGTCTCGAATCTCGTTCGCGTCCATCGAGACGAGCATTGTGGCAGACAGCGTTGATACCGACAGCGCCGTGCAACTGACGTGCTACCGCGTCGTTCAAGAGGCGTTGTCCAATGCCCGAGTCCATGCGCCGAACTGCGTTGTGTGCGTGCAGGTGACCGTGGGTTCGTCGACCGTCGAGGTGACCGTTACCAACACGATGACGTCGGATGGGACAGAGCAGCGCGAGTCCACAGGACAGGGATTCGGCATTCCGGGTATGCGGGAGCGGGCCGCTCTACTCGGCGGGACCCTCGACGCCGGATTTTCCGACGACCGAACGACGTGGACCGTGCACGCTCGACTGCCCGTCGGCGGAAAGATCTCTCGGGCGCAGGAGGTGCCGGCATGATCACCGTTCTGATCGCGGACGATCAACCCGTGGTTCGGCAGGGATTCGAGCTGTTCCTGGCGGGCCATCCCGACATCGAAGTGGTCGGGCACGCGCACTCGGGAAGACATGCCGTGCAACAGGTATCGACCCTGAAACCGGACGTCGTGCTGATGGACATCAGGATGCCGAACGGTGACGGGCTGACCGCAACGCGCGAGATACTGGCGCAGTTCGACAACGTTCGCGTCATCGTCGTCACCACGTTCGACCTCGACGAGTACGTGTTCGCTGCCCTCGATGCCGGGGCGTCGGGCTTCCTGCTCAAGGACACCGATCCCGACGAACTCGCCGACGCGGTGGTCACCGTCGCCTGCGGCGGAGCGGTGCTCTCTCCTCGACTGACCCCGCGCCTGATGACCGAGTTCGCCCGCCGCGGCGCGCCGAGTCGACCCAACTCAGTTCCGCCGCAACACGACCTGAGCCTGCGAGAAATGGAAGTGGTGCAACTACTGGCGCAGGGCCTGGGCAACAACGAGATCGCGCGGGAACTGCAACTCGAACAGAGCACGGTGAAGACCCACATCGGTAACATCTGCCGCAAACTCGACGTGAAAACCCGAGTGCACGTGGTGATCTGGGCCTACCGCAACGGCCTGGTGAGCAGCTAGGCTGCCTTTTGCTCCTCGTCATCCGCGGTCTCATCGGCGCGCTCCACCAGCGAGGCAGAGTGGTCGGTGTACTGAAAGTGCGGGCGCTTGTCGCCGATGTACGAGGTCATCCACGACACCACCGCGACGTAGCGGTTCCGGAAGCCGACCAGGTACATCAGGTGCACCGCGAGCCACATGAGCCAGGCGATCGGGCCCGACATGTCGACCTTGCCGAACAGCCGCGCCACCGCACTGAACCGGCCGACGATCGACATGCTGCCCTTGTCGGTGTACTCGAACGGCGTTCCCGCGTCGACCTTTCCGATGATCATCTTCGCCACGTGCCTGCCCTGCTGCATCGCCACCGGCGACTGTCCGGGGAGCTTGTGCAGCGACGTCACGTCGCCGATCGCGTAGATGTCCTTCGCCGAGCCGACCGTCAGATCGTCGTGCACGAGAAGGCGTCCGGCACGGTCGGTCTCGCACCCGGTGCGCTCGGCGATCGTGGCCGCGAGGTCGCTGGCCTGAACACCTGCCGACCAGATGACGGTCTTGGCCGGGTAGGTACGCGAGGTCTTGGTGTCGACATCCTGCACCGTGACGACGTCGTCGGCGATGTCGGTGACCATGGCTCCGGTGACGACGTCGACGCCGGACTTCTCGAGCTTCGTGCGGGCGTACGCGCTGAGCTTGCCGCCGAATGCGGGCAGCACTTCCTTGACTCCGTCGACGAGAGTGACCGTGACGTCGCTCGGGTCGATGTCGGGGAACGAGCCGGCGAAGTAGCGGTGCGCGAGATCCCTGATCTGGCCGGCCAATTCGACACCCGTCGCGCCTGCACCGACAACGACGAAGCTCAGCAATTCCTTGCGAGCAGCCGAATCGGTTGTCAAGTGGGCAGTTTCGTAGCAACTCAGGATCTGCTCACGCAGAGCGATCGCGTCATCGACGGTCTTGAGCGCGAACGTGCGGTCCTTGAACTCGTCACGCCCGAAGTACGCCTGCGTGGCACCCGTGGCGACGATCAATCGACCGAAGCCGATGGTGTGGCTCTGTCCGGCACCGATGTAGGTGACCTGGTGCTTTTCGGGATCGACATCGACGACGCGTCCGAGACGCACGTCGGCCGAGTCGTACTGCGCGAGGATGCGCCGGATCGGAGGGGCGATCTCACCCGTCGAGAGCATTCCGGTGGCGGCCTGGTAGAGCAGCGGCTGAAAGAGGTGTTCGGTGGTGCTGGAGATCAGCGAGAACGTCACACCGGCCTTGCCCAGAGACTTGGCGGCAGCCAATGCTCCGAATCCCGATCCCACGATGACGACGTCGTACGTTTGCACAGCACTTTCCTTTTCGGCTCGAGTCTTTTCCTCTACGAAGAACTACCTCCATGAAACTCCGACCGCGGTGCTCTATCAACGCGGAAGTTGAAATAGCATCTATGAGCAGAACTCATGATTGGATGGCTATATGGAACTGCGGCAGCTGAAGTACTTCCTCGCGGTCGGCGAGGAACTGAACTTCTCGCGCGCTGCCGAACGCTGCTACGTCTCGCAATCGGCGATCAGTCTGCAGATCTCCAAGCTGGAACGAGAAATCGGTGAACCGCTGTTCGAGCGGACCTCACGTACCGTCCGATTGACCGTCGTCGGAGCACAATTGGTTTCCATCGCCCGGCACATGGTGGAGCTCGAGCAGGCCGCCCTGGCGCTGACGACGCGCAAGCGGAACCAGCTGCGCCTGACCGGAAACATGACGTTCGCGGCCAACGCAATCTCCGCCATCGTCGCGGTCCGCGAGCGTCACCCCGACGCCGAGATCGACTTCGTGCTGAAACGATTCGCAGAACAGATCGAAGCGGTGACGTCCGGGGACTGCCAGGTGGCGCTGATCCGCGGCAGCGTCGAACGCTCCGGTCTGCATGTGACCGAGCTGTGGACCGAGGACCTCGTCGTCGTCCTCCCCGAGGGCCATCCTTTGGCGGGTGAGGACAACCCGAGCCTGAGCCAGCTCGCCGGCTACCCCCTGCTACTTCCCAAACGGAGCGAGCAGATCCTGCTGCACCGGGTGATCGAACGCGAGATGAAGCGCAGCGGACTGCCGTTGAGCTTCGGCCCACCCGTGGCGTCCGATCACACCGCCAGCGCCGAACTCCTCAAGAACCCGCAGTGCTGGTCCATCCTGTACGCCAGCACCGCCGACAGCACCCCCAAGACCGGCCTGGTCTTCCGCACCGAGGCCGACCGCAGGCTGCGGCTCCCGGTCTCGGCCGTCGTCGACGCGACCGTGGCCGCCACCGACATCCAGCGCGACCTCGTAGCAGCCCTGGCTGCGACAGCACCTGTTCAGCCCGCCACCCCTGCGAGCTGAGCGAACGCGGCATCGGCGTCGAACAATTCGGCGCGATCGTACGTGGACGTCGAGGCCATGATCTCGTTCGCGTTGGTGCGCTCGATCACCTCCTCCAACCGAGAACGGACCTGCCCGGTCGTGCCGAGGATGCTAGACGCCAACGACGCCTCGATTCGGTTCCGTGTCTGCGGCGTCCACTGCGATTCGTCGATCGCAGACGCTCGTTCCAGAGCTGGGAACTCGCCCTCGCGCCTGGACCTGGCCATCGCCCATGCCTCCGGGACGGCCAACCTACGTGCATCCTCGGCGTCCGCTGCGATCGTCACGTCTAGCGAGATGATCACGTACGGTTCGGGATTCGAGGGCGTGGGCCTAAAGTGCTTGCGATACAACGCCAACGGATCGTCCTTCTGCAGCACCGGTCCACCGACCACCACCGGAAGCCCGGCGCGAGCGGCCACCTCGAGACCGGCTCCGGTGGCGAGGACGAACACCGGTGGAGCAGCGGTGGCAGGGCGCGCCGTCACCGCGGCCGAACCGTCCAGATACGAACGCAATTCGGCGATGTCGGACTCGAACGTGTCGGGCGCGTCACAGTCTCGGCGCAATGCTGCGCGGACCGGTTCGGTGAATCCGAGGGAGCGGCCGACACCGAGGTCGATTCGGCCAGGAAAGAGGGACTCCAACATCAAGAACTGCTCGGCCACGACCAAGGGCTGATGATTGGGCAGCATCACCCCGCCGGATCCGACGCGAATGCGCGAGGTGCGCGACGCCACCCCCGCAGCAAGTACCGCGGGCGCGCCCGACGCGATACCGGGAACGCCGTGATGCTCGGCCACCCAGAACCGGTGCAGCCCGATCTTCTCCGCATGCACCGCTCGTTCGACGGTATGCCGCAGCGCCGAGGCGTCGTCCATTCCGGACCGAGTGCGGGATCTGTCGAGCAGTGAGAAGAACACCTGTGTGTCAACCGGGGAAGCGTCGAGCATATTTCTCGAAGCGTTCGTTGATAGCGGACCGAATGTGTCCGCAAAGGCGCTCATCATTTCTCCATGAACCTCACCATGAAGATCGAACTCGTCACCCTGGCCGTCACCGATGTGGACCGCGCCAAGGACTTCTATGTCTCGATCGGCTTCCACGCCGACCATGACGCCCGCCCTTGGGACGGCATCCGGTACGTCCAGCTCACTCCCCCGGGATCGGCGTGCTCCATCGCGATCGGTGAGGGCATCACCGACGCCGAACCGGGCAAGGGAGCCGGAATTCTGATGGTCGTGAACGACGTCCAGGAGGCCTACGAGCACCTCACGTCGGCGGGTCTGACCATCGATCCGCCCAAGGACGAGGGCTGGGGCACGTTCGTGTACTTCGCTGACCCCGACGGAAACACGTGGTCGGTGCAGCAGTTGCCGGCCCGGTCCTAAACCGGCCGAAACGCCAGTCTGGCAACGATGCCGCGGTGGTCGGAACCGGTGATCGTCACCGGCTCGACCGATCGAACCGCCATGTCCGCCACCAGAACATGGTCGATGGCGATGACGGGTGGGTACCAGGTGTGCGCCGGATACGTCCTGAGCATCCCGGCCCCGGTGGCCACCGCGGCATCGACGAACCGGCCGTCCTGTAGATCTCGGTACCGCCGATGATCCTGCGTCGCGTTGAAGTCGCCGGCCACCACCACGGGACCGTCGTCGACGGGGATCTTGGCCAGTAGTTGACGCAGCAGCGCGAGCTCGCGAACCCACTCGGACGGCTCCCGCGGCCACGGCGGCACCGGGTGAACCGCGAACACCAGCGGCCGACCCGGCATCTCCACCCGTGCAGAGAGCAATTCGGTGACAAAACCGTCGTGCCGCTGCTCGTCGACGAGCGGGAAGCGGCTGTAGATGCCGGTACCTTCGCCGCCGGGGGCGGCGCTGACGTACGCGTGCGGCAACGAGCCGGACAGTCTCGGGCGAAGACGGGCCTCGGCCTCGGGCGTCAGTTCTACGAGAGTGAGCACGTCCGGGCGGTGTTGCTCGACCAGCGCAACCAACGCGTCGAGATCGGCCCGTCCCAGCCAGATGTTGGCGTGCAGGACCGTCAGAGTCGGCTCGTCGGAGTTCGTTGTGAATCTGCGCCTCTGCAGCGGCAGCTGCGTTGCGATGGCACCCGTCAGTACAGCCGCCCCCGCAGCCAGCCCCCACCACCCGAACGCCACGGCCGCGAGTGCAGCGCCGGGCACCGCGGCGAGCATGAGGACATGTGCCAAAGACGCGGCAACGAGCATCGCCTGCCCCCGCGCGTCGACCAGGTGCGCCACGATGCCGAGTACCGCTGCGAAGAGCAGTAACAGGGCCATCGATGCCGAAACCATGAGCGGAAGTCTTACAGGCAAACCTGAGGCCGAGCTGGGAAGCATCCTCGAGACCGACCGAACTGTTCGCTTTCTCGCCGCAAACACGACAGAATCGACAACGCTGTCCGTGAGTCAAGTAGGGGGACTTTCCGTGAACCGAAGGCAACTGCTGCGGTTGGCCGCTGCCGGAATGCTCGGCGCTGCCGCCGCTCCGGTCCTGAACTCGGCCGGAATGCCGGGCTCCGCCACCGCAGGTGCGCTGCCGATCGGCGCCGAACGCATCCGAGCACTGGTTCCCGAGCTGTTCGCCGATCCCCCGCGCCCACCGGACCACTCACCCGTGATCGTCATCGGCTCCGGATTCGGTGCCAGCGCCGCCGCCCTCCGCATGGCTCAGGCCGGCACCCAGGTCACCGTCCTCGAACGCGGACTGCGCTGGCCACGTGATCCGTGGCGCGAGATCTTCACCGCCGACATGACCGCCGACGGACGCGGACTGTGGCAGCAGAGCTCGTTCACCAACATCACCGGCATGCCCGTCGGGCCGGTCGACCTGTTCGGCGGCGTCCTCGACACCACCCGCTACGAGAACCTCTCCGTCTGGCGCGGCGCTGCCGTCGGCGGCGGCTCGATCGTCTACACCGGCGTCACCATCGCCCCGGACAAGAAGTTCTTCGACCTCTCCTTCGGCGGACGACTGAACTACGACGAGATGGCCGCCACCTGGTACCCCAAGGCGCTCTCGATGCTCCGGCCGTCGGCGATGCCCGAGGACGTCTACAACAGCCCGAACTTCGCACACTCACGCACCTGGGACGACCACGCCAGGCGGGCCGGGTTCACCCCTCAGGCAGTGGACGGCAACTGGAACTGGAACGTCGTCCGCGACGAGATCGGCGGCCGCTCGAGGCCGTCCGCGACCGTCGGCGCGAGCACCTTCGGCAACTCCAACGGTGCCAAGCACGACCTGACCCAGAACTACATCCCCCAGGCCGAGGCCACCGGCAACGCGACGGTATGTCACAGCCATCGCGTCGCGGCGATCGGCACCGAATCCGGCGGCCGCCACCGCGTCGAGATCGAACGCCTCGACCCGTTCGGCAACGTACTCGAGACACGCACACTCACCTGCGACACCCTCGTCCTCGGAGCCGGGTCCATCGGCACCACCGAGCTGCTGATGCGCGCCCGCACCACCGGTGCGCTGGCGAACCTCAACGAATTCATCGGCACCGGATGGGGCACCAACGGCGACGCGTCGATGACGCGGTCACTGGGGCCGATGTCGGCAGGGCCGCAGGGTGCGCCGTGCGCGTCCCGCATCGTCGACGACTCAGGACTGCCACTGACCGTCGAGAACTGGTACGTGCCGGGCGTTCCGGTGAATCTCGGTTTCATCGGCTCCCTCGGTATGACCATCGATCCCCTGCGTGGAAACTTCGGATTCGATTCCGCCACAGACACATTGACCCTGAACTGGCCGAAGGGTGGCAGCCGCGACACCGTGGAAGCCCTACGCGCAGTGCAGAATCGGATGGCTCAGGCCGGCGGTACCGTCGTCGCAGCCGAACCGTTCACCCGCGACGTCGACGACACCTTCACCGCCCACCCACTCGGCGGCGCGGTACTGGGCGACGCCACCGACAACTACGGGCGGGTGAAGGGTCACCCCGGGCTCTACGTCGTCGACGGTGCGCTGATCCCCGGTAGCACCGGAGCCGCCAACCCGTCGCTCACCATCACCGCGTTGGCCGAACGCAACGTCGCGCAGATCATCGCCGACGGTCGCTGACCGTCCGAAGTGGGTAGACCCGCGCCGAACGGGTAGCCCACAGGTATGCCCGTCAACGACCCGACCGAACGCACCATCGCCGACCGCGACGTCGAAAAGCGCTGGAACGACCCCGGTGCCCTCCGTAAGGCTGCGGGATACTGCTCCGGCGTCGTGGCGGTGGCGGCTGCCCTGACCGCGGTGTTCCTGATAGTCGACCGCACCAGTCCTGTGTTGGCCGCGTCGGTGCCTGCGGTGTGTTTCCTCGGCGGTATCGGAGCTCTGACGTTGGGATACAAGTCCTACCGAGCCGGTGGCACGTGGCCGATCTGGCAGGGCGCGGCATGGTTCCTGTTCACCGTGATGCTGCTCGGTCTTGCGATGCCGATGTTCGCCGTCCGTCAGTGACCGTCGGCGTCAACCCAACTGAATCTCCGGGCGGCCTTCGGGGACGGTGACGGTTGCGGCGGTGCGAACCTGCCTGCCCGGCGTCGACACCGCATCGAGAACCCTCACTTCCGAATGCCATTCGGTGTTCGTCAGCGTGCTGCGGAGATAGCCGCGGCGAGCATTGCCGTACTTGACGTGCGGTGAGGCCTCGGCGATGGCCGCCCCGGCGGAGTCGACATCGGCACCGTCCTTGCCCGACGCGATCGACGTGGCCGCGATCTCCACACCTTGGATCGGCGACACCTGATCCTGGTAGTCGCGTCGCAGTTCGGAGACGATCGTGCGATGAATGTCGCCGACGATCGACGCGACGTTCTTCGCGCCACGATCCCTGGCTCCGTCCAGAATTCGGTGCCGAGACGCCTCGTATCCGCTCCACGGATCCATCCCGACCTTGCGATCGCTACCGAGCCCACGAGCCAAGTCCGAGATGACCGTCTGATGCGCCAGGAAGTTCCACGTCGACGGCGATGCGAACCCGTCGAGAATCCACTTCTCCTGCGCTGCACCGGTTATGGTGCGCGACGGATCGGCCGTCTCCGCGTCCTGCGCATGCTCGCCGTCTCCGTGCGCCTGATCGCTGCGGTACTGCCGCGTGTCCAGTACCGAGAAGTCCACCAGATCGCCGAACGAGAACCGGCGATAGACCGTCATGTCCGGGCCGACGGGCTTCAGGTTCGACCGAACCGGAGTGTTCTCCCACCACGCCTTGAAGGCATCGGCTCTGCGCAACAGGAACTCTCGCGGATCGTCGTCGTCCTGACTGATCTGCGAGGCCCAGTTGTTGTCCACCTCGTGATCGTCGAACGTCGAGACGAACGGTGCCGACGCATGGGCCGCGGCGAGGTTCTCGTCCGCCTTGTACAACGCATACCGGTCTCGATAGTCGTTGAGTACCATGGTCTCTCGGGCAGCCGACTCGGTACGCGGCTCACCCTTGCGAGCACCCTCGTCCTTGATCGCGTACTCGTAGATGTAGTCGCCCAGAAAGAACACCACATCGAGATTCGACGCCGCCAGGTCCTGGTACGCGCCGAAGTAGCCGTCCTCCCATTTCTGGCACGACGCCCACGCGAAATCGAGCCTGCTCAACGGTTGGCCCAGCGCCGGTGCGGTTTTGGTGCGGCCGACCGAGCTGAAGTGCGGTCCGACAAGGAACCGATAGAAGTATTCGCGAGCAGGCTCCAGCCCTCGGACGTCGACGTGAATCGACCAGCCGTCGAACTCGGTGGCAAGCTCGACGCCCTCGCGGGTGATGTTCACGAATCGTTCGTCCGCGGCGATCTGCCACCGCACCGGCACGACGCCAGGCGTCATTCCGCCCAGTGGCGCAAAGGGATCGGTAGCGAGTCTGGTCCACAGCACCACCGAATCGGGCAGTGGATCGCCGGATGCCACGCCGAGGCGGAACGGGTAATCGGGCGTCACCACGGACTGGGCCTGCGCCGTGGTTCCCGCGAGTCCCGGAGTGAACGCCAACGCCCCCACCAGCGCAGTCCACGTCAGAAACTGTCGACGTGTGGCCCCCGCTCGCATGGAGATGTCCGAACCGAACCGTATCTCGTTACCCCGTCTCACCATCCTTCGAGGCTGTCGCGCCCGAACGAACTGTGCGCGTCGTCGATCGAAAGGGCACATGAACACGAAATTTCCATTCGATTCAGGACCTGAGTCGTCCGCAATCACGGCAAAACTCGAACGCATGACGAACACCGACCGCACAGGCTCCCAAATCGACCACCTCAACATCGGCGTCGCCGATCTCGACGCCAGCGCCGAGTTCTACGGCGCTGTATTGAAACCACTGGGGATCAGCGAGATCATGCGGGTACCGCACACCCCCGAGGCGAACCAACTCGCCATGATCGCGTTCGGCTGGGCGCAGGTGAAGCCCTTCTTCTGGATCGTCGACGCACCGGGTTCGGCCATCGGACCGCACACCCATCTCGCCTTCAGCGCCCCGGATCGCGCCACCGTCGATGCCTTCCACGCCGCGGCACTCTCGGCAGGAGCGATCGAGCTCAGGCCTCCAGGGCTGCAGCCGGAATACCACGCCACGTACTACGGATCATTCGTCCGCGATCTCAACGGCATCGACCTCGAAGCCGTCTGCCATCACTGATGATTCGACGAACGCGTTCTCAGTCGGTCAGCTACTGCCGAACATCGGCGACAAGACAGGCAGCGGCGAGACAGGATATGCAGCAACATCCATGACGACAGTGCCGTCGCAGTAGCCGCCGTAGATCGTGGTGGTCCACCCGCCCGGTGTGCGATTCAGGCCTGAACCACCCACACCATGTTGCCGTCGGGATCACGCAGCACGAACATGGGCGGCGCACCGTCCTCCGTCCCGGACATTGCGTCCATGTCGACACCGCCGATCGCGGCCAGCCGCGCATGTTCCGCCTCGACGTCGGGGGTTTCCACACCGATCGAGGACCCGCCGGGCGAATCACCCATCGGCGGATTCAAGGCCAGACGTGCCGTCGAACCGGGCGGGGCCACCTCGACCCACCGATACTCGCCCTCGGGGCCGAAACGCGTATCGTCGCGCAGCTCGAAACCGAGCACGCGTGAATAGAACTCGAGAGCGGCATCCTGGTCTGCGACGGTGAACATGGCCACGCCGATGTTCACGATGGTGCTGGGGGTTTGGTTGGTCATGCCGGTACCGACTCGAGGCGCATCGAAAACTCACCGCGCACCCCAGATATACAACAAAGCCCCGCATCGACCGAAGTCGATGCGGGGCTTTGTCTGCTGGCTCTGTCGTCGTGAACGGAAACTCGTAGTGGGCTACGAGGCAGGAGCGGAGCCTGCGAAGCGACCCAAAACTCAGCCGTGCACGTGCGACGAAGTCGCTCTAGCGGTATTCGTTGGAGAAACCGTAGTCGTCGAGCGGCACTGCAGCGCCGGTTCCCTGGCCGAAGCCGTCCGGGCTGTAGTACTGATCGTCGTACGACGGCACCGCGTACGCCGCGGCACGTGCCTCTTCGGTCGGCTGCACCGTGATGTTCCGGTACCGGTTAATGCCGGTACCAGCCGGGATGAGCTTACCGATGATGACGTTCTCCTTGAGACCTATGAGCTTGTCGCTGCGGCAGTTGATCGCCGCGTCGGTGAGCACACGAGTGGTCTCCTGGAAGGACGCTGCCGACAGCCACGAGTCGGTGGCCAGCGACGCCTTGGTGATACCCATCAGGACCGGACGTCCGGCTGCGGGCTCGCCACCCTCGGAGACGACGCGACGGTTGCTCGACTCGAATTCGCTGCGCTCGGTGAGTGAACCGGGCAGGAATTCGGTGGAGCCGCTGTCGATGATCGTCACGCGACGGAGCATCTGGCGCACGATCGTCTCGATGTGCTTGTCGTGAATCGACACACCCTGCGACCGGTACACCTCCTGGACCTCGTTGACGAGGTGGATCTGCACCTGGCGAGGACCCATCACGCGCAGCACCTCGTGCGGATCGGCAGCACCTTCCATGAGCTGCTGGCCGACCTCGACGTGGTCACCGTCCGCCAGAAGGCGCTCGGTGCCGTCGTCGTGCTTGAAGACGCGCAGACGCTGACGCTTGGAGAGCTTGTCGTAGACAACCTCTTCGCCGCCGTCGTCCGGAACGATGGTGATCTTGTAGAAACGATCGCCGTCCTCGAGCTGGATGCGTCCCGACACGTCCGCGATCGGAGCCTTGCCCTTCGGCACACGTGCCTCGAACAGCTCCTGCACGCGAGGCAGACCACCGGTGATGTCATCTCCGGCGACACCACCCTGGTGGAAGGTACGCATGGTCAGCTGGGTTCCGGGCTCACCGATGGACTGTGCGGCAACGATGCCGACGGCCTCACCGATGTCGACCAGCTTGCCGGTGGCCATCGAGCGGCCGTAGCAGGTGGCGCAAACGCCGGTGCCGGTGGTGCAGGTGAGCACCGAGCGAACCTTGACCGACGTGATGCCCGCAGCGAGCAGCGCGTCGATGGCCGGGTCACCGAGATCGTGTCCACGAGCGACGATGACCGTGCCGTTCTCGTCGACAGCGTCGTTCGCCAAGGTGCGGGCGTACGTGCTGGTCTCGACGTGAGCGTCGCGGATCATCTTGCCGTCGGCCGTCTTCTCGGCGATCGTCGTGACGATGCCGCGCTCGGTGCCACAGTCGGTTTCCCGAACGATGACATCCTGCGAGACGTCGACCAGACGACGCGTCAGGTAGCCCGAGTCGGCGGTACGAAGCGCCGTGTCGGCCAGACCCTTACGAGCACCGTGCGTGTTGATGAAGTACTCGAGGACCGTCAGGCCTTCCTTGAAGGAAGACTTGATCGGACGCGGGATGAACTCACCCTTCGGGTTCGTCACCAGGCCCTTCATACCGGCGAGCGAGCGAACCTGAGTCATGTTTCCGGCTGCGCCGGACTTCACGATCATCGGGATCGGGTTGTCGTCGGGGAAGTGGGCCTCCATGGCCTTACCGACCTGCTCGGTCGCGTCCTGCCAGATCTTGACCAATGCGGAGTTGCGCTCGACCTTGTCGAGTGCGCCACGCTGGTACTTCTTCTCGATCTGATCGGCCTGAGCCTCGAAGGTCTCCATGATCTGCGGCTTCTCCGGCGGCACGAGGACGTCGGAGATCGAGATGGTGACACCCGAACGCGTGGCCCAGTAGAAGCCTGCGTCCTTGAGCTTGTCGACGGTCTGTGCGACGACGATCATCGGGTAACGCTCGGCGAGATCGTTGATGATGGTCGACTGACGCTTCTTCGGCATCTGCTCGTTGACGAACGGGTAGTCCGCCGGCAGCAGCTCGTTGAAGAGAACGCGTCCCAGAGTGGTTTCCGCGGTCCATGCCTCGCCACGGGTCCAGCCCTCGGGGAACAGCTCGTTCTCGATGTCACGCGGCGGGCGCTGCGTGGTGAGACGAACCCGAATCTGCGACTGCACCGTGAGCGATCCACGGTCGACGGCCATCTGAGCCTCGGCCGGGGAGGAGTACGCCCCGAACTCGGCCGTGTCGGTCTTGGCGTCGGCGCGCTCGCCGACAGCACCGGCATCGAGACGCGTCAGGTGGTACAGACCCGTCACCATGTCCAGACGCGGCATGGCGAGCGGACGGCCCGATGCAGGCGAGAGGATGTTGTTCGACGACAGCATCAGCACGCGTGCCTCGGCCTGAGCCTCGGCGGACAGCGGGAGGTGGACAGCCATCTGGTCACCGTCGAAGTCGGCGTTGAACGCCTCACACACGAGCGGGTGCAGCTGGATGGCCTTGCCCTCGACGAGCTGCGGCTCGAACGCCTGGATGCCCAACCGGTGCAGGGTGGGTGCACGGTTCAGCAGCACGGGGTGCTCGGCGATGACCTCTTCGAGAACGTCCCACACCTGCGGACGCTGACGCTCGACCATGCGCTTGGCCGACTTGATGTTCTGCGCGTGGTTCAGATCCACCAGACGCTTCATCACGAACGGCTTGAACAGCTCGAGGGCCATCAGCTTCGGCAGACCGCACTGGTGCAGCTTGAGCTGCGGGCCGACGACGATGACCGAACGGCCCGAGTAGTCGACGCGCTTGCCGAGGAGGTTCTGACGGAATCGACCCTGCTTGCCCTTGAGCAAGTCGGAGAGCGACTTCAGCGGACGGTTACCCGGTCCGGTGACCGGACGTCCACGACGGCCGTTGTCGAACAGGGCGTCGACCGACTCCTGCAGCATCCGCTTCTCGTTGTTGACGATGATCTCGGGAGCACCGAGATCGATCAGACGCTTGAGGCGGTTGTTGCGGTTGATGACGCGGCGGTACAGGTCGTTGAGGTCGGACGTCGCGAAACGGCCACCGTCGAGCTGCACCATCGGACGAAGCTCCGGTGGGATGACCGGGACAGCGTCCAGGACCATGCCCATCGGCGAGTTACGGCCGGCCTGGAATGCGGCCACGACCTTCAGACGCTTGAGCGCGCGCAGCTTCTTCTGACCCTTGCCACTGCGGATGGTCTCGCGAAGAGACTCCGCCTCGGCGTCGATGTCGAAGGTCTGCATGAGCTTCTGGATCGACTCGGCACCCATGGCACCGGTGAAGTACTCGCCGTACCGGTCGATGAGCTCGCGGTAGATGAGCTCGTCGACGATGAGCTGCTTGGGAGCGAGCTTGGTGAACGTGGTCCAGATCTCTTCGAGACGATCCAGCTCACGCTGCGCGCGGTCACGGAGCTGACGCATCTCGCGCTCGCCGCCGTCCTTGACCTTGCGGCGCACGTCGGACTTGGCACCCTCGGCTTCGAGCTCGGCGATGTCGGCTTCGAGCTTCTGCGCACGAGCCTCGAGATCGGCGTCGCGCTGATCTGCGACGGCCTTCTTCTCGACCTCCATCTCGGCCTCGAGCGTCGAGAGCTCGTTGTGACGGAGCTCGTCGTCGACCGTGGTGATGACGTAGGCAGCGAAGTAGATGATCTTCTCGAGATCCTTCGGAGCCAGGTCGAGCAGGTAGCCCAGACGCGACGGCACACCCTTGAAGTACCAGATGTGCGTGACCGGAGCGGCCAGTTCGATGTGGCCCATGCGCTCACGACGCACCTTGGCGCGAGTGACCTCGACGCCACAGCGCTCACAGATGATGCCTTTGAAGCGGACGCGCTTGTACTTGCCGCAGTAGCACTCCCAGTCCCGGGTGGGGCCGAAGATCTTCTCGCAGAAGAGGCCGTCCTTCTCGGGCTTGAGCGTGCGGTAGTTGATGGTCTCCGGCTTCTTGACCTCGCCGTAGGACCACTGACGGATGTCGTCCGCAGTGGCAAGGCCAATGCGAAGTTCATCGAAGAAGTTGACGTCGAGCACGTAACTTCCTTTCCCCGTTATGGGTGTTGTGCTGGAAGAGCAAATGAGAAGAACGCCTGCCGGATCCGCACTGGGCGGATCCGGCAGACCACAGAACTACTGAGCGAGGTCGTCGACCGTGGCAGCTTCGTTGCGGGAGAGGTTGATTCCCAGGTTGGCTGCGGCACGCTCGAGGTCTTCGTCGTCACCGTCGGCCATCGTGATGGCTGCGCCGTCCGAGGACAGCACCTCCACGTTGAGGCACAGCGACTGGAGCTCCTTGAGGAGCACCTTGAAGGACTCGGGGATACCCGGCTCCGGGATGTTCTCGCCCTTGACGATCGCCTCGTACACCTTCACGCGGCCGACAACGTCGTCCGACTTGATGGTGAGAAGCTCCTGCAGCGTGTACGCGGCGCCGTAGGCCTGCATGGCCCAGCACTCCATCTCACCGAAGCGCTGTCCACCGAACTGCGCCTTACCGCCGAGGGGCTGCTGCGTGATCATCGAGTACGGCCCGGTCGAACGAGCGTGGATCTTGTCGTCGACCAAGTGGTGCAGCTTGATGATGTACATGTAGCCCACCGACACCGGGTACGGGAACGGCTCGCCGGAGCGGCCGTCGAACAACGTGGCCTTTCCGTCGGAGCCGACCATCTGCTCGCCGTCGCGGTTGGGAATCGTGCTCTCCAGCAGGCCGGCGAGCTGATTCTCCTTGGCACCGTCGAACACCGGGGTGGCGATGTTGCTGTCGGCCGGAGCCGCCAGCATCTCCTCGGGCAGACGCTCGGCCCAATCGGGCTTGCTGCCGTCCGCGGCGATCTGCACGTTCCAACCGGTCTTGCCGATCCAACCCAGGTGGGTTTCGAGGACCTGCCCGATGTTCATACGACGCGGAACACCGTGGGTGTTGAGGATGATGTCGATCGGGGTGCCGTCGGGCAGGAACGGCATGTCCTCCTGCGGGAGGATCTTGCCGATGACGCCCTTGTTGCCGTGGCGGCCGGCGAGCTTGTCGCCGTCCTGGATCTTGCGCTTCTGAGCCACGTAGACGCGGACCAACTCGTTGACGCCGGGAGGCAGATCGTCGTCGTCGTCGCGCGAGAAGACGCGGATGCCGATGACCTTTCCGTTCTCGCCGTGCGGAACCTTGAGCGAGGTGTCGCGAACTTCGCGAGCCTTCTCACCGAAGATGGCGCGCAGCAGGCGCTCTTCGGGGGTCAGCTCGGTCTCGCCCTTGGGCGTGACCTTTCCGACCAGCACGTCGCCGTCACGAACCTCGGCACCGATACGGATGATGCCGCGCTCGTCGAGGTCAGCGAGGACCTCGTCGGAGACGTTCGGGATGTCGCGAGTGATCTCCTCGGCACCGAGCTTGGTGTCGCGAGCATCGATCTCGTGCTCCTCGATGTGGATCGAGGTGAGAACGTCCTCTTCCACGAGGCGCTGCGACAGGATGATCGCGTCCTCGTAGTTGTGGCCCTCCCACGGCATGATCGCCAGCAGCAGGTTCTTGCCGAGTGCCATCTCACCGTTCTCGGTGCAGGGGCCGTCGGCGAGGACCTGGCCGGACTCGACGCGCTGTCCCTCGTCCACGATCGGACGCTGGTTGGCGCACGTGCCCTGGTTGGAACGCGCGAACTTGCGCATCCGGTAGGTCTTGCGCGATCCGTCGTCGGCCATGACCGTGACGTAATCGGCGGAGACCTCTTCGACGACACCGGTCTTCTCGGTGATGACGACGTCACCGGCGTCGACAGCTGCACGCAGCTCCATGCCGGTACCGACGATCGGAGCCTCGCTGCGCACCAGCGGGACGGCCTGACGCTGCATGTTCGCGCCCATCAGGGCACGGTTGGCATCGTCGTGCTCGAGGAACGGAATCATCGCGGTCGCGACGGAGACCATCTGTCGCGGCGAGACGTCCATGTAATCGATGTCGTCGGACGAGACGAACTCGACCTCTCCACCCTTACGACGGACGAGAATCTTGTCCTCGACGAAGTGACCCGAATCGTCGACCGGAGAGTTCGCCTGCGCGAGCGTGTGGCGATCCTCCTCGTCGGCGGTCAGGTAATCGACGTCGTCGGTGACCTTGCCGTCGACGACCTTGCGGTACGGGGTCTCGATGAAGCCGAACGGATTGACGCGTGCGTACACCGAGAGCGATCCGATCAGGCCGATGTTCGGGCCTTCCGGGGTCTCGATGGGGCACATGCGGCCGTAGTGCGACGGGTGAACGTCGCGGACCTCGAGGCCGGCGCGCTCACGAGAGAGACCGCCGGGTCCCAGTGCCGACAGGCGACGCTTGTGCGTCAGACCCGACAACGGGTTGTTCTGGTCCATGAACTGCGATAGCTGGGAGGTTCCGAAGAACTCCTTGATCGCAGCGACGACGGGACGGATGTTGATCAGGGTCTGCGGCGTGATCGCCTCGACGTCCTGAGTCGTCATACGTTCGCGCACGACGCGCTCCATGCGGGACAGGCCCACGCGGATCTGGTTCTGGATGAGCTCGCCGACGGTACGCAGACGACGGTTGCCGAAGTGGTCGATGTCGTCGACCTCGACCGGAACCTCGACGCCGTCGGGTGCGGTCATCGAGGTCTCACCTGCGTGCAGACGCACGAGGTACTCGATGGTCGCGACGATGTCTTCCTCGGTGAGGGTCGACGCCACGATGGGCTGACCCGAGTTGAGGCCGAGCTTCTTGTTGATCTTGTAGCGACCCACGCGAGCGAGGTCGTAGCGCTTGTCCTTGAAGAACAGGTTCTCCAGCAGGGTCTGCGCCGACTCCTTGGTCGGCGGCTCGCCCGGACGCAGCTTGCGGTAGATGTCGAGGAGCGCCTCGTCGGTACCGGCGGTGTTGTCCTTCTCCAGGGTGGCCATGAGGATCTCGGAGAAGCCGAAGCGCTCCGTGATCTGCTCGGTGGACCAACCGAGAGCCTTCAGCAGCACCGTGACGGGCTGACGACGCTTGCGGTCGATGCGGACACCGACGGTGTCGCGCTTGTCGACGTCGAACTCGAGCCATGCACCGCGACCGGGGATCACCTTGACGCTGTGCAGGTCCTTCTCGGTGGTCTTGTCGATCGAATGATCGAAGTAGACGCCCGGAGAACGCACCAGCTGCGACACCACGACACGCTCGGTGCCGTTGATGATGAAGGTGCCCTTGTCGGTCATCATCGGGAAATCACCCATGAAGACCGTCTGGCTCTTGATCTCACCGGTGTTGTTGTTGATGAACTCGGCCGTGACGAACAGCGGAGCCGCGTACGTCATGTCCTTGTCCTTGCACTCATCGGTCGAGGCCTTGACCTCGTCGAATCGTGGGTCGGAGAAGGAGAGAGACATCGAGCCCGAGAAGTCCTCGATCGGAGAGAGCTCGGTCAGGATGTCCTCGAGTCCACCGGCGACACTGCTGTCTCCGCGGGCGGCGGCACGGTCACGCCAACTCTGCGCACCTACCAGCCATTCGAACGAATCCGTCTGTACATCGAGGAGACCGGGTACCTCCAACGGCTCGCGAATGTTCGCGAACGAAACCCTCCTCGGGGCTCCCGGTGTTCCGACAACTGCCTTGGTCTGGCTAGAGACTGCCAAGATGCGTCCTTCCAGCACCTCACGCGGGTCGCTCGTGCAGTGCGACCGCCGCTGTATCTGTTTGCTATATGTGGGGCGAATTTCGGCTGGTGCAACCAGACCGAATCCCCATCACAGCGGCCCGAAAACGTGCTTTCGGGTAACAGCGATCGAGAGGTGGACAGGAGGCAGCCAGCGCAACGTCCAAAGGTACCCCAAATGTGCGCAGAGCGCAACGGGGGCATCAAAAGTAGCACCCGGGGTCCATTCGTGCGCTGACTCGACGAAAGCGTGTCGCCTGCCGTACGCCCGATGCCGCTGCGCTTCAGAACCGCTGGGGGTGCTCCTGACGACAAGAGTGACCCTTGAGCCTTCCTTCGTCAAGAGGTTCGGCCCGATCCGTTTTCCGTGAGACCCGTTTTCCGTGAGACCGCACTCGAACCGGTCGCGTCGATGGACCATTGCACCGCCGAGACGTATGCAAGGGTCCATTGACGCAGACGGCAGGGGCGGGGGCGGGGCGGGGCTGCGGGCGGGGACACCGACGCGCCCCGCCCCTGCCGACTACCGGGCGCTCTCCCGCCACCGCGTGGCCTCGGCGAGCGCGAAGCCGTGCAGATCGGCCAACTCACCCAACCGTTCGACGCTCTCGCCGTCGAGGGTGGCCCCGACACTGCGCAGTCCGAACTCAGCCGACAACGCGATCAGCATCGTCTCGGCCATACAGGCGTAGGTCAGCCCAGGAGCCAACCCGTAGGTCAGCCCGAAATCCGAACCCGCCGGCACCTGCACGATGCCGCCGTCGAACACCGTGACGTCCGGCCGCTCACTGCGCACGTCCCGGCCGATGTTCGGCGGCTGCGCCACATCGCAGACGATGGCACCCTCCATCAGATCCGTCGGATCGATCAACGCATGTGGTGCCGACGTCGCAGCGATGACGATCAACGAATCATGCACCGCAGCAACGGGATCGGTGAAGAACCCCAGGTGCCGCGACCTGATCAGATCGTCCAGATCACCGTCGACAGCGTGCGCGGCGGCGGCCAGCTCCCCCGACCCCGCACCCGCCCGAGCGCTCGCCACCATCTCCTGCGCAGCCGCCCACAGCTTGGGAGCGATCACCGAACTCTCCCCCTGCCTACCGACCAGCACGACGGCACCGACCTCGCCGGCCAACTGCCTGCCGATGGTTCGCCCGATCGCCCCGGCGGCACCGAGAATCGTCACCCGAGCCCGCGCGACATCGATTCCGCGTTCACGGCACACGCGTCGAACAGCCCGCAGACTGGCCGCAGCGGTGAACGTGTTGCCGGTGGTGATGGGACGCGTCGTCGCGCCGAGACCCAACCCGTTGACGGTGATCACCGACGAGTAACCGCCCAACCCGACGACCGTTGCACCGCGTGAGATCGCCAGCTCGACGGCACCGCCCACCACTGCCAGCGCACGCTGGGTCGGCAGCTGCAGCAACTGCTGAGAGGTGTACGGCAGCCCGATCAGATCACCGTGCGCCGTCGCGTCCCCGCCTCCGACGACCCGGCCACTGCCGATGACGAACGACGCGGGTTCGAGCTCGGACGTCGACGCCGCGAACCGCTCGAGCAAGTCCTGTCGCTCGGAGTCGTCGAACACCTCGAGCGCCGGGTCGAATGCCGCGAAGAACCCGAGATCGAGGGGATGTGCGATGAACGCGAAACGTCGATCGGTGGGCCGTACCGCGATGTCGGGGGTACGCCCGGGACGCAGCGCCGCGAGGGCAGGCGGCGTGGCGACGGTCGGACGGCCCAACAGGTGCCCGAACAATCCGTCCATGTCTCCCGCTGCCGCGTAGCCCAACGCCCGGTCCAGTGCTGCGACCAGACGCGAGCACTGCACCCCGGACACCGTGAGCGGCGGCTCGATGCGAATCACCCTGTTGCCGAACAGAGTCGGAGCCACTCGGATCCCCTCGACATTGAGCAGGTACGAGCAGATCACCGCGGAGAGGTTGTGCTGATCTGCGATCGATCCGAGCAGCGACTGCCGTCCGACGAAGTTCACGTCCGCGGTGAGTTCGATGCCCAGCAACAGTCCGCGGCCGCGTACCTCGGTGACCACCGACGGATACTTCTCGGCCAGCGCGCTCAGATCGTTCTTCAGCCGATGGCCGAGTACTGCCGCATTCTCCACCACCGCGCAGCCGTCCCGAGTCAGTTCTTCGAGTACCGCGATACCCACCCGTGCAGCCAACGCGTTCCCCGCGAAGGTCGACGTGTGCCGTAGCGCGAAGCTCTCCCCCACCAACTCCGGGCGGCTCAGCACCGCGCCCACCGGCACGATCCCGCCACCGAGCGCCTTGGCGAGAGTAAGAATGTCCGGCACCACGCCGTCGTGCTCGGCTGCGAACATCCGGCCCGTCCGGCCGAGCCCGGTCTGCACCTCGTCGAGTGCCATGAGCACCCCGTGCCGATCGCAGATCTCCCGCACGCGGCGCAGGTATCCGTCGGGCGGGCACACCACTCCACCCTCACCCTGAATCGGCTCCACCAGAAACACTGCATAATGCCCGGGTGCTGCCGCCAGGGCCGCGTCGAGCGCATCCGAATCCCCGAACTCGATATGATCGAATCCCTCGACCGGAGCGCCGAAACCGTTCTGATACTTGATGTTTCCCGTCGCAGACAAGGCACCGAGGGTCTTACCGTGGAAACTGTTCGCGGTGGTCAGCACACCCAGCCGCCCGGTGTGCGCTCGGGCGATCTTGAGCGCGACCTCCGTCGCCTCGGTACCACTGTTGACGAACGTCGTTCGCGTCAACCCCTCGGGGGCCAAGCGCCCCAACCGATCTGCCAATTCACCGGCCGCGCTCAGCACCGAGGGCTGCACGAAAATTGCCTCCCCGCTGCAGCGAACGTCGTTGACCGCCTGCCAGATCGGAGTGGGACCGTGCCCGAACGGAAGGGCTCCGTACGCCCCCGCGAAGTCGAGATAGCGTCGGCCCGAGGCGTCGAACAGGACCGTCCCGTCGCCGCGCACGTACTCGCGATCCAGGTTCAGCGCAGACAACAAGCGGTACAGTTCGGGATTGACGTGCTCGGCAAAGCCCGATCGACCGGACCGGGATTCCAGCACGGAAAAATCGATAGTTGTGTCAGTCATGACCAGCATGCTCCGTTTTCATCGGATCCACCCCTGGCTGTCCGAGCGTGAAAATGGTTGTCCCGAACAACCAGGGCTCGTCCCAACCAGGACGCAAACGCGATGGTAGCTCGGCCCGAAGTCGGTGAGAGACGGCCGAAAACGATACGAAAAAACCCCGTCCGCGCAGGGCTTCTGCGTCGAACGGGGCCTGATCGAGCTATTGGTTGGAGCGACTATTGATCGTCGATGGCCGAGAGCTTCCAGGAGCCGTCGACCTTCTCCATGTTCACCGTCAACGGGCCCTCGGCGCTGCCCGACGCGACGCCGTTCTGCGTAGCGCTGATGTTCACATTGGCGAGCAGCTCGGCCTTGTCGTCCTCCAACCGCGTGACACCGATGTCCGTCACCATGGCCTCGGTACCCGTATTCGTTTGCACCACAGCAGATTTGGTTGTCTCAGCGGTGGAGTTGAACTCGTCGAGCATCGACTGATTGAGAACAGCGCGGGCCGCATCGAAATCGGCATCGATCGTCTCGGCCTTGTACGTGTACAGGGTCTGCAGCGCATCGGTCGCAGCCGAAGTGACCTCCTGGGTGGCCGCGGAATCCACCCACGCCGCATTGTCGATCGTGGCGAACGGCTTGAACGCGGCAACGGCAGCGAACGCGCCGAGCACCACGGCAATCACCGCGACGACGATCACGTGCTTGTAGCCGATACCCGACACCGGTCCGGAGGACGAGGCGCTTGCGATGGAGTCGGCAGCAGACTTGTCGGTTGCAGACTTGTCGGTTGCAGTTTTGTCGGTTGCAGGCTTGTCGACCGAAGGCTTCTCGGTTGCAGACTTGTCGGTTGCAGGCTTGTCGACCGAAGACTTCTCGGTTGCAGTTTTGTCGGTTGCAGGCTTGTCGACCGAAGGCTTCTCGGTTGCAGACTTGTCGGTTGCAGGCTTGTC
>NZ_JAWLKF010000007.1:180275-227570 GCF_033042195.1 Rhodococcus cerastii
GACCGAAGACTTCGCGAGTGACGGCTTCTCGGTCACAGGCTTGTCGGTTGCGGGCTTGTCGAGAACCGGCTCGGTCGGCGTCGTAACGGCCTGCGACTCGGCGGCCGCCGATCCCTCGGCGTCGGTCGACGCCGTGTCGGTGTCGGCTGCAGTCGGCTTCCCGGTGCCGGCCACCTTCCGGCGAACTTTGCTGGTGGTGGTGGGTGGAACAATCTTGCGACGCTGGGGAGGCACTACAGAACTCCTTCGAAACTCACTTCGGTACAGACGGAAAACACCAATGCCGGATCTCTCAGTTGCCGCCGGCGTCGGGCTGAGGAGCCGGCGTCGCTTCCGCACTGGGGTCGGCCGCATTCGGATCGGCGGCATTCGGATCGGCGGGGCCGCCCGGTTCGTTCGGGATGACGGGGTTGGTGCTGGGGTTGTCGAGCGAGATCCGCGAACCGATCGGGTCGACCTTGTTGGTCTTCCACACCCCGTCGATCTCTTCCATGGCCAGGCTCATCGTCAGCTTGCTGCGCTCGATGCGGTCGGGCCAGGTAGTGGTCGTCGCGATGACCACGAGAGCGGTGGCGGTGTTCTCGTCCGTGCTCAGCTCGGTCAACGTTCCGTGCAGCACCTCGGCGTCGCTCTTGGCACCGGACTGACGAACCTGGTCGGTGATACCCGACCGCGTCTGCTCGAGGTCGTTGAGCATCAGGTCGCCGGTGATGGACGACTTCATGTTGTCGAACGACTGGTCGATGTTGGCCGCGTCGACAGTGTTGAGGTTGACGGCCGCTTGCTGAGCGCCGGTGAGAGCAGAGTCGCGGGTGTCCGCGGTGGGCTTCTGACTCAGCAACGCATTGCCCCAGCCGTATCCGAAGAACACGGCCGCTGCGAGGGCCGCCACGGCGATCACCGTGACGACGGCAAAGAGGATTTTCGCGGTCTTGTTACGCCCTGGAGTCGCTGAGGACTCCAGGGCTTCGGTGCTCGAGTTCACACTTTCCACCCTACTACTCGGTAATATCCGGCCGAACCACTCTCGGCCCGACGATAGTGCTGAGCAGCAGTTCCACCGATTTCACTACTTCGGCGTGACGCCGATCAGCGGTGCCAACTGGGTGGCAATGGGGTTGAGGTTCAGCTTCTCGGGATCGACCTTGGGCTTGAGGTCCCACGGCTGCGGCACGTCCGGATCGGCGAACACGATTCGGTTCGCGCTACGAACACCGGTGACGCTGCCCTGCGGCGTAGCGCAGTTCGCATCGAGGTTCAGCGGGTAGTTCTCCCGCGTCTCGTCGAAGTTCGGATTCTTCCGCTTCTCCTCGTCCAGGATCGCCTGGCTGCCCTCGTAGCCGACGGTGCACGGCGGCGGGTTGTTGGTTTCGAGCAACAGACCCTGATGGATCGTGCCGTCGTCCGGGACGATCGTCGAGATACCGGCACCGAGTGCAGGCAGGAACGTCAGGAACGGACGAAGCGCAACGTACCGAGGTTCGGCCTGAGCAGCAACCAGGGCCAGGTTGTTGATATCGGTCGTCAGAGCAGGACCCGCATCGGTGATGAGGCCACCGAGCTGGTCGCCCGCCGCAGTACCGGTATCGATCAGGCGACGGATGTCCGGATCGCTCGACTTCAGCTGAGCCGTCACCTCGTCCAGGCTGGTACTGAACTGTCGAATCAGGTCCGACTGCTCGGACTGCGTGTTCAGCACCGGCACCGCATCGCGAACCAACGCGAGCGTCTGCGGCAGGGCCTCGTTTCCAGCCTCGGAGATGTTCCCGAGCGAATCGACGAGAGAAGCGAGATCGTTGCCCTTACCGTCGAATGCGACGCCGAGCTCGTTGACGACTCGCGTCAACGTCTCCAGCGGTACCGACCGAACCAGCGTGTTCGTGTTGGCGAGAACCTCTTCCACCGGCACCGGCGTGGTGGTGTCGGCCTGCGCAATCTGTGACCCTTCGACCAGGAACGGGCCCTGATCGGTCTCGGGCTGCAGGTCGACGTACTGCTCACCGATTGCCGATCGGTTGGCCACGACGGCCTTGGTGTCGGCAGGGATGTCGGGGCCACCGTTGTCGAGCATGAGCGCGACTCGGATGCCGTCCTCGGTCAGTTCCAGATCTCCGACGGTTCCCACCGGGACACCTCGGTAGGTGACCTCGGCGTTGGAGAAGATGCCACCGGAATCGGCGAGGTTCAGATCGACCTGGTACTGCCCGAAGCCGAGCATGTTGTCAAGTCGCACGTACTTGGCACCGACATAGACCGACCCCAGTACGGCGACCACGACGAAGAGGACCAATTGAATGCGAACCAGTCTCGATCTCACTGTCCAACTCCGAATCGCTCGAGCAGATCGTTCAACGGTGCGAACGGATCGGCCGGTGCGGGCGCGGCGGCCGCCGCTGCCTGCTCGTTCGCAGGTGCACCAGGGCCGGGAACCGGTGACGGGATGATCGGCGGCAACGGCAGCAGCGAGATCGTCGGCCAACCCGGGCGCGGTCCGTTGCCGTTGTAGTACGGATTCGACGGGTCGACGACGGGCAGCGTGTTGCCGTACTTGGGCTGGATGTAGACCGGATCGCCCTCCCCGACGCCGAAGTTGCGCAACGCAGTTCCGATCGACAGGTCGAGCGAAAGGAACAGGTTCGCCGAGTTGCCCTCGATGATTTTCTCGGTGCCGTCCGCGAACGGCAGGGTGGGGATCACCGCGAGCGAGCTCACCACGTCGTCCGCCGAATCGGCCAGGGCCTGGAGCGTGGGGCGTAGTGCCCGCAGGTCCGCGATGAGATCGTCCTTGGAACGGTCGATCACGTCGGTGCCGACGGCTCCGAGACGGTCGAGCGCTCCGAGCATCTCGGTCAGCTGCGGGCGCTGCTGCTCGAGAACCTCGGTGGCGATCGGCAAATCCTTCAGCACTGCGTCGATCTTGTCGGTCTGCGTGTTGACGCGGCCGCTGAGAGTGTCCAGCCCGTCGATGGCGCGGGTGATGTCGTCACGCTGCTGGTTGAGGCCGTCGATGAGGGTGTTCGCTTGCTGCAGAAGCTCTTTGGTTCTGCCTTCGCGACCGTCGAACGCCGTGCTCAGTTCCTTGACGATCGGCGAGAGCTGCCCGACACCGCCGCCGTTGAGCAGCAGCGAGAGCGCACCGAGTACCTGTTCGATATCGGTGGCATGGCGGGTGCGATCGAGCGGGATCGTGGCCCCGTCCTGCAGACGCGCTGCTTCCTCGTCGCCAGGAGGTGCCGAGAGCTGCACGAACTTCTCGCCCAACAGGTTGGTCTGTTGCACCGATGCGATCGCGTTGGCCGGAAGGTCGACGTCGGAATTCAAGATGACGTTGACGTCGGCGGTCCAGCCGTCGTTCGGGACCGTTATCGAGTCGACGCGGCCGACCGAGACGCCGTCGACCTTCACGGTCGACTGCGGGACGAGGTCCAGTACGTCGTCGAACTGCACCGTCAGGTTCAACGGGTTCTCACCGACGTCGGCACCGCCGGGCAGCGGTATCGCGTAGATGCCGGCCGACGAGCATGCTCCGGCCGACAGCGCCACCACGCACGCACCGGCTCCGACCACCAAAGAACGCTTCACTCGAGCTCGATTCCGATTCACAGAGGCTCTCACTGTCCCCCACCTCCGATGTACGACTGCTCCAGTCCGGGCATCGAGCTGTTTCCGAGCCTGGGCGAGACGACGCCAGGCACGGTGCCCGGCACGGACACGTTCTGCTCGATGTCGTTGGTGAGAACGCCGAACGGCAGCACGATCCGGTTCTGGTCTTTGATCGGGGCCTGGATCATCGTGGTGATGTTGGAGCACTGATCGATGATCGGCTGAATCTGCGCACCGAGTGCTTCGAAGCGCGGATCACCGGGAACCAGCTTTCCGAGATCGATGAGCTGACACAGGGTGCCGAGCGGATCCTGGGTCTCGTTCTGGAGATTGGCGCGCGTGGCGAGCGTTCCCGACTCGGCGTCGTAGGCGTTTACCAGGTTGCTGATGGCCAGCGGCAGCAACGTGAGCGTTTGCACCAGCTGCTCGCGGTTGTCGGCGAGTGTCTGCGTCGGAACCGTGAGACCGTTCGCGGCATCGGTCAGTTGGGTCCGGTTGTCCGCGACGAACGTCGCCACGTCGCCGAGCGAGACCGACAGCTGTTGGAGTGCAGCTCCGAGGTCCTCTCGCTGCCCCGACAGGAAACCGGTCAGGTCGGCCAACTGGGTGTTGAAGTTGCGTACCTGCTGATCGTTGACGGCCAAGGCGCTGACGAACGTCTGCAGGTTCTTGATCGTGTCGAACACGTCGGTGCGCGAGTCACTCAACGTTCGACCGGCGGCCGAGAGCTGGGTGATGCTGTTGCCCAACGCTTCACCGTTGCCGTCGAGGTTGGCTGCACCGGTGTTGACCAGATCTGTGAGAGCGCCGTCCTTGTTCGCGCCGTCCGGACCGAGGGCGGTGGACAGGTCGTCGATGGACTTGTACAGCTCGTCGACCTCGACGGGTGTTGCGGTTCGATCGCGACCGATCGTCGCGCCGTCGGCCATGGTGTCGCCGCCGGTGTAGGCGGGTGAAACCTGGACGTAGCGGTCGGCGACGAGCGACGGGGTGACCTGCACCGCCTTTGCGTCCACAGGAATGTCGACCCCACGGTCGACGCGGAGGACGACCTCCACGTCTTCGCCTTGCGGCGTCACGGAGTCGACCGTACCGACCTTGACGCCAAGCACGCGCACCTCCGAGCCGGAATAGATGCCGATCGACTTGTCGAAGTAGGCGGTGATCTTGGTCGTTCCGGCCCTGGTGAACAGCCACCAGCCGGCGACCGCGAGGACGAGCGCCACGGTCACGACGACGGCGATCAGCGCGAGCTTGTTCTTGCTTCTCGGTGCTGTCTGCGTGTCTGTCATCAGTTCCCCGCCAACGTATCGAGCGAGGGCTGGCGGTAACCAGGTATCAACGGAACTCCGGGCGGTGTGAGGTTTGCCAGCGTGATGTCTATCCACCGGCCGTTGCCGGTCAGATTCGTGTACAGCCGAATGAACGGTTCGTACAGCTTCAGCGCACGGTCGAGGTTGTCGTTGTTGCGCTGCAGGATCTCGATGGTGCCGTTGAGCTGCTGCAACATCGGGTTGATGGTGGCCTCGTTGTCGCGAACCAGGCCGGTCAGCTCTTGCGACACTCGCTGAGTGCCGGTGAGCAGCTGCGAGATGGCCTGCTGCCGATTGTTGAGCTCTTCGAGAAGCGGGCCCGCGTCGGTGATCAGTTGGTTGAACTGCTCGTTGCGGTCGGCCAGCACCTTCGAGGTCTCGCCGGTGGCCTCGAACAGCTTCTTCAGTTCCTCGTCACGGCTGGCCACGGTCTGCGATAACCGAGTCACACCGTCGAGCGAGGCACGGATGTTCGCAGGCGTCTCGGAGAACGCCTCGGACAGGGTCCGCATGCTCGTCGCCAGCTGATCGGTGTCGATGTCGCTGATGGTCGAGGCCGCAGCGGAGAACGCGTCGATCACGTCGTACGGGGACGTGGTGCGCTCGAGCGGAATCGGGTCCTTGGGGCTCAACGTCTCCGGACCGCTCGGGTCGAGCGCCAGATATTTCTGCCCCAGCACAGTCTTGATGGCGATGGCCGCTCGCGACTCGTTGCCGACCCAGGCGTCCTTGACCGTGAAGTCCACGAGCACCCGGTCGCCGTCGAGACGCACATCGGTGACCTTGCCGACCTTCACGCCCGCGATACGGACCTCGTTGGGCGGCTTGAGCCCTGCTGCCTCGCTGAACTCGGCGGTGTACACCGAACCCGCACCGATGATCGGGAGCCGGTCGAGAAAGAAGACCGACATCGTGGCGAGCAGGATGATTGCGATACCTAGCGCACCGATGGTGGCCGGACTACGACGAGATTTCATTGCTTGATCCCCCCAGCTTTGCAACGCGCTGCGGAGTTCGTGTACAGCGGCTGGTTGACGGTCGGCAGCCCGGTCGGCAGATTCAGATTCGGCGAACTACCCGGTCCGGCGACGATGTCGATACCGCACAGATAGAAGGTGAACCAGGATCCCTGCTGGGCCGTGCGAATGAGCTTCTCGAGTTTGACGGGCAGAATTCCGAGGACCGTGTCCACGTCGTCGCTTCGTCGGTTGACTGTCTCGGCCAACGTGTTCAACGCAGTCACCGAACCCTGGATCGACGGCCTGGTCGGCTCGAGCAGGTCGGCGGTCGCGTTGGTCAGGCCGGCGAGCGACGTCACGGCGGAGCCGACGACACCACGGTCGGCCGACAGGCCCGAGACGAGCTGCTGCGTGTTGACGATCAGGCTGTCGAGCTGCCCGTCGTTCTGGTTCACCGTCTCCAACACGTTGTTCAGATTGGTGATGACCTGCCCGATGACCTGATCCTTGTCGGCGACGGTGTTGGTCAGGGTCGCCGTATTGGTGACCAGTTCGTTGATGGTGCCCGACTCCCCCTGGAACACCTGAATGATCTGGTACGACAGCTTGTTGACGTCATCGGAGCTGAGCGTGGTGAACAGCGGGCGGAAGCCGTCGAAGAGCGTGGTCAGGTTCACCGCAGGCTTGGTCCGCTCCAACGGAATGGTGGCACCGTCGGTGATCTTCCGACCCTGATCTCCCGAACCCTGCTCGATGGCGATGTAGCGCTGGCCCACCAGGTTCCGGAATCGGATGGTCGCCGTCGAACTGGCCGGGAGCCAATCACGACTGCTCAGAGTGAAGTCCACCTTGGCTTCGCGCTCGTTGGCGATCTCGATCTTGTCGACCTGGCCGACACGAACGCCCGCGATACGAATCTCGTCGCCCTCGTTGAGAGACGTGACGTCCGTGAACACAGCCGAGAACTTGGTGCCGCCGCCGCCGCTGGAATTGGCGATGGTGAAGGCAAGGGTGGCCGTAGCAATGATCGTAATCACGGCGAACACGACCAACTTGATGATCGGCGCGAGAAGGCCTCTCATGGCACGGTCACCTCCACTCCTCTCAGTGCCGGTGCGCCGATAGCGGCCGCCCACGACGGAATACTGTCCGGTGCAACACCACTCGCCTGTCCGTAGATCACGGCCAGAGTGTCGCGCTCGAAGTCGGAGCCCTCGTAGCTCGCCGGCTGCGCGGATGCGGAGACGGCGGGAACGATGGAACTCTGGGCAGACTTCGGTGGTCCCTGTCCTTCGATCACCTGCGGGCCCGGGTTCCGGGTCGGCACCTGGTAGGAACCGTCGTTGATCGAGCCTCCCGGATACTGCGGGAAGAACTCCCCCGGCGCCGCGGGCTCGAAACAGGTGGCTCCGCGATCGTCGAACAAGCGCGGCTCGTCCTGGTTCGGCAAGTAACGACCCTTCGGGTTGACGAACGGTGCGGAGACGTTGATGCCGGGGTACTCGTCGCCCTCACCGAGTACGACTTTTCCGCGCCTGGCACCTTCGGCGAAATAAGTGAACGTGCAGCCGAACGTCGGGGAGAACTCGGCCAGCAGCTCGAGCGCTTCCCGAGAGTTCGCGGCCAATCCGATCAGGTTCTCGGAGTTGGTCTGTAGAAAGTCCGCAGTGGTGTACGACGCCGAGGTCAGGGAGCCGTACAGCGTGTCGAGGCTGGACTGCCGCTCGACCACGGTGTTGCCCGTCGTCCGCAAGTTGTCCAGCGCCGAGACCAAGTCCGGTGCCGCGTCTGCGTAGGTCTGCGAGAAGTCGGCCAGCCCGACCAACGTCTGCTGGATGTTCGGCAACTCCGTGTTCAGACCCGACACGATGTTCGTCAGGTTGTCGATGGTCTGGCCCAGTTGCTCACCGCGCCCGCTGAGGCCCTGCGCCAACGACCCGAGGGTGTTCGCCAGATCCTGTGGCGGAATCGCCTGCAGCAGTGGAAGCAAGCCGTCGAGCAACTGCCCGACCTCGATGGCGTTTCCGCTGGTGTCCTGTTTGAGGACCGTGCCCTCGGAGATCGGCGACGCCGCATCGTTCTCGGGCACGATCAACGAGACGTAGCGCTCACCGAACAGTGTCTTGGGAAGCAACCGTGCCGTCACGTTCGACGGAATCAGCGGTGCCTTGTCCGGATCGATGGCGAGCTGCGAGGTCACGACGCCGTCGACGGTGGACGCCGAGCGCACCTCGCCGACGATCATTCCGCGCACCTTGACATCCGCGTTCATCGGCAGCGCGTTGCCGACCGAGTCGGTTTCGAGGCTGACTTTCACCACATCTTTGAACGTCTTGTTGTAGGACGTGATGCTCCACCCCAGGAACAGGATGAGCACCAGGAAGAACGCCAAACCGAGGAGTACTCGCTTCAGTCGCGACGGCGAGTCGATCATCCCGCAACCCTCACTGTGGTGGTCGTGCCCCAGATGGCGAGGCTCAAGAAGAAGTCCAGTACGGCGATCGTGACGATCGCGGTACGAACGGCACGGCCCACTGCGACGCCGACACCGGCAGGTCCGCCAGAGGCGTGGTAGCCGTAATAGCAGTGGATCATGATCAGGACGAAGGCGAATATCAGCACCTTCAAGAACGAATACAACACGTCTTCCGGAGGTAGGAAGAGGTTGAAGTAGTGGTCGTAGGACCCCGTGGACTGCCCGTTGAAAATGGTGCTGATCCCTCGGGATGCGACGTACGACGCCAACAGCCCGACGATGTACAGCGGGATGACGGCCACGAAGCCTGCGATCATGCGGGTGGTCACGAGGAACGGCACGCTGGGTACGGCCATCACCTCGAGCGCGTCGATCTCCTCGGAGATTCGCATGGCACCGAGCTGGGCGGTGAAACCACAGCCGACGGTGGCCGAGAGTGCCAGTCCTGCGACAATCGGCGCGATCTCACGGGTGTTGACGTACGCGGACAGGAATCCGGTGAGCACGGAGCTACCGAGCTGTTCGAGGGCTGCATAGCCCTGTAGACCGACGACGATGCCGGTGAAGCCGGACATCATCACGATCACGCCGATGGTCCCACCGATGACGGCGAGCGCACCGCTGCCGAAGGTGACCTCCGCCAGCAGGCGGAGCACCTCCTTCTTGTAATGCACTGCGGTCTTGGGAATCCACCCGATGGCCCGCAGGTAGAACGACATTTGCTCGCCTGCGCGGTCGAGCACGTTGAGCGGGGCGTTGCCGACGCGCTTGACGCGCATCAGCGTGCGGTCACCGCGACCTCTTGCGATCGTCATCGCGGTTACGCTCCCTTCGCTGGGACGACCTGGAGATAGACCAGGGTCAGGATGAGGTTGGCGAAGAAGAGCAGCAGGAACGTGATGACAACCGTCTGGTTCACTGCCTCGCCGACGCCCTTGGGTCCGGGGTTGGGATTGAGGCCCTTGTAGGAGGCGATGATGCCCGCGATGAGTCCGAAGATTGCTGCTTTCGCCTCGGCGACATACAGATCCGGCAGCTGGGCCAAAAACGAGAACGACGCCAGATATGCACCGGGGGTGCCGCCCTGAAGGATCACGTTGAAGAAGTAACCGCCGGCGATGCCGACGACCGAGACCAGGCCGTTGAGCAAAAGTGCGACGAGGATCATCGCGAGCACTCGGGGAACGACGAGACGATGTACCGGGTCGATACCCAGCACTCGCATGGCGTCGATCTCCTCGCGGATGGTGCGCGAGCCGAGGTCTGCAGTCACAGCAGAACCGGCAGCGCCGGCCACCAGCAGTGCGGTCACGATCGGACTGCCCTGCTGGATGACCGCGAGCACGCTGGCCGCACCCGTGAACGACTCGGCACCGAGCTGCTTGATGAGCGATCCGGTCTGCAGCGCCACGACCGCGCCGAACGGAATGGCGACGAGCGCCGTCGGCAGAATCGTGACGCTGGCGATGAACCAGGCCTGCTCGATGAACTCGCGGAACTGGAACGGCCTACGGAAGGTGTTGCGAACCACCTCGACGAACAGTTCGACGATATTGCCGGCTTGTGTCAGAGCGGCGCTCGCCGGAGCGAACGTGGACTTCTTCGATCCCCCCATGTCTGCTATTGACCCCGACCTTGTGTTGGAGCTTGGTAGCCCTGCTGATCATGACCTTGCCCGCTGTAACTCTGCTGGTCGTAACTCTGCTGGTCGTAACCCTGGTGGTCGTAACCCTGGTGGTCGTAACCCTGGTGGTCGTATCCCTGCTGGTCGTAACCCTGCTGGTCGTAACCCTGCTGCTGGTCTGCATACGCGGGGTAACGCTGACCCGGGTCGGTGGTGTCGAGGCTTTCCTGGATCGCAACCTGGGCATTGTGCGGCAGGGTGTGCATGATCTGGCGGACGCGCTCCTGCCTACGCCCGACGGCTTCGCGCACCGGAGTTCCGGGAGTGGCCTTCATCTGCGGCACGATGCCTTCGACGTCGTCGACGCCGCCGGCGTGGTGGCCGGCGTCGACCATGGCCTGCTCCTGCGCCATCTGCGCCTCGTCCTTCTCCTCCGACATGCCGATCGGACCGATCATCGTTCCGTTGAGGAACTGCTTGACTACCGGCTCGTCGCTCGTCAGGAGCACCTCGCGGGGGCCGAACATGACCAGCTGGCGACGGAAGAGCATGCCGATGTTGTCGGGCACCGTCCGAGCGAGGTTGATGTTGTGCGACACGATCAGGATCGTGGCGTCGATCTCGGCGTTGATGTCGATCAGGGTCTGCGAGATGTACGTAGTGCGAACGGGATCGAGGCCGGAGTCCGGCTCGTCGACCAGGATGATCTCGGGATCGAGAACCAGAGCGCGGGCGAGACCGGCGCGCTTACGCATACCGCCGGAGATCTCGCCGGGCAGCTTGTCCTCGGCACCGAGCAGACCCGTCAGTTCCAACTTCTCCATGACGATCTTGCGGATGTCGGACTCGGACTTCTTCGTGTGCTCGCGGAGCGGGAACGCGACATTGTCGTAGAGGTTCATCGAGCCGAACAGTGCGCCGTCCTGGAACAGCACCCCGAAGAGCTTCCTGATCTCGTAGAGCTCACGGGAGGAGCACTGCAGGATGTCGGTTCCGTCGATGAATATCTTGCCCTGTTCGGGACGCAGGAGGCCGATCAAGGACTTCAGGAAGACCGACTTGCCGGTACCGGAAGGACCGAGGAGCGCACTGACCTCACCCTTCGGCAGGGTCAACGTCACGTCCTGCCAGATCTTCTGTACCCCGAAAGACTTGGTCAATCCCTCGACCGAAACCTCGACTCCCACGCTGACCTCCACAATTCGTACACATCGACCCGGATGTGGGTTGTGTCACTGTATCCCATGCACGTGTCCGCACCGACACGGGAGCTTACCGCCCAGTAAGAACTTCCCCGAGTCAGGCTGTAGAGCTTGCATCAGTGTGGCTCATCTCACGCGACACGGTCGGCGACTCGCCAGAACTGTGACAAGTCCCTGCGTCACAAAGCTGTGACACGCCACAAACAATGACCGCCGAAACCCTTCGGAATGCTTTGGACTTCGGCGAAACCGAGTAAACAGGGGCACAAGGCCGGTGTCACGCGATTTGCAGGAGTCCGTGATCGATCACAACGGTGCACCCCGTGCGGTGTCCGAGAACAGAAGAAGGGCCGTCCCACCGAGGTGGGAACGGCCCTTCTTGCGCTCGTGCGTTCAGAGCACGAAGCACGACTGCAACGAAGCGGTCCTACTTGACGGAGATCTTCGCGCCGGCAGCTTCCAGCTTCTCCTTGGCGGCGTCGGCTGCGTCCTTGGCAACCTTCTCCAGAATTGCCTTCGGAGCGCTCTCGACGAGATCCTTGGCTTCCTTCAGGCCCAGGCCGGAAACGACCTCACGGACGACCTTGATGACCTGGATCTTCTTGTCGCCGGCCGACTCGAGGACGACGTCGAACTCGTCCTGCTCTTCAGCAGCCTCGGCGGGGGCTGCGCCGCCGCCTGCAGCAGCAACGGCGACGGGGGCAGCTGCGGTGACCTCGAAGGTCTCCTCGAATGCCTTCACGAACTCGCTGAGCTCGAGGAGAGTGAGCTCCTTGAACTGGTCGAGCAATTCTTCGGTGCTGAGCTTCGCCATGGTGGCGGGTCCTTCCTGTAAGTACCTAACCGCTGATCCGCGGCATGGTGTTGATGGTGTGGAGCTGAGCTGTACGCCAATACCAGCGGATCAGCTTTCGGCGGGAGCTTCCGCCGGTGCTTCTGTTTCTGCAGGTGCCTCGGCTGCGGCGGGTGCGCCGGCAGCCTTCTTCTCCTGCAACGCGAACGCCAGACGCGCGAACTGCGATGCGGGAGCGTTGAACAGGCCTGCAGCCTTCGACAAGTTGCCCTTCATGGCGCCGGCGAGCTTGGCCAACAGGATTTCGCGCGACTCGAGGTCTGCGATCTTGTTGATCTCTTCCACGGACAGCGTTGCGCCGTCCATGTAGCCGCCCTTGACGATCAAGGCCTTGTTGTCCTTCGCGAAGGCCTTGATGGCCTTCGCTGCGTCGACCGGCTCGCCCTTGATGAATGCAATGGCGGTCGGTCCGACGAACAACTCGTCGAGGCCGGTAATACCTGCCTCGGCCGCTGCGCGCTTGACCAGGGTGTTCTTGGCGACGGAGTACGTGGCACCTTCGCCGAGCGCACGCCGGAGCTGAGTCAGACCGGACACCGACAGGCCACGGTATTCCGTGACGACGGCAGCCGTCGAACCCTTGAACTGTTCGGTGATCTCCGATACTGCTGAGACCTTTTCGGGCTTTGCCATACTTCGCCTCCTCTCGTGGGAAGTTGTGTCGATCGCGAGAGGGCCGGAAAACGACGAACGCCCCGGCGCAAGAAGCACACGGGGCGTGAACGAGCAGGCAGTCGCGAGGACTGCAGACAGGTTCCCTACCTCGTTCTCCTGCGTGGGCCGTCCGACACGATCTCGGACCTTCAACCGCGCAACTCCCGGAAGTGAATCCTTCGAGAAGGCGGTGACCAACGGTCTTGGGTAGAACTTGATTGGGCGGTCTGGACCGGAGTGCGAGCACTCGTGATCCGAACCGTTGTTCAGGTTACAACATCCTCCGCGTCAACTCCAAAACGCTGGGCTATTGCCGCACTCCGTAGACGACGAGGTTGCGCTCGTAACTGCCCACCGAGGCGTCGAAGTCGCCCGAGCACGTGATCAGCCTGATCTCGTCGGTGGGCACCGCCCCGAAGACCTGCACCGTCGGGAACTCCACTTTGCCGTAGTCGCCGACCCGATCGATGCGGTAGTCGACTCGACCACCCGTCCCGTCCCCCACCGTCACGACATCTCCCGGTCGAAGCTCCGACAACCGATCGAACACTGCGGGACCGGTCGTGGAATCCACGTGCCCGGCCAGCACGGTAGGACTACCGATCACGCCCGGTCTGCCGCCGCCGGTGAACCACCCGACGTCGTCGTAGTCGCTCGGCACCTCCATCTCGCCGTTCTCGGTGAGATGGAGGCCGATCAACGGCTCGTCGAGGTCGATGGCCTCGACGCTGAGCCGGGTCGGTGCCTGCGCCGCGAAATCCGCCGTCGGGCCCGGTCCCGGCAAATCTCCAGCGGTCGAGGACTCGGTCGCTGGTGCGGCAGGTGGTACCGAGGTAGGTGTTGGTGCGGCAGGTGGTGATGGTGCGGCAGATGGCGGCGGTGCGGACGTACAGCCCGTCACCACCACCACTGCCGTAACAGCAACCAGGAGCCGAGATCTCAGCTGCGTGCCGTTCCGCTGCGGCGAGCAACCAACGTCACTCCCGCGATCGCCGTTGCACCCAGGACTACTGCGCCGAGGGCAACCGCGCCGACGACGGGCACCGCATTACTGGAGGCCGAATCGGACGCCGCGGCCAGAGCCGAACCGCCACCTCCGGTGGCGACGGAGCCGACCGGAATCTGCGTCAGCTGTCCGCGTACCGCTCCGGCCACGAAGTCGACGGTGTGGGTGTCGGCCGCGAAGCCCGCCGGATTTGCTTCGATCTGGTCCAGCGTGAATCCGGTTCCACTGTCGGCGTCGGCACCGGCCGGCGTCAGGCCGGTGGTGAACGGTCCCTGCATGCAGCCGGTGCTCGAACGTGGGCCGTCACCGATCGGCGTCGGGTTCGGGAACGCCAGACGCGGAGGTCCCGCAGCACCCGCCGCCGCCTCGTGAATGTGCGTGGCGGTCTTGGCCGGGCTCATGTAATCGCCGGTGACGCCGTCGAGCGCGATGTCGTAGCAGACGATGTCGAGATCGGAATTGATGCGCAGCGTGAACGTGCCCGTCGCGCCCGGCTGGCCCGGAGTGGCGACACCGTCGCCGTTCACCACCTGGTCGGGAGTTGCCATCGCGGTGAACGCGCTGGTGAACGAGTCCGGTTCGGCAACGGGGGTATCGGCACCGGCCGGGGCCGCGGTGAACAGCATCAGTGCAGCGGCCGTGCCGCCGACGACTGCGGTGGCGGTGCCGCGGACGGACATGGTCGGGCGGGTGATCGAGCGTCTGGTCATCTCGTGGGCCTTCCGTGGGAGCATCGGGCAGGCGAGCCCGTGCAGAGGTGTACGACGGTCGATGCCACGATGTTCAAAATTCGGTAAAGAAATACTCCAGTCTCGGATATGAACGTCCGGGGGTCCGTCGACGTAGTCACTGTCATGAGCATCGGGAGCGTGATCGAACTGCACTTCGACGTCGCTGCCGCGTACGACGAGCATGCGTCGGCCATGCTCGGTTTCGCCGTCAACGCACTGCGCGACCGAGCGCTTGCCGAGGACTGCGTCCAGGAGACGTTCCTTCGCGCATGGCGGGCCCGGTCCCGATTCGAGCCCAGCCGAGGAGCGCTGCGTACCTGGCTGTTCGCCATCGAGCGCAATGTGATCGTCGACGTCCAACGGTCTCTGAGCAGAATGCCGAAGCCGGCGTCGGAAAGGATCGAGGACCTCGACCGACGATCGGTCGCGATCTCGCGTGACACCAGTCCCGACGTGGACGAGCGACTGCGCATCATCGCCGCGCTCGCCCTTCTCTCTCCCGATCATCGGCAGGTCGTCGTTGCGGTGCACCTGGCGGGAACCACCTATGCGGAACTGTCCGAGTCGACGGGCGTTGCCGTACGAACATTGCGCACTCGCGCCTTCTACGCACTGAGGGCGCTGCGAGACCATCTCGACGGACAGGAGGAAGCATGAACGCCCGAGACGATCGCCGAGCCGAACTGATCGCCGCTGCCGTCGGCGACGACCTCGACGACACCGAGGCCGCCGAGCTACGCGAGCTCGCAGCATCCGATCCCACCGTCGACAGGGACATCGCCGAACTGCGCGCGCTGACCGGGACTCTCGGTCGTCGCGGTCCGACCGAACCGTGGCTCGAAGCATCGACGTCACCCGACCTCCGCGCCCGAGTTCTGGGTACGTCACCCGGCTCTGCGTGGCCACCCCAGCGGACACGTGGACCGCGCAGATCGGCCGGCCTGGCGGCCGCCGCCGCGATCGCGGGGCTGGTCGTCGGCAGCGGCGTCGTGCTCGGTATCGACGCCTCTCGACCGCAACCCGAGGATCCACCGGCCGCGATCACCGGACCTCCGGGAACCCTGGGTGCCTACGAGCAGGTCGCTTTCACCACGAGCATGCCGAGCGTGGACATCGAGGGCGGCCTCGTTGCGCACACGTGGGGCACCGAGACGTTCCTCGACATGGACGGCGTGTCCGATCGAGGCCCGTACGAGGTCGTCCTCGTCGATCGGTGGGGCACCGAACTCCCGTCCGGCACGTTTCTCGGTAGCGACGTCACCATCGAATGCCGCATGAACGCGGCGGTACTTCGCGGCGACGTCACCGAGATCGAGATCCGCGGCGCGGACGGCTCGCTGCTGGCGTCGGCTCAGTTGCCGACCACCTGACGATTCCGCGTACCGGGCCACCAGTTGCGCTCGCCGAAGAGCTTCATCATCGCCGGCACCAGCATCATGCGCACCAGCACGGCGTCGAACAGCACCGCGATGGCAAGAGCGAAGCCGAACTGTTTGAGCTCGAGCACGTCTGCGGTGAGGAAGCTGGCGAACACGGCGATCATGATTGCGGCGGCGGCGGTGATCGGCCTGGCGGTGTGTTCGATGCCGTCGACGACGGCGACGTCGTTGCTCGCTCCCCGCACGAACACTTCTCGCATACGGCCGATGAGGAACACCTCGTAGTCCATCGACAGACCGAAGACCACGGCGAACACCGTCACCGGTAGATACACCTGGATGTAACCCGGGCTCTCGAAGCCGAGAATGCTCGAACCCCAACCCCATTGGAAGACGGCGACGGTGGCACCCAGCGCTGCCCCGGTGACCAGCAGGTTCATGGCGACGGCCTTGAGCGGGATCACCACGCTGCGAAACACGACGGCCAAGTAACAGAGAGAAAAGGCCAGTACCGCGGCGACGACCCAGACGAACTTGCCGGAGATCTCCTCGGATGCGTCGACCACCAGCGCGGTGGTACCGCCCACGGACACGCTGGTGCCGTCCACGTCACCGGCGAGAACTGCCTGAGAACGCAGGGTTTCGACGAGGTCGGCGGCCTCCGTCGAGTCGATCGGGACCGACGGGACCACGATCAGCAACGACCGGCCGCCCTCGGGTTGCGCCAACGCGTAGGCGACGCGATCGTCTCCGCGCACGGAGTTCGCGAACGCGTCGACCGTGGCGATCTGCTGCGGTCCCAATGGACTGTCGTCCTCGCCGGTGAACACGATGGTGATGGGCGAGATGGTGCCGGGCGCGAACTTCTCGGTCAGGACCGTGTTGGCTCGTCCGGACGGTTCCGCGCTCAGCGCCTCGGCACCGAGATCGACCCCGTACGAGATCGAACCGATGGGAACCAGGCAGACGATGAGGACGGCGGCGGATGCGACCGTGTAACGCCAGGGGCGCTCGATGACGTGCTGCGCCCACCGCGACCACCACGTGGGAACTGCGGCGTCGTGCTCGTCGACCGAGGGAGGTTGGAATCGTCGCGGCAGCGACCAGGCCCCGATGCGCGTTCCCAGCACCGCGAGAAGTGCCGGCAGCAGGGTCCACGCGACCACGACGACGGTGGCGATGGTGAGCGCGACGACCAACGAGATGCTCTGCACCGCAGGGACATCGACGATCGCGAGGGCTCCGAGTGCGATCAACACGACCAGACCGGAGATGACGATGATGTGTCCGGCGGTGCCCATGGCCGCCCCCACCGCGCGCTCGGTCCTGTCCGAATCTTCACCGGGTCCGGCCCGCCCGATCTCCTCCCGGAACCGACTGACGATGAAGAGTGCGTAGTCGATTCCCAGACCCAGACCGAACATCGCCGCCACCGTGGTGACGAGAACATCGAAGGTCATCACGTTGGACAGCAACGCGAACATGCCGAACGCCGCCAGCACTCCGATTCCGGTGGTGACCAGCGGCACGATGCCCGCGACCACGGAACCCAGCGCCAGAACCAGCACCACGAAAGCGATGGGCAGACCGATGCTCTCGGCCCGCACGGCGTCCTCGGATTCGACGCGGGTGAGATCGACGGTCATCGGCGAGTAGCCCGTCACCGCCACCTCGACGCCATCACCGGACGCACCGCCGATCATCTCCTGCACGCGTTCGGCCACTGCGATCCGATCGCTGGCCTCTCCGCCGATGCCGACGAATGCGAGCGCCGAGGTCCCGTCGTCGGAGATCGTCGGGACGAATCCTGCGCTCTCGTAGGGGTCGACGACACGCAGTACGTCCGGTGACTGCCTCAGTGACGAGACGACCTCGGCCACCCGTGCGCGAAAGGCCGGGTTCCGGCTGTCCACCGAATCCGAGGTGAACGTGACGACGAGCTGTTCCGAGCCGAAGGACGCGAAATGCTGCTCGACCAGTTGGTCGGCGCGGCTGGATTCGGTTCCGGGAACGGAGAAGTTGGCCCCCACCAGGGAGTTCTGCAGCGCTGGGTACAGAATCGCGGATCCCACCGCCAGCAGCGTCCAGATCGCCAGCACCACCCAGCGTCGCCGCGCGACCAGTCGACCCCACCGGTCGCCGATGTTTCCGCAGCTCACCTGCGGGTCGATTCGCGAGATCGTGTCGGTCATCTACGTCAACTCCCGGCTGAAGATGCGGTACGTGCGGTGCGGAGCGAGTTTCGTCCGGGACAGGACCGAGCCCTTCATCCACGGACTGTCGTCGAGCACGGGAGCCGCTTCGACGCGCGTGAACCCGAGATCGCGCATACGCACCGACATCTCCATGATCAGCAGAGAGGACACGGCTCGATCGGGGCAATCCGGATCGACGAACAGCATGTCCACCCGCACTCCGTCGATGACCTCCGTGCGACCCGGACGCTTGACGTGCCACAGCGTCACCAGGTCTCGTGCCCAGCGCGACTTCAGGTGCGACGCCTTCGCGGCGGCCTGATTGACGTCCGGGATTCCCATCAGAAAGCCGACGGGCTTGCCGTCGAGTTCGGCCAGCAGGGTGAGCCGACGATCGATGACCGGAAGCATCATCTTCAGCAACTCGAACAGTTCCGTGTAGGACAGCGGCGAGAAGCCCCAGAAGTTCACGAACGTCTTGTTGTAGAGATCCCGCACGATGCTCGCGTCGCGTCGCAACGTCCGGTATTTCATCGACCGGAACGTCACCTCGGATCGCGCCTTGATCTTCTCGAAGATCTGCATGTGCCGCGCGTATTTGGGGTCGTTGTAGATGATGCACGGGTCGTCGAAAAGGTAACTGTAGAAGTCCTTGACCGCCATCAGACCCCACTTCTCGAAGTGGGCCGCGTAGTAGAGCGGATTGTGCGGCATCCCCACCAGGGGCAGCGCCGGGACCTCGTCGACGACGATGCCTGCGCTGTAGAACATCGACGGACCGAAGGGCCCGGAAATCGTCGCGAGCCTGCGCGCCGAAAGCCAGTGCGCCGCAGCGTCGAGCAGCGCTTCGGCGACGTCGTGATCGTCGACCGCCTCGTAGAAGCCGAAGAAGCCGATCGGCTCCCCCGTGTACTCGGTGAACGACAGATCGTGGATGGCCACGACGCGACCGACGGCAATCCCGTTCTCGCGAGCCAGAAATGCTTTCGTGACGCGGGTGGCGGCAACCGAGGGCGGCGGTGCGATGAGAATTCGGCCCAGGTCCATCGACTCGTCGGGTAGGCGGTACGGATCGCCCTGGTAGACCAGGTCCGAGACGGACTCGAATTCACGCCAACCGGCTTTGCCGTCGACCTCTTCGATCGTGATCATCGTTCCTCTTCGCTCGGTTGTCTGCCGTCGACGAGGATCGGTGAACGCACCACCGTCGTCTCGCCGGCGAACACGTAATTGCCTGGCCGGACAGTGATCTCGTCGACGAGTGCGTCGGGCACGAACACGTCGCACTGAGAACCGAAGCGGATCATTCCGTACTGCTCGCCGCGCTCGACGGTGTCGCCCACCGCGATGTGCGCAACGATGCGATTGACCCACAGGTCGGCTATCTGCGTCACCGTCACCACGGCTCCGCACGCGTGCTCGATCGACACGGTGAGTCGTTCGTTGGTGAGCAGGTAGTCGCAGCCCACGTCGTAGGGAGTTCGCCGCGTCAGCAGATTGGCCCCGACCCGGGCCATCGACTTGTTGAACGGTGCCGCAGATCGGTGTCGGCGCATCCTGACGATGCCCGAGATCGGAATTCGATTGCGGTGTACCGAGTATTCGGACATGTAGATGCCGATGAGGTACCCGCTGTCGGCTTCGGCGACGCCGGCGATCTCGTCGAGGGCAATGGTTCGCCCCTTCTTGACTGCGAACGCGGTACTGCCTGCCTCCACTCGTTTGACGTACGTGACGAAGCCGTCCGCAGGAGCCAGTACCGCTCGCGGATCGGCGGGCGGTACTCGATGCGGATCGCGAAAGAAGAACCGGGTTCGCCAGTAGACGAACAGCGCGAACGGAGCTGCCGTCGCGGCAGCGAGGCCGAGGGCCCACCGACACCACGACATCAGCTGTGCCGCTGTTCGTCGACGCTCTCCGACCAGGTCACGAAGGCATCCGCTGCCCAGTTCCGCACCGGGCCGGGCAGCAGTCCGATCAGCCCACACACCACGTAGAAGCCGAGCGAGAGAACGCCGTTGGTCACCTCGCGGCCGATGGGTACGTCCCGTAGGCGCACCGAGGTGGGCTCGAATCCGTCTGCCACGTCAGTTGACGGCGGCGGGCGTGAGCGTCTTGAGCTGTGCTTTCTCGAAATAGAGCTCGAACAGTCGGCGGTGGTCGCACCACGAGATGTCGTGGTCGAGTGGGAGTATCGCCTCGGGCTTGTGCACCAGGCGCATCAGCTGATCGATGTTGTCGGCCAGCATCGTCTCGGCAAATCGAGGCGAAATGCGCGAACTGACGCGCTCTTTGAACTCGTCCCAGCTCACCAGGTCGAGTCCGAGCAGCTCGGCGTAGAGGTCGTGGCCGTAACCGGTGGGGTTGCTCGGTAGGAGCCGCGTCAACGGGTGACTGCGCAGCGCATTGCCGGCCATGACGTCGCACATCACGTCCACCGGAACGTAGTTCATTCCCGGGCCGTCCCAGATGGCACCGGCGGCGATGGCCAGTTCGATGATGCGCCAGAAGCTGTACACCCGTCCGGGATCACGGCCGAGTTCGGTACTTCCGAGAATGTAGGGGGCCTCGCACAGGGTGACGGAGTAGGTGTCCGACATCGAGAGCCACCCGAGAAGCGTTGCGTTGACCCACTTCATCTGCGCGTAGCCCGAGTACCACCACGAATCCGGGCGGCGAAAATCCTCGGGCTTCTGGTAGAGGTGAGCTCCGATGCTGCCCACGTAGGTGAGGTGCTTACGCGTGGAGGTGATGCTGAATTCGAGAATGCGCAGGACGCTCACGAACCAGTCGTCGCGCAGATCGGCATAGCTCTCGGTGTAGTCGGTCGAGCTGGCGCAATTGAAGATCTGCCCCACTCCGGCAGCAAGATCGAAGTAGGCAGCCTTGTCGAGACCGAACCGGAACGTCGTGGGAGTGCCCTCGACGATGCGAATCTTGTCGGCGTCGACCTCGATCTCGTACTGGTCGAAGGTGCGCTGCAGGCGCTCGAACGCCGTCTCCTCCTCGGTGGGGCGCACCATCGCATAGACGACCTCGACGGCGGAATCACGAGTGAGTCGGCCGATCAGGTGCGCGCCGAGGAATCCGTTGGCTCCGAACACCAGCGCCGTGTCGGTGCGCGGCGGTGCCATGCTCGCCACCCGGCGTCGGGTGTCCTCGTCGACGAACGGCCGCAACGCGGTCGGATCACCGTTGCTCAGAGCGACGACGTCGGCGTACTTGCCGGCGAAGCGAAGCCCCGGGCATTCGCTGGTGATCAGTGCATCCGCGTGCGGCCAGACCGGACGCAACGAACCATCTCCGAACAGTGCTTCTACGTGCATTCTCGCTCCCCTGCAACGATCGGTGTCCCATGTCACTTCGGACCGGCAGAACGTAGCAATTTCGAGGGCTCGAGATCGGGTGACCGGGAAAGTCTGGTACGCCCCATAGCGTTGCTCAACTTTTGTTGAGAGGGTTCCCAACAGAACACAGTCGAACGGGCGGATTATTGGAGCAGATTACGACCGATTCGCGTTCCTCGTGTCAGTTTCAGAAGACGGCTGCACGATGTCAGAAGTGCACTGCAGTGCAACTCCGAGTTCTCGAGCACACGTCCGGCCGTATCCAGTGAGCGCTGCGATCCCTGACTGGATAGCGCATTGATGGTGAAATTTCGCATCAAGTTTTATTGGCCGTCGGTGAGCTGCGGGTCTAGCGTCGCGGCCGGCCGTGGACGGCTGTGGTCGCGCGAAGTGCTCGATCGGACACTTGCGGCATGGGCGGCGAGAAAGTTGTCGACGATTTGGATGCAGTCGTCGGCGTGGATGTGGCGCAGTCCTGTGAGGCGAGCGAACACTATCGGTCCGAGGAGCTGAATGAGGGCGAAGGTGGTGTCGATCTCGCCGAGTACAGCGCGAGCGTCAGGGGCCGTCAGGATCTGATCCAGGGACCTGCGGTATTGCTCTATGACACGGGCCCGAAGCGAGACCACCGCGCCAGGATCGAGATCGCGCCGGCTGGCGTCGCCGCTGTTGACGGGTCCCATTGCCAGCCAGGCCAGCGTGGTCATCTGCACCGGAGCTTGGTCGATGAGGTCGGCTTGGGTGGTGAGCAACGAAATCAGACGTTCACGTAGCGGACCGGTATCGATATCGGTGTCGACTGGGGGTAGTAGTCGCTCGAAGGTTGCAGCAAGCAGGTCAGTGGTACTTCCGAAGTGGCGGTACAGAGTGGCACGTGCAACCTTCGACATGCGGGTGACCGCCTCCACGGTGACCGCCTCGACACCGCCGGTGGACAGCAGCTGGCCCGCCGCTTCGAGCAACCGGTTACGTGAGCGCGCCAGCCGGGGGTCGGCCGGACCCTCGGCTGCAACGAGAGGGTCGACCATGAACGGGCTCCGCTCCATTTTGACTGACAAAACATGTCCTCGCTTGACCATTCTGTCACACCCGCAAAGTTATGATACTAATAGTCTCGTACCGAGACGATCAGTCTCTAACTGGGAGGCTGGCCGTTGAACGAACGTAGATCCGACTCTGCCAGCGTCGCTCGATGGAGCGGTGCCCAGTGGTGGATGTTGATTGTGTCGTGCATGGCGGTCGCGTTGGTGGTGGCCGCAATGGCGGCATTGTATTCAGCGTTGCCACAGATCGCGGTCGCGACAGGGGCGACGCAAGCTCAACTGACCTGGATAGTCGACGGTTATACGCTGGTATTGGCGTGCTTCGTTCTGCCTGCCGGTGCGATCGGTGACCGGTACGGTCGCCGCGGGGTGCTCGTGGCGGGGTTGGCGTTGTTCGCTTTCGCGTCGGCCTTGCCCTTGTTTCTCGCCGACCCGGCGTGGCTGATCGCTGCTCGCGCGTTGGCTGGGGCGGGTGCGGCGCTGGTCATGCCCTCGACGCTGTCGATACTGACCGCGGGATTTCCACCGGCGCATCGCGGCCGCGCTGTAGGTGTGTGGGCCGGGGTTGCTGGATCCGGGGCGGTCCTGGGCATCCTCGGGGCTGGTGTGCTGCTCGAACAGTGGTCGTGGACCTCGGTGTTCGTCGGGTTGACCGTCGCCGGAGCGGTTCTGGCCGGGTTGGCATGCAGTATCGCGGAGTCCCGCCAGCAGGAGCATCCACCGGTCGATTGGGTGGGCGCGGTGACCGTAGTTGTCGCGGTCGGGGCGATCGTCTTCGCTGTGATCGAGGTTCCGGCCCGTGGCTGGTCGGATTCGCTCGTCGCCATCAGCACTGCGGTGGGCTTGTTCGCAGTTGTGGTGTTCGTCGTCGTAGAACTACGTTCCTCGGCACCCCTACTCGATGTCCGGTTGTTCGCCCGCCGTGGCTTCGGTGCCGGCGCACTGTCGGTCTGTATCCAATTTCTGGTGACCTTCGGGGTGTTCTTGCTGTTGGTGCAGTATCTGCAGTTGATTCTCGGTTATGGACCGCTCACCGCCGCGTTGGCGTTGACCCCTATGGTCGTGCCGCTCATCGTGATCTCGGTGATTGCACCCTGGCTGTCGAACATTGTTGGCCTGCGGGTGATGACCACTGTAGGTCTGCTCACCATCGCGGCGGGACTGGTGATGGTGAGCAGATTGACCGTCGCGGCAACTTACCCTGACCTGCTGTGGCCCTTGCTCATCATGAGTGCGGGTTTGGGGTTGTGTACCGCCCCTGCGACTTTCGCCATCGTCTCGGACACTCCTGAGGCCAAGCACGGGGTGGCTGCCGCGGTCAACGACGCAGCTCGCGAAATCGGTGCCGCGATTGGGATTGCGGTAGCCGGTAGCGTGCTCGCGGCCGGTTACGTTCAGCACATTCAGCCGGCTCTGCCCCAGCTACCCGAGCCTGCCCGTGGTCCGGTGGCCGATTCTCTGGCCGCCGCGTTGCAGGTCGCCGACCGCGCAGGACCAGCTGGTCAGCCGCTGGCCGAGTTCGCCAGAGCCGCATTCGTACACGGAAGTGGTCAGGCGACGCTGTCGTTGGCGGCGCTGACCGCCGCTGGGGCACTCGTCCTCGCCGTCTTTGCGCCAGGTAGACGCAGCCGTACGACAGCCACCGCGGGTGACGGACGTCGGTGAAGGTCGGCCAGGGTGTCTATTCTTCGGTGTGATTCGTGTCTGTGGCCCGGAGTTGGGCTCGGGCTTGGGACTGCATGAAGTGTTCGACCTCGACCACCACGAACAGGGCAGTAGCGGTGGCTACCGAGCGGCCCTGCGCATCGTCCATCGTGGCCGTGAGATCCAGTTTGCGCCCATCACGAGACCGAACGGCAGCACGCAATACGTATGGAGTGCCGAGCAGAACCGGCGCTAGGTAGTCGAGCTCGAGACGCCGCGTCACGGCGAGCTCACCCACTGTGTAGAGCAGGAAGCCGAACAGATCGTCGAGAACGGTCGCCACCGCGCCGCCGTGTGCTATCCCGGGTGCCCCGACATGACGTTGATCGAACACATGGTGAGCCACCACGCCGTTCTCGTCACGCTGGACCGACAGGGCATGGCCGTGCGGGTTCTGCGGCCCACAACCAAGACAGTCGGGGTGGTGGGGCGGTAGATCAGGCGAATCGAAACTCGTGCTCCAGAACGAGCGCGCCCAGTTCTCGATAGCGGGGCCGGCCGACCCGCTGACCTCGTCTGGAATTCTTTTCATGGTCGGACCTCTCTGTCGTGAAAACATTGTGCCGAGTCTGTCGCGTCTTCGTGCGCTCGGCCTGCACCGCTGTTAGTTTCGAAAGATAAACTGCACTATGTCAGAAGTGAACCGCACTAAAGGATCGACCAAGCCGACATAGCTTTAAAGAGAGAAGTGATCTGCCGCGAGGATTTCGGACCTGGAGATGACTATTCTGAGGCCGCGTTTGCGGACTGCCCGTAACTGAGTTCTTGTCTAGGGAACATTCCAGCCACCACGAAGGGCATCTCGCGAATGCAACTATCTCACACCCGACCTGCCTCGGCCGAATGCTGCGACGACCCCAATCTCTGCCGCTCCGCGGCGGCAGGCGAGGCCCGCGCGCCTCGCATCAAGATGACCGCGCTCTGAGGTCGATTTGTTGCGCCCAACGCTTGAAGGAGCGCGTCCAGCGCGATGTCCTCGTTATCGAATATCAAGATTGCATGGAGGTCGTCGCGGAGTGCGCAGCGGGCGCAGAAACGGGATCGGTAGCGTTCGCCTTTCGTGGTTGCAGGCGTTCGCAGCGCAGGTCGAGCGCGATGCCGGGCGCACTCTTGGCGTTGATCGCGGAGTTGAACCGTCAGATCGGCGACCTCGAAGCCGATCTGACCCGCCATTTTGAAACACACCCGGACGCTGACACACAACGCCGCCATCTACCTCTCCCTGCCAGGAATCGGTGTCATCCTCGCCGCCCGGGGCTCGGTGAATTCAGCGACGACGTCGACCGCTACACCAACGTCAAGTCTCGCAAGAATTACGCCGGTACGTCACCCCTGACAGTTGCGTCGGGCAAGAAGCGGGCCGTACTGGCTCGACATATCCGCAACCGGCGGCTCTACGATGCCATCGACCGGTGGGCGTTCTGCGCCCTCAGCCAGAGTCCGGCCGCTCGCGCGTTCTACGAACAACACCGTGCTACCGGAGACCTCCACCACCAAGCGCTCCGCGCACTCGCCAACAGACTTGTCGGGCTCCTGCACGGGTGCGTACGCCACTGCACCGAATACGACGAACACACCGCTTGGGCACACCGCACCGCGCAACAACCCGACGCAGCTTGACAAGTTACAATTATTGGATATCTAGGGTGATTCAGTCCATTTTGTGGCGGGACGCGAAACCGGGATGGCTGAATGGCAGACTGCGTGAGAAGGCCACGCCTACGGTTGCGGCCGCGCCGTCGATGATTCCCCACGTCGTCTCTGATAGGTGTGCGGCGAAGAACGTATCATCCACCCCTTGCTCACGACCGTTGTCGATCCACCACTGAGTCGCAGATAGACCAGAACCCAGAATGGACGCCACGGCCAAGGGAATGACCGAAGTATCTGCGTGAACACGCTGAAGACTTTCAGTGAACCGATCGGCGACGACCTCCATCACCGACCTCAGTTCGTCAGCAACTCCGCCATTTCCCGATCCGGAGTACTGAAACAAGTGATTCGCCATAAGGAATCTGACGACAGTGGGATACTGCCCGACGAGCGCGACGTAGCTCTGGACGGACGAGCGAACCATGTCGTCAACCGAAAGATAATCTTGGTCGGCGAGAATAGTGACTTTCGCCGAATCCCACATCAACGCACCGAGTTTCGCCGCCACCGCCGCGTTCAAGCCCGCTTTGTCGCCAAAGTAGCGATACAGCTTTGGTTTAGATACACGGGCCTCCGCAGCGATGTCGTCCATGCTGACGCCTGCACCATACCGTTCGATGATCCGTATGGTCGCGTCGACCAGCTGCGCGCGTACCTCGACTCTATGCTCATCCCAGCGGGTGCTACGGGCATCGGCCACTCGACGCTGCACCTGAGATGGAGTAAATGAAACGCGGCGGACGAATGACATTATGGGGTTAACAATACCCTGAAGGGTCCTCTCAAGCGAGTCGGGCTGGAGAGCCGTTCGCTGAAACCTCTCGGTTCGCTCGCAGCGGTTCGGCACCCTCCCTCAAGCAGCCGATCGTCCGCCGGATCGCACCGTGTCGATCACATACACCGGCGGCACGACCGGAAAGCCGAAGGGAGCCATCGGAGGCTTCGGCAATGTTCACGATGACGCAGATTCAACTCTCCGGAGTGAGAATGGCCGGGTTCCCCAAATTCTCGATGTGCACCCCGCTGTCGCATGCTGGGGCCGCGTTCTTCGTGCCGACCCTGACGAAAGGCGGCCCGATGATGGTGCTGCCGAAGTTTTATCCGCCGAGGTGCTGCGCACCATCGACGCAAAAAAGATCACCGTGGCGATGCCATCGATGCTGTACGCCTCGATGGACCCCTCCCAACTCGGACACGCGCGGCCTGTCGACGATCGTGGCCGTCTCACGAGCTCATGTGTGTCCGGTCGACGGTTCAAAAGCCATCGCCTACCGTGGCTGCGTCCAATCGGGCCGCTGCTTCGTTGAAATAGTTTGGTGCCTCCATGTTGATCATGTGACCGATCTGTGGCAACGCCACGAACTCATGCAACCGGCGGCGCTGCTGCAGTCGGTCGGCGAGATCAATGGAATGAACCGCGGGTGTCAACTTGTCGGCCGAGCCCACGATCACGGTCGTCGGAACCGTAAGTGAGTCGATTCCTTTGCTCACATCGATGGTGGCCAGGACCCTGCCCCACATTCCCCGAACCGCAGGGGGGCACCGCAGTACTATGTCGGAACACTCAGCCACAACGTCTGCTGGCGCGTGTGGACCCATCGTCCCGTATTTCACCAACCGTCGGTTGAAGCGAGTGTCAAGCATCTCCGGTCCCGCGGTGGCGAGCCCGGCTGCGAATGCCCGCTCCAGTGAGGCGCGGAATCGACGTGGCGACCCAATTAGCGTCGATTTACTCACCAACTGCGAGGGGCCGGTACTCGCCAAGACGGCACCACGGGATAAGACGGGCACCGACTCCGGGTGCTCGGCAGCCCAACCCATGATGGACATCCCGCCCATACTATGACCGGTCACCAATGCCTTACGATTAGACGTGACGACAGCGCGCAAGACAGCCTCGAGATCGTCGCCGAGCACCGACGAAGAGAAGGGCGCGCGACCCCGGTCGCTCCAGCCATGCCCTCGTTGGTCATACACCACCACACGGTGTGTGGTGGCGAAGTGCTCGATCTGAGGTCTCCAGAACCGACCTTGGCAAGCCCACCCGTGGCTGAACACCAACAGCGGCGCATCATCACCGAGCCCGTACTCCTCGACAAACAGCCTCGTGCCGTCACTGGAGAGAACCTCCCGCGACCGCCGCGACAATAGGCCAGCTTTCGAGGAGTCAGAGGTCATCGAAACTCACCGTCACAGCGTCGGTGAGCGGAAGTGCCTGGCACGCGAGTCGCTCGCCGTCTTCAATGTCGTCGTCTACGAGGATGTTGTTCTGCACCATCTCGACATCGCCATCGATGAGCTTGCACACACACGCGCTGCATGCGCCCTCTCGGCACGAGTACGGTGCATTGTGCCCTCGCGAGAGCAGCACATCGAGCAGAGGCGTGTTACGTGGCCACTCCGTGGTGATGCACTCTCCGTTCAGGTAAACCGTGGCCGTAGCTACACCCTCGTCGTCACTGAGTCGACGCAGTGTTGCGGTGTCGAACGGGTCACCCGTCAGCGACTGGAATACCTCTCGATGTACATCCGAATGATCCACTCCGCATGCGGCGGCAGAGCTTTCCACAAGATCCATGAAAGGGGAAGGCCCGCAGGTGAAAATTGCCGATCCCTTGTGTTCACGAATAATCTTTTCTACAGCCTCTGATGTGGGAATCCCGTTCTCCGACTCAAGCCAGTCAACCAAAGTGAACCGCTCGGCGAATTCAGATCTAATCTGCTCAAGCCGGCACTTGTACATGATCGAATCGGAGTCACGGTTTGCGTAGAACAGGACAACTTCCCCACTGCCCGACACCAGAGCCGACTGCACCAGCGACAGAACCGGAGTGATGCCGCTTCCGCCAGCGAAGAAGAGCAAGTCGACGTCGAGGCTCTTAGCGGTAAACTTTCCCGATGGCGTGAGGACGGTCACCTCCATGCCGATGGAAACGTTGTCACACAACCAGTTCGACGCATACCCCCCAGCGGTGCGCTTCACCCCGATCTCGAGGCGGAAGTCATCGACATGAGGCGAACTGCTCAGCGAGTAGCATCGTGCGACGTGGCCCGTCTGGTCGGACGGGATCTTCAACGTAATGAACTGCCCGGGTAGATGCTTGAAATCGTCGACGATCTCGTCAGGCACTTCGAAGGCGATGCTCACGGAGTCCTTGGTCTCCTGCACGACCTCCGACACGGTCAGCGTTCGCGATCGCGCGGTGGTGCCCGGCCGATTCTCCTGTTCGAGGGTCATTTGATGATCCCCCGCTTACGAGCCAAGGCGTAGCCCGCGCGTGTGACAGGCGCAGAGATGTCCTGGTAGCGCGGACCGACAACGCGTGCGACAAAGTCGAAGCCACGTGCGTCTGCGCCGATCAGCACTCGGGGCTTCTTCTTGTCCATTCCCTTGAGGATGGCGCACGCAGCTTTCTCCGGAGTGGTCCTGGCGATGTTGTTGAACATCGAGGCAATGGTGGCGGTATCTGCCCCCATATCGGATACACCACGAGCGTTGTTGACGATATTAGTCTTGACGCCGCCGGGGTGAACGCATGTCACCGTGACCGGATGCCGACTGATTTTCATCTCTTGCCGAAGCGCTTCGGTGAAGCCACGCACACCGAACTTCGCGGCGTTGTAAGCGCTTTGACTGGGGATCCCGACCAGACCGAAGACGCTGGAGGTGTTTACCAGATGACCATCACCAGAGGCGATCAGATAAGGCAGGAACGCCTTGGTCCCGTTGACGACACCACCGAAGTTGATGCCCATCAGCCAGTCGAAATCCTCCCAGGACATGTCGACAACGTCGGCGCCGAGGGCGACGCCGGCATTGTTGAACACCATGTTGACGCGCCCGAAAGACGACTGCACGCTCTCTGCGTAAACCTGGAACGCAGCACGATCTGCCACGTCCAACACCGCGGTCTCCACGGTCGCACGATGCGCGGTACGGCACATGTCCGCCGTCTCCTCGAGATGCACTTCGTCGACGTCGGACAAGGCAAGGCTGGCCCCGCGTTCGGCCAGTTGGAGGGCAAGGGACCGACCGATCCCTGAGGCGGCTCCCGTGACGACTGCGACCTGGGTCGCGTAATTGCCTGCTGTCGAACTACTCACTGTCGGATACTCACTTCTCGATGACCTACGGTTGGATTGTCAGGCGATCTCGTACTCGGCGGGCTCGAAGTCTTTCGTCGCTCGCCAGTACTGCCAGGTGAACCCGGGCCACACCGTACGGTTGACACCTTGCGAGTCCAGATACCAACTCGTACATCCGCCGTTGGTCCACACGCCCTTGGCGAGCTTGTGTTGGATGCTCTTGTTGAAGTGTTCTTGAACCTCGGCCCGCACATCAACACGCTCCGCACCTCGACTGTCGACGGCGTCGATGGCCTTCATGATGTACTTGATCTGCTGCTCGATCATGAACACGACAGAGTTGTGCCCAAGACCCGTGTTAGGTCCGAGCAGGAAGAACAGGTTCGGGAAGCCCTCGGTGGTGATGCCGAGGTGGGTATTGATGCCCGTCCGGTGCCAGTGCGACGGCAAGTCCTCGCCCCGAGCGCCCTTGAGCGCGAGTTGATCGAACCCGTCCGTGACATGGAACCCTGTGGCGTAAATGATCACATCCACAGGGTGTGACACGCCGTCAGGGGTGACGATCGAATCGGCAGTGATCTTTTCGATCCGATCGCTGATCACTGTCGTGTTGGGGGCGGCGAGCGCAGGGTAGTAGTCGTTCGATCCCAGGATGCGCTTGCATCCGATGCGGTAGGACGGCATCAGCTTCCGGCGTAGCTCGGGGTCGGTGATAGAACGCTCGATGTTCCATTTCGCCACCTTTTCGATTGGTCGCATAAGGTTGGAGTGGCCGTTGAGCCCGAAGGCCAGGCTCTCTGCGCCCCAGTAGACCGACCACCGAGCGAGGCGGCGAGTAATGGGGATCTTGCTGAGCAGCGTCCGAAGTACCGGCGGCACCGCGAAGTTCTTGCGTGGAAGTACCCAAGCCGGGGTTCGCTGGAAGACCGTGAGTGTGCCGGCGTCCTTCTGCACGAACGGCACGAACTGAATCGCGCTGGCACCGGTGCCAATGACGGCCACCCGCTTGCCCTGGAGATCCACCGTGTGGTCCCACTGTGCCGAATGGAACGCCTGACCGGCGAACTCGTCGATTCCGGGGATATTCGGAAAATTCGGGATGTGCAGAGCGCCGACACCGGACACGATGTACTGCGCGACGTACTCCCGGCCCGACTCGGTACGCAGGTGCCACCGAGATTCGGACTCGCTCCAGTATCCGGAGACCAACTTCTGCCCGAAGTGGATCTTCTGAGTGACACCACGCTTGTTGGAGATATCTTTCAGGTACTGCTCGATTTCGGGCTGCGAGGACCACACCTTCGACCAGCTACCGCGACTCTCGAACGAGTAGGAGTACATCAGTGACGGTACGTCGCACGCGCATCCCGGATAGGTGTTGTCGCGCCACGTCCCACCGACGGAGTCGGCCTTTTCTAGAACGATGAAATCACTGTACCCGCGTCGGCGGAGCTGGACGGCCATACCGAGGCCAGAGAAGCCGCTGCCGATGATGAGAACTTTGGTAGTGATGGGCTCGGTTATTCCCGGGTCTGTCGCCGTGGCGGCGGACTTGGCGTTGGAGGACGGCATTGTGAAAATCTCCTGATCGAATGCAGAAAACGGACCCGCACGGCGCGCCGTGACGCGTGGCAGGTGTGGGAATGTCATCCGCCCAAGCCCACGAACCGAGGAATCCGGTCGTGGGGTCGAGGAATGGGCTGTGGGACGCGCGGACCGGGCCGGGCGTGTTAGCGCAGATCGTCGGGCAGGCTGCGCGTTGCGCGCCACATCGCCATCGTGAACTTCCCCTCCATCATTCCGGCCTCGTGGAAGAATCGGATCATCGGCTCGGACATGAACTGCAAGTTGACGCGATAGTTCGGGCTCGTCTGCTGCGCCCACAGGCCGCGCAGACGGCTGATTCCGACATCGGGATATACCTTCGGATTGATGAGCAACGGGTATGCAAAGTTCGCAATGGCCGCCAACGTGCCTCTATGCCAGGCGCGCGAGATGCGTCCGCGACGCTGCATCCCTTCCACCATTTCCAGCCGCGCGAACGTGATGTGACGGGCCTCTTCGAGAACGTGGATCTTCATGAGCTGGCGCAGCTGCGGCTGCATTTTCGGGTCATTCATCGCCTCGCGCTGAGCGCGGTCGAGGATCTCCTCGATGAGCAGAGTCGCGCCGGACACGGACGGGCCGAGAGGCACAAAGTGCAAGATCTTCGCGATGCTCAAGAACCCCTTCGGCAACTTGTACGGTGCCAGGCCCGTCTTGTTGATCAGTCGGGCGAACATCGTCGAGTGACGTGCCTCGTCGCCGATCTCGTTAAGGGCGTAGAGGGACCTTTGATCTGTCAGGGCGCCTTTGGCGGATGTTCGGAGCAGCGCCGAGCTGAGCAGATTCTCCGCGTAGATACCGAAGCTGAGGATGCTGACGATTTCGTGGCGCCCGAGTTCCGCCTTTTGCTCGTCGCTCATTCTCTCCCACAGCTTGGTGCCGTAGAGCGAGACCCGATGCTCTGGCAGGTAGTACTTTCCTTCCTCCCAGGGTGAGTCCCAATCGATGTCGATCTCCGCGTCATAGAATTTTTCGGCCGCCGCCCGCAGCAGTCGGCCGGCAGATCTCTGCATGTCGACGGGCTTGCGGGCGCTGACACGCGCAGCGCCTTCCGTTGAGACGTCGGGCTTGGTCTCCACATTTTGAACGGTCATGTGACACCTCCGTTGCGTTCCGGGCCGAGCTGAGTCTCGACTTCATACCCGTACTCCGGGTACCAGATACTGATAGTGTCTGCGCCAATGCGTTCTTTTGTCAATGTTTGATGTGAAGAAAGTGAGCCTTGCGTGTCTGACGACCACGATCTCGACTACTCCGGCGAGGGCACCTTGGTGTGCCGTGGCAAGGAGATTGCTGTCGGGGTGAAGATCAAAGGCTATTTCCAGCCCCTCAACGGCTTATACACCTGGTACGGAAGGATCGACAAGAATGATGCGCTCCACGCCGCCCTCTCGGGAAGGCGCACGGTTGCCGTCTTTGCGACACCAGAGGGACGCGCCGAGTGCGTCGTGGGCGACCCTGATTTCTGGGACCGCTATCGCATCTCGGGCACGAGCAGACCGCCGTACCACATCCCCACCACGCTCGAGGAAGTTGAGTCGATAGCAGAGAGTGAACATCAGGGTTGACCGACCCGCTTTGCGCCCTGGGGCGTTCCCCAGCATCCAGTCCGATAGCGCCCAGGCGGGTGAAGCAACGCCACCAGACGGCGCGCCGTGTCAGTGAACCGTCCCGGGTTTCTTGCCGCTCCTACGCTTGCAACATCTCCGGGCGGAGAGCCGATTCTTGACTGTGGTAGGCCTTCTCGAATTCGTCTGGTGTGAGGTAGTCGAGGGTGCTGTGGGAGGCGGCGTTGGTTGAACCAGTCGACCCATCCCATCGTGGCGAACTCGACATCGTCGATGGTCTTTAGCGGGCCGTTCAGGAACGGGCCTCTCTTCGATACTCCCTCGGTCTTGAACAACCCAATTGTGCTCTCGGCCAACGCATTGTCTTACACATCCCCGACGCTGCCGATCGGTGCCGCAATCCCCTCGAGCGCAAGCGTTTCCGCGAACGCGATCGACGTGTACTGACCAGGTTCAACCGGTCGACGCAACACCTCAAGGGATGGAGGGTGTTTCGATGGGACGACCACCAGAATGGGCGGCGACGTTGACTGGGCGGGCGGTGATGAAATCTCCGGGTCGTCCGCCGGTACGCCGAGATCTCGAACGCGAGTTCTGGGCGCAGATCGCGTTGGGGTTGACCAGTGAAGACGCGGCACCGCTTGCGGCGTGTCGGGGCCGGTGGGTTCACGGTGGTTCCGTCACGCTGGAGGTATGCCGCCGATTGACTTGGCCCCGCCCACGGGGAGGTATCTGACCTTCACGAACGTGAGGAGATTGCCCTGCTTCGCGCGAACGGTATGAGCATGCGAGATATCGCAGACCAGATCGGGGCGATCACCGTCGACGATCTCGCGAGAACTCCGCCGCAACGCTGCCACCCGCGGCGGCAAGGTCGAGTACCGCACATCAGTGGCGCAATGGAAGCCGATCTTGCGGCAAGGCGACCCAAGGTAGCCAAACTCGTTGAACACGAACCTCTTCGAGAGTACGTACAGGAAGTGCTCTCGGGCGTGATCCGCGACGAAAACGGTGAGGTTGTCGGCCCGTTCGCATCGTGGAAGGGACGCAACAAGGCACGGAGAGCGGACCGACGATGGGCCAGCGCATGAGCCCGGCACAGGTCGCCAACCGCCTGCCGATCGACTTCCCGGACGACGAGTCGATGCGCATTTCCCACGAAGCGATCTACCAATCCCTCTGCATCGAAGGACGTGGAGCGCAGGATAGAGAGTTGGTGGCGTGCCTGCGCACCGGACGAGCATTGCGCGAGCCGAGGGCGCGAGCGAAGAAGCTCCGCACCGGATTCATCACCGATGACGTCACCATCGGCTCGCGGCCAGACGAAGTCGCTGATCGCAAAACGCCAGGGCATTGGGAAGGAGGTCTGATCATCGGGCTGGGCAGGTCCACAGTGGGTACGCTTGTCGAACGCACCAGCAGATTCACCACGTTGCTGCATCTGCCACGTAAGGATGGGTACGGGGATGCGCCCCCGGTGAAGAACGGGCCGGCGTTGTCCGGTTACGGATCGGAGTCGGTGACGTGTAAAGGTTCAACACATCTTTGACGGAACGTCATCGGCACATATCTGACGCTTCACCAGCTTTGGTGATCGTTGGGTGTGCCTTCCCCTCAGCCCCTCGAATCCGATGCCAACATCGCCGAACGACTCACTGTCCAGGTCCGCTTTCCGAGCAATTACCGAGGTCAACGACGGCTCACCGGTCAGCGACGTCGCCGAGCGATTCGGCGTCTCCAGACAGACCGTCACAGCGTGGCGCAAGCGATACGAAAACTCGGGTATCGACGGACTTGTCGACTCGTCGAGACGACCACATGCGAGCCCGAACCGTATCCAGCCCGACATCGAAGCCCTCATCTGCGAGATGCGACGACATCACCGGCGGTGGGGCGCACGCCGCATCTGCTTCGAGCTAAGCAAAGAAATCGGAGACCGAACCCCATCTCGCGCGACCGTCCACCGAACGCTCGTCCGCAACGGCTTGGTCAATCATCAAGAGCAACAACATAAACGAGTCTACAAACGTTGGCAGCGCGAAGCGCCGATGCACCTATGGCAGCTCGACCTCGTCGGCGGAATGTTCCTCGTCGGCGGACGCGAGTGCAAAATGCTGACCGGAATCGACGACCACTCACGATTCATCGTGACCGCAACCGTCCTCGAGCACCCCTCCGGGAACGCAGTATGTGAAGCATTCATCGCTGCCATCCACAAGTGGGGTTCGCCGTTCGAGGTACTCACCGACAACGGGAAGCAATTCACCGGTAAACACACTCGGCCGCTGCCGGCCGAAGTGCTGTTCGAGCGAACATGCCGAGAATTCGGGATCACCGCACGACTGACCCGACGCCATTCACCCACCACAACTGGCAAGATCGAACGATTCCACAGAACCCTTCGTCGTGAATTCCTCGATGAGGCAGGCGCATTCGCCGACATCGCTGCTGCCCAAGCCGCCCTCGACGAATGGGTGCACGCCTACAACACCCTGCGGCCCCACCAGAGTCTGGACATGGCAACACCCGCGAGTTTGTTCCGTGCGCGAGCCCACCACGAGCATCACGACGGAACAACCGACAACGGCCAGTCCGATTCGTCATCAACTCTCACCGCTGCAAGCTCCAGCCTGACAACGGTGGGCCGTGAAAGAAGCAGCAGTGCAATCGAGCTCGACACCCAGGTACCACCGAGCGGCGTGACCAATGTCGCTGGAGCGCAACAATTGTGGATCGGAAGCAACCACGCCGGACGGACCGTCACCCTGTGGATCGACCTGGTCAGCATTCATGTCATCCTCGACGACACCGTGATCAAGACAGTGCGCTCGCGACTGACCCACACCGACCTCGAACGCCTCGCCATGCGCGGCACACGCCAGGGCCGACCATCTCCGGCAACAGCGGCAGTAGACACCGCAGTCCTGCCCACCAAACCGAGACCGATCGAGGTCGACCGAACCGCAGGACGAGACGGAACCGTCATCCTCGCCGGTCACCGACTTCACCTCGGAGCCGACAGAGCGGGAACACGAGTGACGCTGCGAATCGCCTCAGGGCTGATCCACGCCAGTGTCGACAACGTCCTGCTCGCGACACTGCCGAACCCGCTCGATGCCAGCCAGCTCGCGGGTCTGACCGGCGCACGGGAAGCTACGGGAACGTTGCCCGCGCCGCCGCCGGCCGGACCGCAGACCGTACAGCGACGCGTCCCGAAAGACGGCCGGGTCATGGTGACCGGTCAGCTGCTCAAGGTCGGCCGTACCCATGCCGGAACCATCGTGACTGTCGTGGTCGAAGACAACTACTTTCGGGTCCTCGACGGAACCACCGAGCTCGGCGTCTACGCGCGAACCTCAACCAAAGCCATTCGGAACTTCAACGCCCACCGCCCCAGAAGCGGGTAACGATGTGTCGATGACAATCGGTCAAAGATGTCCTGGGCCCATACATGTCAGTCGGTCTGCGATGCACTCCAGGCTGCGATGACACCGCTGCCGGAGCACCTGCGCAGATCGGTGACCTGGGACCGCGGCGGAGCTTGCACGTCATGCGGAGTTGACCGCAGAAACCGGGATCCGTGTGTACTTCTGCGACCCGTACAGCCCCTGGCAGCAGGGAACGAACGAAAACACCAATGGATTGTTGCGACAATACTTTCCGAAGGGAACCGATCTCGCTCGATACCGTCGAAGTGACGTTCAGGCCGTGACGGATGCACTCAACAACCGCCCGCGCAAAACACTTGGGTGGCGAACCCCAGCGGAAGTGCTTGCAGAGCAGATGAACTCGGCTTCACGGCACTGTGTTGCGACGACAGGTTAAATCCGCCCTGACTGCCGGCATCGCTGTGATGGATGAGCCCTGAGCCGACGCGGTGTCCACCGTGATCTCGTCGCCGCAACGCCGTCTTCAGCGCCGTGGTGACCATCGCTGTGTCTTCGACCGTCGGCACGGCGAGGAGGCCTGCAAAATCCCGACATTCCCGATTCTGTCGGTGTTCGACCACTCGCAAACTGTGATCCGTCCCGGCATTTCCGGAGGGCTCACTGCGTGAGTGCCTCCTCCGGATTGAGGGTGCGCGTGCGATCGTAGTGGAGTTGCTCGGCGTGGTCGGGCGTGAGGTCGTGGCAGTAGCTGTGGGGGCGTTCGCGGTTGTAGAACGCGACCCACTGTGCGGTGGCCAACGACAATTCCGCGGCACCGGGGAAGCGAGGGCCGTTGTCGACGAGCTCATTCTTGTAGTCGGCGTTCACCGATTCGGCAAGGGCATTGTCGTAACTGTCGCCGACCGTTCCGATCGACGCCGCGATGCCCTCCTGCGCCAAACGCTGCCCGAATGCGATCGCCGTGTACTGGGATCCAGCGCCACTGTGGTGGATCAGATTACTCAAAGCAGTTACACCAGAACGTTTTCGGGAATCAATCGCGTTAGTGATGGCGGTATCGACGAGGCTGGTGGTCATCTCCGATGCGACCTTCCACCCGACGATCTTCCGGGCGAACACATCGACGACGAACGCCGTGAACGCCCACCCCGACATCGTGCGGCATTAGGTGAAATCGGCGACCCACAGCCGGTTCGGTGCCACCGCGGTGAACCGGCGCTTCACCAGATCCTCGGCCCGCGGGTGGGTCGGATCGGCGACGGTGGTGCGGACCCGCTTTCTTTTTGAGCGCACCGTGCCACCTCATTTCCCGCATCAGTCGTTCGACGGTACATCGAGCTACCTCGATACCGCTGCTGCGCAACATAATCCAGGTCTTCCGCGAACCGAGAACCCGTGCGAGCGGTTGCCGCGTCCGGAGCATGTGAATGGCATCGATGACATGTGCATCGGACAGTATTCGGGCACACGGCACCCGAGTGACATGGTCGTAGTACGTGGACGGGGCGATGTGCATACCGTGCTCGGAGAGCACCGTGCACATCGAGTCGACACCCCAGACAAGACCATCGGCACCCACCCGGTTTCCCTGGTGAGTGCCGATGAAGTCCACAATTATCGGTGTGGCCGGTCGATTTCGGCCGCGAAAAAAGCTGACGCCGCCTTGAGTATCCCGTTGGCCCGTTTGAGTTCGGCGTTCTCCTGACGCAACTTCCTGATGACCTCGGCGTCGGCACGTAACTCGACAGTGCTGCCCGGGCCGTCGACGGGTACCTTCCGAACCCACTGACGAACGGTCTCAGCGGCGCCCACACCGAGCAAATCCGCGGTCTTGCGCATCGCCGCCCACTCGGTATCGCCCTGCGCCACCAACCGAGCCACCATGTCGACGGCATCCTTCTTCAACTCCGCCGAGTACCGCTTCGATCCTGCTGCCATGAGGTTTCATCTTTCCCTGAGACGAACCCTCCGGAAACACCGGGACGGATCACTGACCCGATCGAGGGGGCACCCGCCACCCGAAGAGATCACCCAACTCCTCACCGGCGTCGACCCCGCCGACATCTGCGACCGCGTCGAAGAATGAGTACCGTCCTGCATCTTGCTCTTCGTGGAACTCCTTCTGCGGAGCAGCCGTCTCATTCAGCTGGGCCATAGTCCTGAATCTGCCAGCCCTGGGCGGTTTTCGTCACGACCACCTTCAACAATGTCGGCAGTTCACTCGGTTGTGGATTCTGCACGTTCTGCGTCTTCTGGCTCGCGAAGACCATCACCGTGTATTCTCCGTCGGCGTCACCGGTTTCACCGGTGACGCTGGTGGCCAGAACGCGTCCCGACGCCTGCACCTGGGCCTGCTGGATAATCTGGGTCAGCGTCGGCCGAACCTCGTCGTACCGCTTGACTAGAGCCTCACCCGCGTCCTCTTTGACTGCCGCGAAAAAGGCGTCGGTGTTCTGGTAGCTGTAGGTCAGGGATCTGGTCGTGTAATCCGAGGCGGCCTTCGCCGCGGCGGCCCGTTGCGCGGCGTCGTTTTCCAATACCGACTTCGCTTCGTCGGCCTCGAGGTAGAGGTAGGCGAACACGCCGGCCAGCACAGCGAGCACCACGATCACGGCCGAAACCACCACGGCACGTGATCGCGGCGATGCTGACCAGCGGTGCCCACCTGGCGAGGGGGGGTCGACGTCGCTGTCTCCAGCCCCAGCCGTGGCTACGGCGGACGCGGCTGGGGCGTTTTCGTCCATCAGTAGATCGCCATCCGGCGTCGCTGCGGCCGCGCTGTCCTCGACTTCAGTGGGCTCGGGGTGCGGTTTCGTTCGGTCGTCATTTGTCATGTGGGACCTTCTGTGTAATAACGGTGACAGTCGCTTGCGGACGGGGCGTCACCGTAGTGGCGGCGACACGGTGACGGGGACCTCGGCGCGACCTGGTCGCGACGCCGGGAAAGTCCGGCCGAGGAGGTCGCCGATCGACCCGAAGTCGACGTATGTGTCGGCAACTTTCTCGGTCGCCGGTTTCACCGCCCGGGTGATCGTCAGCAGATCCGGCTGCAGGATCTGAATATAGCCGTTGAGCTTTTCCACAAGCTTCAACACGGGAGGCCACTTGTCGTACGAGGTGGTTGTGAACCTGATGAACGCCCGTTGAATCCGCGCCAGCCCGTTCACGGCGTCAGGGGTGCGTACAGATGCCGTACTGAGGACGTCCCCGGCATCGGCCAAGAGGCCGAGCAGGAACTCGGCGTTGTCTGCGGTCACCCGGACGGACCCATCTTTGCCGACGAAATCGACTACACGGTGCATCATGTCGCCGATCGTGTCGAGGTCGTCCTGCCGTCCGGCGACGGCCTCGGCGACGGTCTTGTTGATGGACTCGATCGATTCCGGGTCGAGCCCATCTGCCACTGCAGCCAACTTTGGCAACACCTGGGGAACCGATTGCGACACGTGCACCGCGTCCGCGGGCACCACGTCTCCGTTATCGAAGTACCCACCGGTTGCCGTGCCCGCGGGCACGAAGTTGATGTACTGTTCCCCCGCGAGCGACAGATTCTGGATAGACATCTCGCTGTCCTGGGGGATCTTGTGGTCGGAATCAATCGTCATCTCGACCTTAATTGCCGAATCCGCGACGTTGATCGAGGACACCTTTCCGACGGGTACCCCCCGCACCATCACCGGCGATGTGTCCAGCAGACCGCCTGAGCTGTCGATGATGGCGGTTAAGGAGTACTCGGAGCGGGTGGGGTTGATGTGTGCCACGCCGACGACGAGGTAGCCGAGCCCTACGACGAACACGACGGCGAGAGCCAGTATCGATATGAGCGTGCTGCTGCGGTTCACGGCATCATTCCGATTGATCTCAACACGGTTATGAAGGATTCGGCGTCACGCCGCGCTAGGTCCCGACCATCGATGGAGATGTCCGAGAGGTTAATGTCGGGCGACCGCACGAATGGAATGAGTTTGTCGCGGATGACGCTCGTTGCCTGCTCCGTGACGGACTTCGAGTAGATGTCGGAGTTGGCGATCGAATCGATCACCGGGGCGATCCCGGCCACTGACTCCTTTATCCGTAAGTACTCCGGATCCACGATCCTGCCCGCGGACACTGCGAAATCACGCAAGTTGGCGATGAGTAACGCGACCTCGATCAGGGAGTAGCCGAGGCCAGAAAAGTTGCGTCCGCCCTTGGTCAGCATCCGGTCGATTCCCGACGGATCGTCCAAGATCACTTTCAGAGTCTGATCCGCCGACCTCAACACTACGTCGAGTTTGTCGGTATTCGAGGAGACCTCCGAGACGGTCTCCAGCGTTGTCTGGTATAGGGCGTCGAATTGCTGCAAGTCCTTGGGGAACGTGGTGTTCAATGTCGAGATCGCGGTGTGGATCTTGTCGAGCTCACCGCCCCCGAGGACATTCGACATCCCGCGCATGACGTCCTCGACATTTGCTGCCGGCTCGGTCCGTGCCAACGGGATCACCGAACCCGACCGCAGCAAGGCACCCGTCGACGGCTCGGCTGGGGGAAGGATGGCAACGTAGATCTCACCAAGGAGAGTGTCCTGACGCAGCTCAGCCCGCGATTCCCCCGGCAGCTGAGTCGTGTTGTCGATGCGAGCTTTCACGACCGCATGCCCGTTCTCGTACGTGACATCTTCGACGAACCCGACGCTGATTCCCCCCGAGAGAACTTTTGCGAGGGCAGGCAAGTTGAGTGCGCTGGTGAACTCCATCTGGATGTCGTAACCGTCCGCGTCGGAGGTCGCTATCGTCGGCGGATTGTCGGCGTTGATCCCACACGATGTCACGAAAACTATCGTTGCCATCAGTGCGACCACCATGGGTCCGAGGCATGCGCGATTGACCGAGATCATCAGGCCCCTCCCCCCATCATCCCTGCGATCGTCCTCGATACATCGCTGGACCCGCAGACTCCGTTTGCCACCGGCGCGGCGCAGCCACCGACCAGGCTTCGCAAAGGCAGCGACACTGCGAACGCCTGCACAATTGACTTGGCATCGGGGTGTTTCACGATGAGGTCTGCCGTGCGGGCTGCGATCGCTACCACCATGTCCGGCTGCTCTCCCATGTCGGCGATGAGCGGAACGGCAGCATCACCGATCGCGAATATCGGGGGACCGAAATCTGTTGCGAACCTCGAGAGGATCGGAACGAACGTCCCCGCGTACTCGACTGCCGAGCCGAAGGTCTGGCCGAACGCGATGATGACCTCGATGGCACCTACGAAGTTGTCGAAGAGGGCGGTCACCTCTTTGTCGTTCTCGGTTGCCACCCCCGTCAGTGCGGCGAGGTTCCCGACGATGCTGCGAATCTGCATATCCCGCTTTGCCGGGTCGTCGATGAGCGTGGCTGAGTCCTTGATGATCCCGGCCACGTCACCCTGCGTTCCTTCTAGATTGCGGGAGACGAGCTCGAGGGACTGCAAGATCGCGTCGGTGTTCCTGCCGTTGTCCTTGACCAGGTCCTCGGACAAGTTGCTGATCGAGTCGAGCGTCTGACTGATTCCCAGCGGGGTTCTCGTCTTACTCAACGGAATGCACTGATCCGTCTCGTATCGGGCTCCATCAGAGTACGGCTTGGTGAACTCGATTTGACGTTCGGTCACGATGGATGTCGACACCAGAGTCGCGCCGACGTCGGCGGGCAGCGGAACGCTCTTGTCGATCCGCATGTCGATCCTTACACCGGACTGATCACTATTCTGGTGCACCCCGACGACGCTGCCTATCTTCTTGCCGAGCATGGCTACTGTGTTGCCTTCGAAGAGGCCCGATGCGTCGGTGAACTCGGCACACAGGGAGCGCGTGTCGTCGGACACCCTCCCCCCTATTTCCACACTAGCGACCACCACAACCACCACGGCGATCAGGAGCAACAGTCTTCGGATCCATGTAGTCAACATTTGTCGTCACCACTCGGAATGCACACACGAACCTCTGGTTCTGTGGTAGTCGACGCACCGACCGGCGCCTGGAGGAGGACGCCGAGGCGCTGAGTGATCTGATCAACCTGGGCCAGGGCATCGGAGTAGCCTGGCAGCTCTGACGACACCTTGTCGAGGAGCGTCTTGTATTGTTGGACAGACGGTTCGATTCCATCGCTGTAAGCCACGAGCGGCCTCGTGAGAAGTTTGAACAGACGACTGAGAAGGTCGAACCCGCCGCGGACGTTATCGATATCAGGTCCCAGCGTACTGGCAAGGAAGCTGAGTTGACGGAGAAAGTCGACCAGCACCTGTTTTTGATCGGCGAAAGCGTTGACGTATTCATCGGATAGAGCGACCGCTTTGTCGAGCTGACCGTACTGTCGCTCTAAGAGTTCCATCAAACTGCTGGTGTTCCTCAGTGCGTCGGGAATGTTTGTGTTGCCGTCGGAGAACGCATTCTGCAGCAGCGACGCAGTCTGACGGAGATCGACGCCCTTTACATCGCGGAACACCGGCGTCGTCGTCTCGAGCGTGTCCGAAATGTCGTAAGTACTCGATGTCTGAACAAGGGGGATCGCCCCCGACAGCGAGGTCGGTCCTGACCCTGGGTCCAGATCGAGAACTCGCCCGCCGATCGGCGTGATCAGGCGAACCGCTGCGGTGGCATCCGAACGGACTGGCACTGAGTCGTCGAGTCGAAATTCGACTGTGATAAACGTTCCCGCGAGGTCCACCGACGACACCGTTCCCTGTCTTATCCCCGCTATACGCACCTGATCACCCGACTCCAGCCCTCCGGTGTTGACCAGTTGAGCCGAGTACACCTTTTGGCCGGGCGGTGCGATATACACGGTCCCGGCGATTACCAGACCGACCACCACGGTCACCACCACCACAGCGGCGACGATGAGGTCGCGTCTGCGTTCGGACTGGTGATGCGGTCGATTTCGACTGAACAACCTCACTTACACACCACCAATCGTTGCCCCATAAGCGCAATCGTGGCTGTATCCGGCAGGGGCAGAAGGCCTTTCGAACATCGTGCCTCACTCGGCGTGGAATTCGTCGAAGCGTTCAGCGAGTCCATAAGGGGCTTGAGCAGTATCGCGCCATTCAGCAGCCCCTCCAACTCCCCGGGTTCTCGCGCCAGACGCTGATAGATCGTCGCGAAACTCTGGTCGTACGTTGAGTCAAGTTGCTCCCCGGCGATGACAGTTTTCTCCATGGACCGGTTGACCTCGCCCAGCGACTCCCGCAACCGGTCACTCACGCGGCTGAAGGCGTCGACGATCGATCCCAGCTGGTCGACGAGTTCGACCAGCTGCGCCGAGCGGCCTTCGAGTTGGTCGGAGACCTGGCCGAGACTCGTCACGATATTCGTGATGATCTCAGACCGCTGGTCCCCGTAGGCGGTGATGTTGGCGACCTGCTCCAGAACAGGCGATATACCCCTCCCATCACCTTGAGCAACGCGCAACAAGTTGGACTGCAGTTCATTGATCTCGTCGGCGTTAAGCGTGTCGAACACCGGCTTGAACCCGTTGAACAAGGTGGACACATCAAATGAGGGAACGGTCTTGTCGAGTGCCACCTGTGTGAGCGCCGCCCCCTGTGTCTTTCCCTGTGCCGCACCGATCAATTCGACATATCGCTGTCCGAGAAGATTCTGATAACGCACGGCGGCGGTGGTGCTCGACGTGATCGCGACGTCGTTGTTCAGTTGGAAATGAACGACCGCGGTGGGCCCTTTCAGGCCGATCGCCGTCACATAACCGACCTTTACTCCCGCCAAACGCACACCGTCGCGAGGCTTGAGCCCAGATGCATCGGAGAAGACCGCAGACCGTTCAGAACTCGCTCCGTCCGAGCTGGGTTCGAGGATGGCGATGATCACGTAGGTGAGAACGCCGATGACTGCGGCGAACGCGACGATCTTGACGATGGTGGGAATTAACGACTTGAGCTTCATCTTCTTGGTCCTCCTGCTGCAAGCGCGCTCTGCAGCGCAGGTGACGTCTGCACTACCAGGGCGACCTGAAGTTGTACTCGCTCGCCGACTTGCGGCGTGGCGTTGTCGATGCTGTCCAGGATCTGCGGGATGGTGTAAATGGTCTGCGCGAGTCCCGATGCCGATCTGGCGACCGGCCTCGCCAGATCGAGGCCGACGTCCAGTACCGAACTCAACGCCGGGTAGTTTTCGCTCAACAGTCCTCCCAGTCCCCCGAACAGAACCGCGCCGGTGCTGTTGAGGTTGCCTGTGGCCTGATTGATGGCCTCGTCGGTGGCGAAGAAGTCAGCGACGTCGACGTTTATGAGGATGCCCGGAACGAACGGCGTCATGAAGTCGGCAACGCCCTGGGACAGGTCTGCCGCGATCGCCAAATCCTGGCCCACTGGCCGCTGTTGAACGTCCCGAGTGAGCTGCGCGATCTGGAACATGAGCTGGCCGGCATCGGCAAACGTTTGGGAATCATCGACGACAAACTTCACCACAGAATTGAACGCCGGCTGATCGAGAGCATCGACCAGCTTCGAGAGTTTTCGAATCAGGGTCGATACCGAAGTGTGTTCGGACTGCAGCTTGCTCACATAGACGCTGCCGCCATCACGGATGAGGACTCCCCGCCCGGGGTCGACAATCTCCAGTGCCGTCGGCCCCAGCGCGCTGGCGGACGTGTAATTCACGGCCATGCCCTGACGCAACCGGATGTCGTCGTTCACTCCGGTGAGCTCGATTTTCACATTTACACTTTGGTCGCGCCCCGACACCGAGGACACCTTGCCCACCGTGAAGCCCCGATACTTCACCTCCGATCCGCCCTTCAACCCGTCACCAACCGCGTCGGTGGTGATCGTCACTGTCGTGTTGTCTTCATATTTTCCGGTCGCGTTGCCCGCCAGAAGATAGCCGGCAACCGTCACTACGACGAGAACCCCGATCCCGCGCAGGGTCAAGTTCGCCAGTGAGGGCGCGCGTCCTGATGGATCTTGAAATACAGCCACTTGAACTCCTAGCCCGAAATCTTGACGCCCGAATCGAAACCCCACATCAACAGGGTTAAGATCATGTCCTCCACGACGATGATGATGAGACTGCTGCGGATCGCTCGACCAGACGCGCGGCCGACGCCTTCTGCTCCGCCGCTGGCGTAGTAACCCTGGTAGCTGTGGATGATGACGACCGACACCACGAAAACGAGGACCTTGATTACTGAGAACGCCAAATCCTGCGGTTTGAGGAACGCATCGAAATAGAAGTCATAGGTGCCACCCGACTGGCCGTGTAAAAGGATGACGACCAGCTTGGCCGCGCCGAAACTGAGTATCAGCGTTACGATGTAGAGGGGGATGATGGTAGTGATCGCCGCGACCACACGCGTGCTGACGATGTACGGAATCGGCCGCACCGCCATCGACTCGAGCGCATCGATCTCTTCGGCGATACGCATCGAACCTATTTCCGCAGTGAGGCGACAGCCGGCCTGGGCTGCGAAACCGATCGCGGCGATCATCGGTGCCAACTCTCGAGTGTTGGCGTATGACGAAATGAATCCCGTAAGAGACCCCATCCCGACCAGGTCTAGCGAGGCGTAGCCCTGGATGCCGATGGACGCCCCGACAGCCATTCCGAGAATCACAAGCACGATCGCGGTACCCCCGCCGACCAGTACAGCGCCTCGTCCCCAGGCAAACTCCTGTATGAATAAAAACGTCTGTCGTCGATAGGTGGTTGCGACGTGCCGAATTCCGGCGACGGTGTCGATGGTGAATGTTGTAATGTGCCCGAGCTGCGCGGGGACCTCAGCGAGGGGTGTCACAGCACGCACGATCGGACGAGTAACAAAACTATAACGGGTGGATGGTACTGCGGTCACGTGTTCTCCGTCATCCGATGGTCTGCGGGACGAACATGATGGTCAGTTGGGTGATGAACACGTTGATGACGAAGCACGCCACTACCCCTAGGACCACGGTGGCGTTGACAGATGTGGCCACACCTTTGGGGCCACCTTTCGTGGACAGGCCCCGATGACACGCGATTGTCACGACCACGAGACCGAACACCACTGACTTGATCAGCGCTACAAGGATGTCCGCCGATGATGCGAACGATGCGAACGATGCGACGTAGCTCCCCGGCGTGATGCCCTGGACGTTGACGCTAAGGATGTAGCCGGCCACGAGACCGGTAAACACGATGAGCATGCATAACATCGGAGCGACGATGAGAACCGCGACGAATCGAGGTGCGACGAGTCGACGTGTCGAATTTAGTCCGAGCGTCTCCATGGCATCGATTTCTTCACGGACGGTGCGTGCGCCAAGGTCAGAGGCGATGGCCGACCCTGCCGCACCACCGAGCAGGAGCGCGGTGACGATCGGTGCCCCCTGCTGAATGATCCCGAGTCCACCGGCGGCTCCGGCGATAGATGTGGCCCCGACCTGCTGGGTTAGACTTCCGACCTGCACCGAGACGATAACGCCGAACGGGATCGCGACCAGGATCGCTGGCAACGTCGTTACGGTGATGACGAACCACGTCTGTGTGACAAACTCCCGAAACGGAAACCGTCCGGTGACAATATCGCGCACGGCCCACCGCAATGCCTGGCCGGCGAGGGCAATCGAATTTCCAAAGGTCACAAGACTGGCTGTCGCTCGACCAGCAATTTCTGTATAGATACCGGTCTCTCCTCTTCTGTCTGCGCAGCTCGTCGCGATAAGGTGTTCGCACAGTATCAGGTACGTGCAGTACCTGGTACATGGTTTCGGGTAATCCCCGTCGGATTAATCACCTGAGAGGTTGGCGTGTCCCCAAGTGAACGGAGCCATCTCGATTTAGAGCCTTGACCCGGATCGAGCCGGGAGCGATCTTCCACGGGTAAGTCCCGTGGGGTGGTGGACATTCGGTGAGGCGGCGTAGCCGCAGCTCGGGCGTGTCGTACCCGTGTTGTG
>NZ_JAWLKF010000008.1:0-197547 GCF_033042195.1 Rhodococcus cerastii
CCGCCCCTGCACACCACAACCGCCCGCAACAGTCGGAATCAACAACAACCGACTCCAGACAGCTTGACATTGAGCGTGGCCCAGGTGGCCGCGTGCCGCGATGCCGCCGACGCTCATATGGCCGTGTGTCGCCGACGCCGCCGACACTCATATGGCTGCGTGCCGCCGACGCCGCTGCCTCCTCACCTCCGGCAAACGCGCGCGCGTTCGTGAAACGCGTGCGGAATAGTGGCGGATACTGGGGCGATTCCGCGCGCATCTGGCAAACGCGCGCGCTTTTGCGGCCTGGCCCAGGTGGCCGCGTGCCGCGATGCCGCCGACGCTCATATGGCTGCGTGCCGCCGACGCCGCCGACGCTCATATGACCGCGTGCCGCCGAAGTGACCGCGTGCCGCCGAAGTGACCGACTGTCTCAGGGTTGGGTCATCCGAAAGGATGATGCAACTGACGACTGTGGGTCGATGTGCGGACGCTGTCGATGGGGGAAGGTTGACCCATGATCGAAGTGACAGGACTGACCAAGCAGTACGGCGCGGTGACGGCGGTCGACAACCTCACCTTCACCATCAAGCCCGGCATCGTGACCGGATTCCTCGGCCCCAACGGCGCAGGCAAATCGACCACGATGCGGATGATTCTCGGTCTCGACCGCCCCACCTCGGGAACGGCGACCATCGAGGGCAAGAGCTACAGCCACCTGAAGCAGCCACTGCGTACCGTCGGCGCTCTGCTCGACGCCAAGTGGGTGCACCCCAATCGCTCGGCGCGTGCGCATCTCGAGTGGATGGCGGCCTCCAACGGCATTCCGAAGTCGCGCGTCGACGAGGTACTGCGCCTGGTGGGCCTGTCCGAGGTCGCGAAGAAGAATGCGGGCGGCTTCTCGCTCGGTATGTCGCAGCGGCTCGGACTCGCGGGCGCATTGCTCGGTGACCCCAAGGTGCTGCTGTTCGACGAGCCGGTCAACGGACTCGATCCCGAGGGCATCGTCTGGATCCGAAAGTTCATGCAGCGCTTGGCAGCCGAGGGCCGCACCGTTCTGGTCTCGAGCCACCTGCTCTCGGAGATGGCGCAGACCGCAGAGCACCTCATCGTCATCGGACGCGGCAAGTTGATCTCCGATTCCACGGTGCAGGAATTCATCGACCATGCTTCCGAAGCATCGGTACGCGTGCGCAGCCCGCAGCTCGACGGACTCCGCCAGGCCCTGACCACCGCCGGTCTCACCGTGCGCGAGCCGGACAAGACAGACGAACTTCAGCCCTCGTTGGTGGTGCTGAACTCCACGACCGACGCGATCGGCGACATCGCCGGTCGAGCTGGAATCACATTGCACGAGTTGGCCTCTCAGCGCGGCTCGCTCGAGGAAGCATTCATGAAACTCACCGGAGACACAGTGCAATATCACGGCGCGGGAGCCGAAAACCCCAACAATCAGCAAGCAATGGGCGGTGCACTCTGATGGGCGTCTTGGCAGCAGAAAGAATCAAGTTCACCTCGACCAAGTCGCCGTGGTGGTGCAGCGCGATCATCGTGGTGCTCGGTCTCGGGTTCGCGGCAATACTGGGGTGGGCTGCACAGTTGGCCACCGACACCGATGCGCCCGAGGGCATTCCGCCCACGACGGCAGCCGACGTCGTAGGACTCGGCGTCGGAACGTTCGGTTCGATGGTGCTGATGATCCTGGCCGCGTTGACCGTGACCAGCGAGTACCGTTTCGGACTCATCCGCACCACGTTCCAGGCCGTGACCAACCGAGGATCGGTGCTGGCGGCCAAGGCCCTGCTGGTCGGTGTCTACGGTGCGATCCTGTCGTTCGTGCTCGCCGTCATCGGGCTCTACCTCGCCAAGGCGCTCGCCGGTGAGCAGGCAGGTGCGCTGCTGGGCTTCGACATCGATGGAACCTGGCGCATCCTGTACGGCACCGCCATCCTGGCGTTCGTCCAGGTGGTTCTGGCCATCGGCGTCGGCGCTCTCATGCGGCAGTCCGCCGGAGCAATTGCCATCCTGCTGCTGTGGCCACTGCTCATCGAGAACCTCGTCGGGGTGATTCCGACGGTCGGCGACAAGATCCAGCCGTTCCTGCCGTTCCTCAATGCCAACCACTTCCTCGGCTCCAGCGGCGGAATCGACTTTCACTGGGGCCCGATCGGCAGCCTGATCTACTTCGTCGTCTTCACCGCGGTGGTTTTCGGCGCAGCAGTGTTGGTCGTCAATCGTCGGGACGCCTGACGCGCGAGGCCTCTCTGGGTATGGTGTCCGCTATGCGGATTTCCTTGCTTGCAGGTAGCGCCGTCACTGTCTTGATTCTGGCCGGTTGCTCGTCCACCTCGGACGAGCAACCGGCCAGAGTTTTCGCGACACCCGACGGGCAGGGCCTGTCTGCCGCGGTCACCGAGGACGCCTTGGTGGGCCACCTTGAAGAGCTCGAGAGCATTGCCGCCGAACACGACGGCAACCGCGCCGCCGGCACCGCCGGATACGACGCGAGCGTCGATTACGTTGTCTCACAACTCGAATCGGCCGGGTTCGAGGTCACCACCCCGGAATTCGAGTTCGAGACCTTCGAGGCGCAGACCCAAACTCTGTCTCTGGCGGGCACCGAGATCCCGGTGTTCGCGCTCAGTTACTCACCCACCACCACCGCCGAGGGGATCACCGCACGCGTCGTCGGTGCTCCCGCCGATGCAGACGGCTGTGAGGCAACCGATTACGCCGGCCTCGACCTGGCCGGAGCCGTTGCGGTGGTTCCGCGCGGCGTGTGCCCGTTCGGGGTGAAGCAAACCGTCGCAGCAGAACTGGGTGCGGCCGCGGCGATCATCGTCAACAACGAACCGGGTCCGCTCGATTCGGGGACGCTCGGTGATGCCGAGACCGCACAGATTCCGACCGGCGGCGTGAGTCAGGAGGACGGTGCGGCCGTTCTCGCCGCACCCGAGGTGACGCTGACCCTGGTGACCGAAACCGACACGACCATGAGCCGCAACATCATTGCGCAGACCACCACCGGGTCGACCGAGAACGTGGTGGTCACCGGCGCGCACCTCGACAGCGTCCCCGAGGGCCCCGGCATCAACGACAACGGCACCGGCACAGCGGCAGTGCTGGAAACCGCACTGCAGATGGGTAGTGCACCCGAGGTCACCAATGCGGTGCGCTTCGCGTTCTGGGGTGCCGAGGAGAACGGTCTCGTCGGTTCCACGAAGTACGTCGAGGGCCTGTCCGACGAGGACAAGCGAAACATCGCGCTGTACTTGAACTTCGACATGATCGGCTCCAACAACGCCGGCTACCTCGCCTACGACGGAGACGATTCCGACCAGGTGGGTGAGCCCGCCGGACCGGCCGGATCCGACGCCATCGAGCGGACCTTCGTCGAGCGACTGGCCGACGAGGGCACCGCCGTCGACGGAACCGATTTCGACGGCCGATCGGATTACGGCCCGTTCATCGAGGTCGGAATCCCGGCCGGTGGCGTCTTCAGTGGCGCGGACGAGAACAAGACTGCCGAGCAGGCCGAGAAGTGGGGCGGCACCGCGGATCAGACGTTCGACGAGAACTACCACACAGACCAGGACACCTTGGCGAACGTCGACCGCGCCGCACTGGCGAAGAACGGCGCGGCGGTTGCCTACGGAATCGGCGTCTACGCGCAGTCGGTGGAGGGCCCCAACGGGGTACCGGTCGGAGCCGAGCGCGAGGCCGCACGTGCCGAAGGATGAGGGTAAGTATGTGTAACCGTGGGTTACGCTCGATGTTGTGAACGCAGTCGTCGATTCGGTGGTGAAGTGGGTCCGCACCACCAACCGAGCGCCCACGGTGGTCGGGGCGGTTCGGCGTGTGCGTCGCGCCTTACCCGGTGACCCCACGTTCGGTGATCCCCTGTCGATCGACGGTCCCGGACGAGCACTGGCCGTGGCCCGCGTCGCAGACAGATTCCTGGCTGCGAACGGACTCGACGACGAACCGGGCGCATCCCGCGAAGTGGGACTCGGGGCTCTGCAGCTGTGGCAGGCGATTCTCGAACGCGCAGGGCGAGGTCGCGGCGAACGCGACGTCACCATCGTCTTCACGGACCTCGTCGGATTCTCGTCGTGGTCGCTCCGCGCGGGGGACACCGCCACACTGACGCTGCTCCGCAGGGTCTCCAAAGCCGTCGAACCCGAGGTCACGGTCCGCGGCGGGCACGTCGTCAAGAGACTGGGCGACGGCATCATGGCAGTCTTCGCCGATTCGGGCAAGGCCGTCGAAGCCGTGTTCGCGGCACGAGAAGCACTGACCGGCGTGAACGTCGACGGCTACACCCCGACGATGCGGGTCGGTATTCACACCGGCAGTCCGCGTCAGGTCGGTTCGGACTGGCTGGGCGTCGACGTCACCGTCGCCGCCCGCGTGATGCAGACCGGCGGGAACGGCAACATCATGATCTCCGCCGCCGCACTGGACGCAGTGTCACCGGAGGTGCTCGACGCGTTGCGCGTGGTCTCCAAGCCCTATCGCCGCAGCTTCTTCGCCCCGAAGATCAAGGGCGCACCCGACGACCTACGCATCCTCCGACTCGTGCAGTCGCCACAGCGGTGACACCGGGCCGTGGCCCGCGCCCAGGTCGTAGGACGCGGCAAGGCATCGGGTGACCCATTCCTTGCCGAACGCCACCGCGTCGGGCATGGAGTATCCGTGTGCCAGCGCCGATGCGATCGATGCGGCCAGGGTGTCGCCGCCGCCGTGATCGTTGCCGGTAGCGATGCGCTCGCTGGTGAACTCGAGGAATGTGTCGCCGTCGAACAGCAGGTCGGTGCTGTGTGTGGATGTTCTCAGGTGACCGCCCTTGACCAGGGCCCACTGCGCGCCCAACCCGTGCAGGGCCTCGGCGGCGCGGCGCGCGGTGGAGTCGTCGACCACGTCGATGCCGGTGATGAGCCGAATCTCGTCGAGGTTGGGGGTCACCAGCGAGGCGATGGGAAACAGGGTGTGGCGGATGGCGTCGAGGGCTTCGGCGTGCAGTAGTGGATCGCCGTGCATCGACGCGCACACCGGATCGACCACCAGAGGGACCGGCTGATCCCGCCCGATGCCCACCTCGGTGCAGACGGCCGTGACCGCCTCGATGATCGCGGTGGAGGCCAGCATTCCGGTCTTCGCTGCGCCGACACCGATATCGGACACCACCGAGCGAACCTGCGCTGCGACGACGTCCGGCGGGATCTCGTGGAAGCCCGTCACGCCGACGGTGTTCTGGACCGTGACCGCGGCGACGGCAACGCACGCGTGGACACCGAGCAGCGCCATCGTCCGACTGTCCGCCTGGATTCCGGCACCGCCGCCGGAGTCGGTTCCGGCGATGGTCAGCGCGCGGACAGGAGTCTCGCCGTTGGGCGTGAGCGGTAGGAACTTCACGAGAGAAGACAGTACCGGCGGGCAGGGGGACGGTGGTCTCGGCAGGTTGATCGGATTGTCGAAGACGTGGAGAAAACATGGGCCGGTCTTGAATGTTGTTGTATCACAACGGCGAACAGGGACGCTTATGATCCGTACCAGCATTCGTGTCGTGTTCGACGGACAAACCTACGCATCCGAAGGTTTGTTGGTAGAAAAGGTGACAGAGCCACCGCGCGCATGTTTAATAGTGGTGCACGTCACATCGATTTCATTCGTTCATCACTCCACACACAGCGAAGGAGGCGTCCCATGCTTGCAAGCTCTCCTAGCGCTGATGTCTCGATCAACAAGGATCAGAACCGTTTCGAACTCCGATTGAACGGCGATCTCGTCGGGATCGTCGGGTTCTACGAGGTGGAGGGAAACGGCACGCGCGCAACGCGCACTCATGTCGTGTCCTTCATGCACACGGTCGTCACCGAGGACTTCGGCCACCAAGGGCTGGCCGGCATTCTGGTGCGTCGCGCACTCGACAGCGCCCGCTCCTACGGCTGGAAGGTCAAGCCGGTCTGCACCTACGTGCAGCGCTTCGCCGCGGCCAATCCGGAGTACAACGACATGCTCGTCGCGCTCTGACATCCCCGACGACATCGCTCGGTCACGAGTAGGGCTGGTTACATCAAGGCTGGTCACATTAAGGCTGGTCACATTAAGGGCACGACTCGGCGACGATCGATGCACTCGTCTCGCGTCACATGGGCAACACTGGTCTCATAAGTGACATGAGTCACATTCTCCCCAGGCGGAACCGTGAGGCGGCGCCGCTCGATCGCCCCGTCGTTCGTATCGAGGACGACGTCGATCACAACAGGTTCGACCTCTTCGTCGACGACGAACTCGTCGGCATTCTCGGTTACCGCTTCGGTGAGGGTGACGACGGCGGCGTGGGCCCCGTTGTCGCGCTCATGCATACCGTCGTCAAGGAGGAGTACGGCGACCGCGGGTGGGCCGGCGTACTGGTGCGGGCGTCGCTGAACACTGCGCGCGATCGACAGTGGCGCATCGTTCCGATCTGCACCTACGTCCGGCGATATGTGGCGCAACACGAGGAATTTCTGGACCTGATCGTCGAATAGAGAGCGGTGCTCTTGCACTGTCGACCCATCGAGTGAATACTGCTTCCTGTAGAGAGCGTCGCTCTCGAAAGGTGTGGTGTCTCCCGATGCGTACAGCCCTGTATCTGTTCGTCGGCGTCATGTTCGCCGCGTATCCCGCACTGCGCCCTTACTCGGACGAGGTGGGCAGCGCGGGGGTCGACGCCTTCGCATCCTCGAACTGGGTGCTCGCCCATACCTTCGCCATGCTCGGATTCATCGCGCTCGGGCTCCTCGTCCTCTACGCGGGTCGACGGTCCGATGTTGCCGTCATGACCACCTGGATCGGCGTCGGGTTGGTACTGCCGTACTACGGAGCGGAAACCTTCGCGCTGCATGCGCTCGGTGTCGACGCCGCGCAGACCTCGAACCCGGGCCTGATCGAGCTGGCCGACCCCATTCGATACTCGCTCGTGCAGTCCGTCATGTTCGGGCTCGGACTCGTGCTGATCGCCGTCGGGCTGGTGGTGTTCGCGCTACGCAACCGCTATGCCATGGTGTTGGCTGCTGGGTTCGTGCTGTTCCTGCCGCAGTTCTACACGCCACCGGCCGTGCGGATAGTGCACGGACTGTTGATTGCGGTCGGGGCGATTCTCGCCGCCAGGTCGGTGGCGGGCAGGTCGGTGGACTCTGCTCAGCCGATCTCCACGATCACCGGAGCGTGATCGCTCGCGCCCTTGCCCTTGCGTTCTTCACGGTCGATCGACGCTCCGGTCACCCGAGCCGCCAGGGCAGGAGAGGTGAGTGCCATGTCGATGCGCAGACCCTGCTTCTTCGGGAACCGCAACTGCGTGTAGTCCCAGTAGGTGTACGTCCTGGGCTCGGGGGTGAACTGCCGCGTCACCTCGGTGAAGCCGGCATCGCCGAACGCGGTGAAGGCGTCTCGCTCGGCCTGTGAGGTGTGGGTCTTGCCCTCGAACAGCGCCGGATCCCAGACGTCGTCGTCGGTGGGCGCGATGTTCCAGTCGCCCACGAGCGCGATCTGCGCCTGCGGATCGGCGGTGACCCACGCCTGCGCATCGGCCTTCAACGCGGCGAGCCACTCGAGCTTGTAGGTGTAGTGCGGATCGGCGAGCTCGCGACCGTTCGGCACGTACAGGCTCCAGACGCGGACCCCGTCGCACGTGGCCCCGATGGCGCGGGCCTCCTGAGCGGGATCGATCTCGGGATCCTTGCTGAACCCGGGCTGATCTTCGAAGCCGACCTGCACGTCGTCCAGGCCGACGCGCGACGCGATCGCGACGCCGTTCCACTGACTCAGCCCGACGTGGGCGACCTCGTACCCGATATCGGTGAACCGCTCGTACGGAAACTGTGCGTCCTTGCACTTGGTTTCCTGCATCGCCAGGACATCGACATCGGATCGCTGCAGCCAATCGACGATTCGATCCTGACGAGAGCGGACGGAGTTCACATTCCAAGTAGCCAAGCGCACGGGAAGGAACCCTATCGAATGCCCCCGACAGGGTTCGGACCGATCGCGTTCTCGGGTCGGGCATAGCGATAGTGATGATGGTCGACGAAACCCAGATCCCGATACAGGGCAACGGCTTCGGTGTTGTCGACGGCCACCTGCAGATAGGCGTGCGTCGCGCCGTGCCCGCGTCCCCAGCGCACCAGTTCTCCGCACATCAGGGTGCCGAGGCCGTTGCGGCGATGCTCGGGAGAGACCCAGAGCGAGGTCAATCCCACCCAGCATCGACCGTCGGGGGCGGTGGTGACGGCTGCGCGACCGACGGCGGCTGCCGACGACGAGCGTGCGCCGATCATGCCGAAACCGAGGGTGCCGCCCCGGATTGCGGATGCCACCTCCGCTGCGCCCTCGGGTGCCTCGCGGCCCTGGTAGCGCAGGGAAGTCAGCCACTCCTCGGTCGGCTGCGCGGTCACATTGATGGCCGATTCGCCTTCTCGCAGAACAAGATTCGAGATATCTGCAGCCATGACGGCGGTTTCGTTGTATGTCCGCCACCCCGCCGGGGCGCTGCCCAGACGGTCGGGGAGAGAGAGCGTCGGGGGCAGTCCACGAGCGGCGTATCGGTCGATGATCTGCGTGAGAGTCTCGGCCGTCATCGACGCTCCGGGCTCGAGCGGTATCGCCGAGTTGGCGCGTCCGGTGAATCCGTGACCGAACCGCAGTTGCCAACCGTCCAGCCATTGCCGCTCGACGCCCGGCCAACCATCGGCAGCGGCAGCCTCGAGGGAGCGAATCTCCGAGGTGCGGATCGGTTTGGGGCCCAGGGGTTTCAGCGCCACGACTCGTTCGGCTGCGACCTGCACCAGTGCGCCGTCCCTACCGCGCACCGAGACTGCATCGGCGTCGGCCGACACCAGTTCGCCGATCACGTCCGTCATCGGGTGGGTGTGGCCGGGTGGCAACCGGTAGCGCAGCATCACCCGCGTACCCACCGGGACGGTCAGTCGTCGTCCTCGTCGTCGTGGCCGAACGGGTCGTCCACCGTGCCGGGCGTCCAGCTGAGCCCGGGCACGCCCCATCCGGCGCGCTTGATGGCCTTCTTCGCGGCCCGTGCATGTCGGCCGATGAGCACGTCGGTGTAGAGGAATCCGTCGAGATGACCCACCTCGTGCTGGAGCATCCGAGCGAAGAAGCCGCGGCCCTCGATGTCCACGGGATCGCCGTTGGCGTCCGTACCGGTCACGCGGGCCCACTCGGCGCGGCCGGTGGGGTGCTGCTCGCCAGGGACGGACAGGCAGCCCTCGTCGTCGTCGTCCGGATCGGGCATCGTCTCCGGAATCTCGGACGTCTCGAGCACCGGGTTGACGACCTCGCCGCGGCGGCGGACGATCTTGCCGTCCTCGCTTTGATCGGGGCAGTCGTAGATGAACAGACGCTTGCCGAGGCCGACCTGATTCGCGGCGAGACCGACGCCGTTCGCGGCGGCCAATGTCTCGTACATGTCGGCGATCAGCTCGGCCAGCTCGGCGGGTGACTCGGTGACGGGAGCGGTTGCGGTGTGCAGCACCGGATCGCCGACGATCCGGATGGGAAGAATTGCCATGGTCGACAAGGATAGTAGGGCGAGGGTGGAGCCTGCGGAACGACCCGAGGGGGTCGAGAGTGGAGCCTGCGGAACGACCCGAGGGGGTCGAGAGTGGAGCCTGCGGAACGACCCGAGGGGGCTGGCAGTGAAGCTTGCGGAACGGTCCGAACACGTGGTGCATGCGGGTCATCGGGTGGAACACGCCACGCGCCGGTAGCTCGCGGGAGCCGTGCTCGAGCCGTCGAGCATGGTTGAATGATGCTCGAAGTACAACTGTGTAATTCGGTCGGTGCTCCTGTGGGTGCCGGCAGTGCTGGGGGAAGCAGATTTCTCCGGGTAGGTGATCGTGCAGACCCTGGAGAGTCGAGATGTCGAGGAGTGGGATGGACAGCGCAGCAGCGCGTGACTCGAACCAGTCTCAGCAACCGGGAAGTTCGGACGGCTCTCAGGATCCGAACGAGGTCGGTGCGGACGGACTGAGTCGACGAGAGCACGACATCCTGTCCTTCGAGCGACAGTGGTGGAAGTACGCCGGGGCGAAGGAAGAGGCCATCAAGGAACTCTTCTCCATGTCGGCAACCCGCTACTACCAGATCTTGAACGCGTTGGTCGATCGTCCCGAGGCGCTCGCCGCGGATCCAATGCTGGTCAAGCGTTTGCGCCGGTTGCGTGCGAGTCGGCAGAAGGCTCGCGCTGCCCGCCGGTTGGGTTTCGACGTCTGAGTAGGTTCCATCGTTCCGTGTTCCGAGTGGCCGTCGACGGTCGGCTAGGGTCGAGTACGTGAGCAGCCCCAACCCGGAACAAACCGGGCCACCACTCCGTGCCCTGGCCATGGTGTTGATCTCGCTCGCGATTCTGTTCGCAGCGATCGGCGCACTGTCGCTGACCGGGTCCGATTCCGACGACGCGGCCGCCGAGACCACCGCCGAGACGACGAGTGCGCCGCCCTCCGTGGCACCGACCGCCCAGGCCCCGGCAGCGCAGGCCCCCGCAGCCGACGCGTCGACCGGCACCGCGGCACCCACCACTACCTCGGGTGCCCCCGCCGACGTCGAGGTGCGAGTACTCAACAACTCCAACGTCTCCGGCCTGGCGGCCGGCACCGCAGACACGTTGACCGCCGAGGGGTGGAACGTCGCCGAGACGGGCAACTTCAGCGCAGACCAGTTCGCGCAGACCGCGGTGTACTACGGCACGTCGGCAGGCGAGGAACAGGCCGCGCAGACGATCGCCACGCAGCTCGGCGTCCCGGCCGAACCCAAGCCGACCTCACTCGAATCCACGGCAGGCGTTGTCGTCATCGTGACCCAGTAGCCCTGCGGCGACCAATTCCACAGCGTCGACCTCCGTGCCCGATTCGGCACGATCGGTCGGCACGTTATCATTTTCGAGCCCGGCGAAACTGCCTGAAAGAGGAGCGATTTCCGATGGACATGTTCAAGCGACGCACTGCTGCGACCCGATCGTTGCGTTACGTGGCCCCGGTCCTCGCGATCGCAGCGCTCGGGCTCTCTGCCTGCAGCAACGGCGAGGTTCCCTCCGACGTCCAGGGCACCGTCCCGCCGGTCTGGACCGGCGAGGCCGACCCGGAGGCAGAAGCCGTAGCAGGTGACAGCCCGGCCGAGTCGGGCTCCGGCGACACCATCGAGGGCACCCTGCGCAACGCCGACGGTGCCGAGGTGGGCACGGTGTCGTTCGCGTCCGAGGGCGACAAGGTCGTCGTCACCGCCGAGGTCGAGGACATGGCCCCCGGCTTCCACGGCTTCCACATTCACACCGTCGCCGCCTGCGAGCCGAACTCCGTGGCACCGACCGGCGGGGAGCCGGGCGCGTTCCTGTCCGCGGGCGGTCACCTGCAGGTCGACGGTCGCACCGAGTACCCGGCCAGCGGTGATCTGACGTCCATTCAGGTCGGCGAGGACGGCACCGGCATGCTCACCACCACCACCGACGCGCTTACGCTCGACGATCTGCGTGCGAATGGTGCCGGAACAGCGGTGATCGTGCACGAAGGTGCCGACAACTTCGCCAACATCCCGCCGCGATACACCCTGCCCGACGGTGCTGCTGTGCCGGACATGACGACGCTGATGACCGGCGATGCCGGCTCGCGGGCGGCATGCGCGGTGCTGCAGTAGTTTGAGCGCTCCGCGGATCGACTTCGCGAGTTCACCGCGCCCGACACTGGGCGTCGAGTGGGAGATCGCACTGGTCGACAAGAACACGCGAGACCTGGTCAATTCCGCCGAGGCGGTCATGGACGGAGTCCACGATCTGGCCGGGGACACCCCGCGGGTGACGAAGGAACTGCTGCGCAACACCGTCGAGCTCGTCACCGGAGTGTGCGAGAACGTCGGGGAGGCGATGGCGGACCTCGGTGAGTCCCTGTCGTTGGTCGAGCGCGCCGCGGATCCACTGGGAATCGATCTGTTCTCGGCGGGCACCCACCCGTTCGCCGAGTGGTCCACTCAGCAGCTCACCAGCTCGCCGAGCTACGACGAGTTGATCGCTCGGACGCAGTGGTGGGGCCGGCAGATGCTGATCTGGGGCGTGCACGTGCACGTGGGAGTGTCGTCCCCCGACAAGGTCTTTCCCATTCTCAATTCACTGCTGCTGCAGTACCCGCACCTGCTGGCACTGTCGGCGTCCTCGCCGATCTGGGCGGGCAACGACACCGGCTACGCCAGTAATCGTGCGCTGATGTTCCAGCAGCTGCCGACGGCCGGTCTGCCGTTCCAGTTCGAGGACTGGTCGCAGTTCGAGGGGTTCGTCCGCGATCAGCTCAAGACCGGCGTCATCGAGCAGCTCGGCGGCATGCACTGGGATATCCGGCCCGCTCCCAAGTGGGGCACGATCGAGGTCCGAGTGTGCGACGGGGCGTCGACCAAGCGGGAACTCGCGGCGCTCGTCGCGTTGACGCACTGCCTCATCGTCCATCTCGACGAGCGGCTGGAGGCGGGGGAGACATTGCCGTCGATTCCTCCGTGGCACGTGCAGGAGAACAAGTGGCGGGCCGCCCGATACGGTCTCGATGCCGAGATCATTCTGGACTCGGACAGCAACGAGCGGCTGGTCACCGACGATCTGAACGACCTACTCGAGAAATTGACGCCGACGGCCGTCCGACTGAATTGCGTCGACGAGCTGGCGGCGGTGGCCGATATCCCTCGGCTGGGGGCGTCGTATCAGCGTCAGCGTGCGGTGGCCGCGAAATCCAACGGTGACCTGCGCGCAGTCGTCGAATCGTTGGTCACCGACCTCCGATCCTGACCCGATACGCTCCGCGCTACTGGTCGGATTCGTTCGGTTCCATCTCGTTGACGATCAACAGTCCGTCGCGGCCGCGCTGCTCTCGGTATGCGACGCGACCGACGGTGTGCGCGATCACCGGTGCGGTCACCAGGGTGAAAATACCGACCAGCACGAGCATCCAGATGTCGACATTGCCGCGCAGGCTGATGATGGCCCCGATCAGCACCATGATCAGCCCGACCACCTGCGGCTTGGTGGCCGCGTGCATCCGCGAGAGAGTATCGGGGAAGCGCACGATGCCCACGGCGGCCGTGAAGGCGAACATCGCTCCCAACAGGATGAAGACGGAGGCTATCCACTGGGCTGCGGTCATCGTTCGGCCCTCACTGTGTCGATCATTCGTCCCTCACTCGGAATCGTGCGATGCTGACCGACCCGACGAAGCTGACCAGTGACAGCGCGACGATCGCCGGCACCAGGGTGGTGTCGCGGCTGTAGACGGCCCAGACGCCGAGACCGCACATCGAGACGGCGAGGATCGTGTCCATGGCGACGAGTCGATCGAGCGTGCTCGGTCCGTCGAGCAGTCGGTAGGCGGTGAGGATCGCGGCACCGATCAGGAGGGCACCGGCTATGGCCAGAACGATGGTCACGACCACTTCCCCTTCCTCTTGTCGTCGGTCTTCTTGTCGTCTCGAGGGGCGTCGCGATCCGCCGATTCCGGATCGTCGCCGAGTACACCGTGGTACTGCTCGTACTCCTGGTAGTGCAGTGGACTCGGCTTCCAGTCGGAGTCTCGCTCGAACGCCGCGATGAACAGTTTCTCGAGGTTCCGCACGTAGGCGTAGAAACCGTCGACGGCCTTCTGGGTGCCCATGTCCAACACGTGCACGTAGAGCAGGCGTCTGGTTCGGTCGATCTCGAGCACCATGGTGCCGGGCACGAGGTTCATCGCGTCGACGAACAGCGTGAGCACCAGATCGGACTTGATCGCGATGCGGCAGCGCAGCACGCCGGTGACCGGCGGAGCCTTGGGCCGGACCGCCAGCCAGGCCACGCTGAGGCTCGATTCCATCGCGTAGTAGAGGAACACGACGGCCAGCTTGACGAGCGAGAACACGTGGATGCGGCCCTCGACCGGTACGCGAGGCAACGGCAGCAGCACCATGATGAGCAGGCCCACTGCGATGCCGCCGAGGATGTTCGCCGCAGAGACGTTGCCCCACAACAGAACCCAGATGGCAGTCAACCACGCGAGAGTCCACAGGCGGAGCAGGAGGGAACGGTTCATCTTCATCGAGTGCCTTCCTGGTTCTCGCGTGCCTGTTCGGCGGCCTGATCACCGACGAATTCCGCACCGCGCACCGCATCGATGTACATCGAGCGATCGCGAAGGTCTGCCGCAGCGCGGTCGCTGATGTCGATGATGGGGCCGGCGAAGACCGTCATGGCCAGGCCGACGGCAACCAGCCCGATGGTGGGGATCAACATGAAGGCAGGCATCCGGCCGACGTCCTCACGATCGCCGAACGCGATGTCCGAGGAATCGTCGAGCAGTGCCGACGGGCTGTTGTCCGCAAGATCGCCCTCGGGAGCGTCGGCGCGGGCCCGCCAGAACGCCTTGGTCCACACACGCGCCACCACGTACAGCGTCAGCAGGCTGGTGACGGTTCCGCCCGCGACGAGCAACCAGGCCAACACACTGCCCTGCTCGCTACCGGCCTGCAGTAGCGCCACCTTGCCGATGAAGCCCGAGAACGGCGGGATACCACCGAGATTGAGGGCGGGCACCAGGAACACGATCGCCAGCACCGGGCTGGCCGCGGCCAGCCCACCGAGGCGCCGGAGCGACGACGAACCGGCCTGTCGTTCGATGAGACCGACGACGAGGAACAGTGTCGTCTGCACCAGAATGTGGTGGGCGACGTAGTAGATCGAGCCCGACAATCCCGATTGTGTCGACAGCGCGACACCGAAGATCATGTAGCCGATGTGGCTGACGAGCGTGAACGACAGCAGTCGCTTGATGTCGCTCTGTGCGATGGAGCCGAGGATGCCGACGAGCATCGTCAGCAGGCCGCAGACCATGAGCACGTTGTCGAGCGAGCCGTCGGGGAACAGCAGGGTGTGGGCGCGGATGATCGCGTACACACCGACTTTCGTCAGCAGGCCGGCGAACACGGCGGTGACCGGTGCCGGGGCGGTGGGGTAGGAGTCGGGCAGCCACGTCGAGAGTGGGAACACCGCGGCCTTGATGCCGAACGCGACCAGGAGGACCGCGAAGATCGCCGTTCTGGTTCCGGGGTTGATGTCGTCCATCCGAACCGCGATGTGAGCCAGGTTCAGTGTCCCGGTCGCGCCGTACACCAGCGCGATGCCGACCAGGAAGATCAGCGAGGAGACCATCGACACCATCACGTACGACACGCCTGCGCGTACCCGGTCCGCGCTCGCACCGAGCGTCAGCAGGACGAACGAGGCAGCGAGCAACACCTCGAAGCCGACGAACAGGTTGAACAGGTCGCCTGCGAGGAACGCGTTGCACACGCCTGCGGTCAACGCGAGATAGGTCGGCAGGAAGATCGAGACGGGCTGGTTCTCGCTGCCGTCGCGGATGCCCTGGCCGATGGAGTACACCATGACCGCGAGCAACACGATGGACGAGACCACGAGCATCATCGCCGACAGACGGTCCACCACGAGGGAAATGCCGAGCGGAGAGTCCCAACCACCGACCTGGAGTGCGCTGACGCCGTCGCGATCGGCGAGGTAGAGCATCATCGACGAGATCGCGACCACAGCGGTCAGCGCGACGAGGGTGATGAACCGCTGAGCGCGGGGTCGTCGCCCCAGCACCAGGGTCAACGCGGCCGCGAGCATCGGAATCAGCACCGGCAGCGGAGTCAGTACATCGATCACTGCGGGGGAGATGGTCATGCGTTGTCTCCCTTCTCGTCCGGTCGGCTGTCGTCCTTCTCGGCGGTGTCGAGTCCGTCCAGCCCGCGCAGCTGCGGGTTGTCGTCGTCGTTGTCGAAGTCGCCGTCGTGCAGGTCCTCGTAGCACTCGAGGTCTTCGAGGTTTCTGATCTCCTCGAGCGGAATGGGGTTGCCCTTCGAGTCGAATGCGTCGCCGCCGAAGCTCGGCTCGCCCGTCACCGGATCGTCCGAGCGGTCACGGTCGGGGGCCTCGGCCATCGAGCGACGCCGGGAGACCTTGGTGTCCTCGGGGTCGTTCTCGACGTCGTCCTTGGTGTTGAGAGTGAACGACCGGTACGCCAGGGCCAGCACGAATGCCGCGATTCCCATCGTGATGACGATTGCCGTGAGGATCACCGCCTGGGCCAGCGGGTCGGCCATCTGCTGGTTGACCGCGTTGTCGCGCCCCACGATGGGTGGGGCACCTGCAGGGCCGCCGACGGTGAGCAACAGCAGGTTGACGCCGTTGCCGAACAGCAGCAGCCCCAGCAGCATCTTGGTGATGCTGCGCTCGAGCAGCAGGTACACCCCCGCTGCGACGAGTACGCCGGTGATGATCAGCATTCCGAGATCTGCGGTCATGGGGCGCTCACCCGGCCTTGGCTCTGCATTTCCACCTGCGCGTCGAGACGGGCACCGAGGCTACGGAGCACGTCGAGTACCAAACCGACCACGATGAGATACACACCGAGGTCGAAGAACAGTGCGGTGACCAACTTGATGTCGCCGAGGATCGGCAACGTCATCTCCAACGTGGCCGAGGACAACGCCGGGGCTCCGAGGAACATCGATGCCACCGCGGTACCGGCCGCGAAGATCAACCCGAGACCGAGGATCTTTCCGGCGTCGATCGGCACTGTCTCGCCGAGCTCGTAGCGGCCACCCGCCAGGTAGCGCAGCACCAGCGCCAGTCCGGCGGTGAGGCCACCGGCGAAACCGCCGCCGGGGGCATTGTGGCCGGAGAAGAAGAAGTAGATCGAGAGCACCATGATCGTCGGGAAGATCAATCGCGTCGTGACCTCGAGGATCAACGAGCGATGCCGAGGATCGATCAGATCGCCGCCGAGCAGCCACGTCGTCTCTGCCGCGAAGTTCGCATCCGAGTTCGACGAGGAGGCGTTCGATGCGGGGGCGTCGGACACCCGCGGAGCGCTGCCGAACCGGCGGTTGCGGAAGACCAGGCTGGCCACGCCCGTCGCCGCGACGAGCAGGACGCAGATCTCGCCGAGGGTGTCCCAGGCTCGGATGTCCACGAGGATCACGTTGATGACGTTCTTGCCGTCGCCGAGTTCGTATGCGGCGTCGGGCAGCAGCAAGGACACCGGGGCGGTGTTTCGGGCGTTCATCGCGAACGCGCCCAGCACACTGACGGTCGCTCCGACGGCGACGGCCAGCACGGCACGGGGTCCGCGCGAGCCCGCCGAGCCGCGGTCGTCGACCTCGGCCGGGAGCTTGCGCAGCACCAGCACGAACACCACGAGGGTGAGGGTTTCGACGAGGAACTGGGTCAGCGCGAGGTCCGGCGCGCCGTGGATGGCGAAGATGACGCCACAGCCGTAGCCGGTGAGTCCGACGAGGATGACGCTGGCCAGGCGGTTGCGCATCACCGTGGCTCCGAGACCGCCCGCGATCATGATCACGCCGATGACCAGCTGCAGCGGGGTGTTCCACAATGTGTAGTCGATGCCGGAATCCTGGCCGACGAGCAACACGATCATCGGCAGCAGCACCAGTGTCAACAGGATGGTGCCCTGAGTGAGGGGGAGCGAACCGCGCTGCGTCGTGCCGGTCAGGCGGATGGACAGTGTGTCCATGGACTTGAGCACGTTGTCGTAGATGCGGTCTGCGTTGCCGAGCGGGGGATGCTCGAACTTGAGCCGGTTGACCACGCGGTGGGCGATGAACAGCCCGACACCGCCGGTGACGACGACGACGGTCAGCGCCAGTGGAAGGTTGAAACCGTGCCACAGGGCCAGGTGGTAGGGCTCCTGGCCGTAGGACGGGAGGGTGCGGGCGTAGGGACTGACGATGCCGTCGACGACCGAGGATCCGAACCCGGCGATCACACCCAGAACGGCGAGGAATGCAGGCGCGGCCAGGAACAACGCGGACGGGGCATGCATCGCCCTGACCGATGGACTCGGACGCTTGAGCTGCTTGCGCGCGAACGCGCCCCACACGAATCGGATGCTGTAGGTGACCGTGAGGATCGAGCCGATCACCAGCCCCGCGACGACGACCGCCGCGACCGTGGGATCGAGCGTCGGAGTGCTGATCACGGCCGACAACGCCGTCTCCTTGCCGACGAACCCGAGCATCGGCGGTAGTCCGGCCATACTGGCCGCGGCCAGCGCCGCGATCGCGGCCAGCCACGGAGCCTTCTTGCCCAGGTGGGCGAGCTTGCGGATGTCTCGGGTGCCGGTGGTGTGGTCGACGATGCCGACGACCATGAACAGTGCCGCTTTGAACATCGCATGCGCGATCACCATCGTCAGGCCGGCGAGCATCGCCTTCTCCGAGCCGATGCCGACCAGCACCATGAGGAAGCCGAGCTGGCTGACGGTGCCGAACGCGAGGATGAGTTTGAGGTCGAATGCGCGGAGGGCTCGCCAGCCGGCCAGGATCATCGACAGCAGTCCCAGGCTGATCACGGTGGCACGCCACGGGCCGGAATCGGCGAACCCCGGTGCCAGGCGCGCCACCAGGTAGATGCCGGCCTTCACCATCGCTGCGGCGTGAAGGTAGCCGCTGACCGGCGTCGGGGCAGCCATGGCTCCGGGGAGCCAGAAGTGCAGAGGCACGATCGCCGACTTGCTCAGTGCGCCGATGAGGACCAGCACGATCGCGACGCCGGGCAACCAGCCGCCGGGTGCGTTCGCAACCAGCTCGGAGAGGTTGTAGGTGCCGGACACCTGGCCGAGGATGATGATGCCGACCAGCATCGCCAGACCGCCCGCGGTGGTGACGAGCAGTGCCTGGGTGGCCGCACGCCTGCTGGAGGCACGCTCGGCGTAGTGGCCGACGAGCAGGAACGACAGGACCGTCGTGATCTCCCAGAAGATGTACAGCACGAGCATGTTGTCGCTGGTGATGAGGCCGAACATCGCACCGGAGAACGCGACCATCTCGGCCGCGAACAGCCCCAGTCGAGGCTCGTCGTTCTCGAAGTAGCGCGCGCAGTACAGGAGGATCAGTGCGCCGATGCCGAGGACCAGCAAGGACATGATGGCGGCCAAGGAGTCGAACCGCATGTCGATGTTCATCGACAGGCCGGGGACCCATTCGATCTTCAGTTTCTGGTCGGTTCCCCAGTTGCCGAACACCCAGACCAGGCTGAGCAGGGGGACGAGCGCGAGGGGGAAGAAGGCAGTGCGACCCCACCACCGGACGAACAGCGGCGCGAGCAGCGCGGCGGCGGCGTGCGCAAGAAGAATGGCGAGCAAAGATCACTCCGTCGTCTCGGTCGCCACCGGCGGTGAAGCCGAGGCGGTGGTCGTAGGGCGGCGATGAGTAGGGTGTGCGAAGTCCGTGTGAGAGTCGATTTGAAGCTTTGAGAAATAACGATCCGGTAGCCGAACGGCAGCCGTGAGTTGTTGTTGTCCACTTTACTTTGCGTGGTCGAGCGCGTGCCATGCGGTACAGAACGGTAGGAGTGGAGCCTGCGGAACGACCTGGGTGGGTAGGAGTGGAGCCTGCGGAATGACCTGGGTGGGTAGGAGTGGCTCGAGCCGAGGGGAAGTGCCGTGACCGTGTCGAGGCTCATTCGGACCGCCGGTCTGGCGTACGTCCGAGATCGTCGAATGATCCAGACGCGGTCGGTCGGCAAGTCTGCGTTCTACATGGCGGGCGGCAAGATCGACCCGGGCGAGACACCCGAGCAGGCGCTGCACCGGGAAATCAGGGAAGAGCTCGATGCGGCCGTGGCGAACGTCCGACTCCTCGGAGTGTTCGAGTGCCAGGCCTGGGGCCACCCGCCAGGTACCCCGCTCGAGATCACCTGCTTCATCGCCGATCTGGCGAACGAGCCGACGCCGACCAGCGAAATTGCAGAGATCAGGTACTTCACTCGCGACGAGTACGCCGCCATGCCCGACGTGGCTCCCGGCTCCCTGATGGTGTTCGACCGAATGCAAGCACTCGATTTGATCGACTGAAGCGGGTACGTTGGGGAACGAGAGAACGTACGTTCTCCACAGCCACCGCGAAGGAGCCTCCATGTCGACCCTGTCCCAGAAAGCCACCACCCTGCTCGAGCTGCACCAGCCGGGTAACCCCGTTGTGTTGCCGACCGTGTGGGACGCCTGGTCCGCCAACCTGGCCGTGTCCGCAGGATTCACCGCCCTGACCGTCGGCAGCCACCCCGTCTCGGACTCCATCGGCAAGCCCGACAACGAGGGCATCACCTTCGACGAGCTTCTCGCCCGCATCTCGCAGATCTCCGGAGCTGTCGACGTGCCGCTGTCGGTCGACATCGAAGCCGGCTACGGCGAGGATCCCAAGCGACTGATCGACGGCCTGATCTCCGCCGGAGCCGTCGGCCTCAACATCGAGGACACCGTGCACAGCGAGGGCGGCCGCCTCCGCGAAGCGCAGGAACACGCCGACTTCGTCGGAGCACTGCGTGCAGCATCCGACGCCACCGACGTCCATGTGGTCATCAACGCCCGCACCGACCTGTTCGTCAAGGCGATCGGTGACGAGAGCGACCGCGTCGAGCGCGCCATCGCACGCCTGAAGTTGGCCGCCGAGGCCGGAGCCGACTCGCTCTACCCCGTCGGCTTCCACAACGACGCCGACTACAAGCGCCTCGCCGAGGAACTCCCACTGCCCATCAACGCCATCGCCAACCCGGCCGAGGGCGACCTGTCGCACTTCGCATCCCTCGGCGTCGGACGCATCAGCTTCGGTCCGATCTTCCAGATGGAATTGGCCAAGCGGGCAGAGGAGATCCTCGGCCGCTGGAAGTGAGAGCGGCTTCGCCGCAGGTGAGCGGAAATTCGTAGCCTGCTACGAATTTGCGCTCACGACCCGTAGGCCTCCAGATGCGCCACCTGCTCGGGATCGAGTGACGGTTTCACCGTCGCCCGAGCAGCGGCGACATCGGCGGCGGTGACGTCGGCTGCATCCATCGACCGACGCATCGCCGTCAACGCGGCCTCGCGCAACAGAGCCGCGCAGTCGGCCGCGGAGTAACCGTCGAGGTCGCGCGCCAGCGACTCGAGATCGACGTCCGAGGCGAGCGGAATGGACTTGCCCGACGCCTTCAGGATGGCCACGCGGGCATCGGAATCCGGCGGCGGCACGAAGACCAAGCGCTCGAGTCGGCCCGGCCGAAGGAGCGCGGGATCGATCAGATCGGGCCGGTTGGTTGCGCCGAGTACGACGACATCGCGCAACGGTTCGACGCCGTCGAGTTCGGTCAGCAGCGCCGCGACGACCCGATCGCCGACGCCGGAATCCGAACTCTGGCCGCGCCGGGGCACCAGGGCGTCCACCTCGTCCAGGAAGATCAGCGAGGGAGCGGAATCGCGGGCGCGCTGAAAGAGTTCTCGGACAGCCTTTTCCGAGGATCCGACCCACTTGTCCATCAACTCCGCGCCCTTGACCGAGTGCACGCTGAGCTGCCCGGAGCTGGCGAGCGCCCGCACGAGGAACGTCTTGCCGCAGCCGGGCGGGCCGTAGAGCAGGACTCCCCGCGGCGGCTCGATTCCCAAGCGCGCGAACGAGTCCGGATGCCGCAGCGGCCACAGTACTGCCTCGGTGAGTGCCTGTTTGGTCTCGACCATGTCGCCGACGTCGTCGAGGGTGAGGCTGCCGATGGCCAGCTCCTCGCTGCCCGATCGTGACAGTGGGCGGATCACCTGGAGTGCGCCCACCAGATCGTCCTGGGTCAACGAGGCCGCGGCGGAATCGTTCGACGCGCGAGCCGCCGCTCGCAGCGCCGCCTCCCGGGTCAGTGCAGCCAGATCGGCGACCACGAAACCCGGTGTTCGTGAGGCTATCTCGCCGAGATCCACATCGCCCTGCGGTACCTTTCGCAGCAGATGCTCCAGCAATCCCTTGCGGCCTGCCGCGTCGGGCAGGGTGAGGGTGAGTTCTCGATCGCACAGGTCCTGACCGCGCAGTCGTGGATCGGTGCCCTCCGGGTGGGCCGTCGTCGCGATCAGAGCCAGACCGGGAGTGTCGACGGCCCGGCGCAGAACGTCGAGGACGAACGTGGACGCCGGTTCGGGATCGGAGGGCAGCAATGCGTCGACGTCGGTGATGAGCAGCACCCCGGATCCCGACAGTTCGTCCACGGCCGCGGTGACCCGCTCCACGCGAGCCGACGCCTCGAGCGCGCCGATCGACGGCCCGTCCAGCACGACACAGGCGCGATCGCCGACGACCGCACGCGCCAACGTGGCCTTGCCCACCCCGCCGGGTCCGGTGATCAGCACCCCCAGGTGCGGTGACGCGCCGAGTGTCGCCAGCAATTCGGACTCGTCCAGCGCCAGCCGCAGCCATTCGGTGAGTTTCGACTGCTGAACGCTCACTCCCACCAGATCTGCCACGCCGACTCGCGGGGCCGCGGTCTTCGGCGCGGGAATCGACGCTGCCGGTGTCTGCGCCGAACCGACGGTGCCCGAGCCCCATCCGACCGCCGAATTGGGCTGCACACTGACCGGGCCACCTGACGGGTCGACGGCCGAGACCGTCAACAGCTCCGTGGTCCACGCCACCCCGAACGTCCTCGACAGCGCCTGCGTCGCCGACGAAGTGGAGGTGCCGGGACCCAGATCGCGGGGGAGGAGTGAGACCGTGTCGCCCACCGTCAGCACCTTGCCGAGCAACGCTTGCCGCAGGGTGGCGTCGGAGATGGAACCGGTGGCGAGTGCGGAACCTGTCACCGTGACGGTCCTGGCTCCGTAGACGGTGGCGGGTCCGACTGCGACAGAGGCGTTTTCGCGCAGCCCGGTATTGGAGAGCGTGACGTCGTCCAGGAGCGCGGTGCCCTGCGGTGATCCCTCGGGTGCCGCGGCAACGACGGCGGCCGTGCGGCGAGAACCGATGAGCGACACCGCATCCCACTCCCGAAGGCCCAGTGCGGCGAGCACCTCCGGGTGTAGTCGCACGACGCCGCGTCGGGCATCTGCCGCGGACGTGTTGAGGCGGGCGGTGAGAACGAGCTCAGGCGTCGTCGAGCGAGATTCGGTCACCACAGCCACACTAATGGTTCGGCTGCGGGTGGATCAGCTACGAGGCCGACGCAGTCCCAGACGTGCCTGCGACCGGCGCGCGTTGCCCGGCGCTCGGCGGATGGCCCGACGCTCGGCCCGACGTTCGGCCGGCTTGGCATCCCAGGTGTACGGGCGCGCGGCCGTCCAGCGCTGCGAGCGCACCGCGAACGGAATGTGCACCAGGTAGGCCAGCACCAACCCCATCAGCAGAATCAGCGGGAAGGTGATAAGCGCTGCGGCGAGCAGAGCGACCAGAACCAACAGCCCCGCGGCCAGCCGCGGAGGTACCGAGACGGTTTTGAGCGCCAACGTGGGGATGCGGCTGACGATCAGACCAGCGGTGATGATCGCCCAGCCGGCGACGACGTAGAACGACGCCCACCAACCGTCGCCGAACTGCTCGAAGCCCGCGATCGGAGCCATGGCGATGAGCGCTCCCGCGGGGGCGGGAACTCCGGTGAAGTACTCGCGCGCGTAGGCAGGAGTGTCGTCCTCGTCGAGCAGAGTGTTGAAGCGCGCGAGGCGGAGCACGATGCTCACCGCGTAGACCAGCGCCACGATCCAGCCTCCGCTGCTGCCCTCGAGCAGTGTCACGTACAGCACCAGCGCCGGGGCGACACCGAACGAGATGGCGTCGGACAGCGAATCCAGTTCGGCGCCGATCTTGCTGGTGGCGTCGAGCAGTCGGGCGATGCGACCGTCCAACGCGTCGAGGATCGCAGCGGCACCGATCATGGCGAGCGCGGTGCCGAGTTGGCCGTCGAGGGCGAACTTGACCGCGGACAGGCCGGAGCACAGCGCGAGAATCGTGACGACGGACGGGAGCAGACGAATGGCAGCAGGTGGCTTGGCGCGTCTGGTGATCATGTCGGTTTCTACTGCGAGAGCTCGGCGAGCACTGTTTCGGCACCGACGGCCCGCTGGCCGCGTTCGACCAGCAGGGTGGTGCCCGCCGGGAAGTAGGTGTCCACGCGGGAACCGAATCGGATCAGTCCGTAGGTGTCGCCGATCGACAAGGTGTCGCCGACCTCGGCGTTGTTGATGATGCGTCGCGCAATGAGGCCGGCGATCTGCACGACGGCGACATCCTGACCGGAAGCGGTTCTGATGTGCATGCTGTTGCGCTCGTTGACCTCGCTGGCCTCGGCGAGGTCGGCGGATTTGAACTGACCGCGACGGTGCACCACTTCCACGACTTTTCCGGCGACGGGAACACGCTGTACGTGGACGTCGAGGACGGAGAGGAAGATGCTGACGCGCGGGACCGGCTCGGAGCCGAGAGCGAGCTCGGCCGGAGGAACGGCAGTGTCGACGAGTGTGACCAGGCCGTCGGCGGGAGCGACGACGACGCCGGGGCGATTCGGCGGCACTCGCGACGGGTGGCGGAAGAAGGTGGCGCAGGCTCCGGCGGCAACGAGGCCGGCGTTGCGGACCCACTTGGAGCGTCGACCGAGAACGGCGACGGCCAGCGGACCGCCGACGAACGGCAGCCCTGCGGGGTGTAGCGGTGGAATCGTTTCACGGACCAAGTCGACGATGTGAGCCGCTCCGGTGCGGGGCGGTTGACCAATCGGGGCGGGACGGCGTGCCACGGTCTCCTCTAACTTTTGTCGGACAGGTGTCGGTAGGTCGTGGTGCTGCGAGCGAATCGTGCGTCAACACGCGACTGCCGGAGCCATCACAGCGTACGTGAGGGCCCCGGCAGTCGAGAGGTGCGAGTGAGATCAGACGCGGCTGCGGCCCGTCACGAGCTTGACCAGGAACAGCAGGATGCACGCGCCGAGCAGGCAGGTGATGAAGCTGAAGATGATTCCGCCGCCCTCGACGTCGAGGAACGTGCTGAGCAGGAAGCCGCCCAGGAGGCCGCCGACGATGCCGACGACGATGTTCAGGATGATGCCCATCTGAGCATCCGTCTTCATGATCTTGCTACCGATCCAGCCGGCGAGTCCGCCAATGATGATCCAGCCTACAAATCCGAGTCCCAACATAGGGTGCCCCCACTTTCCGTTCGTGTTTGTTGCTTGTCGAAACGACGGATGCCCGCGGGAAACAAACCTGAAACATTCCTGAGAAAAGTTATTTCTGGCTGGACTTCTCGCTCTCGGCCTTGATTCGACGCAGGGTCTTGTTCATGCCCTCGACGAGTTCGACGTCGAACTCGTCGATGCCCCCGAGGATGCGCTTGACCAGCAGTGACGACACTGCCGTGGTGCCCGTCGGTGCCTCCCGCTTCTCGACGACGGTTGTTCCGGTCGCGGTGGGAGTGAGCGTGTAGGACCAGATCGTCTTGTTCTCCACGACGCGGAACGCGAGTTCGCGGTTGGGTTCGAAGGTGACGACCTTGGCGGTGGTCGGCCAGACGAGCATCCCCTTGCGGTTGACGTTGAGCGTCTTGGTGCCCTTGCCGACCGGTCCGCCGAAGACCTTCATCTTCTTGCACTGCGGGCTCCACTCGCCCATGCGCTGCAGATCGGACACGATCGACCAGACGGTCTCGGGGCTCGCGGCGATGTCGATCGTGGCTTCGAGAGTCTTGCTCAACGTGGGCCTCCAGGTATGTGTGACTGAACGTTACGACAAATCGGTCACAGCATATGTGTGTCCGAGCTCATAGCGAAACGGGGCGACCGGGAATGTAAGAGAAGTTTGACATCGGAATCGAATGGGGGTGAGATATGTCAAAGAACTCGTACACGCACGGGAGGTTGTCATGAGGGTCGGACTGTCACGAGTGTCCGCAACCGTTCTCGGAACTGCCCTCGCCGCCGGTGTCGGGATCGTCGCCGCATCGGTGCGAGAAGAAGGCGGGTGGCAGGTAGGTCTGGTGTTCGCCGCGGCGGTGGCCCCTGCCCTCGTCGGCGCGATGTGGACATTGGTTCCGCAACGATCACCGAAGATGCCGGAGAATCCGGAGGATTCCGTCGAGTTCCAGTGGTTGCAGCACGCGTCGTCCGGTGCCTTCTTCGACCTGATGATCGCACTCGGCCTCGCGTCGGCTGCCTCGGCGATACTCGACACGGAGTTGGTTCCGGTAGTCGCGTTTCTGGTGTTGGCCATGGCCGACGTGGCCGTGCGGTACCTGGTCGTCTCGCGTACGCAGCGGTGACTTCGAATCACGTGCACCGGCTGCGCACTGCTGCCGGTTTGTCACAACAGCAGTGCGCCGACGCGGTCGGCGTCAGCAGGCAGACGATCATCTCGATCGAGAAGGGCCACTTCGACCCGCGGCTCTCTCTCGCGTTCCGCCTGGCCCGGCTGTTCGAGGTCAGCGTCGACGAGTTGTTCGATCCACGGTGATCGAGCAACCTTCCACAGGTGAACGGAAACTCGTAGCAGGCTACGAAGTTTCGCTCACATGCGAGCGAAGCGAGCCAATACGAAGGCGTAGAGCCCGTAGAGCGCGATGCCCACGCCGGCGAGGATCAACAGGACCTGACCGTACGGCTGCGAGCCGAGAGTCTTGAGAGCACCGTCGATGCCGGTGGCCTTGGACGGATCGGACTGCAGAACTGCCACCACGACGAGGAGTCCGGCTCCGACGAGGGCAGCGCCTTTGGCTGCGTATCCGGCGATGCCGAGTTTGACGACGGCCCCGCTCTGGTGTCCTTCGAGATCGTCGAGGAAGTTCTTCGAGACGCCCTTGTAGACGTGGTATCCGCCGACTCCGATGACGACCAGCGCGACGGCGATGAGCACGAGCTTGCCGCCGCCGGATTCCATCAGTCGGGCCGACCAGCCCGCGTTCTGTTGTCCGCTGGACTTGCCCGAGCCGGTGGCGAAGCCGTAGGTCGAGAAGGCGAACGCGATATAGACGACGGCCAGCGCGCCTGCTTTGAGACGGTCCATGGCACTCCCGGCGCCGGCGTCGGATTTCTTGCCGACGATCGCTTCGACGATGCGCCACAGCGCCAGCGCCACGAAAGCCACCACCGCCACCCAGAGCGCGATCTTTCCGCCGGGCTTCTCGGCCAGTTCGGCGAGTGCGCCGGACTGGTCTGCGTTGCCGGCCTGGCCGAACGCCAACCGGACGGCGATGTATCCGATCAGAATGTGCAGCACTCCGCTGACGAAGTGACCGGCGCGCGCTGCTTTCTCGAATGCTCCGTTGTTCTGCACGGAACTGGCCACAGAATTTCCCGACGTGTTCACGAACGTTCCCCGATCAGTTGATTTGGGCAGCCGTTTACCCCGACCGTAGGCGCAGGAAACTGTCTCGAGCTGCGAAACGCCGCACGAGATCCCACCGAGGCGTTAACACCGGGCGGACACTGATCGATGTAGCAAGCGGAGTGTCGGGACCAACGAAGAAATTGTTCGGAGTGATCCACCGTGAAATTACAGTCGATAATGCGTCGTACCAGCAGTGATCTCCCCCTGTTGAAAACCGCCAGGATGAGTGGGAGCCCACGTACGTGGCCCGCCGAGAAGCTCGAGCGGCTCCTCACCCCGCAGGAACTCGACCTGATTCGACGCGGCCGAATCTGACCCCGCTCTTTCCAGGCCTGCTTGCCTCCCATTCGGGGTGACGCGGTGGCATGCTCATGTCGTTGATGAGCACCAGTTCTGGAGGGTCATGAAACCGGTCATTCTCAGCGTCGACGACGACCCAGGAGTGTCGAGGTCGGTCGCCCGCGACCTACGTCGGCGCTACGGGGAGCAGTACCGCATCGTGCGGGCGGAGTCCGGTGCAGGCGCTCTCGACGCGTTGAAAGAACTCGCGTTGCGCGGTACCCCCGTCGCCATTCTGTTGGCCGACTACCGCATGCCGCAGATGAGCGGCATGGAATTTCTCGAGCAGGCCATGGACATCTTTCCGGCGGCCCGTCGCATTCTTCTCACCGCATACGCGGACACCGACGCCGCGATCGACGCGATCAACGTCGTCGATCTCGACTACTACCTGCTCAAGCCGTGGGATCCGCCCGAGGAAAAGCTCTACCCTGTGCTCGACGCCCAGCTCGAGGCCTGGTGTGCGTACGACCACCGAGCCGTCGAGGACACCAAGATCGTCGGCCACCGCTGGTCGGCGCGCTCGTCGGAGATCCGCGAGTTCCTCGCTCGCAACCAGCTGCCGTATCGCTGGTACATGTCCGACGAGGCCGAGGGCGCGCGGCTGTTGGCCGCGGCGGGCGTGGACGACGGACGGCTGCCGGTGGTCATCACCACCGAGGGCGCCGCGTTGATCGAGCCGTCCGATGCCGAACTCGGTGATCGGCTCGGTCTGACCGTCTCGCCGTCGGAGGAGTTCTACGATCTGGTCGTCATCGGCGGCGGTCCGGCCGGACTCGGAGCCGCGCTGTACGGCGCGTCCGAAGGCCTGCGGACCACCCTGATCGAGCGGACCGCGACGGGCGGTCAGGCCGGACAGAGTTCACGGATCGAGAACTACCTGGGTTTTCCCGACGGGGTCTCGGGAGCCCAGCTCGCCGAGCGGGCTCGTCGTCAGGCACTGAAGTTCGGTGCCGAGGTGGTCACCACTCAGGACGTCGTCGGCCTCGAAGCAAACGGTGCTGCGCGAACAGTGCGATTCGCCGACGGCCGTAGCATCAGCGCGCAGACGATCATCCTGTCCACCGGTGTCGCCTACAGGCGTTTGGACGCACCCGGAATCGACGACTTCACCGGACGCGGCGTGTTCTACGGATCGGCGATGACGGAGGCCGCGCGCTGCGCCGAGCAAGACGTCTACATCGTGGGAGGGGCGAACTCGGCCGGTCAGGCAGCGGTGTATCTCTCGCGCGGGGCCAAGTCGGTCACCATTCTGATCCGGGCCACCTCGCTCGAAGCGTCGATGTCGTACTACCTGATCAAGCAGATCGAAGAGAACCCGAAGATCAGCGTGCGGCCATGCACCGAGGTCGTCGGGGTAGCGGGAGACGGTCACCTCGAGTCGATCACGCTGCACAATCGAGCGACCGAGGAGACGACGACGGTCGACGCGCAGTACCTGTTCCTGTTCATCGGTGCGGCGCCGCGCACCGAGTGGCTCGACGGGGTTCTCGTGCGGGACGACCACGGATTCGTGGTCACCGGGCCGGATCTCGTCGTCGATGGACGCGGGCCTGCCGGGTGGACGCCCGCCCGTCTCCCACACCACCTCGAAACGAGTGTGCCGGGTGTGTTCGCTGCCGGTGACGTGCGATCCGACTCGGCCAAACGCGTCGCGTCGGCGGTGGGAGAGGGAGCGATGGCCGTGATGTTGGTGCACAGATATCTGGCGAACCCATGACCGAGCAGACGCAGAACACGCCCGCTTGTGATCCGGAAGAGTTACGGACGCTGTTCCTGTTCGAGCAGCTCACCGACGCGCAGCTGGCGGAGCTGTGCCGAGACGGGCGCATCGAAACGATCGAGCCGGGACCGGTGTATGCGGAAGGTGATCCGGCGACGTGCTTCTACGTTCTGATGGAGGGGGCCGTCGTCCTCTCGAAGCTTTCCGGTGGCGAGGACCTGGTGGTCAATCGCACCTCGCAACGCGGGGTGTATGCGGGTGCGTGGCAGGCGTACCTGGGCGATCGGGTGCCGCAGACGTACCAGGGTTCGATGCGGGTGACCGAGCCCTCCCGGTTCTTCGTGCTCGACGCCGAGTGCTTCGCGTCCATCGTGCGGGAGTGGTTCCCGATGGCGTTGCATCTGCTCGAGGGATTGTTCTTCGGCAATCAGAACACCAAGCAGATAGTGGAACAACGAGAACGCCTGTTGGCGTTGGGTTCTCTGTCGGCCGGGCTGACGCACGAACTGAACAATCCGGCGGCGGCTGCAGTGCGGGCGACGTCGGCGTTGCGAAATCGGGTGGCGCACATGCGGCAGAAGTTGGCGATGATCGCCGGCGGCACTCTCGATCGCGGCAGCTTGGCGCATCTGGTCGGACTGCAGAACGAGGCCGTGGAACTGGTCGCCAAGGCTCCGAAGCTGACCGCGATGGAGGCGTCGGACCGCGAGGACGAACTGGGAGAGTGGTTCGAGGACAAGGGCATCGGTGACGGCTGGGATCTGGCTCCGACGTTCGTCTCGGCCGGTCTCGACGTGCCGTGGCTCGATCGGGTTTCCGCGACAGTCGACGATCCAGCGTTGCTCGAGGGCGCAATTCGGTGGCTCAACTACACCGTCGAAACCGAGTTGCTGATGAACGAGATCTCCGATTCGACCACGCGCATCTCCACGCTCGTCGGTGCCGCGAAGCAGTATTCGCAGATGGATCGTGCGCCGTATCGAACGGTGGATATGCGCGAACTGCTGGACAGCACCCTGATCATGTTGGGCCGCAAGATCGGTGACGACATCACGGTGGTCAAGGACTACGACCCCACGGTGCCGCCGATCCCGGCCTACGCAGCCGAACTCAACCAGGTGTGGACCAATCTGATCGACAATGCCGTGCAGGCGATGGCGGCTACCCCCGAGGAGAAGGGGGTGCTGACGGTGCGGACGTCGTTGGACGAGGATCAGGTCCAGATCGAGATCTGCGACACCGGACCCGGTGTGCCGCAAGAGATTCGGTCGCGCATTTTCGAGCCCTTCTTCACCACCAAGCCGGTCGGCGAGGGCACGGGGCTCGGCCTGGACATCTCGTGGCGCATCGTGGTGAACAAGCATCAGGGTGAGCTGCGGTTGGTGTCCGAACCCGGTGACACACGATTCGTCGTGCGGTTGCCCGTCGACCCTGCAATCGAGGAGGAACCATGACCATCGAAGGCATCGACCCGAAGATTCCGCCGTCGGGACCGGGTTGTGTGGAGTGCACGCAGACGCAGGGGTGGTGGGTACATCTGCGGCGGTGCGCGCAGTGCGGGCACATCGGATGTTGCGATTCCTCGCCGTCGCAGCATGCCAGCAAACATGCAGAGTCCACCCGGCACCAGTTCGTGCGCAGCTACGAGCCCGGCGAGGAATGGTTCTACAACTACGAGGACGAGCAGATGTACGACGGGCCGGAACTGGCTCCGCCGCAACATCGTCCACTCGATCAGACGGTTCCCGGTCCGCGCGAGCGGGTGCCGTCGAACTGGCAGGCCCTGATCAATTGAACGAGAACCTGACGCGACCCGCCGACGTATCGGCCGAGGATTTCCTAGCGGCTGTGGAGCACCCGGTTCGCCGTGCGGACGGGTTCGCGCTCGCCGAGATCATGGGCCGCGTCACCGGGCAACCGGCGGTGATGTGGGGTCCGACGATGGTGGGTTTCGGAAGCTATCGATACACGACGGGCAGTGGCCGCCGGGGAGAGTATTTCGTCGTCGGGTTCTCCCCACGCAAGGCGAGTCTGTCGGTGTACGGCGCCACGTACGCCCCAGAGTCGGAGAGCTTGCTCGAACAGCTGGGAAAGCACAAGCGAGGAGCGGGTTGCCTGTACGTGAACAAGCTCGCCGATGTGGACATAGCGATTCTCGAACAACTGCTGGCATACAACTACCCGTACATTCTGAGTAGCCTCGCGTCATGACCTTGATCGCGGAGGACCTGCTGTTGCTGTTGCTCGACGACGACTCGGGCAAGCCGCTTGCCGACAGCACGAAGTTGCCACGGGTACTGGCAGGTGCGCTGGTCGTCGAGCTCGCCATGATCGGGTCGCTGCGCATCACCGGCCCGGACGAGCAGATCAAGAAGGATCACGTGGTCGTCGCAGGCTCGAGGCCGGAAGATGAGTTTTTGCGTCGAGTGTTCGATCTGGTCGCGTCGGCGTCGCGGCCGATGAAGCCGCAGAAGGTGATCGAGAAGTCGCAGAAGAATCTGGCGAAGGAACTGGCTGCGCGACTCGTCGCACAGGGTTTCGTCACGGAGAAGAAGGACAAGGTGTTGGGGTTGTTCCCGACGACGACGTGGCCCGCCCAGGACACCTCGCGTGAGAAGGTGCTGCGAGACGCGCTACGCAGCGCACTGGTGGACGGGACGACGCCGTCGCCGCACACGGCTGCGTTGATCTCGTTGATTTCGGCGGTGGATCTGACACACAAGGTGATCGAGGATGCGGACAAGAAGCTGCTGAAGCGGCGCGCGAAGGAGATCGCCGAGGGGGAGTGGGCCGGCGCGGCTGTGCGCAAGGCCGTCTCGGACGTCAATGCCGCAGTGATGGCCGCGGTCATGGTGCCCGTCATCGTCTCCACCACGAGCAGTTGAGGAAGAAAATGACCAGAAGCATTGCCATTCTGTTGTTCGACGATGTCGAGGTACTCGACGCGTGCGGCCCGTTCGAGGTGTTCTCGGTGGCCAACCGGGTGGCCGAACGTGCAGGCAGCGCAGCGCCGTTCGAGGTGACGCTCGTCGGGATCGACGACAGGGCAGCTGTTGCTCGGGGCGGAATGAGAATCGGCGTCGACACCACGATCGACGACCCACGGCCCTACGACCTCGTCTTGGTACCCGGCGGCGTCGTGGACGCAGTCGAGGCGAACGGCAGCGTTCTGCAGTGGCTGCAGGGTCTTCGGCCCACCGCCGAGTTGGTCGCGTCGGTGTGCACCGGTGCGTTCGTGCTCGCGGCTGCGGGACTGCTCGACGGTCGTCCGGTCACCACGCACTGGGAGGACTTGGAACTTCTGCGCGAACGGTGGCCCGCGCTCGTCGTTCACGAGGGTGTTCGGTACATCGATCACGGCGACCTGGCGACGTCGGCTGGTATCAGTGCCGGTCTGGATCTGGCGCTGCATCTGGTCGCGCGGTGGTCGGGAGCCGATCATGCTCTCGCCACCGCGGGCCGGATGGATTACGACTGGTCAGGCGCTGAGCACCCGTAGAACCAGCGCGACGACGGAGAACACGGCCAGTCCGGCGGCGGGTGCGAAGTCTTTGTCCCCGGCGCGCAGGTGCGCGACGACGGCTCCGACGAAGTAGAGGATGACGCCGACGGCGGCAGCGACGCCGATCGGCCAGACAACCAAGCCGACCAGGAGGCCGACGGCACCGAGGATCTCGAGGTAGGCGAGCCACGGGATCTTGTCGGCGGGAACCCCGACCTGCTCGAGCATCGGGACGACGGAGGGATTCTTCGTCAGTTTTCCGATCGCGGAGAACGTGAGTGCGACAGCGAGCAGAACCGAGACGACGAGGGTTGCGATGAACATGTGCCCTGCTTTCATTTCTGAGGCCACTAGTAATTGCGAAGTAGCAAGGCGGACTCTAGCACCTCGGTAGGGTGGAGGCATGGTCTCGAACGAGCAGCCTCACGACCCTCGTGCCTGTGATGGAGCGCTGACCAAAGCATTCGGCTTTCTCGGCAAGAGATGGAACGGCCTGCTGCTGGCGACTCTGATGAACGGGCCGATGGGATTCTCGGACCTCCGCCGCGCCGTCGGCGGGATCAGTGACTCGGTGCTGTCCGAGCGCCTCGGTGAGCTGGGCAGAGCAGGGCTGGTGGCACGGGCTGTCACGGACGGTCCACCCATCTCGGTGGAATACAGCCTGACGCCGTCGGGAGAGGCGCTGCTGCCGTCGCTGGAGGCTCTCACCGACTGGGCTTCGAAAAACCTCTGACCCCCGCGAAAGGTTCGCGAGGGTCAGAGAGTGGTGAAACGGCTCAGCTGGGGTTGTTCTGGTTCTGCCCCTCGGCCGATTCGGCGAACTCCTGAGTGTCGAAGACCTCTCCACCCAGGGGGTCGACCGGAGCGTTGTCGCTCGAGTACTCGACGGCTCCCGTCTCTGGATGGACTTCGAGCTGCTCGGTGGAGACCTCGTGCACTGCGAGTACGACGGTTCCGCCGGAAGCAGCCGAGGTCAACCCCTCCTGCGACGGCGTCAGGCCGGAGAACGTGCTCGAGATACCCGACGTCGCCTTCTTGCGTGGAGTCGGCCGAGCGGGGGCGTCCGTGTCGTCCCCGGTGACCTCCGAGGTGGTGGTCACCCGCACGTACCGCGGAGTGGTGGCGACGTCGTAACGGAACGCCTTGAGCATCGACACACACGCCAGCGCCAACACCACGGAGAACGGCACGGCCGTCGCAATCGACATCGTCTGCAACGCCGTCAGAGAGCTGGTCCCGCCGACGAGCAGCAGCACCGCTGCGGCGATGCCCTGCAGCACGGCCCAGTAGACGCGGGTGATCTTCGGGGTTTCCAGTTGGCCACCCGTCGAGAGAATGTCGATCACCAGCGAGCCCGAGTCCGAGGACGTCACGAAGAAGAACACGATGACCGCGATGGCGATGACACTGGTGATCGCGGCGATCGGGAGGCCGTCGAGCACCTGGAACAGGCTGGTGTTGGTGTTCACTGCCCCTTCGGCGTCGAGCAGGTCTCCCTCGTTGCGCTGCCGCAGGATGCCGGTGTCACCGAAGATGGTGAACCACAGCGACCCGACGATGGTCGGAGCCAGCAGCACGCCGAACACGAATTCACGGATGGTGCGGCCACGGGAGATACGCGCGATGAACATGCCGACGAACGGTGCCCAGCTCATCCACCAGCCCCAGTAGAAGATGGTCCAGCCGCCGGCCCAGCCGTCGTCGGAGAACGGCGAGGTGCGCAGGGCGAGCTCGGGCAGCGCCTGAACGTAGCCGCCGAGGTTCTGCACCCAGGACTGCATCAGGAACAGTGTCGGTCCCAGGAGCAGCACGAACAGGGCGAGCGCAGCCGCCAGACCCATGTTGATGTTCGAGAGCCACTTGAGTCCCTTGGAAACTCCACTGACCACCGAGAAGGTGGCGATGCCGGTGATCACGGCGATGAGCACGATCACGAACAGGTTGGTGGTCTCCACCCAACCGAGGTAGTCGAGGCCGGCCGAGATCTGCTGAACGCCGAAGCCGAGCGAGGTCGCGACACCGAACAGGGTGCCCACGATTGCGACGGTGTCGATGGCGTGGCCGATCGGACCTTCGATGCGCTTGCGGCCGAGCAGCGGCTCGAGCAGCCAGCGGACGGTCAGCGGGCGACCCTTGCGGTAGGTCATGTACGCCATGCCGAGTCCGACGACGACGTAGATGGCCCAGGCGTGCAGGCCCCAGTGGAAGAGGGTGAGCTCCATCGCCTGGCGAGCAGCGGGGTCGGTGCTACCGGGTACGCCGCCCGCCTCGGGTGGCGTCACGTAGTGCGAGAGCGGCTCGGCGACGCCGTAGAACACCAGGCCGATGCCCATGCCGGCGCTGAACAGCATGGCGAACCAGGACAGGACGCCGAACTCGGGCTTCTCGTCGTCGCGGCCGAGGCGGATGTTGCCCACTCGGCTCAGGCCGCAGTACAGGGCGAACAGCACGAAGCCGGTCGCGGCCAGGATGTACCACCAGCCGACGCCTGCGGTGATGGCTTCGTTGAGCGTCTCGAACGAATCCGCCGCCGTGCTCGCATAGACCACGGAGAAGGCGATCATCACGAAGATGATGATCGATGCGGGGATGAAAACCGGCTTGAGCAGGCCACCCCAGGCTTCTTTTATTGCTTTCACTTAACTTGACTTCCTTACAACTCGAGTCACCGTAATCGGCTGACCACTATCGGCTTGCCGTTCTTTTTCTCTTGTTTCGGTCAAGTACCGGTAATCACCATAAACGACATCGGCCCAGGTGGCGAAACGTGCGAGGGCGGCCGAACTGGGAAACGGGCGTGGGTGCGCACTCTGTCGAGTCGCCTCGAACAGTCGAACGGACTACAGTTCTGCCGATGCTGCGGACGTGTCCGATTGTGTCACCCCTCGTATTTCGCGGCGTGAAAAATGTTGTGCAGCAGGTGATTCGGTGACCGGTCGATTGCAGCCGGGTTCGGAGTTCGCCGGATTCCGGGTCCAGCGCCGCCTCGGGGTCGGCGGTATGAGCGAGGTGTATCTGGTTCTCGGCCGGGGCCACGATCGGTACGAGGCCCTCAAGATTCTGGACCGGGAGGCGTCGCGATCTCCGAGGTTGCGCAACAAGTTTCGGATGGAAGCGGCCGTCGCCGCACAGTTGGTGCACCCGAACATCGTGTCGGTGCACGAGCACGGTGAGTTCGAGCACCAGCTGTGGATGTCCATGCACTACGTGGACGGCTACAGTGCTGCGCGGCTCGTCGCCCGCGGACAGATCGCCCTCGACGTCTCTCGGGTGGCGCGCATCGTAGCCGAGGTGGCCAAGGGACTCGACTACGCCCACTCGCAGGGCGTCGTGCATCGAGACGTCAAGCCCGCCAACATTCTCATCTCCACCGACCGATTCGACGGATACGAGCAGGTGTTGTTGTCGGACTGGGGAATTGCGCGCCTATTGGGTGATTCGACTCCGCTCGCTGCAGGCGGGACGGTGTTGGCATCCATCCCGTACGCGGCACCGGAACTGCTTCGCGGGGGAGTGCTGAGCGCGCAGACCGACGTCTACGGCCTGGGGGCGACGCTCGTCGAACTGGCGACCGGCCGCACTCCGTATCCACTGGCCACACCGTTGGCCATCACCGCCGCGCATCTCACGGCCGAGCCGCCGTCGGTGACCCGTCGTCGACGGTCGTTGCCGCGGGGGCTCGACGCGGTGGTCGCGACGGCGTTGGCGAAGGATCCATCGGACCGTTTCCGAACCTGCGTAGAGCTCAGCGACGCCGTCGCGGCTGCAGTGGAAGCAGGAGTTCCGGAACCGCCGCCGCGACGCTCGCCGTTCACGAGGTCGCGGTGGCTCAAGTTTTCTTGACCGATCGTTCTTGACCGATCGGTCATAAATCTGTCATGCTCGACGCATGGGACGTACCAGAAGCTTCGACGAGGCCACCGTCGTCGCGTCGGCCGCCGAGCAGTTTCGATCCAACGGCTACGAAGGAACGTCCCTGGACGATCTGCTGCGCGTCACGGGACTGCATCGCGGCAGTCTCTATCAGGCGTTCGGCAGCAAGCGAGGATTGTTTCTCGCTGCGTTGACCAGTACCCGATGGGACGTGGATCTGCTACTGGTGGCGTTGTTGGAACTTGCGCCGTTCGACGATCATGTCCGCGAAATCTGCGCGAGCAGCCTTGCTTCCGGTGCCACCGAAAACGTCGCGCGCGCCCTCGGCGAACGGTTACTGGTGCGCGCCGGTATCGACTCGACCATTGCAATCGAAGGAGAACTCAGATGAATTCCGTGACCGTCGTCGACGGCACCCTGGTGGTGGAGCCGCAGGGGCTGGACAAGGTGTGGTCGTTCACTCGGAAGCTCGAGATCCCGCTGAGCAGCGTACGCGGAGCTACCCACGATCCGGGAGCAAGCAAGGAGCCCAAAGGAATTCGAGTACCGGGGCTCGGTCTGCCGGGAAAGACCGCGGGCACGTTTCACCGCGACGGCGTCAAGACGTTCTACAACGTCACCGGCAGTGCCGACACGATCGTCATCGAGCTCGAGCAGCAGGAGTATCAGCGGCTGATTCTGACGGTGGAGGATCCGCGTGCGGTGGTGCAGCTGATCAACAACGCCGCCGCGGCCGCGTGACGGGGCACCGGTCTTCGGGCCCCGTCACGCGAATCGGCTACTCCTCCGGTTCGGTCGGGCGGTTGGCCACCACCGGGTACTGGCCGGTGTAGCCGAGGCGTTCCTCTGCCACCGCGAGCACCTTGGTGCGCACCAGGAACCAACCACCGATCAGTGCGGGGACGATGACCACCAGAGTGGCGATGGTCCAGCTGCCGATCGGGGCGTCGAAGGCCATCAGCACCAGCACTCCGAAGAGGAATACCAGCGTCGCGTAGCTGGTGTACGGCGCTCCGAACAGCCGGAACTTGGGCCGCTCCACGATGCCCTTCTGGGACCAGCGGAACAGCTGGATCTGGCACAGCACGATGGTGGCCCAGCTGGCGATGATGCCCAGTGCCGACATGTTCAGCACGATCTCGAAGGCCTCGCCGGGGGCGATGGCGTTGAGCGCGACACCGAACAGCGTGATGAAGCAGGTGAGCAGAATGCCGCCGAACGGAACGCCGCCCTTGGTCATCTTCTTGGTGAACTCCGGCGCACTGCCGTTCATCGCCATCGACCGCAGGATGCGGCCCGTGGAGTACAGGCCGGCGTTGAGGCTCGACAGTGCCGCGGTGAGCACGACGATGTTCATGATGGTGCCCGCGCCGCCGAGGCCGATGCTCGAGAAGAACGTCACGAACGGCGACGTCCCGGACTGGTACGCGGTGTACGGCATCAGTAGGGCGAGCAGCACCAGCGAGCCGACGTAGAACAGTGCGATACGGGCGATGACCGAGTTGATCGCCCGCGGCATGATCTTCTCCGGGTTCTCGGTCTCACCGGCTGCGGTACCCACCAATTCGACTGCTGCATAGGCGAACACGACCCCCGAGATGACGATGACCAGCGGCCATGCGCCGGATGGGAACAAGCCGCCGTTGTCGGTGATGAGACTGATGCCCGGCATCTGGGTGCCGACGGGGATTCGGCCCGCGAGGAACACCACGCCCACGATCAGGAACGTCACCAACGCGATGACCTTGATGATGGCGGCCCAGAATTCCATCTCACCGAACCACTTGACCGACACGAGGTTCAGGCTCATGACGATGACCAGCGCGATCAACGCGATGACCCACTGCGGAATCACCTCGAAACTGCCCCAGTAGTGCATGTACGTCGCAATGGCGGTGACGTCCACGATGGCCGTCATCGCCCAGTTCAGGAAGTACATCCAGCCCGCGACGAAAGCTGCCTTCTCGCCGAAGAACTCGCGCGCGTACGAGACGAAGCTGCCCGACGACGGACGGTGCAGCACCAGTTCGCCGAGGGCCCGCAGGATGAAGAATACGAAAATTCCGCAGAGCGCGTAGGCAAGGAACAGGCCGGGTCCGGCGCTGGCGAGGCGTCCACCCGCGCCGAGGAACAGGCCGGTGCCGATCGCGCCGCCGATCGCGATCATCTGCAACTGCCGAGGTTTCAGGCCCTTGTGGTAGCCCTCCTCCTCGTGGTCCATCGCCGAGTTGTCGTACGAGGTGTCGACCGTATCGGACATGTTTCGATCCTTCTTGTCGTTTTTGTAGGGTTTTGTCCGAATTTTTTGGCGTCGAAGCTGTTGTCGCTCAACGGTATTAGCGCCGATGGTTCGATGCACAGTATTCGGATGTTAACAACGCGTACGGATGTGAACAGTGCGTGAAGGACCCTCGCGAAGGTGAGCATCCGCTCGCGGCTGTCGCCGCGCGGTGGCGTCGGGCATGGGGGTGGCGGTGGTTCGCCCCTCGGCTTGCATGAATGGTCGACCTTGCACTCGCCATGGTCGAGTGCTAGAAATGCAGTTGGCACTCTCGACACGTGAGTGCCAGGTCGGGACACGGTGAGGCCGGGGAATCAACGACACCCCTGGTCGTCCGTCGCGGGCACCGAGCTCGGCCAGCAATGTGTCACCCCCAATCCGGAGGATCACTTCGCAATGGCCAAGATCATCGCGTTCGACGAAGAGGCACGCCGTGGCCTCGAGCGAGGCCTCAATGCCCTCGCCGACGCAGTAAAGGTGACGTTGGGCCCCAAGGGTCGCAACGTCGTACTCGAGAAGAAGTGGGGAGCTCCCACGATCACCAACGATGGTGTTTCCATCGCCAAGGAGATCGAGCTCGAAGATCCCTACGAGAAGATCGGCGCCGAGCTCGTCAAGGAGGTCGCCAAGAAGACCGACGACGTCGCAGGCGACGGCACCACCACCGCTACCGTTCTCGCTCAGGCACTCGTCCGTGAAGGCCTGCGCAACGTCGCAGCCGGCGCGAACCCGCTCGGCCTCAAGCGCGGCATCGAGAAGGCTGTTGCAGCCGTCACCGAAGCCCTGCTCGCGTCCGCCAAGGAGATCGACACCAAGGAGCAGATCGCTGCTACCGCTGGCATCTCCGCAGGCGACCCGTCCATCGGCGAGCTCATCGCCGAGGCAATGGACAAGGTCGGCAAGGAAGGCGTCATCACGGTCGAGGAGTCCAACACCTTCGGCCTGCAGCTCGAGCTCACCGAGGGCATGCGCTTCGACAAGGGCTACATCTCGGCGTACTTCGCCACCGATGCAGAGCGCCAGGAAGCCGTCCTCGAAGACGCGTACATCCTGCTCGTCAGCTCCAAGATCAGCACCGTCAAGGACCTGCTGCCGCTGCTGGAGAAGGTCATCCAGTCCGGCAAGCCGCTCGTCATCATCGCCGAGGACGTCGAGGGCGAAGCTCTCTCCACCCTCGTGGTGAACAAGATCCGTGGCACCTTCAAGTCCGTCGCCGTCAAGGCTCCCGGATTCGGTGACCGTCGCAAGGCGCAGCTCGCCGACATCGCCATCCTCACCGGTGGCGAGGTCATCAGCGAAGAGGTCGGCCTCTCCTTGGAGACCGCCGGACTCGAGCTGCTCGGTCAGGCACGCAAGGTCGTCATCACCAAGGACGAGACCACCATCGTCGAGGGCTCGGGAGATTCCGACGCCATCGCCGGTCGCGTCAACCAGATCCGCGCCGAGATCGAGAACTCCGATTCCGACTACGACCGCGAGAAGCTGCAGGAGCGCCTGGCCAAGCTGGCCGGTGGCGTTGCAGTCATCAAGGCCGGAGCGGCTACCGAGGTCGAGCTCAAGGAGCGCAAGCACCGCATCGAAGATGCCGTGCGCAACGCGAAGGCAGCCGTCGAAGAAGGCATCGTCGCCGGTGGCGGCGTGGCACTGCTCCAGGCAGCGCCCGCACTCGACAACCTCAAGCTCGACGGTGACGAGGCAACCGGCGTGAACATCGTTCGCGTCGCACTGTCCGCCCCGCTCAAGCAGATCGCATTCAACGCCGGCCTCGAGCCTGGCGTCGTTGCGGACAAGGTCTCCAACCTCCCCGCAGGCCACGGCCTCAACGCCGCGACCAACGAGTACGAGGACCTGCTCGCTGCAGGCATCAACGACCCGGTCAAGGTCACCCGCTCGGCACTGCAGAACGCAGCGTCCATTGCGGCTCTGTTCCTCACCACCGAGGCCGTCGTCGCCGACAAGCCCGAAAAGGCCGGAGCGCCCGCTGGCGATCCGACCGGTGGCATGGGCGGCATGGACTTCTGAGTCCGCCCCTGCACTGAAGAAGCCCGACTCCCTTACAAGGGGGTCGGGCTTTTTCGTGTTCGAATCGGCTCGTTGTGGTTAGGGTCGGTCATGACTCGTATTCGCTCGATGACCGTCGCGTTGGCCGTGACCGTGGTCCTCGCGGGTTGCTCCACCTCGGGAACTGCAACGCCGGAGCTCGCACCTCCCGCTACCGCGGCACCGGCTACGACGATGAGCGTCGAGCCGACCGCCACAGCAGCGCCCGAGCCCACCGCGGAGCCGGACGCCGCCGAGCCCTACGTTCTGGGCAGCACCCGCGTCGCCGGATCCACGGGGAATGCGACGTACGACGTGGCCATTCCGCAGCTCAGTGGTGGGGATCCCGCCGTCACAGCGGAGTTCAACGAGTCGATGCGAGCCGCGCTGCAGGATCAGATCGATCGCGACTACGGATACGAGTTCGCTCTCAGCGACGGCTACTCGACGGGGACGACCCACGTGGGGAGCCGCGTGATCAGTGCCGAACAGATCACCGGGTGGATCGCCGTCCCGCCCGGAGCGCATGGCAATTCTCTGATTGCGACCGTGACGATCGACGCCGACACCGCGCAACCGATCTCCCTCGACGATGCGTTCACCGATCTCGACGCAGGTCTGGCTCGGCTCTCCGATCAAGCAGCGAGAATTCTTCCGACCACCCGGGCCGGCGAGAGCTTCGAGCGCTCGGGCATCGAGCCGACCGTGGCCAACTTCGGAAACTGGACGGCGTCACCGGAGGGGATGAACATCCACTTCGGGGACTACCAGGTCGGGTCCTATGGCATCGGCCTCATCACGATCACCGTCCCATGGACGAACCTGTCCGATGTCCTCGCTCCCGGCATGCAGGATGTGCTGAGCAGCTGACCCTTTGCCCGACAATGCGAACATGGACCCATGATGATTCGCGCAGGGGTGCTGGACGTGGCCTACGACCGCCTCGGTGATCCGTCCGGTCGTTCGGTGGTGCTGCTGCACGGGTTTCCGTACGACCCGCGCTGCTACGACGACGTCGCGAGGCTGCTCGCCGATTCCGGCTACGACGTGGTGGTGCCGTACCTGCGCGGTTTCGGTCCTACCCGGTTCGTCGACGCGGCCACGATGCGCTCCGGTGAGCAGGCTGCGATCGGCCATGATCTCCGTGAGCTGATCCTCGCCCTGGAGCTGAACGAGCCCATCGTCGCCGGCTACGACTGGGGTGGGCGAGCGGCCTGCGTCGTTGCCGCGCTGTGGCCGGAGTTGGTGTCGGGCTTGGTGAGCGTTTCCGGCTATCTGATCCAGGACATCGCCGCGGCGGTGTCGACGCCGGTGGCCCCGCACCTGGAGAAGCGGTTCTGGTATCAGTACTACCTGCACTCCGAGCGGGGTCGGGCCGGGCTCGCGGAGTACCGCGCAGAGATCGCACAGACACTGTGGACGGACTGGTCGCCCACCTGGCGGTTCGGGGACTCCGAATTCGCGGCCACCGCACCGTCGTTCGACAACCCCGACTTCGTCGACGTCTCCGTGCATTCCTACCGGCACCGCTACGGCATCGAGGTGGGGGACGCGGCCTACGCAGCGACGCAGGAGTTGCTGACCGAGCAACCGAGGATCACGGTGCCCACGGTCGTGATCGATCCGACCGAGGACACCGTCGCCTCGCTGTACGGCCGCCCGGACCACGCGGCGCACTTCGACGATCTGATCGACGTTCGTCAGGTCGATTGTGGCCACAACCCGCCTCAGGAACTACCTGGGCAGTTCGCCGACGCCATCGTGACGCTGGGCCAGGTGGTCCGGGATCGCGGCTCGAACTAGTCGACCGCGAGCTCGCCCAGTTCGTTCCAGCCGGTGCCGTCCACTTCCTGGCTGATGATCTTCGGCGTCTCCTGCAGGTACGGCGGGAGATCCTTCTGTGCCTGCTTGAAGTGATCCGAATTCACGTGCGTCGCACCGGCATCGGGGTCCTTGAAGGCCTCCACCAGGACGTACTCGGTGGGGTCGTCCAGGGTGCGCGACCAGAAGTACCAGAGGCACCCTTCCTCGGCTTGGCATGCTTCGGTGAAGTCGCGTGAGATCTCGGGCCAGTTGTCGGCGTGCTCGGGCTTGATCTTGAACTTGGCGGTGATGAAGATCAACGGTGCTCCTCGTGGTCGAAGTGATGGTTCTTGCTACTACCCGTTTTCACGGTACGAGAATCGCGCGTCCGCGAACACGTCCGTTGTCGAGGTCGTCGATGGCGCTCTGGAAGTCGTCCAACGCATAGGTCTGCGTATGCAGGTTCACCGCGCCTCGCGCGGCGAGCGACATCAGATCGCACAGGTCGTTGTACGACCCGACGAGGTTGCCGACGATGTTCTTCTCCTCGGAGATCAGGTCGATCGTCGGTACATCGATGTTCTCGCCGTATCCGACGACGTGGTAGTCGCCGGCCCGTCTTGTCATCGCCAATCCTTCTGCGGTGGAACCACCTTCGCCGACGAAGTCGAGCACCACCTCGGCACCGAACCCGCCGGTGAGCTCCATGATCTGGTCCACCTGACTGCCGTCGGCGACCACCGCGTGGTCGGCACCCAAGGTGAGAGCAAGTTTCACGGCATCGGCGTTGCGGTCGATGACGATCAGTTCAGCGGGGGAGAGCGCCTCGAGAACCTGGATGCCGATGTGGCCGAGGCCGCCTGCACCGATGACGACACACTTGTCGCGTGGTGTCAGCCGTCGGGCCGCCTTTGCCGCCGCGTGATAGGCGGTCAGGCCGGCGTCGGCGAGTGCGGCCACCGCGGACGGCTCGAGCGAGTCGTCGATCTTCACCACTGTCCTGGCGTTGGTCCGCAGGTAATCCGCGTACCCACCGTTGGTGTCGATTCCCGGGAAATCGCTTGTCTCGCAGTGCACGTCGTCGCCGGATCGGCAGGCGCGGCACAGTCCACACGTGACCAGCGGATGCAGAATCACCTTGTCGCCCTCGGTGACGTTGGTGACGGCCGATCCCACCGCATGCACCCAGCCAGCGTTCTCGTGGCCGATCGTGTACGGCAATGTGACACCCGACTTTTCGGCCCACTGGCCTTCGAGAATGTGCAGATCGGTGCGGCACACGCCTGCTCCGCCGATCTTCACGATCACGTCCAGGGGACCCTGCACTTCGGGAATCGGGACCTCGGTCATCTCCAGCTTCCGGTGGTAGCCGACAACCTGGACGGCGCGCATCGTGCTCATCGTGAATGCTCCTGTGTAGTGCGTTGTGGGACAGCGACAGTGGTCAGGGGAATGAATGCGCCCTCTGCGCGTGGGACTTGCTGTTCCTCGGCACCGGGGTAGCGGGTCTGCAGCAGTCCGCGGCAGAAGTGCGCGTTGCCGTCGATCGACACGCGGGTGGCGCGGGCTCGCCGCATCACCATCGTCAGGTCCCCGGTGTGCGGGCGGCCGGCGTGATCGACCAGCGCCGAGGCGGCCGGATCCGTGCGAAGTCCGAGTGCCTCACGGCGGCGGAGCAATGCGTTCGACGTTCGGTCGTCCGCAAGATCCCCGAGCACGACCGTCGACAGATCGTTCTCGGTCGCATCGGGATTCGCCCGCAACCATGCTTTGAGCGAGCGTTCCATCGCAGCTACGTACGCCTTGCGGCGGAACGTCGCTCGTAGCTCGTCGAGGTTCTCCTCGGCTTCGTGTCCGAAAGTGCCGCGGTAGCCGGCGTCGGCGGCAAGGCCGGCGTTGATCTTGTCCGAGTCGTGGTGATCGTCGAGCTCGACCAGCACTCGCTCGGTCCATGGCAACGCCGTCAGCACGTCCTTGGAGTCTCCCGCCATCAGATACGCGAAGTTCGGTGAACAGAACGACGTCGGCAGCCGGAGATGAACATGCACGACGCCGTCGTCGACCTCGAGGGATCGGACGAACCCGAGATCGGTGATGGGCTCGTCCAATTCGGGATCGAGGACGAGTCCGAGAGCGGCGAACGCCTCGTCGTGCCTCGACAGGGTTGCAACTACCGACACATCACACCCCCGCGAGGTCGGCGCGTTCGGGTTGACGCGGTCCGGTCTCGGTTTCGTCGGCGTCGGGCAGCTGCAGCTCGGTGGGCACCGGGATGTCGTACATCTTCGCGGCGTTGAGCCCGAGCACCTTCTTCTTCTGCTCGATCGTGATGGGCGCGTATTCGTCGAGGGACTCGTGGATCTGGAAATCGACGAATCCTTCGACCAACCACTTGGGCGTCCACAGCGCGTAGTCGGAGGAGAAGAAGATGCGGTCCTCGCCCAGCCAGTACAGCAGCTCGCCCATGATCTGCCCGAAATACTTCGGACGCGTGTGCATGAACGGAATGGCCACGGCAAGTCCGGCATACACGTTCGGTTCCTGGGTGGCGATCCAGCAGAAGTCCTCGAGCCGCGGCAGTCCGCAGTGCTCGACGACGAAGTTCAGGTCCGTGAAATCGGTGGCCACGTGGTCGACGTCCGCGACGTCGAACGCATCTCTGTCGAGCGGGCGGATGGTCGGGCCCTTGTGTACGTGGATGTTCTTGATGCCGACCTCGCGGCACACTTCGAGGTAGCGCCGCGTCCAGTCGTCGTCGAGCTTGTAGCCGCGGGAATCGCCGTTCCACTCGGCTGTGTAGAGCTTGACGCCTTTCAGCCCGAATCGTTCTGCGTCCGCGCGTAGCTGGTCGAGGCCACGCTCGCCGTTGCGAGGATCGAAGTGGTGGTTGTAGGTCAGCTTGTCCGGGTTGGCCGCAGCCAGTGTCGATGCTTCGTCGGTCTGGCCGAAGCCGCGGTGATAGAACTCGCCGAGGTGGGCCGGCTGGAAGATGGCGTGATCGACGTAGCCGATCTCGAACAGGTCGTGCATCAGCCGCTCACCGCCCTGGTAGAGGTACTCCTCGTAGCTCCACAGCTCGGATTCGGGGGACAGGTTGCGGTGGTAGTCGTAGAAGCAGTCGATGAACTGCTTGCCGTGGATGTTGCGCTGGTTCTCCGCGCGCGCATCCCACAGGGCGATGTGGGCGTCGACGATGAAGTAGTTCTCGCCGTTTTTCGTGTACATGCGGTGGGCCTCCCGAATTGCAGTGCGTGACGTGGGTCACGTTGATCTGTGCACGACGGTAGGGCTGTGGGGCCGCCTCGAGGGCCCCGCGACGTCTCAATTCGAGACGATCGGCGGGGTGAGATTGCGACATGCGAATGTAACGTGGGTCACATGGCTGAACCGGAGGGTCTCGTGCGAGCCCGACTCCACTCCGAGCCCCTCGCTGCCGTCTCCCACCGCCTTCTGGCGTCGTGGCATCGCAGCCAGCGGTACGGGGTCTCGCTCGATGAGGTTGCTCCCGTCTTCTCCGGAACGTACGACGGCGAATCCCTGTTCTATCGCTGCGGCCGGGAGGTGCTCGACGGTCTGCGCGACACGCTGGCGAACGAGCCGGTATCGATGATGCTGACCGACGCCGACGGTCTCGTACTGGATCGCGTCAGCGCGGACCGCGAGTTGCTGGCCGCGCTCGATCGCGTTCACCTGGCACCCGGGTTCTCCTACGCCGAGGATCAGACCGGCACCAACGGACTCGCACTCGCGCTGGCGGATCGGGTACCTGCGGTGGTGAAGGCGGACGAACACTACTCGCTCTCGTTGGCCGGGTACACGTGTGCGGCCGCTCCCGTTCTCGATCCACTGACCGGCCGGGTGGAGGGGTGTGTGAATCTCACGACGTGGTCGCAGTCGTCCTCGGATCTGCTTCTGGCCCTTGCCCAATCGGCGGCCGGAAACACCTCGGCGATGATGCTCGCACGGTCGCAGGGCCAGCAGCCCAGGCCCGCACCGCGCGGTGAGGTCTTCCGGGTCGAGACCGCGCACAGCGGAACAGGATCCGGCATCGTCGACGACCTCTCGCCGGCCTGGCGCAGTGCACTCGGTTCGGCGACATCGGCGCTGGCCGATCACGGTTCGGTACTGATGGTCGGCGAGGCGGGATCAGGACGAGCTACCGTCCTGGCCCGAGCGCTGCGGACATCTCGGCCCCGCGGCCGCATCCTCAGCGCCGGTGCGCCCGCTGCCCGTGACGTCGAGGCCTGGCTCGACCTGTGGACCCCCGAATTGCCGAAACCCGATACCGCCGTGGTCATCCGCGATGTCGACAGGCTGCCCGCCCGTGCGGCAGACACGTTGGCGGAACTGCTTCGTCGTGCAGGGGCAGGTGTGCCGGTGACCGTCACGGCATCGAACTACGACGACGTTCCGCATGCACTCGCCGGATTGCTGCGCACAGTCGTCGAATTGCCTTCCCTGCGACATCGGGCCGACGACATCGCGCCGCTCGCCCTGCACCTCGCGGGCCGGGTACGCGGCCGGGCCGTCAGGCTGACCACCGCCGCCGAGCGGGCGCTGCGGGAGTACGCCTGGCCGGGAAACGTCGCGGAACTGGCGACGGTCATGCATCGGGCCGCGATCCGCGCAGACGTCATCGGCATCGAACACCTGCCGCCGGAGGTGCTGTCGCACACCACCCATCGACTCACCCGCATCGAGACATTCGAGCGGGACGAGATGATTCGCGTGCTCTCGCAGCCCGGCATCACGATGAACGACGCGGCCGAGGAACTCGGCATGAGCCGAGCGACCATCTACCGCAAGCGAGACCGATACGGCATCACGCTGCGTTCGTGATCGCCTACGCTCGATCTCATGGCCAGTAGCTCACCGTCGATCGAGTTGCCGGTCGGCGACCGCATCGTACGAATCTCCAACCCCGATCGGGTGTACTTCCCCGAGAGCGGTGCCACCAAGCTGGATTTGGTGAACTACTACCTGAGCGTGGGCGACGGCATCGTGCGGGCACTGAGGGAGCGGCCCTGCATGATGCACCGCTTCCCCAAGGGTCTCGCCGGAGACAAGGTGCACCAGAAGCGCGTACCCAACGGAGCGCCGCCGTGGCTCGAGACGGTGCAGGTTACCTTCCCCCGCTACAACCGCACTGCCGACGAATTGTGCGTGACGGAGTTGGCGCACGTGGCCTGGGCGGTGCAGATGTCGACCGTCGAGTTCCATCCGTGGAACAGCCGCCGCGCCGACGTGGAGATGCCCGACGAGTGGCGCATCGACCTCGACCCGATGCCCGACTGCCCCTTCGACCGAGTGCGACGCGTCGCCGGGGTCGTTCAGGAGGTGTTGGAAGACCTCGGAGCCGTCGGCTGGCCCAAGACCTCCGGCGGTCATGGACTGCACATCTACGTGCGCATCGACCCGGCCTACGGATTCAAGGATTTACGAAGGGCTGCGCTGGCTTTCGCGCGTGAGGTCGAGCGTCGCGCACCCGAGGACGTGACCACGACGTGGTGGCGCAAGGACCGCGACCCGTCGAAATTGTTCGTCGACTACAACCAGAATGCCCGCGATCACACCATCGCCAGCGCGTATTCGGTGCGCGGAAATCAACAGGCGACGGTCTCGACGCCGATCTCCTGGGACGAGGTCGCGAGCGTCGACCCGCGCGAGTTCACGATGTTCACGGTGCCGGCCAGATTCGCCGAGTTGGGTGACCTGCACGCCGGCATCGACGACGCAGTGTTCGCCATCGACGAGTTACTCGAATGGGCGGAGCGGGACGAGCATCAGGGCTTGGTCGAGCCTGCAGAAGACTGACCCCGCCGAACTCGCAGTTATGTACGGAAATCGGCGGAAATCCCTGCATAACTGCGAGTTCGGGCAGGAGTGGAGCCTGCGGAACGACCCAGTTGCGCAAGCAGTTCTAGTCGGTACCGGACTCGATGGCGGCGTGGTCGAGTGCCGAGGAGTCGACGGAGCTGTCGGGGCCGCTTGCTGCGATGGCGTCGGCTCCGCCTGCGGGCAGTTCGCCGATCAGGTCGCCCCAAGCAGTGAGTTGATTCTGCGCGGCGTATTGCTCGAGTTTGCTGCGTGAATCGGCGATGTCGAGGTTGCGCATGGTGAGCTGACCGATGCGGTCGCCGGGGAAGAATGCCTGGCCCTGGCTGCGCTCCATCGACAGCTTCTCGGGGTGGTAGCTGAAGTTGCTGCCCTGGGTGTCGACGATGGTGAAGTCCTGGCCGCGGCGCAGTCGCAGTGTCACGCTGCCGCTGACGACGTTGCCGACCCACCGCTGCAGGCCCTCACGGAGCATCAGCGCCTGCGGATCGAACCAGCGTCCCTCGTACAGCAGGCGTCCGAGTCGACGGCCCTCGTTGTGGTAAGAGGCGACGGTGTCCTCGTTGTGGACGGCGTTGACGAGGCGTTCGTAGGTGATGTGCAGCAGCGCCATGCCGGGGGCCTCGTAGATGCCGCGACTCTTGGCTTCGATGATGCGGTTCTCGATCTGGTCGCTCATGCCGAGACCATGGCGACCGCCGATGGAGTTGGCCTCCATGACGAGGTCGACAGCGCTGTCGAAGGTCTTGCCGTTGATGCGGACCGGGCGGCCGCGCTCGAACTCGACGGTGACCTCTTCGGCGGCGATCTCCACCTCGGGGTCCCAGAACTTCACGCCCATGATGGGGTTGACGATCTCGAGCGAGGTGTCGAGGTATTCGAGGCTCTTGGCCTCGTGGGTGGCACCCCAGATGTTGGCGTCGGTGGAGTACGCCTTCTCGGCGGAGTCGCGGTAGGGGAGCGTGCGCTGGCTGAGCCACTGCGACATCTCGTGCCGGCCGCCGAGCTCGGCGACGAATGCCTCGTCGAGCCAGGGCTTGTAGATCCGCAGCTGCGGATTGGCGAGCAGGCCGTAGCGGTAGAACCGCTCGATGTCGTTGCCCTTGTACGTCGATCCGTCGCCCCAGATCGAGACGCCGTCTTCCTGCATGGCGCGGACCAGCATCGTGCCGGTGACCGCGCGGCCGAGCGGGGTGGTGTTGAAGTACGTCTGCAGCGACGAACGAATGTGGAATGCGCCGCAGGTCAGTGCAGCCAGGCCCTCCTCGACGAGCGGCTCGCGGCAGTCGATGAGCCGCGCTTGCTCGGCCCCGTAGGCCAGGCCGCGCTCGGGCACATCGGACAGATCCGGCTCGTCGTACTGGCCGATGTCGGCGGTGTACGCATACGGCACTGCGCCGTGCTCGCGCATCCACGCCACGGCCACCGAGGTGTCGAGACCGCCGGAGAATGCAATGCCGATTCGTTCACCGACCGGGAGAGAGTTCAATACCTTCGTCACGGCAGCAGCCTAGTAGGGGTCGTTCCGCGGGCTCCACTCCCGGCCTAGTAGGGGTCGTTCCGCGGGCTCCACTCCCGGCCTAGTAGGGGTCGTTCCGCAGGCTCCACTCCCGGCCTAGTCGTACTACTGATCCGGCCTGTCGGCGAGCGACTCCACTGCACCCCGGACCGCATCGAGATGCACGGTCATGGCGCGGGCTGCCGCGTCGTATTCGCCGGATCGGATGCCGTCGACGATCGCGTCGTGTTCGACGTTGGATTGCTGCTGCCGATGTGCGACGAGGTTGAGGGTCTCCGACTGCCGCGTCAACGCATCCCGAATATCGACGATGATCGCCTCGAATACGCGGTTCTTGCTCGCTCGCGCGATCGCCGTGTGGAACTGCGCGTCCAGCAGTACCCAGGCCTCGTGGTCGTCCTCGGAGCGCATCTCGTCGGCCAGACCGGCGAGCATGGTCAACTCCTCGTCGGTGCGACGCTCCGCGGCCCAGCCGGCAGCGGGAATCTCCACGTGAGGGCGGGCCTCCATGAGTTCGCGGGCGGCGTAGTTGCCGATGTCGAGGTCGTTTCCGACGCGGTCGCGAACGACGAAAGTGCCCAGGCCCGTTTTGGTTTCGGTCAGGCCGAGGGCATGGCAGGAACGCAGCGCCTCACGGATGACCGAGCGGCTGACGCTGTGCCGGGTGGCGAGCGCGGCCTCGGAAGGCAACTTCTGCCCGACCGGGAGATCGCCCGACGCGATCGCCGAGCGGAGGTCGGCGAACACCGCCTCGGCTGCGCTCATGCGGGCATTCGTGGGCGCACTGACTGCCCAGCTGTCCGACAGGTCATGACGCAATCCTAGCCTGGGGTTGACCGATGAGGTGTTCTGCGCCACACTCTACCTGTCAGACAGCCGGACAGCTGGACACCCCATCAAGGAGCGCAACCGTGGCCGATACCCGCATCGAGAAGGATCTTCTCGGCGAACGCGACATCCCGACGACTGCGTACTGGGGGATCCACACCCTGCGCGCTCTCGAGAACTTCCCCATCACCGGGCGACCGATCTCCACCAATGCGCACCTCGTTCGCGGACTCGCAGCGGTGAAGTGGGCGGCTGCGTCGGCCAATCAGGATCTCGGAATTCTCGACGCCACCCGCGGGGAAGCAATCCGCACGGCGTGCCAGGAAATCCTCGACGGCCAGTGGCACGAGGAGTTCGTCGTCGACGTCATCCAGGGCGGTGCGGGCACCTCGACCAACATGAACGCCAACGAGGTCATCGCCAACCGTGCGCTGGAAATCCTCGGGCACGCCCACGGCGAGTACAGCATGCTGCACCCCAACGAGCACGTGAACGCGTCGCAGTCCACCAACGACGTGTACCCGACGTCGGTGAACATCGCGACCATCTTCGCGGTGCACGAGCTCATCGCCTCGATGAAGGTGCTGCGAGATTCGTTCGGCCGCAAAGCAAGCGAATTCGCCACCGTCGTCAAGATGGGCCGCACACAGCTGCAGGACGCGGTGCCGATGACTCTCGGTCAGGAGTTCGGCACCTACGCGATCATGATCGACGAGGACTGCTCGCGGCTCGAAGAAGCAGCACTGCTGGTGCACGAGATCAACCTCGGAGCCACCGCCATCGGCACCGGACTCAACGCTCCTGCCGGATACACCGAATCGGCCGTCGCGCATCTGCGGACCATCACCGGTCTGCCGCTGGTGACGGCAACGGACCTGATCGAGGCAACGCAGGACGTCGGCCAGTTCGTCCACCTGTCCGGTGTGCTCAAGCGGGTTGCGGTGAAACTGTCGAAGATCTGCAACGATCTGCGGCTGCTGTCGTCCGGTCCGCGGGCAGGCTTCAACGAGATCAATCTGCCTCCGATGCAAGCGGGTTCGTCGATCATGCCCGGCAAGGTCAACCCCGTCATCCCCGAGGTGCTCAATCAGGTCGCCTACGAGGTGATCGGGCACGACGTCACGATCACGATGGCAGCCGAGGCAGGACAGTTGCAGCTCAACGCATTCGAGCCGATCATCGTCAAGTCCCTGTCCGACGGTATGGCGCATCTGAGTGCCGCGTGCCGCACCGTCGCGCATCGCTGCGTGGACGGCATCACCGCAAACGTCGATCTGCTGCGTGAGCGCGTCGAGAACTCCATCGGCCTGATCACCGCGCTGAGCCCGTATCTCGGATACGTCGAATCGACTGCGATTGCCCAGGAAGCGTTGGTCAGTGGGCGCAATGTGGTCGACCTCGTACTCGAGAAGGGGCTGCTGGCCCGGGACGAGCTCGATCGGCTCCTGAGTCCCGAGCACCTCGCCAACCTTCGAGTGGCACCGGTCGAGCATGCAGATGCTCCCGAGACGTCGACGAGGTGACGCGATGAGCACCGAGAACAGGAGTGTCGATACCCGCAAGGCCTTCACCGAGGAAGACCCCGGTTATCGAAAAGAGCTGGCACCACGTCAGATTCAGATGATCGCCATCGGCGGTGCCATCGGGACCGGGCTGTTCATGGGAGCCGGTGGCCGCCTCCGCGACGCAGGTCCGGCGCTGGTACTGGTGTATGCGCTGTGCGGATTCTTCGCCTTCCTGATCCTGCGCGCTCTGGGTGAACTGGTGATGCACCGGCCGACCTCGGGCTCGTTCGTCTCGTACTCGCGCGAATTCTTCGGCGAGAAGGTCGCTTTCGCGGCCGGCTGGCTGTACTGGATGAACTGGGCGATGACGGCGGTCGTCGACGTGACGGCCGTGGCGTTGTACATGAACTTCTTCAAGAAGTACTGGGCCCCGCTCGGCGACATCGACCAGTGGGTGTTCGCACTCGGGGGCCTGCTGCTCGTTCTCGGTCTGAACCTGGTGTCGGTGAAGGTGTTCGGTGAGCTCGAGTTCTGGTTCGCGCTCATCAAAGTAGTTGCACTGGTGACGTTCCTGTTGATCGGTACCTACTTCGTCATCTTCGGAACGCCCATCGACGGTCAGGAGCCGGGGTTGAGTGTGCTGACCGACAACGGCGGACTGATCCCCAACGGGCTGCTGCCTGCAATCGTGGTGATCCAGGGCGTGGTGTTCGCGTACGCCTCGATCGAGCTGGTCGGTACCGCTGCCGGCGAGACGCAGAACCCCGAGAAGGTCATCCCCAAGGCGATCAACACCGTCATCATCCGTATCGTCGTGTTCTACGTCGGCTCGGTGCTGCTGCTCTCGTTGTTGTTGCCGTACACCAGCTATCAGGCCGGTGAGAGTCCGTTCGTGACGTTCTTCGGAGCCATCGACGTCGAGGGTGCCGACGCGATCATGAACCTCGTGGTCCTCACTGCAGCTTTGTCCTCGCTCAACGCCGGCCTCTACTCCACCGGACGCATCCTGCATTCGATGGCGATCGCCGGTTCGGCTCCCGCATTCGCTGCGCGGATGAACAAGTCGGGGGTGCCGTACGGCGGCATCGCACTGACGTCGGTGGTGACGCTGCTCGGCGTCGTGCTCAACGCAGTGGTCCCGGCGCAGGCATTCGAGATCGTCCTCAACCTCGCCGCTCTCGGCATCATCAGCGCCTGGGCCGTCATCGTGGCGTGTCAGCTGAAGTTCTGGTCGCTGTCCAAGACCGGTGCGGTCACTCGACCTGCGTTCCGATTGTTCGGTGCCCCGTACACCGGATACGCAACGCTAGGCTTCCTGGCGTGTGTACTCGTGCTGATGGCCTTCGACAAACCGGTCGGTACCTGGACGGTGGCGTCGATCCTGCTCATCGCGCCGATGCTCATCGGTGGTTGGTTCCTGTGCCGCAAACGAATCCGAGAGGTGGCGGCGCGCAGTGAGTAAGTTTGTCGCCCTGTTGACCACCGGTGGGACGATTGCCAGTAGTCGCGACGAGCACGGTGTCTCTCGTCCGGTCGCCGGTGTCGGGGTGGATGTCGACGGTGTCGCGGTGCGTGAAGTGATGTCGAAGGACAGCTCGGCCTTGGACTTCGCGGATCTCGACACCATCCGTACGGCGGTGGCGGACGCGCTCGCCGAGGACGGATGCGTCGGAGTGGTGGTGCTGCACGGGACGGACACCATGGAGGAGTCGGCGTTGTACGTCGATCTGTTCCACGACGACGAGCGTCCGGTGGTGTTCACCGGCGCTCAGCGCACTGCCGATCATGCCGATCCGGACGGCCCCGGCAACATTGCCGCGGCAGTGGCAGCAGCGCAGTCCGAGCGGGGTGTATTGATCGCCTTCGGTGGGCGCTTGCTGCCCGCGCGTGGTGCGATCAAGAAACACACCACCGAGCTCGACGCGTTCCGCTCCGCCGCATTGCCGCGACCGAAACCGTTGCCGTGGAAGCCCATTGCCGGGGTCCGCGTGGACATCGTCGCGCTGTATCCCGGTGCCGACGGCCTGCAGATCGATGCGTGCCGTCAGGCGGGGGCGTTGGGCATCGTGCTTCAGGCTCTCGGCTCGGGCAACACCAACGCCGGCGTGGTGCATGCGGTGAAAGAAGCGGTGGCGGCTGGGGTACACGTGGTCGTCACGACGCGGGTGCCGTTCGGTGAGACCTCGCCGACGTACGGCGGCGGCGGGGGTGGACACGATCTGGTCGATGCAGGTGCGGTGTTCTCCCGGGAATTGCGGGCAGGGCAGGCACGGATCCAGTTGGCGGCGCTGATAGCAGCGGAAGCAAGTGCGATGGTTGTCCACAATTCGTTCTCGTAGACGGAAAGCCGTCTGCGAACGCACAGAGTGGACAATCATCGCGAGCTACAGCTCCGACTCTCCCCAACTCTCGACGCGTAGTTCGTCGCCCACGGTCACCGTGCCGTTCTGCAGCACGGAGAATTTCGATCCGAAAGCAACGCCCTTCTGTCGGCCGCGGCGGTAGTCACCCAGGGTGCGCAGCGGCTCGGGGCCGGTGCGCTCACCGGTTGTCTGCTCGACGGTGGTGACGGCGCACCGGATCGCCAGCTTGGTGTACGCGAGACGCGTGGGTCCGATGGTCACTTCCCGCACCTCGTCTTCCCGATGCGGTTCGTCCCAGCCGTCGACGACGATATTGGGACGAAATCGATTCATCGGCAATGCGGCGTCGAGTCGGGAATTGAGCCCGGCGAGCGTGGCGGTCGAGAGAATGTGGACTGCCGCACTGTCGGCGAATTGTGCTGAGCCGGGCGATATTCCGTCGGTGATCCGGCCGAGGTCGCGCGGCGCGGCGACGAGCCTCGACGGTTCTCCGATCACCTCGGTCAGCCAGCCCGCGACCTCGTCGCCCTGATCGATGCCCCGCATCGGCGCGCGGAACATGGTGATGTCGCGCGACTCGGAGTCGCGGTCGATGGCCACGGTCACCGAACCGATCGATGCGTGGTCGAGCGTCAGCGACCCGTCCGTCACCGAGCATCGAACGACCGCGAGGCCGGGGTCGCTCCGTTGACTGCGAAATGCGCCGTCGGCGTCGACGATCATGAATGCGCGATCGTGCTCGAGGCCGGTAGCGCTCACGTGGGCAGAATCCAACGCTGCACCTGCGCATCCCTTGACTGGGTAGGTCAGCAGAGACGACACGCGCACTCGTCGAGGATACTGGGATCCATGACTCGTGCGCTGTTGGTTGTGGATGTGCAGAACGATTTCACCGAGGGCGGCGCGCTGGCGGTGGCCGGCGGTGCGGAGGTCGCGCGCAGGATCAGCGCGTACCTGGCGCGCCAGGGCGACGACTACGACCTCGTGGTGTCCTCGCGGGATTGGCACGACGCGGAGGGCGACAACGGCGGGCATTTCGCCACCGATGCCGCACCGGATTTCGTCACCACGTGGCCGGTGCATTGCGTGGCAGGCACGGTCGGTGCCGAATACCACCCCGATTACGCGACCGGTTCGGTGGACGTGCACGTCTACAAGGGGCAGGGCAAGCCGTCGTACTCGGCGTTCGAGGGCGTCACCGAGGATGGGACACCCCTGGCCGAGATACTCGCCGCCAACGAGGTCACCGACATCGACGTCGTCGGGCTTGCGACCGACTACTGCGTGCTGGCCTCGGCCAAGGATGCCGTCGCCGAGAAATTCGACGTCCGCGTCCTCACCGACCTCGTCGCCGGGGTTGCTCCCGAGACCTCCGCCGCGGCCCTCGACGAGCTGAGAGCATCCGGCGCTTCGGTGGTCTAGGCCGACGCGACCACCGTCGTCAACAGCACGGCTGCGTCGGTCATGGCTCGCAAGGAGTGCGGTGCTTCGGGGACGATCAAGAAATCGCCGGACATTCCGCACCACACATTGCTGCCGCTGACCAATTCGACCCGACCGGACAGGACATGCACGGTGGCCTCTCCTGGGTTGTTGTGCTCGGACAGTTCGGCACCGGCAGCGAGCGCGATCAGTGTTTGTCGGAGAGCGTGGTCGTGGCCCCCGTACACCGCCACCGCCGCCCGACGCGACGAGGCGGCGGTGGCTGCCGCGATCTGCGTGCCGACGAGTGCGTCGAGCGGAACCTTCTTCATTCGGTCACGGTGACGGGAGACCACAGGTCCGGCCCGAACACCTCGTAGGAGATGCGCTCCGGCGGTACGCCGCGCTGAAGGGCCGCGAGCCGGACGGCGCGCAGGAACGGCAACGGTCCGCAGCTGAGCACGTGGGTGTCCGCGGTGAAGGCGATCCGGTCGAAATTCATCAATCCGGTGAACGACGTCGAATCGTCCGCGTCGACGGTCTCGTACCAGGCGTGATCGACGACGTCGTCGAGTGCTTCGGCCGCAGTGGCGATCGCCTGTCGCAATGCGTGGTCGGCGCGGCTGCGGTCCGCGTGGGCCAGTATCAGCTTGCGGCCGGGCTGGGTTCGAGCGAGATGCTCGACGAGCGGCAGCACGGTGGTGATTCCGGCACCGGCCGTGGCGATCAGCAGCGGTCCTTCGCCGGTAGGTACTCCGAAATCACCTGCAGGACCGCTCACTTCGAGAATGTCGCCGACGTCGACGGCCTCCTGGAGGTGAGTCGAAACCTGCCCGGGCGGACCGTTCCGTACCTGTGCCACCGTGATCTGCAGGCGGGTGTCGGATGCGATGGACGAGACGCTGTACTGACGCGGCTGCCGCGTGCCGTCGGCGAGGTCGACGAACACCGTGACGTACTGGCCGGCCGCGAGTGCGGGAAGGGGAGCGCCGTCCGCGGGTTCGAGGACGAGCGAGACCGTGCCGGGGCTTTCCTGCGTGCGCCGCATCACGCGATACGGGCGCAGCGGATTGTGGGGGTCGATGTCTGCCGCTGCGTAGAGGCGCGCTTCGGTGGCGATGAGCTGCGTGGCGAACAGCCAGTAGACCTCGTCCCACGCGGCAGCGACGGCGGGAGTGACGGCAGCGCCGAGGATGTCGGCCACGGCACCGAGCAGGTGTCGGCCCACGAGGGTGTACTGCTCCGGGGTGATACCGAGGGTGATGTGCTTGCCGGCGATGCGGCGCAACACCGGCTCGAACGACGGTGCGTCCGGGTCGATCAGTTGCACGGCGTAGCCGACCACCGACGCGGCCAGTGCCCGACTCTGCTCTCCGGTTTCCTGATTCGCGCGATTGAACAGACGCCACAGCTCGGGGCGTTCGCCGAGCATCGACTCGTAGAAGCGGGCGCTGATCGTTTCGGAGTGTTCCGCGACCACACCGGCAGTGGCTCGGACGACGGCCTCGGCAGCGGGAGACAGAGCGGGGTGGGTGTCGGACGAGGGGCGGGGTGGTGCAGTGAGGGTCACGTCACCACCCTGGCCGCTGCGCTGCTGTCGCAGCAGCCCTTTACGTCCCGACGTCGAGGGACCTTCGTCCCTCGGGTGGCTTTCTAACTGTCGATCGTCGTGGTGATGGAGGTGACCGACGGTGCCGCCGGGGTGCTGCCGAATCCGAATGTCACCGGGGGAGTGACGGGGGTGAGCGATCCGAGGTCCTCGCCCTGCCACGATGCGGAGACGTCGGTGACGCGATGTTGGTGCCTGGCACCGTAGTACTCGCGTCGGCCCCCGCCTGCGCTGCCGCGGGTGCGGACTCCGCGCAGTACGACTCGGGCGATGGGGTCGCTGATCGCGCAGAACCACGGTGCCGTCGACACCGCGTCGGGCACGATGCTCAATGCGCGACCGAGCACGGTCGGCCCGGCGACGCGGATCCTGATCGACAGGTCACCGGCCTGCACCGATCGCCATCCATTCGGCTCCGCGGCGAAGGTCACCGGAACCAGTTCGGTGGAGTCGAATGTGTATGTGGCGGTGACGAATTCGCGCACGTCCTCGTTGGGGGCTATCAGCAGGCGCTGTCCGTCCGCGAACTGGACCATGACGTCGGTGAATTCTCCGAGCGGCGACCGCGTCCAATGCCCGACGACGATCCGCACGCCGGACGTCGTACCTACCCCGTAGATCTCACCGTGAAACCGTGATCTGGTCATCACACCGACTGTAGCCATGCTCGGCCCGGGTCGGTGCATAGTGGAGGTCATGGCGTCCTCGCAACCCACTGTATTCGTCCTGTTCGGCGCAACCGGAGACCTCGCGAAGCGAATGGTCCTGCCGTCGTTCTACCAACTCCATATCGAGGGCCTGCTGCCCGAGAAATGGGTCCTGATCGGCAACGGCCGCAAGGACACCTCCGACGACGAGTTCCGCGATCACGTCCGCAGCGTCCTCGACGAGTTCGCCGAGAACGTGGACGACGGCGATTGGTCCGAATTCTCCGAGCGAATCCGCTTCGCGGGCAACGGCTTCACCGTCGATGACCCCGGTAAGTTGCCCGAGGTCGTCGCCGAGGTCAAGAAGGACATCGGCGACGATGCCCAGCTGGTGCACTACATCGCTCTGCCGCCGAGCACCTTCGTCGATTACACGAAGGCCCTGGGTGCACACGATCTCGCCGAGGGTTCCCGGGTGGTCTACGAGAAGCCGTTCGGCACCTCTCAGAGCAATTTCGAGGAACTCGACAAAGCCGTTCACGAGGTCGTCGAGGAAGAGCAGGTCTATCGAATCGACCACTTCCTGGGCAAGGAAGCGACCCAGAATCTGCACGTGCTGCGGTTCGCGAACGGCATGATCAGCGGCATCTGGAACTCCGAGCACGTTGCGCAGGTGCAGATCGACGTCCCCGAGACCCTTGACATCGACGACCGCGCCGAGTTCTACGACGAGACCGGTGCCGTGCTGGACATGCTCGTCACGCACCTGTTCCAGGTCGCGGCCGAGGTGGCGATGGAACCGCCGGCGTCACTGAAGGCCGAGGATCTGCAATCGGCTCGGGAGACGGTGATCGGGAAGTTCCGGGCGCTGGACACCGACGAGGTGGTTCTCGGTCAGTACGACGGTTACCGCGACGTCGAGGGAGTCGACGACAATTCCGAGGTCGACACGTTCGTGGCGGCCAAGCTGTGGGTCGACACCGACCGCTGGCGTGGAGTGCCGTTCCTGCTGCGCACCGGAAAGATGCTGGGTGTCGGAGCGCAGCGGGTGTCGTTGGTGTTCCGCAAGCCCGCCGACAGTCCGCTCACCGAGCTGCCCGAGGACGGGGCGGTGCTGTCCTTCGATCTGTCCGGAGACGGCAGCATCGACATCGCCATGACGGTGAAGGAGCCGGGCCCGGATTTCGATCTGTCGGTCGGCCATCTGGCGTTGCCGCTGAAGTCGGTGCCCGACGCGGAGCCGCTCAGCCCCTACGCGCGCCTGATCCTCGATGTGCTCAGCGGAGACCGATCGTTGTTCACCAGGCCGGACGGTCTGGCGCACGTGTGGGATGTCGCGGCTCCCTTGCTGAGCAACCCGCCCGAGGTGAAGAGCTACGAGCCCGGTTCGATGGGACCCGCCGAGGCGGACGCGCTCGCCGCACCCTGTGGTTGGTTGATCACCGGGAAGACCGAGGGCTGAGTCTGCATCGCGTTTCGGGGCCCGAAACAGTCGGTGGGTCCTTTTTGTCCGAAACGATGGACTGTACCGAGTTGCCGACGATATGTTTCTGACGCTCTTACATCACCCGTCAGACCCCCTCGACGTTTCTCGAAAGGCCTTTACCCATGTTCTTGGACCTCATCACCGATCTCCTGCCCATCCTCGGTGGCGGCGAGGAAGGTGGCCTCGGCGACCTCATCACCGGCGGACTGCTCGACGGCTTGCTCGAGGGACTCCTCGGAGACAGCACCGGTAGCTTCGGCTCCAGCTAGATTCGGTACAGATCGGCCCCGCGTCTCTGATCAGAGGCGGCGGGGCCTTTCTGTGTCCGTCGCCGGGTCACGGCCGGAGCGGCATCAACATCAACCCCGCCAGGTAGATCAGCACGACGGTGCCGCCGGTCAGGACCGTGCCGGCAACGGTGGCGAGGCGGACGATGTTGACGTCCCAGCCGAAATATTCGGCAACGCCGCCGCATACACCTCCGATCATCTTCTGCGAACTGGACCGGGTGAATTCTCTGGGGGAACCGCTCTCGAATGTCATGGTGAAAAGTCTGCGTCATCAACGCCTTTCGGCGCATCGGGGATATCACCCATATCTACCCCGACAAACGGATCCGTTTGCGTTCCGAGGTGTTCCACGGACCTCGATCTGCGAATCCCTGCGCCCGTAGCCGTACCTGACTTACGCTGTGCGCCATGCGCCGTCGCCTGGGCAAGGCATCTTCTACCACTTCGATGCTGTTGACACTCGTCTTGGTGCTCGCGGCGTGCGGTCGCCACTCGGATGAGCCGTCGACGCCGGAACAGCCCGTGTCGCAGGACACCTCGGTGTGCAGTGGTCCGATGGGTGTCGGTTCGCAAGTGCCCGAGGGTGCCGGAACCGGCGATCTGATCAAGTCCGAGCCGTTGAATCCCGTCGGCAAACAAGCCGAAGGGTTTCCGGTACGGGCGACAGTGTGGCGAATTCTCTACGTGTCGATGGGCGTCGACGAGACCGATCTGCAGTTGGTGTGCGGCATGGCGGCGATTCCCGAATCCGGTCCCCGGGTAGTCGATGGAAAGGCCGACATTCTGGCCTGGTCACATGGAACGGTCGGCTTGGATCAGCGGTGCCTTCCATCGAGCAGCCCCGAGAAGCTGTTCTGGGGACCGATGCCGGGCGGAATCGGCGCGGTAGGGATCGGGAACGAACTCGGCGAGTACGAAGGAACGCCCGACAACGGCGCACTGCAGTACGCGCTCGATCAAGGATGGTCGGTTGCCGCAACGGACTATCAACCGAACGACACCTATGTCGTCGGCCGGGTCGCGGCGGCAAATGTCCTCGATTCGGTACGCGCACTTGCCCAACTGGTCGAGGAGCAGCATGCGGACTCGGAGAAGATCGATACGTACGAGATGGTGACCTGGGGCCATTCGCAGGGTGGTCATGCCGCGCTGTGGGCCGGGCAGATGGCCGACACGTACTACTCCAGCACCTCGCCGTCGAAGCCGACTCCGACGACCGAACTTGCCGGCGTCGTCGGGTTGGCTCCGGCCTCCACTTTCGTCGCCGCGCCCGGTTCCGATGCCCGAGGCTTGGCGGATTGGGAGATGCACAAGACGATCGAAGTTGTCGGATTGCCGATACCCGCGCTCGAACTGCAGATCGGACCGGCGCTGTTCTCCTACATCTTCGGGTCGTGGTCCAACTTCGCGACATCTGTGCCGATGTCGCCGGACGCCGCACTTCCGGCGTTCCCCGGGACCGGTGCGATCACTCCCGACGCCATTCTCACCGCTCAGGGGCAGCAGAGCGTCCGGACGATCACGTCGTTGTGCCTGGAAACCGAATCGAAGAAGGTACAGGCAGCGACCGCTCCGTACCGGGATGCGCGAACGAATCAGATGCTCGTGCAGTCGATCTGGAATCTTCCCGACCCGTACACGGTCGGTGAGTACTTTCCCGGTGGGCTCGACGCGGCCTGTGCCGCGCCGCCCGACGAAGGCATCGGTGCCTGGTGCGATTGGATCACTTGGAACATGCCCGGTCCGCGTGGAACCAGCCCGTACCCCGAAGTGCCCATGTCCGAGGGAAAGCCCGTCCCGATCTTGATCGGCCAAGGCATGGACGACTCGATCATTCACTGCATGCCGGCAGAGGACGCAAGCGTGTCCGTTGTTCCGCCGGCATCGGACTGCATGAGTTCGGCGCTGTTCGACGACTTGTCGCCGTACTACTGCGACGCCTCCGGGCCGGTGTCCACTCTGCATCTTCTGGCCTACCGGAAGGACGGGTCGGCAAGCCCCGCCAGTCACCTGTCGATACCCGGACAGTTGTCGGCCGCCGACCTCACCAGAGACGGAACACGGACTCGTTTCGCCGGCTCCCCCGTGCAGGAATTCATGTCCGGGGCCTTCGCGTCGAGTCTCACGCCCGGGTGCGTCGAAACCGTTGTCAACTCCTGGATTCGGGCAACCGAGAGATGGAGCCCGTCGCATCACCGAACCGGTCGGTCACCCGGCCCTCGACAGAAAGCAGGGCCTCGCAATGAAACTCCTCGCCGTGACCGCGCTCGCGTTCGCCACCGTGGCGCTCGGTGCGTGTAGCTCGAACAGTGCCGACGAATCCTCGTCCCCTTCGGCCACCGCCGCGTCGTCGACCACTCAGCCGGCTTCGTCGACGACGGCAAGCTCGGTGACGCCGCCACCCGAGCGCACCGGCAGTGCCGACGCGACCAGTGCCTCCGCGATACCGACCACGCAGCCGGAGGGACCGAACAACAGTGCCGAAGCTCAGCTGAAGTACCTCTGCTCGACGGGTGAAGCGGACCGATCGCTGTGCGAGCAGTCGCGATACCCCTATCCGGCGTCCGTGGACAATGCATCGTCGGCAGCCGAGGCTCAGCTGAGGTACCTCTGCTCGACCGGAGAAGCCGACCTCGCGTTGTGCGGGCGGTCCGGATATCCCACGCCGCCTGCTGACTCCGGCATCTCGAACGCCTCGGCCCAACTCGAGTACCTGTGTTCACTCGGCGATGCAGATCCGGATCTGTGCGCCGCATCCGGATACCCGGTTCCACCCGTCCTGGACGAGGGGACCACAGCAGCGGACGCGCAACTCGCCTACCTGTGCTCGACGGGAGAGATGTCCGAAGAGATCTGTCGGAAGGCAGCGGCGTGAAGCCGGCTGCTGTTCGATCGGGGGCCGGTATCGATCGAATTGGACCGTTCGCCGATCGATCGGTGCCGTACCAAGGTCCTGGACTTTTCTGACTCGAGCGCTGGACCTGGTTGTTCCTCGGTAGCTACGGTCGGTGTTCGACGCCACCGATTCCGTTCCGTCCCCCTTGCGGAGCGGTATCGGGGGCGCTGAAACCGGATGCATCGGGTGTTCACCGAATCGCCATCGGTCGGTCACCGATGAGCACTAACTTTCGGCACATGACCGACAATGATCTGCGCAACGGTGAGGCTCCACGCACGAACCTGAGCGACTTGCTCGACATCACCAAGGCGGTAGATCTTGCCGACACCTCGGGCTTCGCCGTCGACGACTCCGATGACGACGATCCGATTCTGCTGACCGTCCCCGACGGCCACGTCGTCGACACCTGGCGCGAGAACTACCCGTACGACGAGCGCATGACGCGCGCCGAGTACGAGCTCGAGAAGCGTCTGCTGCAGATCGAACTCCTGAAGTTGCAGATGTGGACCAAGGAGACCGGGCGACGGCACGTCATCGTCTTCGAGGGCCGAGATGCCGCCGGTAAGGGCGGCACGATCAAGCGATTCATGGAACACCTCAACCCGCGCGGTGCGCGTGTGGTTGCGCTGGAGAAGCCGTCGGCGCGCGAGTCGACCGAGTGGTACTTCCAGCGTTACATCGCACACCTGCCCGCGGCCGGGGAGATCGTCCTGTTCGACAGGTCCTGGTACAACCGGGCGGGCGTCGAGCGTGTCATGGGTTTCTGCACCGACGAGCAGCACGCCCACTTCGTTCGCCAGGCACCGCTGTTCGAGCAGATGCTCGTGGACGACGGCATCAGTCTGACCAAGTTCTGGTTCTCGGTGTCGCAGCACGAGCAGCGCACCCGTTTCGCAATACGGCAGGTCGACCCGGTGCGGCAGTGGAAGCTCTCGCCCATGGACCTCGCCTCGCTGGACAAGTGGGATGCGTACACCGCGGCGAAGGAAGAGAATTTTCGCGCCACCGATACCGATGTCGCACCGTGGACGGTCGTCAAGAGCAACGACAAGAAGCGGGCTCGCATCAACGCGATGCGTTTTGTGCTCAACAAGTTCGACTATGCCAACAAGGATCCCGAGATAGTCGGGGAAACAGACCCGTTGCTCGTGGGCCGCGCGAAAGACGTGATCGGCGAATAGTTTTCACTGCAGAACCGGTTAGATTTCCGGTGAACCGTTGCGGCACCATCTTTCCGGGGTCTCGAGTTGACACCGGGTGCTGCGCCGAACCTTAGCGTGCGGTAAGAACGAGGGAGGTCGTATTACCTACGGCTGTACGTACACGCGAGCATCAGGAGTTCTCATGGGTTCAGTAGCACAGTTCATTTCCGACATCGCTTCGGGAGTCTACGACGGCATCGTCGACGCGATCGTCGATCAGATCGTCGGCGTGCTGACGTCGGGTAGCGCCGCTTAATCGTCCGTAGCGCGTCGCGGTCGCAGTCGGGGGCGGCCGCGACGTCTCGGCACCGTCACCGTTTTGTGATATCGCACCAAGATTTTCGACTTTTACTGTCATTTCCGTGTACACAGCGTGACCTTCTGAGGTAGAAATCTTCTTGCAGAGATCATCGCGTGACACAAGTCACAGCAGATCTGCACACCCCCCTCGATGAAGGAGCAGTTCCATGTCCGCTGAACTCGGTGACCTTTTCGCGATCCTCCTCCAGCTGTTCTCCGGTATCAGTTCCTCTTCGGACTGACGTACCTCGGTTCCGTACCGTCGGCCTCGGTTTCGTGAGCACCCGGTCGGAGCCTCCAGCAAGGTCCACCCGCGACATCGGCGCGGTATTCGTGATGCCGGTTCGGCATCGAATCCCACTCTCTTCAAGGAGAATTCATGGAATTGCTCGCGATCTTGCTTCAGCTGCTCGCGCTGGGTAGCTCGGAAGGTAGCGGCTCGGGCACCGTCGAGATCCCCGGTCCGTCCATCTGATCCACGACCATCAGCCGGGCTCGACGCGACGTCGGGCCCGGCTTTCGTGGTTCGAAGTAGTTGGATCGGTCGAGAAGTCCTGCAAGACTCGATGATTCGGTAGCGGTCCGATTCCCAGGGGCATCGGGGCGGGCCGGTGAGTCCTCGGCATAGGGTTGCCCGATGCAGACGGTTCCGATTCAGATGCCCGACGGTTCGACGGTGCCGGTCTCACTGTTCCCCGGTGAAGGCCGCGACGATGCGCCCGTCATCGTCGTTCTTCCCGGCCTCGGCATTCCCGGTGGTTACTACCGACTGTTCGCCGAGGCGCTCGTCGCGCGCGGCTTCCATGCCGCGATCGGCGACCTGCGCGGCCAGGGAGACAGTGTGCCCAAGCCGAGTTCGGCGAGTCGGTACGGGTATCAGGAGCTGGTGTCGGTCGACTTACCGGCGATCTTCGAGGTGGTTCGCGAGCAGTTCCCGGAGGCGACGCCGTACTTGCTCGGGCACAGCATGGGTGGGCAGCTCGGCTCGATGTACGCCGCGCGCATCAGGGGCAGGCTCGGCGGATTGATCCTGGTGGCGTCGGGCTCGCCGTATCACCGCGGTTTCGGTACGACTCGCGGTGTACCGCTGTACGTGGGCGCGGCGGCGATGGCGATCACCAGCAACATCGCCGGGTTCTGGCCGGGGGATCGCATCGGCATCGGCGGATTCGGTCGGCAGTCGAGGGTTCTGATCGACGATTGGTCCCGGTTCGCGCGCAGCGGGTCGATCGAGCCTGCAGGGGCCGACATGGACTACGAGGAACGGATGGGCCGTCTGACGCTGCCCGTGCTGGCGGTGACCATCGAGGGCGACGACCTCGCGCCTCGCGGCTCGATGGACAACCTCGTCCGCAAGCTCGCCCGTGCCGATGTCACCTCGGTACACGTCGACGAGCCACTCGGGCACAACGGTTGGATCCGTAACCCCACGGCGGTCGCCGACCTCGTTGCGGAGTGGATGCACAGGTAATTCGCTCGAACTAAATTTTGGTCGTTTCACACGCTATTCGTCATTTCTACCTACTTTCGGTTCGTTTTGGTGTAAGAAGTTTTTGAACCAGCAATTGTTCGACGACGATAGTGAGCACGACTATGAACGGCCAGGGGGATTCGGTAGGTCGAATCGGTGGTGGGGAGCGGTGTCGCCGATCGCGTGCGCTGTGCAGAGTCGTCGTCCTGTGTGTGGTGGCATGCGTCGCAGCAGTAGCGCACCCACTCGCCTCCGCGGCCCCGGCCGACTCGGTGGCCGGTCCGACGGAGTCGTACGTGGTGCGCACCGAGGTGGCCGACGACACCGCGATGACCGCGTTCGTCCACTCCGCCGCGATGAACCGAACGATCCCACTCAAGATCCTGCGATCTCCCGATCGGACGACTCCGAGCCCCACTCTGTACCTGCTCAACGGCGCGGGCGGCGGACTCGACGGAATGGACTGGTACACCCAGACCGACGTCGTGGCGTTCTTCGCCGACAAGAACGTCAACGTGGTGACTCCCGTCGGCGGGGCCTACTCCTACTACACGGACTGGCAGCAGGACGATCCGAGGCTCGGACGCAACCAGTGGGAAACGTTCCTCACGGCCGAACTGCCGCCGCTCGTCGACGATCTGTTGGATACCAACGGCCGCAACGCGATTGCAGGTATCTCGATGGCTGCGACCTCGGTCCTGAACCTCGCCGCGCACCACCAGGGGCTGTATCGAGCCGTCGGTTCCTACAGTGGATGCGCGTCGACCACCGACCCGTTGGGGCGGGCATACGTCAAGACCGTCGTGTCCATGGCGCTCGGCGCGAACGTGACGAACATGTGGGGGCTGGACGACCACCAGGACTGGGTACGCAACGATGCGGTGGTCAACGCCGAAAAGCTGCGTGGCACAGCGCTGTACATCTCCAACGGTAGCGGACTGGCCGGGGCATCGGACACCCTCGACGGCACCAATCCCAACGGGCCCGGCTTCGTGTTGCTCAACCAGATGGTCGTGGGCGGTGCCATCGAGGTGGCGACCGGAGACTGCACACGGAGGCTGAAGACGGCCCTCGAACAGCTCGACATCCCGGCCCACTTCGAGTTGCGTGAGCGCGGCACCCACTCGTGGGGCTACTGGCAGGACGACCTGCACGATTCCTGGCCGATGTTCGAGGACGCGCTCGCCGGCTGAGAATCAGCTGCGAGCGAGGTGCCGCCACAGAAATTCGTAGGTCAACGCCGTCTTGAACGCCAACTGCGCATTGTCCGACGCCCCGCCGTGCCCACCTTCGATGTTCTCGTAGTAGCTCACGTCCTGACCGAGTTCGGCCAACCGAGCGGCCATCTTGCGTGCGTGTCCCGGATGGACGCGATCGTCGCGGGTGGACGTGGCGATCAGAATCGGCGGATACGGACGCTCGGATGCAGCGACGACGTTCTGGTACGGGGAGTACTGCGAGATGAACTCCCACTCGTCCGGGTCGTCGGGGTTGCCGTACTCGGCCACCCAGGACGCGCCCGCGAGCAGCAGATGGTACCGCTTCATGTCCAGCAGTGGGACCTGACATACCAACGCGCCGAACAGTTCCGGGTACTTCGTCACCATGATGCCCATCAGCAGGCCGCCGTTGCTGCCGCCCTGAGCGGCCAACTGTTCGGTGGTGGTGATGCCTCGGGTGACGAGGTCGCGTGCGACAGCGGCGAAGTCCTCGTGCACCAGATGGCGTCCGGCACGCAGTACCTGGGTGTGCCACGACGGCCCGTACTCGCCGCCGCCGCGGATGTTGGCGACGACGTAGGTGCCACCACGTTCGAGCCACGCGCGTCCGGTTGCACCGCTGTAGCCGGGTGTCATCGAGATCTCGAAGCCGCCGTAACCGTAGAGCAACGTCGGTCCGGGTCCGGAATCCGCGCGTCGGACGACGAAGTACGGGATGTCGGTACCGTCGTCGGACCGGGCGAAGAACTGCTCCACCGTCAGGCCGTCGGCGTCGAAGAACGCCGGAGCCTGTTTGAGGACTTCGAGCTCGCCGCCCACCGTGCCCACCAGCAGTGTCGCCGGTGTCAGGTAGCCGGACGACGAGAGGAAGTACTCGTCACCGTTCTCCTCGGCGTCGGTGCCGACGATCTCGGTGGACGTCAGGTCCGACAGCCCGTCGATCGTGCTGACGTCCCACTCCTTCGCGCCGGGGGTCAGCACGTGCAATTTCGTCCGTACGTCCTGCAGCGTCACCAGCAGCAGGTGATTCTCGGTCCACGCGTACTGGTGCAGTGACGTGTGCGCGTCCGGGGCGAAGAGGACCGTGAGAGCGATTGTGCCGGAGACGAACTCGTCGAAATCCGCAGCGAGCAGCGCGCCGGCCGGATAGGTTCGGTCGCCGACCGTCCACGGCGTCATCGTGCGGATCAGCAACCAGTTCTCGTGCACCGAGGTCGACGCGTCCGTCGGCGTCGCGATCCGGGTCAGGGCAGAACCGTCCAACACGTAGGTCTCGGAGTTGTAGAAGTCGGTGGCACGCTGGACGAAGTCGCGCTCGAAGCCGGGGGTCCGGTCGTGCCAGGCGGAGATCGAGATGTCCTGTGCTGCACCCTCGTACACGGTCTCGGCGTCGACGAGTGGGGTGCCGCGATGCCACCGCTTGGTGATACGCGGATAGCCCGATTCGGTCAGCGAACCGGGCCCGAAATCCGTTCCTACGAAGACGGTGTCGGCGTCGATCCAACCGATGTCGGTCTTGGCCTCCGGTAGCGCGAATCCGCCGTCCTCCAGGGCGCGAAAGGTGCGGGAGTCGAGATCGAACTCACGGACCACCGTCGCGTCGGCCCCGCCGCGGGAGAGCGTCACCAGTGCCAGTCGTTGATCGGGACGCAGCACCTGCGCGCCACCCCACACCCAGTTCTCGTCCTCGCTGCCGGCCAGCGCATCGAGATCGAGCAGCACGTCCCACACCGGATTCTCGGTTCGGTACTCGTCCATCGTCGTTCGACGCCACAGGCCGCGGACGTGTTCGGCGTCGCGCCAGAAGTTGTACAGGTACTGCCCACGACGACGGGCGTACGGAATGCGGGCGTCGGTGTCGAGTACCTCGCGGATGCGGGACTCGGTGGCATCGAACTCGTCTCCGGCCAGTTCCTCGACGGTCACCCCGTTGCGGGTGCGAACCCAATCGAGGGCCTCCTCGCCGGTGACGTCTTCGAGCCAGAGATACGGGTCGTCCGAGATTGCCATTCCACAGTTCTAGCAGCAGATGCGCCGTCGGGTCGGTCGGCGCTCGCATGGCTACCGGCTGGTAACGAAGACCAGGTCGAGACAGCGTCGGAGGTCACGACTACGCTGGGGACTCGTGACCTCACACTATGACGTCGTTGTCCTCGGAGCCGGTCCCGGTGGGTACGTCGCTGCTATCCGCGCGGCACAACTCGGACTCAGCACTGCCATCATCGAGAAGAAGTACTGGGGCGGTGTGTGCCTGAACGTGGGCTGCATCCCCTCGAAGGCACTTCTCCGTAACGCCGAGCTGGCGCACCTCTTCACCAAAGAGGCGAAGCTGTTCGGTATTTCGGGTGAAGCGTCCTTCGACTTCGGCGCAGCGTTCGATCGCAGCCGCAAGGTCGCCGACGGCCGCGTCAAGGGCATTCACTTCCTGATGAAGAAGAACAAGATCCCCGAGTACGACGGCAAGGGCACGTTCACCGATGCCAACACCATGGAGGTCGAGCTGACCAAGGGTGGCACCGAGACGATCACGTTCGACAACGCGATCATCGCGACCGGCAGCACCACCAAGCTGCTCCCGGGAACCGAGCTGAGCAAGAACGTCGTCACGTACGAAGAGCAGATCATGACCAAGGATCTGCCGGGTTCGATCCTCATCGTCGGTGCCGGTGCGATCGGCATGGAGTTCGGGTACGTGCTCAAGAACTACGGCGTCGACGTCACCATCGTCGAGTTCCTCGATCGTGCGCTGCCCAACGAGGACAAGGACGTCTCGAAGGAAATCGAGAAGCAGTACAAGAAGCTCGGCGTCAAGGTCATCACCGGCGCGGGCGTGCAGAGCATCGACGACGACGGCTCCAAGGTCACCGTCGCGATCAAGCACAACAAGTCCGGTGAGAGCGAGACCTTCACCGTCGACAAGGTGATGCAGTCCGTCGGATTCGCGCCCCGCGTCGAAGGATTCGGCCTCGAGAAGACCGGCGTGGAGCTCACCGATCGCGGTGCCATCGGCATCACCAACACGATGCAGACCAACGTGCCGCACATCTACGCCATCGGCGACGTCACGGCCAAGCTCCAGCTGGCCCACGTGGCCGAGGCTCAGGCTGTCGTTGCTGCCGAAACCATCGGCGGCGCAGAGACATTGCCGATCGACGACTACCGCATGATGCCGCGTGCGACGTTCTGCCAGCCGCAGGTCGCGAGCTTCGGCCTCACCGAGGACCAGGCCCGCGAAGAGGCTCAGGCCCGCGGTTCCGACATCAAGGTCGCGAACTTCCCGTTCGCAGCCAACGGCAAGGCACACGGACTGGGCGACGCCACCGGCTTCGTCAAGCTCATCGCCGACACCGAGCACGGCGAACTGCTCGGCGGACACCTCATCGGACCTGACGTGTCCGAGCTGCTTCCCGAGCTGACCCTGGCCCAGAAGTGGGACCTCACGGTCAACGAGCTCGCCCGCAACGTCCACACGCACCCGACGCTGTCGGAGGCACTGCAGGAAGCGATCCACGGCCTCGCGGGCCACATGATCAACTTCTGATCCCTGCCCTACGACGACAACGGCGGCGACCACTTCGGTGGTCGCCGCCGTTGTCGTCGGTGCCCCTCGGCCCGGTCGCTTTTCGGAACCTTCACGCGGCCCGGCGAAGTCTGTGACTTGTCATAGCTCGGTAAGTGAAGAAAACGTCACTTGCTCGACGGTCGGCTGGTAATTTCCGTTCCTGCGCGGGGGAGTCGCACTGAACAGAAAGCCGGGGGGTGGGGAATTGTCGTCGCCGACATCGACGCTCGCACGCGTCAGCGACGGAGTTGCCAGTGGATTCCGGACGTTCGGGCGAACTCTGGAGCTGGGTGTACTGGCCTTCGTCCACCTCGTCCGCGACATACTCACACTGCGACATCCGTGGCGCGACACCATCGATCAGGCCTGGTTCGTCGTCACCGTCACGGTGGTGCCGGCAATACTGGTGTCCATTCCGTTCGGCGTCATCGTGTCCGTTCAGGTCGGCAGCCTCACCGATCAGATCGGTGCGACGTCCATCGCCGGAGCCGCGGGTGGCCTCGGGGTCATCCGCCAGGGCGCACCGATCGTCGCGGCACTGCTGTTGGGCGGTGCGGCAGGCGCGGCAGTGGCAGCCGATCTGGGTGCGCGCACCATCCGGGATGAGATCGACGCGATGTCGACCATGGGAATCGACCCGGTTCGCCGGCTGGTCACACCACGGCTGGCGGCCATCCTCCTGGTGGCACCGTTCCTGTGCATCCTCATCATCTTCATGGGACTGGCCGCGGGCTATGCGATCAACGTCGGTTTTCAGAGTGGGACGCCCGGTAGCTACATCAGCTCGTTCGCGTCCTTCGCCTCGGTGACAGATCTGGTCGTCGCGCTGGTGAAGACCGAGATATTCGGGGTCATCGTCATTATCGTGGCCTGCCAGCGAGGGTTGTCCGCCGCACACGGACCGCGCGGGGTAGCCAACGCGGTCAACGCGTCCGTCGTGCTCGGTGTGGTGTCCGCATTCACCGTCAACGTCGTGATCACGCAGTTGGTTGCGATGTTCATGCCGCAGAAGTTGGGCTGAGATGGCAACTCCTTCGCGGTACACCGTGCACGGCACCGCTCACCTCAGCCGCAGTGTCAGGTACCTCGGTCGTAGGCCGTTCGATGTACTCGAAATGTTGGGTCATCAACTGACGTTCTGCGTCAAGGTTCTCGCCGCGATACCCCATACGGTCCGCTCCTATCGGCGTCAGATGCTGCTCATCCTCAGCGACATCACCTGGGGCAGTGGCAAATTGATCGTCGGTGGCGGAACCGTGTCGGTGCTGGTCGTGCTGGGGGTCGCGGTGGGTGCGTCCGTCGGGATCGAAGGGTTCAATTCCCTCGGCATGGTGGGGATGGAGCCGTTGACCGGTTTCATCTCGGCGTACGCCAGCACTCGGGAACTGGCCCCGATGATCGCGGCCATCGGATTCGCGACGCAGGCGGGATGCAGGATGACCGCCGAGATCGGTGCGATGCGTATCTCGGAAGAGATCGACGCCCTCGAAGCTCAGGGGATTCAGTCGATGCCCTTCGTCGTCACCACCAGGGTGATCGCGGGAATCGTCACGATCGTGCCGCTCTACCTGCTGACCCTCATTCTGAGCTACCTGTCGTGTGCGGTGGTGGTTCGCGTTGTCGGCGGACAGTCCTCGGGCACCTACGACCACTACTTCAGTGCCTTCCTGCAGCCGGTCGACGTGCTGTTCTCACTCCTGAAGGCCGCGGTGTTCGTCGTGACGATCATCCTGATCCACGGCTATCAGGGGTACTACGCCTCGGGCGGCCCGGAGGGAGTCGGGCGCGCCTCGGGCCGCGCCATCAGGGCCAGCCTCGTTGCCGTGGTGGTACTGGACATGATCATGACGCTGGTCCTGTGGGGATTCGACTCGGGCATAAGGATTTCGGGGTAGAGATGGCAGTTTTCGACGATCTGACGGGACGATCGGCCGGGCCGGCCACGCTACGCCTGCGAGGGCTGGCGGTGGCCGTTGCCTTGGCAGTGTTCGCAGGCGGCCTCACCGCCTACGCACGCGGGGCCTTCGATTCGCCCTTCGAGCTGACGCTCGATGCAGCATCGGTGGGGGACGGTCTGACGCCCGGGTCGGAGGTGAAGTTCCGTGGTCTGTCCATCGGCACGGTCGACAACATCGAGACCGTCGGCTTCGGACGGCAGCGGCTGCAACTGGAGATCGATCCGAGCCAGGCGGGCGAGCTCACCGACACCATGCAGGCTCAATTCTCGTCGTCGAACGTATTCGGTTCCACTGCAATAGAACTGGTCTCCGATGGCACGGGGGCACCCCTGGCCGACAACTCGACCCTCGAAGTGTCGAAAGACCTGCGAGGCGCAACGGTGACCGGAGTCTTCCGGCGAGTCGCCGACCTCACCGAGGTTCTCGACACCGAACAGGTGGACCACCTCCTGGACCTCATCGCGAACACCTCCGTCGAGGTGAGTCGAAACCTGAAGCCGTACTTCGACACTGCTCAGATGATGGCGAACAACCAGATCGACCCGCTGGCCTGGAAGCTGCATCGCGGTGCCGAACTGGGCGAAGGAATCGGCAACCTGGTTCCGCCCTTGCTCGATCTGGTGGTGGGAGTGGTGGACAAGAGCGTGTACGTCGAGGCACCCGCCGACCGAGCGCGAACCATCGCCGCCAACAACGGTCTGAGCGATCAGTTGATGATTCCGGTGGGCGACTTGCTGAAGGCGAACAATCCGAACCTGTCGAAGCTGCTGTCCACGGTGCTGGACCTGCTGGTGCCCATCACCGCGTCGATCGGCACATTGGCGCCCAGCTACGACCGAGTGCCGCAGGTGCTCGACGGTATCTCCGACGCATTTCCCGTCGTCGACGGGAAGCCTCAGCTGCAACTCGACCTGATAGTCGAAACCATGCCCGATCTGGCCGGAGCCGTTGCCGCACACGAGGAGGCGAACGGATGAAGAAGGTAGCGGGCCCCGCGGTCAAACTGCTCGTCTTCTTCACGGTGACCGCGGTGTGTGCGGTGATCATCGTCGCTGCTCTTCGCACCCCGGTCGGCGGACCGCTGTCGTCCTACGGCGCGGAGTTCGACGACGTGTCGGGTTTGTACGTGGGCGACGACGTGCGCATGTCCGGGGTGCAGATCGGCAAGGTGTCGTCGGTCGAACTCGACGGTGCCCTCGCGCGGGTCGAGTTCGAGATCGAAGACCGACGGCCGATTTTCGCCAACACCCAGGCTGCGGTTCGGTACCAGAATCTTCTGGGGCAGCGGTACGTCGAACTCGTGCAGAAGGATTCGGCGACCGGAGCCCCGTTGGCGGTCGGGGCGACCATCTCCAAGGATCGAACGATCCCGTCCTTCGACATCTCCAAGCTGTTCAACGGCTTCGAGCCGATCTTCGACACCCTCGACACCGCACAGCTCAATCAGTTCACCGAGAACATTCTCCGGATGGTTCAGGGTGACGGGTCCGGACTCGGTCCGGTCCTGCGCGACGTGGATCGCATCACCCAATTCGCAGTACAGCGTGAATCGATCATCGGGCTCCTGATCGAGAACCTCGGCCAGATCTCGGACTCGATCGGTGGCCAATCCGCGTCGGTCGCAGACCTTCTCGAACAACTGCACGGTCTGGTCTCCAAGCTCAGCACCCAGATGGACGGCGTGCTCGCGTCGCTGGATCAGGCCAATTACGGGCTGCGACCGTTCGTGGGGCTGATGGAGGGCCTCGAGCGGGCGTACGACAACAGCTACGCGCCGGTCGACGGGGCACTGCGTCGAATGCTTCCGCAGACCGAACAGGTGACCGAGATGTTGGCACTCGCGCCGGGATTGTTGACCGGACTCAATGCGAGCATTCCGGACCCGGGCGCACAGACGTACTCCTGCAGTCGCGGACAGCAGGATATCCCTGGGATCGGGCAGATCGTGCTCGGCGGACAGAATTTGGTGGTGTGCCGATGAGCCGCGTACTACGCAAGGGCGTTCGTGACGAGCAATCGGAGAACAAAGCGCACTTCTTCTGGGGCGCGGTCGGTGTCGCGGCCTCTCTGGTCCTGCTCCTGATCGCGGCGGCGTTGTACACGATTCCGTTCGGCGAGCGGACCTACACCGCGGAGTTCGGCTCGGCAGCCGGGGTGAAGCCGGGCGACGAAGTGAGGATCGCCGGTATCGCGGTCGGGTCGGTGCGTTCGGTCGAGCTGGCCGGTGCGCATGTCGATGTCCAATTCAGTGTCAGCTCCGATGTTTTCGTCGGCGATGCGTCGACCGTCACGGTGAAGTTGTTGACACCGATCGGCGGTCACTACGTGATGCTCACCTCGCACGGTGACGGCGAGCTCGGCTCGGCACCGATTCCGCCGGAGCGGGTCGAGCTGCCCTACGAACTGTCCGACGCGATCGAGTCGGCAACACCGCTGGTTCGCGACATCGACGGTTCGACGCTGCGGGAGACCGTGGCCGAGTTGGACAAGGCCGTCAGCGAACAGCCGCAGTCCACTCGCGCGATCGTGGACAACCTGTCTGCGCTCACCGACACGCTCGCGACGCGGTCCGATCAACTCGAGCGCGGGCTCGTCGTATCCGACGAGTACGTCGGTGCATTGGCCGCCGATCGGGTCATGCTCACCGAACTCGTACGCGAGCTCGGCACCCTGACCAAAGGATTCGGCGACAAGCGCGTCGAGGTCGTCAGTGCTTTCGACCTCCTCGGGAGAATGTTCGAGCTCTTCCACCGTCCCGTGGTCGCATTCGAGAAGGGGCTCGAGCCGTCGATCGTCCAGCTCGAGGAGATCACGCAGAAGCTGTTCGCACAGTTGGGTGACGTGGACGGGGCGATCACGACAATGAAGGAAAGCTCGGACGGTCTCGCCGCTCTGATCGGCGGCGGGCAGGGTCCCGTGATCGACCAGTCGCAGGACACGGTCGTCGGTGTCGGCGTGTGTATTCCGTTGCCGGGGAGGGTGTGCTGATGAGACGCAGATCGGTGCGGATCGCCGTGGCGGCAGCAGTCGTCGTCACGCTCGTCGGTTCGGTTGCGTCCGCCACATCGGTCATCGACCCCGGTGCGGGCAACTCCTCGCTGTGTGCCGAGTTCACCGACACGGTCGGGTTGTACGAGGGTAATTCGGTCATGATGCTCGGTGTGGTCGTCGGAACGGTGACACGCATCGAGAACACCGACACCGCGGTGGTGGTCACCATGGATATCGACGACAGCCTCAGGCTGCCCGCCGAGGTGGGGGCCGTGACACTGTCGAATTCGATCGTCACCGACCGGCACGTGGAATTCACGCAGCCCTACATCGACGGTCCCGAGTTCGACCGGTCGAGTTGTATTCCGTTGGATCGCACCAGAACTCCACTGGGAATCAGCGACACACTCGACGCCGTGTCGGGCCTGGCGTCCGATCTGCTCGGTCCGGCCGACGCCGAGGGCAACCACGACGAGATCCTCGGCGACACCTTGCGTTCGGCCGACGATTCGCTCCGCGGCTCCGGCACCCAGCTCAACGACAGCCTTCGGCAACTGGCGCAGCTGGTCGGCGATCCTGCCGACAAGGACACCACCGTGCGGCGTCTGATCGACAACCTCGACGGCCTGATCGACACGTTCGTGGTGAGCTGGCCCGAGGTGGCGAAGCTGCTCGACAATCTGAAGCGGGGGATGATCACGCTGTCGGAGTTCACCCAGTCCTTCGGCACCACGGTCGCTCTGACCACCGAGTTCATTCCGCCGCTGGCGCGCAACGTCGCGAAGTACGACGAGAAGGTCTACGCATTTCTCGACCAAGCGGTGCCGGTGGTCGACGTACTGCTCGGACGGGTGGGCGATATCAAGGACATCCTGGCGCAGGTGCCGACCGTAGGCGAGAACTTGATGACGATGTACGACAACGATTCCAGGAGCGGTCGGGTGATCTACCACCCGCCGCAGTTCGAGATCGACACCAATTCTCCCAACGAGGTCTGCGCTCTGCTCAACAAGTACAGACCGACGTGCTCGGCGGACCAGCAACGAGGCGATGTCATCGATGTCGGTCTGGTGCAGCTGATACTGGGTTCGGCGGGATGGCGATGAGGCGCGCGATCACCGGGTTGTGCTGTGTCGCCCTGCTGTCGGGGTGCAGCGTCGACCCGGCCGACCTGCCGATTCCCGGCAGCTACGTGGCAGGCGACAAGTACTCCCTGCGAATCGAATTCGCGAGCGTGCTCAATCTTCCGGAAAAAGCGAAGGTGATAGTCGAAGGCGTCGACGCTGGCGTCCTCGACACCGTCGAGTTGGTGGGGTCGACCGCCGTGGCAACGGTGGACCTGTCCACCGATGTGCAGCTGCCGTCCGACACCGTCGCCGAGCTTCGGCAGTCGTCGATTCTGGGCGAGATCTACATCTCGCTGCAGCCGCCGGCGGATTCGACTCGCGCCGGAGAGGGCGACGCCGGGCCGTACCTTCGAGACGGCGATGTCATTCCGGTCGAACGTACGGTTCCGGCCGACAACGTCGAGGACGTGCTGCGAGGAGTGTCGAATCTGGTGACCGGTGGTCACTACGTTCAGCTGCAGGAGGCGGTGAACAACGTCAACGCCGCGATTCCTCCCGATCCGGCGGAGATCGACAAGGTCAACAACGCGGCGCGGATCGCACTGACCGACATCGGCGACAACACCCCCGAGATCGATCGAATCCTCGGAGCGGCGGAGAAGGTGTCGAACACCGTCGTGACACAGCGAGACGGCGTCGAACGCGTCCTCGAACTCGGTCCGAGACGATCGGACGGACTGGCCGAGGTGCTGTTCAGCGTCGTCCACATGATCTTCACGCTGGGGTACATGTCGCAGAACATCGGTGACGTCCTCGCCGGTCCGTACCCGGAACTCGCGGGCGCGGTCGAGACGATCTCACCGGCACTGATCGCGATCGCCAATTCCGACTCCTCGGTACCGATGAACATGGAGAAGGCGAACACCCTGTTGCGCGAGCGGTTGATTCCCTACTTCGAGTCGACACCGAACATCGCAGTGCGCTCGGTCTCGACCGATGGCGGAGCCGGTGCACTGGCGGACGACATGATCGGGATCCTGCGCGGGATAGGAATCGTGCGATGAGGCCGGGCACAGTCGTTTCACTCCTCGCATTGATGGCCATGACGGTTGTCGGTGTCGTCTACCTGACGGTCGGCGTCCTGGACATGAACCCCACGCGGAGTACCAACCGCATTGTGGTGCACATGGATACGTCGGGCGGTTTGATGGACACCTCGCAGGTGACCTCGCGCGGAATCCACGTCGGTCGGGTCGAGAGCATCGCGGTGGTGCCGGGCGGGCTCGACGTCACTCTCGCCCTCGACGCCGATCATCGAATTCCCGCGGACTCGGAGGTGGTCGTCGCGAATCTGTCCGCTGCCGGGGAGCAGTACCTGGATCTGCGCCCGCGAGGAACCGGGGGTCCCGACCTGACGGACGGGGACGAGATCGGCAACGAGCAGGTCCGCGCGTCGATCACCGTCAGCGAGGCGCTGAGTCTCGGTGATTCCCTTGCCGCACAGCTCGATACGAATGCAGTGAAGGGGCTGACCGAGACCGCGTCGGCAGCGGTCGACGGTCGCGAAGGCGATGTCGATCGCCTGGTGGAGGCCTTCCGATACCTGTCGGCGACGCTGCGTGACAAGAGCGGTGAGATCCGAAGGCTCTACGACAACGCTCAACAGGGCGGACGCAACGCCTACGGTTACGGCCCGGTCATGACCGACGCCGCGCCGTGGGTCGGTGCGACGGGTTCGGGTGTGGCCAATCTGCTCGAGGGATTCAACGACTACTCGTACGTCGGCGCGGACGTCTGGGACGATCCACTGGGCAAGATCGGCCCGAAGATAGATCAGTATCTGACGCCCCTGTCACCCGACCTTGCCCTCATCGCAACGCTTCTCAAGCCGTACACCGCGCCCATCAAGCCGATGCGAGTGGACGCCGGTTCCATCGTCGACATGCTTCAGGCCGTCTTCCCTCCGGGCGGACCGGCCAAACTGTCCGTCCAGATTCCGAACTGATTGGAGTGACCCCCTCATGGTCGAAGTAGATGCATCCGAAAAGAAGACAGAAACAATGCCCGAGGACAAGACTGCGACTGCGCCCGAGAACCCCGAGCGGCGACGCCGTATCCGGTGGTCCGTCGTGGGTGCGGCGGTACCGGGGGTAGTGCTGGCAGTGGTGTTCGGCGTGCTGTGGCATTCTGCGGCAGGCGATCTGGCAGCCGAACGTGCACACGAGCAGGACCGGCAGATGGCGCTGAACACGGCCACCGAGTACACCGCACGGTCGTTGACGTACGACTACCGCAACCTCGACGCCTTCTTCGAAGGAGTCGACCAGGGCGCGTCGCAGTCACTGCAGGACAGGTACGACGGTGTCCGGGAAGCACTCACCGCGATCATGAACGAGTCCCAGGTGGTGGCGACCGGTGAGGTTCTCTCGGCGGCAATCGATTCCGAATCCGGTGGAGAGTACAAGGTGGCGGTGTTCGCCCAGCAGACGACACAGAACGTACAACAGCCCGACCCCGGCAACGTTCCCAATCTCCTGCTGGTGACGGTCACCGACCAGGACGGTCAGTGGATCGTCAGCGACTACGGTCCCAAGACCTAGATCCGCTCCGTTGCGCGGGCATTGGTAGCGCTGACGAACTGCGCGAGGCCGCGCACTTCCTGCTCGATCTCGGTCAGTCCCGATGCCTCGAACACGTCGACGAACAGGTTCTTCGGGAACATCCTCACACCCGCCAGGCCCGTTCCGAAGCCGACGACGGTACCCAGCGGTGCCGGGCGTGGCTCGCAGCTGGTCATGATTGCGATGCGTCCACCCGGGCGCACGACGCGAATCAGCTCGTCCAGCACCGTCATGGGCTTCGGGACGAGATACAGTGCGGCGTAGCAGCATACGGCGTCGAACGCGCCGTCGGCATAGGGCAGTCGGGCGGCATCTCCCCGCACGTACGCCGCGCGGGGGCCGCGGTTGTCTCGCACCGCGCGGGCGATCATCGCCTCGGAGATGTCGAATCCGACGGCGAGCCCATCACCGGTGAGAGCCTCCGAGAGGAACCTGGTGAAGTTGCCCGGGCCGCACGCGACATCGAGTACCCGTTGCGGGCCGTTCAATCGAAGGTCGGCAACGGCTTTCGCACGTTCGGCCGACATGGACATGCCGGCGACGCCCATCACCGATACACCGAACGGGCGCCACACCTTCTCGTAGATCGCCGCCACCACGCGGTTGTTCATCGCGATGCTGGCCGGCGACGGATTCGGTGCGGGCACGTTCGGTAAGAGTTCGACGTACCCGCCGTCGGTGCGCGCCAGCCCCCGCAGCACCTCGGGCTCGATCATCTCGAGTGCGCGGTGCAATGCGGTCTCGGCAGAGTCGATCATGGTCGCGGAGGCCGGTCGCCGTAGTCCCGCTCCACTCGCAGAACGCCGAGAGTGGTTGCCAGGCCATCGTATTGAGTGACCAGCAGGACGAATTCGATGAGTCGTCGCTCGTCGAACTGGGTGGCGAGTTGGTTCCAGGTCGCGTCGGAGAGGATTTTGGTGGCGATGAGTTCGTCGACCGCAGTGAGGATGGTCCGATACCGCGTCGACAGTCCCGGTGCGTCCGGTCCGGTCTTGATCAGCTCGAGCAGATCCCGGTCGATGCCCGCCCGCTTGCCCAGCCGGATGTGATGGTCCATCTCGTACGCGGAATCGCGCAGGTGCGCCACGCGCAGGATCACCATTTCGGTTTCCTTGCGTGAGATCTTCCCGCCGGGCATCAGGTGGCCGCTGTAGAACAGCCATGCCCGATACAGCCCACCGGTGCGCCCGAGGGTGGTGAACAAGTGCGGATTGGGCACCCCCGCACCCTTGGCGATCACCTTGCAGATGACCCAGTTGATGGGCCCGAGGGTTCTGGCGGTACCGGACGGAATGCGTGGTGTGGTCACAGCCACACCGTACCGACTGCCCGGCCGGACGTCACCGGGACGAAGAAGGCTAGGCTACCCTTCTTGTCATCCAGCACAAACTTTCCTCGGAGGACCCTTGACGAAGTCCCATGCCCGCATCACGGCCCTCGCGCTCACCATCGCCGCCCTCGGAGTGACTGCGACGGCGTGCTCGTCCACCGACCCCGCCCCCGACAGCGCAGGCAGCGCCACGAGATCGATCGAGACCGTCCGGGGAACGGTCGACGTGCCCGAGACCCCGCTGCGCATCGTCACCCTGGAGCCGGTCGAGCTCGACACCACCGTCGCCCTCGGCGTAATGCCCGTCGGCACCGCCGTGCTCAGCGAGACGAGCGGCGTGCCGTCGTACCTCGGTACCGAAGCGGCGAACATCGCGACCGTCGGTACGGTTGCCGAACCGACCATCGAGGACATCGCGGCCCTGCAACCCGATCTGATCCTGGGCACGGAGACTCGACACGCCGAGTACTACGACCAACTCTCCGCCATTGCACCGACGGTGTTCATGGCATCCCAGTCCGATCCGTGGCGCGAGAACGTCAGGTTCGTCGGGCGCACTCTCGGCAAGGAGAACGACGCCGAGGAACTGCTCACCGACTACGACGACCGGTGTGCCGAGATCGCCGAGGAATTCGACACTGCCGGGCAGACGGCACAACTCATCAGGCCGCGCAACGGTGAGCTGACCCTGTACGGGCCGTCGTCCTTCGCCGGGAGCACCCTCGAATGTGCAGGCTTCACCACTCCGCCGCGGCCGGAATGGGCGGACGAGATCTCGGTCGACATCTCGCCCGAGCTGGCGGCTCAGGCGGCAGCGGATCTGATCGTCGTCACCGCCGCCGACCCGTCGGACCCCGCGGCGATTCCGGCGTCGATCACCGCCAACGCAGCGATCCTGCCGAACCCGCACGCGGTGGACATGTCGTACTGGATCACCGGGGTCGGGCCCATGGGTGGGCAGACCGTGCTCGACGACATCGATCGGATTCTCTCGGACTAGTTGGGTCGTTCCGCAGGCTCCACTCCTGGCGGGTCGCGCCTGACGCATCAGATACGGACCGCGCCGGCCAGCGCCGCCGCCTGCTGCGCCCGCGCGACCACTCGATCGCGTGATGAATCGATATGGGCGAGTAGCAGTTCCAGTGCCGAGTCCAGGGTCCCGGCGAGCACGCGTTCGACGATGTCGATGTGTTGATCGATCGCCGAGACGACGGCTGCGGCGTCGAGTCCGCCGAGTATCCGAACCGGACGCACCTTGGCGTTCACGGTGCACAGCGCCTCGGTCAGAGCCGGATTACCCGACGTGGCCAGCAAGGTGACGTGAAAGTTCTCGTCCAGGGACACCAGATCGTCGGTGGTGCCGGGAGGGTCGTCCCGCAAACCGATCCAGGTGTCCAACAGGTTCGACAGCGACGCCCGGTCGACGGACTGGGATGTCGAGCGCGTGATGCCGCGAGCCTCGAGAGTGGCCCGTAGCTCGTACAGATCGGGCAGGTCGCTCAGTCGTGGACGATAGGCGTGCAGCCCGGCGTCATCGCGAGTGACGAGACCGTCGGCCTGCAATCTGGCCAAGGCTTCACGCACCGGAGTGCGCGAGACACCGTACAGCTCGGCGAGACGCTCCTCGCCGAGCCGTTCGGTGGAACTGATGGCACCGGAGATCAGATCCCGGCGCAGTGACGAATAGACCTTCTCGCGAAGGTCCCTGCGCGGCACGATGCGTCCGGTCAGATCGCCATGGCTGCGCGGACGTCTGCCTCGGACTCGGCTCCGCCCACGCCGGTGGACGTGATGCGGCCGGCCTCGAGGATGTAGTAGTTCTGCGCCGACTCCAGAGCGAAACCGATGTGCTGCTCCACCAACAACACTCCGAGACCGCCGCGTCGAGTGAGTTCTATGACGGTGCGTTCGATCTCGGCGACCACCGACGGTTGGATGCCCTCGGTGGGCTCGTCCAGGATCAACATTCGCGGTTCGGTGATCAGGGCCCTCGCGATCGCCAGCTGCTGGCGCTGTCCACCCGAGAGCAATCCCGCTCTGCGACCGAGCAATTCCTTCAATGCCGGAAACAGATCGAGTGCCTCGTCGATCAGCGCCTTGCCGCGCTTGCGGCCGTCGGCGACCACCTGCAGGTTCTCGGCCGTGGTCAACTGGCCGAACGACTGCTGACCCTGCGGCACATAGGCGAGCCCCCGAGCGACGCGGGCGCTGGGGCGCAACGCGCTCACGTCCTCGCCGTCGAACAGAACCTTGCCGGAATTGACCTTCAGCAAGCCGACCGCTGCCCGCAGCAGGGTGGTCTTGCCGGCACCGTTGTGCCCCATCACTGCGGCGACACCGTCGGCCGGAACCGTCAGCGACGCACCGTGAATGACTTCGCTGCGGCCGTAACCGGTACGTACATCGACCAGTTCAAGCATGACCGGCTCCCTCTTCTGCGATGTGATCGAGTTCCTCGCCCGCAGCCGCGGTGCCGAGGTACACCTCTTGGACCTTCGGATCGGCCTGTACCTCGGCCACTGTGCCCTCGGCCAGGACCCGTCCGGCTGCCAACACCGTCACCGAAGTGGCGAACATGCGCATGAAGTCCATGTCGTGCTCGACCACCACGACCGTCCGCTCACCGCCGATGCGCTGCAGCAGCTGGCCCGTTTCCTCGCGTTCCTCGTGACTCATGCCGGCGACCGGCTCGTCGAGCAGCAGCACGTCGGCGTTCTGCACCAACAGCATTCCGATCTCGAGCCACTGCTTCTGACCGTGCGCGAGAATTCCTGCCGGCTTGTCGCGCTCGGCCATCAGGCCGATGGTCTCGAGTGCCTCCTCGATCTGCGGCAGCACCGATCCTCGACGACGCAACATTGTCAGCACCGACCGACCGGACCCGGCGGCGATGTCCAGGTTCTGCAATACCGTCAGATTCTCGAAGATGCTGGCGGTCTGGAAGGTTCGGCCGATGCCCAGGCGGGCGATCTGATGCACCTTCTTGCCGAGCAGTTCCACGCCGGATTTGGTGACCGAGCCGGTCGCCGGGACGAGGCCGGTGATGGCGTCGATCAGCGTGGTCTTGCCTGCGCCGTTGGGCCCGATGAGGAAACGCAGATCGCCCTGCATCAGCGTCAGATCGACGTTGGTGTTGGCCTTGAAACCGTCGAAACTGACTGTCAGGTCTCGGACTTCGAGGTACTGACTCGACATGCCGGCGTTGCCGCCGAACGTGGGTTGTGGACCTTCGACGTGGATCATCGCGTCAGTTCCTTCTCTGGCTCGTCGCTCGGTTCGGGTACCGCTTCGGCTTCCTTCTTTCGTTTTCGCAGCGCGAACAGTCCTGCGATACCGGCGGGGAAGAACCCGACGACCACCACGAACAACAGTCCCTGCGCGTACGTCCAGCCCGACGGGAACTGCTCGGACAGTGTGGTCTGAGCCCAGGCGACGCCGAGTGCGCCGAGGACCGGGCCGAGCAGGGTTGTACGACCGCCGATCGCGACACCGATGAGGAACGCGATGGACGGGACGATGCCTACGTCGTTGGGGGAGATGATGCCGACGATCGGAACGAACAGCGCGCCTGCGAGACCCGCGAAGAACGCGGCCGCCACGTAGGCCACGATCTTGACGTTGGCGGGGTCGTAGCCGAGGAACCGCACCCGCTCCTCCTGGTCGCGTACCGCCACCAACAGTTCGCCGTAGCGCGAGTACATCAGCTGGCGGGTGATGGCGACGACGACGAGGAGTACGCCTGCAGCGATGAAGAACAGCATCTGCTTGTTGGCCGGGTCGTTGAGGTTGAACCCGAAGAAGGTGCGGAACCTGTTGAGGCCGTTGGATCCACCGGTGGTCTGCTGGCCGATGAGCAGAATCGCGAAAGCCGCGGCCAGTGCCTGGCTGAGGATCGCGAAGTACGCGCCCTTGACCCGACGCTTGAACACGCCGAGACCGAGTACCAGCGCCACCAGGGCCGGCACGAACAGAATGCCCAGGATCGTGGTGATCGGCGAGGTGAACGGCACCCAGTACGAGGGCAGTTCGCGAATTCCGGCGATCGACATGAAGTCCGGTACGTCGTCGCCGCGGAGATCGGCGTCGGAGATCTTCAGATGCATGGCCATGATGTAGGCACCGATACCGAAGAAGACACCCTGACCGAGGGTGAGCATTCCGCCTCGGCCCCATGCCAATCCGATACCGACGGCCACGATGGCGTAGCAGATGAACTTGCCCAGCAGGTTCAGCCGGAAGTCGCTGAGGACGGCCGGAGCGACTGCGAACAACAGAATCGCGGCGAGCGCGAATCCCAGTAGAGCGCCGCGCTTGGCGATGAACTCGCTCATACCAGGCTCCTTGTCTTGACGGCGAACAAGCCCTGCGGTCGGGCCTGCAGGAAGATCACGATGAGCACGAACACGATGACCTTGGCGATCGACGCCGTGGTGCTGTACTCGATGAACGAGTTGAGAATTCCCAGAGCGAAGGCCGCGATGACCGCGCCCTTGATCTGGCCGAGACCACCGACGACGACCACCAGGAAGGCGTCGATCAGATAGCTCTGTCCCACAGTGGAACTGGTGGAACCGATCAAGGTGAGTGCGACACCCGCGACGCCGGCGAGTCCGGAGCCGAGGAAGAACGTCGAGATATCGGTCCTACGACTCGAGATGCCCGAGGTCTCCGCGAGATCGCGGTTCTGCACCACCGCGCGGATGCGTCGACCCATCGCGGTCTTCTTCAGCGCGATCGACAGCGCAACAACGGCGACGACCGCGAGGACGAGGATGAAGATTCTGGTCTTGGGCACCACGGCACCGAGGATGTCGACGCCGCCGGTCAGCCACCCCGGGGACACGACGTTGACCGCCGGTGCCCCGAAGATGTCGCGAGCGAGCTGCTGCAGGATGAGCCCGACGCCGAACGTGACGAGCAGGGTGTCGAGTGGTCGGTGGTACATACGCTGAATCAGCGTGACCTCCAACAACACTCCCATGGCGCCGCCGACGAGGAAGCCGACGATCAGAGAGATGAACAGTGATGCGCCGCCGGTGGAGACGATCTGCTGCACCACGTAGGCCGTGTACGAACCGGCCATGATGAACTCGCCGTGCGCCATGTTGATGACGCCCATCTGACCGAACGTCAGTGAGAGCCCGAGGGCGGCGAGCAAGAGAATGGATCCGATCGACAGGCCGGTGAACAACTGTCCGATCACGACGTCCATAGGGGAGCTCCTTCGGAGCATGTGAGTGGAACTTCGTAGCAGGCTACGAAGTTCCACTAACATGGGTGGTGGTCAGTTGAGGTCGGCGGCCCAGTCGTAGGTCTCCAGGAACGGGTCGGGTGCGATCGCCTCGGGCGACTCCCACACCGTGTAGATCAGTCCGTCGGCACGGATCTCACCGATGCGGGCGGTCTTGGAGATGTGGTGGTTGTCGCCGTCGATGACGACCTCACCCTCGGGAGCGGCGAAGCTGACTCCGTCGGCCGCGGCCTGAACGTCCGCCACAGCAAAGGAATCGGCCTTCTCGACGGTGTTCTTCCACAGGTAGACCGAGGTGTACGCGGCTTCCATCGGGTCCGAGGTGGGCTTGTCGGCGCCGTACTTCGCCTTGTAGTCGGCGACGAACTTGGTGTTCTCGGGGCTGTCGACGGTCTGGTAGTAGTTCCAGGCGGTCAGCTGGCCCTCGATGTTGGCCGCACCGATTCCGGCGACTTCTTCCTCGGCGATGGAGACCGAGATGACCGGCATGTCAGCAGCTTTGAGGCCGGCGTTGGTGTACTCGCGGAAGAACGCGACGTTCGAGTCGCCGTTGAGGGTGTTGAACACCGCGTCCGCGTCGGCCGAGCGAACCTTGTTCACGATGGTGGAGAAGTCCGTCGAGCCGAGCGGGGTGTAATCCTCGCCCTTGATCTCGATGTCGTTCGCGGCCGCGTAGGCCTTGATCTCTCGGTTGGCGGTCTGCGGGAAGACGTAGTCGCTACCGACGAGGTACAGCGACTTCACACCCTGTTCCTTGAGGTAGTCCAGTGCCGGAATGATCTGCTGGTTGGTGGTGGCACCGGTGTAGAAGATGTTGTCCGACGCCTCGAGTCCCTCGTACTGCACGGGGTAGTAGAGGAGAGCGTCGTTGTCCTCGAACACGGGCAGCATCGCCTTGCGCGACGACGAGGTCCATCCACCGAAAACCGCTGCGACACAGTCGCTGCTGATGAGCTTCTCGGCCTTCTCGGCGAACACCGTCGGCTCGGACGCACCGTCCTCGGCGACGACCTCGATCTGCTTGCCGTTGACTCCGCCCGCTGCGTTGATCTGCTCGACGGCCAGTGCGATCGAATCACGCACCGTCACTTCGCTGATCGCCATGGTGCCGGACAGGGAGTTGAGCGAGCCGACCTTGATGGTGTCACCGGAGGTGTCGACACACGAGGTGGCAGAACCGCCGCCGCCGTCGGCAGAGGCGGTGTCGCTCGCCTTGCTTCCGCAGGCGGTGGCAACGAGGCTCAATGCAGCCAGCGCTGCGGGAACGACCATGACGCGCTTGAAGGACATGCGCTTCGAGACAGCAGGCATCTACGGCCCTTTCGGAGGTTTTGTATACGGAGTTGTATTCGCGATTGCGAACAGTAAAGGGAAGTTATTGCGTCGGTATGTTCTGCGGTCACGAGTCTGTTTCCCGCGTTACGCGGACGTAAATGCCGCGGGATGACAACTCCTCTTGACATTTCATGACAAGCAGAGTTGACTTTCTGGCATGTCCGGAACGAACAACGTTCGCGCGCATCGCAAACAGGCACGGATCACCCAGGCCGAACTCGGCAAAATCTGCGGGGTGAGCCGTCAGAGCATCGTCTCCGTCGAAGGCGGCGACTATGCGCCGAGCGTCTACCTGGCGCTGCGATTGGCCCGCGCACTCGATACGACGGTGGAAACACTGTTCGGAAACGAAGGAGAGGCAGAATCATGAGCGCATTCGTCAGAGCAGCCCGATTCGTCGGCGACCTCGACGACGAGTTCTACGCCGACGAACTCCAACGCGACATCTGGAACGAGGCCTCGGCCGTCGGATTCCAGTCGCTGCTGTGGATCGGGCTGATCGCAGGCGCGATCCTGCCCTTCGCGGCAGGCGTGACCGGAGCGTGGGTGGCGTTGGGCATCTACGTCGCGCTGATCGTCGTGGCCTACGTGGTTATCGGGTACGCACGCGCGCGAGGGATCGACATGTACACCGTGCAGGAGCTTCGGCGTGCCCGCATAGCCGTTGCCTCGGCGCTCTTCGTCCTATGTGGAGGGGGAGCCGCAATTCGTCTGCTCGCTCGCTACGGTGACGGCAATCTCGGGTCTCTGTGGATCGGGGTGGCCGTCGGTGCGCCGCTCGGCTTCGCCGCGGCGGTCGTTGGAGTCAAGGCGCATCAGCGTCGCCGGCGAGAAGCCGAGCTCGCCGCCGAGAAGGCCGAACTACAGGGCTTCGAGGAAACGGACTGACTCTCGTGTCCTTGATCACTCGCGCCGAGTATTACATGGTGCAAGGATACGTAAAGATATCGTTTCGAACAGTCCGCTCGCAGATCGGAGGAGCGAGAGGTATGTTCTGACCGATGACATCGAGATTCCCTGGATGTTCGCGGCTGCGGGTGGGCTGGTCGGAGGCGGGTTCGTAACGCGGACGATTGCGCCCCCGATGTAAAGAGAGGCTCGGGGTCGAGGCCGATGACGACGTGTGAAACCAATCCGTCTTCCATCGCGCCACGAAGCACCAACGAGACCACGTCGGACGTCCACCTTCTGGTGGAGCACGCTAACAGGGAAGTCGAGGCCGTGCGCAGAGACAAGAGTTACCTCAGACTCGTCGGGTCGAGCACGCCGCAGCCCACCATCGAGGCACTCGGCGGACCGAAGGCCATCACGGTCCACGTCGACAACGTCCTGCCGGGTCAGATGTGCGAGGTTCTGCACAACGGGATGCTGTCGTTGAGTCAGCGCGTGATCGTGGACGAGAATGCCACCAGCATCACCATCACCACGTTCAACCTCAAGCCGGGCGAATACAACGTCTCACTGCGTCTCGACGGACGCTTGGACTGCGTGACCGAATCGCTCACCGTCACCGTCGGCGAGGAGCTCGAGGTTCGTCGCAGCTCGTAGGACCCCACTTCTCACTGGAGATTCCTCGCCGCAGGCTGATGCTGGGTGATGCAGTGGATCCCGCCGCCTCGCTCGAACAGTGGCCTCGCATCGACGGTCACCACATCCCGGCCCGGGTACGCGTCGCGCAGGATCGCGGCCGCTTCGGCGTCGGACGGGTCGTCGTAACTGCAGGCGATCACGCCGCCGTTGACGACCAGATGATTGATGTAGCTGTAGTCGACGAATCCGTCGGCATCACGCAGTGTCTGCGGAGCCGGCACCTCGACGATGTTCCAGTCCGCACCCGAGCCGTCGTGGGTGGCCCGCAAGGTGTCGACGATCAATGAACTGACCTCGTAGTCGGGGTGAGCCCGGTCGTGTTGCCGATGCACCAGCACGGTTCCCGGTGACGGAATGGCCGCGACGATGTCGACGTGTCCTCGGGTACCGAAACGCATGGAATCGCGCGTCAGTCCGCGCGGCAGCCAGATGACGTGCTGCGCACCGATGGTTCGTGCCAGTTCTGCTTCGATGTCGGCTTTCGACAGTCCGGGGTTGCGCCCAGGATCGAGCTGTACGGTCTCGGTCACCAGCACGGTGCCTGCGCCGTCGACCGCGATGCCGCCGCCCTCGTTGACTATCGGCGACGTGATTCGCGGTACCGCAGCCTGATTCGCGACGAACTCGCCGATACGACTGTCCTTGTCCCACTGCGCCCAGTCCTGCGCACCCCAGCCGTTGAAGACCCAGTCGACGGCGGCGACCGAACCGTCCTGTGCGTGAACGAATGTCGGACCGATGTCGCGCATCCAGGCGTCGTTCAACGGTGCTTCGACGATGTCGATGTCGCGCGAGAGGTACGTCGCAGCCACGGCGCGTTCGGCCGGATCGACGACGACGGTCACCGGCTCGAACGCGGCAACAGCGTGTGCGACGGCCGCCCACGTGGAGCGGGCCTCGTGCTTGGCCGCCGGGTCGTCTCCGAGGGAGTAGCCCTCGCACGGGAACGCCATCCACACCTTGTCCTGCGGAGCGGTCTCGGACGGCATCGTGAATGTCGCTGCAGTGGTTGTCATTTGATCACCGGAGTCGCGGGATGTCCGTCACCGTACGGGGCGTCGGTGTTCACCGGCTCGGTGAGGCGGCCGTACGTGTCGGGTCTGCGTGTCAGTAGGAACGGAAAGAGCTCCAACCATTCTCGACGCTGATCGAGGTCGAGATCCGCGACGAGGACGGCCGATTCGTCTCGGGGTGCCTGAACCAGGATGCGGCCGAACGGATCGGAGATGAACGACGAACCGTAGAAGGTGATCTCGCCTTCGTTTCCGCAGCGGTTGGGTACCACCATGAACAGGCCGTTCGAGATGCCGTGGCCGACGATGACGTGTTGCCACAGCGGTTGGGTGTCGAAGGCCGGGAACGACGGCTCGGACCCGATGGCCGTCGGATACGCGAGAATCTCTGCGCCGCCGAGCGCGTAACTGCGCGCGACCTCGGGGAACCACTCGTCCCAGCACGTGGGTAGGCCCACTCTCGCTCCGCCGAGTTCCGCGGGGGAGTACACGGGATACGGGTCCTCGGCCGGACCGGCCCGGAAGTAGGTGTCCTCGTAATAGCCGGCCGAGATGGGGATGTGCAACTTGCGGGTTCTCGCCAGCAGTTCTCCCGTCGGCGAGACCATGATGGCGCTGTTGAACCCCAATCCGTCTGGGGCTTCGGACTTCTCGTACAGCGAGGCATGAACCACGATGCCGTTCGCGGCTGCGGCCTCGGCAGCGAGAGTGAACGTTGGCCCGGTCAGCAGATCCTCGGCTTCACTGCCCGGGTTGGCTCCGGCGCGGGTGTCGGCGGGGTAGCGCAACAGGGTGATCTCGGGCAGGAAGACGACCTTCGCCCCGAGGTCCGCGGCAGCGGCGATGGCGTCGAGCAGTTCGGCCTTCAACGCTGCGGCATCGGGATTCCAACGATGCTGCACCAGTCCGACGCGGAGCGGCGCGCGATCGGTCGGGGTGGTTCGGGTCAGGGCCTCGGGGGCCGAGAGATTGGTGAGTGTCAGCATGCTGATCTCCTGTTAAAACGAATGTGATTCGTTAAGTATCGTGGATGTCTGCCTCGAACGCAACAGATACGGGAGAAATGCTGTGGGACGACCGTCGGCACCCCTTCTCGACCTCGATCGCATCACTACGGCGGCCCTGACTCTCGTCGAAGAATCGGGTGGATTCACCATGCCTCAGCTGGCCAAGAAGCTGAAGGTCAGTCCGTCCTCGCTCTACAACCACGTGTCCGGACGTGACGAGATCATCGAGTTGCTGCGGGGCCGGGCGATGTCCGAGGTGGCGATGCCGGAGGTCGGTATGCCGTGGCGTGAGGCGCTCGCCTGGATCGCACGCGGCTACCGAAACAGCTACGGACGCTACCCGCGGCTGATTCCACTGCTGACGGCTCAGGCCGTGAACAGTAGCGCTGCGTTCGGGATGTACAACACGCTGGCGCGGGTGCTGACAGACGCCGGCTTCGTGCCCGCCGACGTGCTCCGCATCATCACCGTGCTCGACAGTTACGTGTTGGGTTCGGCGTTGGATCTGGCAGCTCCCGAGGCACCGTGGCTCAGCAGTCGCGACGTGGAACCGGAACTGAGAGCTGCCCTGGACACCGCGGGAGATCTGCGCGAGCGATCCGAGGATGCCTTCGAGTACGGACTCCGAGCGCTGCTGGCCGGATTCGATCCCACGCCTGCGGACATGCTCGACGGTTAGGTCATCGGCAACAACTGCAGGCGCACCTTGACCTTGACGCAACGTCAATGCCGATCATCGAAGCATGAGTCGAATCCGTCTTGCTGTCCCTCTGTACATCGGTGGCGCTTCGTTGTCGCTTTTCGGCAACTCGGCGATCACGATCGTCCTGCCCTGGTTGGTGCTGGCCACGACCGGAAGTCTGTCGTCGGCAGGTCTGATCGCTGCGGCAGCGGGCATTGCGGCGGTACCGGCAACATTCGCCGGTGGTCGTCTGATCGATCGATTCGGGGCACGCAACGTGGCCGTAGTCTCCGATCTCGGTAGTGCGACTGCGGTTCTCGGCTTGATCGTGGTGAGTGCGACGGTGGGGTTGTCGGTGCCGTGGTTCGTGGTGCTGGGTGTTGCAGGCGCGGTCTTCGATGTTCCGGGGATGACGGCTCGTCAAGCGATGCTCGCCGACGTCGCGTCGATCTCGGGAACGTCGGTCACCGCGGTGGCCGGGTTCTTTCAGACCGGGTTCTCGCTGGCGTTCCTGGCCGGACCGGCTCTGGCGGGCCTGCTGTTGAGCGTGCTGAATCCGATCGACGTCGTTGCCGTCACGGCCGCATCGTCGGCGGCCGCAGCGGTGCTGACCGCGTTGGTACCGGTCATGGGGCAGGCATTCCCGACTGCCGCCACGGGCTCCGGGAGTGCCCTCGACCTGATCCGTGCCACGCCCGCACTGCGGGCGATGCTGATCTTCGCGTTCCTCGCGAGCCTGGTCACCCCGCCGATGATCAGCCTGCTGCTGCCCGGCCACTTCAACGAGATCGGCGAACCCGGGCAGCTGGGCCTGGCGATGTCGGCGTTCGCGATCGGTGCGCTGGCGGGGTCGGCACTGTTCGCTGTGTTGGCCGCCCGATCGCGACGGGCCACCTTCGTGACGGGAATGGGGGCGATGACGGCCGGCATCTGGCTGTTCGCACAATTGCAAGGGTTCTGGATCGGCGCAGCGGGGATGCTGGTCATGGGTCTCGGATCCGGGCTGTTCGGTCCGATCTGGAACGTCTACGTCGCCGAGCGTGTCCCCGCAGACGTTCGGGGGCGCGTCCTCGGCTGGCTGAACATGGGCGGGCTCGTGGCGGGTCCGATGGGGTTGGGGCTGATGTCGGTGGTGCTCGTCGGCGGAGATCTCGGTCTCGGGGCTGTCGTCATGGGCGTCGGATGGACCGCTGTCGCCGCCTATGCGGTCCTGAGTCCGGGTGCACGTGAGCTGACCGAACCGCTGCCGCAGTCTGCCCGGGTGGACGATTGATCGGCCAGAATGGTTGCCATGCTGCGCATCGGTGAGCTGGCTTCCTACGTGGGAGTGACAACCCGAACCGTGCGGTTCTATCACCAGCAGGGTCTGTTGGACGAGCCGCAGCGCACTACATCGGGCTACCGCCTCTACGACGGGGAGGCCGTCCTGAGGCTGTCACGCGTCGTTGCTCTTGCCTCCGCCGGCGTGCCACTGGCGCGCGTTCACGAGCTACTCGACGCCTCGCAGCAATCGCTCGACCTCGCCTTGGCCGAGATCGACGCCGACCTGAGCAACAGGATCGAACGTCTGGAAAAGGATCGCGACAGACTCCGGCTGTTGCGTGCGGGCGACGCGCTTGTCCTTCCAGATGTGATCGTCGGCCTGATCGAGCACCTGCGCGAAGCGGGTATCGACCCCGACGTTGTCGATCACTATCGCGATGCCTGGGTGCTGACGTATGCCGTCTACCGGCCCAGACTTGATCCCTGGCTGAAATCGGTAGGCGGCGTCATGCTCCGGGACCCGGGCTATCTGGAACTCATGGTGCGCTCTTTCCGAGCAGCCGAGCTCGAACCCGAGGACCCACAGATCCAGCAGCTCGCGGACGACACGGTCGAGTGGATGGTGAACGCCTGGGACAGTGACGCCCTCGAGTGGTCGTTCGAGCGCGGTCTCGACGACCCGGCGGCCAACTCGCTGCTCGAGGCGCAGTGGGCCGATCGGCCCGCCTGGGTGCGCGTCACCGAACTGATCGTGCAAGGGCTGCAGGAGCGCGGCATCGAACACCCTCGACCCTGACGAGGGCCGAGGGGCGGTCAGTCTTCGACGATCAGCGACGGAGTATCACGGCGGAGAATGTTGCCCTTGAAGAATTCCGGCTTGCGCAGTGCAACCACTGCCATGACGACCATGCCGAGAACGATGATGCCGACGCCGATGAGGAACACCATACCGATGCCGAACAGTGATGAGCCACTGCCGAATTCGGGGTCCCAAGCATCGACCGAGGTCTGTACGAACACCACTGCCATGCCGACGCCACCGAGCAGCGGAGCCAAGAACTTGAAGAACACGTTGCGTGTGCTGGTGAACAGCTCTTCGCGGAAGTACCAGACACAGGCGAATGCAGTGATGCCGTAGTAGAAGCAGATCATCAGTCCGAGCGCGGCGATGGTGTCGGTGAGAACGTTGTCGCTCACCACCCGCATCACGGCGTAGAAGCCTGCGGACGCTCCTCCTGCCACCAGCGTCGCGAAGCCCGGGGTGCTGAATCTCGGTGTGATGGAAGCGAACCGCTTCGGTAGGGCCTGGTAGTGCCCCATCGCCAGCAACGTGCGGGCCGGCGAGATGAACGTGGCCTGCAGCGAGCTGGCGGAGCTGCTCAACACGGCCAGGGACAGCAGGATCGCGAACGGACCCATCACCGGCCCGGCGAGGGCGGCGAACACGTTGTCGGTGGTGTCGGGATTCTGCAGTCCGTTTCCGGTGTCACCGGTGCCGGCGAAGAGCAAGGTGGCCACTGCGGTGAGCAAGTACAGCACGATGATGAAGAACACTGTGACCAGCGCAGCGCGTCCGGGAATCTTTGCGCTGCCGGAGGTTTCCTCGTTGACGGTCAGACAGACGTCCCAACCCCAGTACATGAAGATCGACAGCGACAGGCCGGCCGTGAACGCCGAGAAGCTCGGAATGCCGAACGGATCGAACCAGTCCAGGCTGAACGAGATGTCCTCGGCCCCGTCGCCTGCACCGACCTTGACGAACGCGGCCACGATGAACCACGCCATGACCAGCAGTTGGAAGCCGAGCATCGTGTATTGGACACGCTTGGTCTCCTGCATGCCGCGATAGCAGAGCCACGCTGCCAGCGCCATGAACACCAGGCAGGTGACGATGTTGACGAGCTTGTTGCCGGTCAGGTCGGCCAGTGAGTCGTTGCTGGTGACCTGGGCGAGAAAGAGGTAGAAGAAGTCGACGGCCACTCCCGCCAGGTTCGAGAGCACGATGATGGTGGCCGCGATCAGGCCCCATCCGCCCATCCAGCCGACGTACGGGCCGAAGGCCTTCGACGCCCACGTGAACGACGTGCCGCTGTCGGGCTCGGCCGCGTTGAGTTCTCGATAGCCCAACGCCACCAACAACATCGGGATGAAGCCGACGATGAAGATCGCGGGCAGGTGCACCCCCACCTCGGTGACCGTCGGCCCGAGCGAGGCGGTGAGCGCGTACGCGGGTGCGATGGTCGAGATGCCCAGGACCACACTCGCGAGCAACCCGAGCTGGCCGGCCGACAGGCCCTTGGACTCGACGTCCACTACCTTGTGCTCATTCATCGCCGGCCTCTCTCGGAACAACGATCATCGGAACGGGAACGACCCGAAGCATCTTGGCGGCAACAGATCCCAAGAACAGGCGGTGAGGTTGGGCCAGTCGCGACGACCCCACCATCAACACGTCGCCGTCGTGCCAGTCGAGCGAGGAGGCGGCCTTCTCGATGCCGGAGCCCTCCGCCACTCGCAGCTGCACGTCCGATCCCGCGGGCATTTCCGCTTGCACGGTGCGCAGCACTTCCTCGGCCTTGGCGAGACCACTCTGTCCCCGTGCCGATTGGTCTTCGGCGGACACGAGGGAGAGCAGGCGCAGCGGCAACTCTGCGGTGACGGACAGGTCGGTGGCTGCCTCGATGAGCTCCGCTGCCCCTGGACGATTTCCGATGGCGCAGGTGATCTCGCGAATGCGTTGCGGCGGAGAATGTCGATACCCCCGCGGAGCCAGCGCGAGCGGCACATGAGCCACGTGCAGCAGATCGCTGGTGACGGTACCGATCGAATGGCGTCCGAGCAGACCGTCACCGGCCGCACCGACCACGATCATGTACGCGTCGAACTCACGGACGGCGTCGAGCAGGCCCTGAGCGAAGGACTCGTCGAACAACAGGTGCGCGCGTGCCTGCACGTCCTCGGGTACGAGGGTGAGTGCCTCGTCGAGCCAGCCGGTGGCCCGATCGATCAGGATGTCGTCGTATCCGGCCTCGACCGGCGCTTTGGACGGCACCGGACGCTCCTGCGGCAGCACCAGACAGATGTCCAGCGACGCCTGCAGCGAACGCGCAAGCGTTGCCCCCAGGGCGATTCCGTCAGCGCCACTCGGTGTTGCCTGGTACCCCACGATCAGACGCATGGGCGGACCTTCCCTGAGGTTGGGCGAGCTAATGGCAGGTGCTACCGGGATCGGTGTGGCACGACTTCGGTTCCGACGGTGCGACGTCGAGCGAGGGGTTGCGATCGAAGAACCCGAACGGCTTGAGCCAGAACGAGACCGTGTCCGCGGGCATCACCGGCCAGTCCTCCGGCCGAGTGATGTGGTGGATGCCGAAGGTGTACCAGACGACGACATCGGTGTTCTCGATGCTGCGATCCTTCTCGGTCCACTCCGGAAGCCCGTGGTCGACGCCGCTCTGATTGACGAACTCGCCGCTGGGCCAACGCTCGTCGGGTGAGTTCGGGGTGACCCAGACGGTGTGGCCGATCACCTGGGCGCGCTGGAAGATCGGCGACGCGGGATCGAACATCGACGGAATCGCCGCTCCCGGAACCAACTTGTAGGCGGGCCGGGTGCCGAGGCCGTTGGTGACGTTGTCGTTGACGACCTTCCACGCCTTCTGGGTGTTCCAGTCGTAATCCTGCTTGCCCTCGGACTCGGTGGTCAGGGGAGTGTTGACCTGAGTCAGTGCGAGACCGTAAGGATTGTCCGGACCCATCGGAACTCGTTGCGTCTCACTGGCATACACGGTGTTCTCGGTGCCGTCGATGTCCAGATCGAGTCGGGCGACCAGGAAGTGCTGGTGGTAGGGCGCGTAGGTCCGGTTGTCGACCAGAGTTCCCGACGGATGCGTGCCGCCCTCGGCAAAGTGCGTGACGACCATGATGCCCGTAGCACGAACCTCGCACTCGATGTTGCCGTCCTGATAGAACCGCCAGTAGACGAGGTACTCGTAATTCGCCACGGTGGCATGGAAGCTGACCGTGAGGCGACGCATCCGCCGCACCTCGGCTCCGGCGTCGTGATCGACGTGCTTCCACAGCACGGCGTTGTCTTCCTCGTGGATGCAGATCGCGTTGGTGATCGTGTACGGCTCACCCTTGCTGTTGTGCAGCACCGCGTCGAGGTAGCGGATCTCGCCGAGGCAGTCGCACCCGAGCTCGAGGGAGGTGGTCATGAAACCGAGACCCCACTCGCCGATGTCGAACGCGGTGCGTCGATAGTGATCCTCGGTGTGATCGCGATAGGGAACCACCATCTCCGCGAACGACATTCGATTGGCGACGGACCGCACGTTCCCGTTGTCGTTGTAGCTGACGGCGTGCAGCGTCATGCCCTCGCGGTAGTTGAAGCCGACTCGCAGCGACCAGTTCTGCCACGTCAACTTGTTGCCGTCGAGCTCGAACGATGGCCCGTCGGACTGAGTGATCTCGAGGCGCTTCAAGGGCGGGCGTGTACTCGCGTTCCTGATTCGCTCCGGAATATGGCGAGGGACGTACTCGCCCATGATCTCCGGCCGCTCGACGCGATACGTGTCCTCGATCTCGAGCAGTTCCATCGTGTTCACGTCGATCACGCAGTGGAATCCGCCCACCGGTCCGGCGTAGGGATTGGCACCCTCGGCAGCTTTGACCCACGTGTCGGACCAGCCGAGGCGTCGACCCTTGTACTTCTCGGGCGTCACCGCCTCGCCGTAGGTCCAGGTGTCCATGAACACCAGATCCAGATCGGTGATACCGCGATCGGCAAGGGCGGCAATCACATCGGGGTGGGCACGGAGGGCCGCATCGGCCTCCTCCCACTCGTCGACGGTGAAGTTGGGCTGCACATCCGGGATGTGCGTCCACGATTCGGTGGTGCGATCGTCCAGCGACACGACGGCCTTGAAGGTCGTGTTCTCGGTGCGGTTCAACACCACCGAGACAGCTCGACGCGCAGGCACTGTTCCGTCTGCGTCGAACGCGGCGATCTCGGACTTCGCGGGTTCGATCATCTCGATCGAGGCGTAGCGCCAACCGTCGCCGACGCCGTGATCGCGGCCGAGAACCTCGGCTACGGCGGCGAATTCGTCGCTGGACAGGGGATCGAGGGGATGAAAGGTCATCGAAGAGTCTCCGTCGAGCTCATGACGTGCTTGATGCGGGTGTAGTCCTCGACGCCGTACGCCGAGAGGTCCTTGCCGTAGCCGGAGTACTTGAATCCTCCGTGCGGCATCTCCGCCACCAGTGGAATGTGACAGTTGACCCAGACGGCACCGAAGTCCAGCGCTGCCGAGATGCGCAGTGTGCGTCCGTGATCGGAGGTCCAGACGCTCGACGCGAGACCGAAGTCGACGTCGTTGGCGAGCGCGATGGCCTCCGCCTCGTCGCTGAATTTCTGCACCGTGAGCACCGGGCCGAAGGTCTCCTCCTGCACGATGGGATCGGACTGCTGCACGCCGGTGATGATGGTGGGCTCGAAGAAGAAGCCCTTGACGCCGATGCGCTTGCCGCCGGTGACGACGGTGGCATGAGCGCCGATGCCGTCGACCTTTGCGCTCACCTGACCGAAGTGGTTGACGTTGTTCAGTGGGCCGAGGAAGGTATCGGGGTCGTCGGGCAGGCCGACCTTCAGCGTCTTCGCCTTGGCGACAAGGGCATCGACGAGGGCGTCGTGTACCGACTCGTGCACCAGGACACGGGTGACGGCGGTGCAATCCTGGCCGGCGTTGAAGAACGCAGCCTCGGCAATTCCGTCCGCGGCCTTGCTGATGTCGACATCGTCGAACACGATTGCCGGTGCCTTGCCGCCCAATTCGAGGTGGGCCCGCTTGAGCTGCTTGGCGGCGGCCACGGCCACCGCGATGCCGGCGCGGACAGATCCGGTGATCGAGACCAGTCCAGGAGTCTTGTGTTCGACGATCGCCGCTCCGGTGCCGCCGTTGCCGAGAACGACGTTGAACACTCCGTCCGGAACGATGCCCTTGGACAGCTTCGCCAACACCAACGTGCTCTCGGGAGTGGTGTCACTTGGCTTGAGCACGATGGTGTTTCCGGCGGCCAGCGCGGGACCGATCTTCCAGATCGCCATCATGAACGGGTAGTTCCACGGCGTCACCTGGCCGACGACACCGATCGGTTCGCGTCGAACATAGGAGGTGAAGCCGTCCATGTACTCGCCCGCCGACTTGCCCTCGAGCATCCGGGCCGCGCCGGCGAAGAATCGAATCTGATCGGCACCGACGGTGACTTCCTCGGCGGCGATGGTGGCTTTGGGTTGGCCGGTGTTGCGGCTCTGCGCCTCGACGATCTCGTCGCTGTGCGCCTCGATGGCGTCGGCCAGCTTCAACAGCACCTTCTGCCGTTCGCCCGGCGTCGTCTTGCCCCAGGTCTCGAACGCGCTGGCAGCGGCCGACATCGCGGCCTCCACATCGGCGGCGTCGGACACGGGGGAGTGGGCGACAACCGACTCGTCCACCGGATTCACCACATCGAGCATCTCGGTGCCCGAGGGCGTCACGAACGCCCCGTCGATGTAGTTCTGCAGGACAGGCACCGTCATCACTGAAACCCCTAGCGTCGACTGTTTCGGTTCTGCAAAGCCTGCACCTACGGACGAGACTTCGCCACCCGACAAGATGTCCAATGCGTCCCTTCGAATCAGGACGAGATGTCGGGCTGTCTCGCACCCGAGCGAGCTGCTCACCGGCTAGCCTGTGGCGGTGGCAGACACAGAGGTGGGGTACCGACAGATCGCCGACGACACCTGGGCATTCATGCGGCCGCCCGGAAGTTGGGGCCAGACGAACACCGGTCTGATCGTGGGGCCGGGTTCTGCGTCGATGCTGATCGACACGGTGTGGGACGTGAACTGGGCAGAACGCGTCGTTGCCGACACCGCCGAGCTGGTGGCCGACGCGCCGATCACCGAAGTGCTCAACACCCACTCCGACGGTGATCACTGGTGGGGAAACGACACCGTCCCCTCCACGGCTCGCATCACCACCAGCGCCGCTTCACTGCACGCCATGAAGGAGGAAACACCTCCGAAAGGTGTGCACGCGTTCGCCTCCCTCGGTGCGAAGATCGGTTGGGTGCCGGGACCGGTCGGTGCAATGGGCTCTTACATGAACCAGGTCCGCGGTGACGCCACCTTCCCCGGCGCTCTGCCGCGGCTGCCGGACCACACCTTCGAGACCACCGAGACCATCGATGTGGCAGGACGATCCGTGCACCTGCGCTACCTGGGCCCGGCGCACACCGAAGGCGACCTCATCGCACACGTACCCGACGTCGGAGTGGTGTTCGCCGGCGACCTGTTGTTCATCGACGCCACCCCGGTGCTCTGGCACGGTCCACTGCAGAACTGGATCGACGCCCTCGACCACCTCCTCGAGCTCGATGCCGCCGTCTACGTCCCGGGCCACGGACCCCTGTGCGGCACCGCCGAAATTCGCGCCCTCCGCAACTACTGGACCTGGGTGTCCGAGGCCGGGCGCATCTGCTTCGACGCCGGACTCGCGCCCACCGAAGCCGCCCAGAACCTGCTCAAGTCAAGCGAATTCGGACAGTATGCGCACTGGGACTCACCCGAACGACTCATCCTGAGCATGAGCACCCTCTACCGCCTGTGGCGAGGTGAGCCGCCTGCGCCACCCACGCTGACGCGTCGAGCACGTGCGTTCGCGGACGCGGGGAGGTACTTGCGAGAGCACTAGGTGTGCTCACCGCGAGTGCGGCTCCGGCGCACCGAACTGCTGTGTCAACGATGCCGCGTGGGCGAACAGTATGGTCGGATCCGGTTCGGCTGCAGAGGGTTCCAGTACGAGGGTGGTGGCACCGGCATCGATCCAGCGTTGCAGGTTGCTGGCCGCGGCATCGGAGCTTGCGGCAACGTAGACCACCACGTCGTGGTCGGGCCCACCGTCGATGTGCTCGATGGCCGTTCGCACCTGATCCGGTGACGTTTCGCTGGTGAGGATCGTTCCCACAGCGGTGCGGCCGCTCAGGGCGAGAGTCTTCGGCCCCGTCGCACCGACGAGCAGCGGCGGTGGTTGCAGCGGAGGCCAATTCAGCTGCACGTTGTCGAGTGAGACGTACCTGCCCTGCACGGTGACGCTCTCGCCCGCCAAGAGTGCGGTGAGCGCGGTCATCTGCTCGCTCAGCAACGTCAGCGGCGATTGCACACGCGCCCCGATCTGACCCATCCACGACTGCACACCGTGTCCGAGCCCGACGCGCAGCCGTCCTGGGTGGACCCGGGCGACGGTAGCGATCTCCATGGCGGTGGCCGCCACGTTCCGCATCGGAGTGGGTAGCACCCCGATTCCGACGTTCAGGCGTTCGGTGTTCGCGAGAACCAGTGCAGCGGTAGTCAGTCCGCCGGAGTAGAAGCAGTCTTCCCATATCCACACTTCGTCGATGCCTGCCCGGTCGGCTGCACGTGCCGCCTCGACGAGATCCTCCGGCGCAAGTTCGGGTCTGAGTACGACGCCGATTCGTGTCATTGCAGTCTTCCTTTCTTCTCAGCGAACGTATTCTCAGCGAACGAGGTAGGGGGACACGGAACTTCGGTGCTCGTCGATGTCGAGGTCCTTACCCAGTGGCGGGAATGCGCGTTGCGGGCAGTTCGATCGCTCGCACACCCGACAGCCCGCTCCGATCGGTGTCGCCGCTGCCGAACCCTGCACGTCCAGACCGTCCGCGTACACCAGCCGTCCAGCGTGTCGCAGTTCGCAACCGAGGCCGATGGCGAAGGTCTTGCCGGGCTGGCCGTATCGCGCGGCGCGTCGCTCCACGGTGCGCGCGATCCACAGGTAACTGCGGCCGTCGGGCATCTCGGCGATCTGCGTCATGATCTTGCCCGGATACGCGAACGTCTCGTACACATTCCACAGCGGGCATGTGCCGCCGCTGGACGAGAAGTGAAAACCTGTGGCGGACTGACGCTTCGACATGTTCCCGGCGCGGTCGACGCGCACGAACGAGAACGGCACACCCCGCAACTCGGGTCTCTGCAAGGTGGAGAGTCGATGGCAGATGGTCTCGTAGCTGACCGAGAAGAAGGCCGAGAGCCGCTCGATGTCGTACCGGAAATCCTCGGCCACGTCATGGAACTGGTGATACGGCAACACCGTCGCGGCCGCGAAGTAGTTCGCGAAGCCCAGCACCGCCAACTTCTTCGACGACTCACTGGTGAAATTGCCTTCGTCGGCCATCTTCTGCAGCAGGTCCCCGCATTCGAGATACGCGAGTTCGGCGGCGTACTTGAACACCTTCTGCCCGCCGGAGAGATGCGGTGAAATCTCCAGTACTCGCGTCTGGGGATCGAATCGGTGCAGCACGTTCTCGCCGAGGTCGATCCGATTGACGATCTGCACGTCGTGGACCGTCCGCAGCCGCTTGGCGATCTCGCCACCGATATCGGCGCGATGGAACCGGATCCTCGAGGTCAGAGCCTCTGCCGCAGTGTCCAGTTCGTGCAGATAGTTCTGCCGCTGATAGAAGTAGTCGCGCACTTCCTCGTGCGGCTTGCTGATGGAACCGCTGCCACTGCCGTCCGAGAAACGCTCCTCGGTAGCGGCCAACAGCTGAGCCGTCGTATTGCGGTATCGGCGGTGCATGTTGACCATCGCCCGCGCCAGCTGCGGGTGCGAGCTGACCATCTGCGCGATCTCGTGCGCGTCGGCGTCGATCCCCATGTCCTGATCGAGCGCGACCTCCCGGAGTTCGGCAACCAGTCTGGTGTCGTCCTCGGAGGAGAAGAACGACGTGTCGACGCCGAACACCTCGGAGATCCGCAGCAGCACCGGCACCGTCAGTGGACGCACGTCGTGCTCGATCTGGTTGAGGTAGCTGGCCGAGATTCCCAGCTTCTGCGCCAGCGACACCTGACTCATGCTGCGTTCGCTGCGGAGCTGCCGAAGCCGCACGCCGACGAAGGTTTTGGACATATCGCCAGGCTACGCCTGCGAAGAATTGCCTTAACAGTATTGGCAACTAGCTGCTGGATCACAATTCGGTGTTCTTCGGGAACATTAGCCGAAGTAAAGGCGTATACCGGTATACGAGCTATTCACCACGCACCACGAGGAGCGGTCATGTCCAACCGTCAACGCACATCGGAAATTTTCAGGGACGTCGTCGTATTCGTCACCGGAGCGGTACTCGTCGCATCCACCGTCTGGCTTCCCGTCCAGGGCGACCAGGAAGTCACCGGTGCCATCCTCGTGCTCGGCATTCTCGCTGCATCGACCGCGCTGTGGGCCATCGGATCGTCGTCGAGGCAAAGCCACTGGACCCACGTCGGCCTCGGCCTGCTGCTCGCGGTATCGCCCGCGCTGATGGTGTTCCCGTCCGGATTGCTGGCTGCTGACCTGTTCGCCATCGTCGGCGGACTCGTGATCGCCGCGATGGGTGCGCTCGGGGTGCTCTCGTCGCGTCGGACACCGACCACGTCGCGAGTGGTTGCGTCCAGTGACGAGCGCAGCGGCGTCCGTATCTGAGCTTTCTCTGCAACTGGTGCTCCACTTCCGGGGGTATGTGCGATGAATGTCGTGCACGGCTCCGGGAGTGGAGCATTCTGTGCAGTCATCGCCTCGATTCCCGACGTCGTCGGATCACCGACGCAATCTCGCCGGCGATGACGTCCGGTGCGGCCAGTACGTCGAATGCCGAGTACCGCAGCACCAGCCAGCGATCGAGCACCAGCGCGTTCTGCCTGCGCCGATCCTTGCTGAATACCCCAGCTGCACTGTGGAATTCGCGTCCGTCCACTTCGATGATCGTTCGGCTGCGACGGTCGACGAGGTCGCAGATGTACGGACCGACTGCCGCATTCATCTCCAGGTACAGCCCGATCCGGTGCAGCGCACGTCCCAGTGCCCGCTCCGGTTCCGAGGCGAATCTGGTCACTGCCAGCCGAACTTGGCGAGCCAACTCTGTGTTGCCGCGTCGACCCGGGAATCGTTCGAGCAGGCGGAGCAGCGACGCGGGGTCGAGTCCGAACTTCAGGCGTTCGTCGATCAGCAACTCGGCCTCGGCACGGGGGAGCACCGCCAGGCAATCGAGAATCGTCTGTGCGGGAGTGGTGCACGGCAGGGTCTCGACCTCGTCGACGAGCCTGGAATCGAGTGTCCGACGGTGCAGCCGAAGCCAGGGCGGTGGCCGCAACCTCGCCGAGCGAGGGACCGTGGCGTCGAGGGTGGTCGGTTCGGTCGTCCAGCCCCGTAGGTATGCGGCCGACCGGTGGCTGAGCACGGCGTCCGGTCGCCACAGCGAAACGGCCCGACATCGATCCATCGTCGACGGTTCCCCGCGCATGTGGACCGTCGGCAGAACACGGGTGAAGCGTCGCGAGACGGTGCTGGGGTGGAGTCCGGAGGCCAGGAGCTGCTGAAAGGTGGCGGGGCCGGGAGTGGAGCCTGCGGAATGACCCTTCGGTCCGGGAGTGGAGCCTGCGGAATGACCTGTGGGTCCGGGAGTGGAGCCTGCGTAATGACCTGTGGGTCCGGGAGTGGAGCCTGCATCGGTGTTGTCGGGTGTCATGGGTGCAGCGTCGGGGATGGTGCAGATGTCCCCCAAAGCTCGACCTGGGGGAATGGAATGCCCTGTGGATAGCTGCGTGTCTGTGGATGAGTGCACGTTGCGCTCCACTCGGGGGCGTCGGACGCGTGATTCCCGCGGCAGAGGCGTCGAGTGGAGCACCCGGTGCATGTCCACATTTTGAGATCGGAGTACTGTGATGTCGGTCACAGAAGCGTCGGTTTCTGACTCGATTCAGACGGCTGCGTCAAACCGTACAAGCGTCCTGTATGAGTTTTTGTTCATTGCGTTCATCAACTGGGGATTCATCGCTACTGGCGAGTAACCATGGCGTCCGATCCGAGAGGTTTGCGTCGACCAAAACTTTGCAACATTAGCAAGGTGCTCGGGAAAGCTAGCCAAGATTGGCACTAACAACTGGTAGACGCATGTTTTCGGTTGTGCCATTGTTTTGGAGTACACCAGAAGGGCCTGGCAACGATGTGAAGATTCGTCTCGAGGCAGGCCGAGAAGCAGAAGAGACTGGAGCTGAAGATGTCGACCACCGGCACCCCGAAGACCATCGCCGAGATCCAGCAGGATTGGGACACCAACCCCCGCTGGAAGGGCGTCACCCGTAACTTCACCGCACAGCAGGTCTCCGACCTCCAGGGCACCGTCGTCGAAGAAGCGACCCTCGCTCGCCGCGGCAGCGAGATCCTGTGGGACCTCGTCAACAACGAGGACTACATCAACTCGCTCGGTGCCCTCACCGGCAACCAGGCCGTGCAGCAGATTCGCGCCGGCCTCCAGGCGATCTACCTCTCCGGCTGGCAGGTCGCAGGCGACGCCAACCTCTCGGGCCACACCTACCCGGACCAGAGCCTCTACCCGGCCAACTCGGTCCCCTCGGTCGTCCGTCGCATCAACAACGCACTCCTGCGCGCCGACGAGATCGCCAAGATCGAAGGCGACACGTCCGTCAAGAACTGGGTCGCCCCGATCGTCGCCGACGCCGAAGCCGGCTTCGGTGGCGCACTGAACGCCTACGAGCTGCAGAAGGCCATGATCGTGGCCGGCGCCGCAGGCGTGCACTGGGAGGACCAGCTCGCATCGGAGAAGAAGTGCGGCCACCTCGGCGGCAAGGTTCTGATCCCCACCCAGCAGCACATCCGTACCCTGACCTCGGCACGCCTCGCGTCCGACGTCGCCGACGTCCCGTCGGTCATCATCGCCCGCACCGACGCCGAGGCAGCCACGCTGATCACCTCCGACGTCGACGAGCGTGACCGTGAATTCCTCGACGGAACCCGCACCGCAGAAGGCTTCTTCGGCGTCAAGAACGGCATCGAGCCCTGCATCGCCCGTGCGAAGGCCTACGCCCCGTACGCAGACCTCATCTGGATGGAGACCGGCGTGCCGGACCTCGAGGTCGCCAAGAGGTTCTCCGAGTCGGTTCGCAGCGAGTTCCCGGACCAGCTGCTCGCCTACAACTGCTCGCCTTCGTTCAACTGGAAGGCGCACCTGGACGACGCGACCATCGCCAAGTTCCAGAAGGAACTCGGAGCCATGGGCTTCAAGTTCCAGTTCATCACCCTCGCAGGCTTCCACTCGCTCAACTACGGCATGTTCGACCTGGCACACGGCTACGCCCGCGAAGGCATGACCGCGTTCGTCGACCTGCAGGAGCGCGAGTTCAAGGCTGCCGAAGAGCGCGGCTTCACCGCCATCAAGCACCAGCGTGAGGTGGGCGCCGGCTACTTCGACCGCATCGCCACCACCGTCGACCCCAACACCTCGACGGCAGCACTGAAGGGCTCCACCGAAGAAGGCCAGTTCCACTGAGCCGCCTCTCCTGATCTTCAGCGCACTAGTCAGGCGGCCCCAGCGTTTCGCTGCGGGCCGCCTGTTCTGTATCACGAAGGTCTTGGGCGTTCCCCCGAAGAGTTACCCTCATCTCGCTTCAATCTGTTGTGCTGCAACATTATTCGCTAGGAGTTTGCCTTGACGGTCGAGAGGGTGGGGATCGTCGGAGCGGGGCAGATGGGGGCAGGAATAGCCGAGGTTTGTGCCCGCGCCCATGTCGACGTGTTGGTCCACGAACAGACCCGCGAACTGACCAGCGCCGGACGCACCCGCATCCTGAGGTCCCTCGATCGCGGAGTGAGCAGCGGCAAGATCACCGAACGCGAGCGGGAGCACGCCGCGGCCAGGCTGCGATTCACCTCCGACCTCGCCGACTTCGGCGATCGCCAACTCGTCGTCGAAGCAGTACTCGAAGACGAGAAGATCAAAGCCGACATCTTCGCCGAGCTCGACTCGGTGGTGACCGACCCCGACGCCGTCATCGCCTCGAACACCTCCTCCATTCCCATCGTCAGCCTGGGAGCCGCGACGACGGCACCCGGCCGCGTCGTCGGTCTGCACTTCTTCAACCCGGTCCCGGTACTGCCACTCGTCGAACTCGTCACTACCGACCTGACCGCACCGGCAGTGGCCGACCGCGCCGAGCGCTTCGCAGGCGACGTTCTCGGTAAACAGGTCGTGCGCTCGGCCGATCGCTCGGGCTTCGTCGTCAACGCGTTGCTCGTGCCGTATCTGCTCTCTGCGATTCGCATGGTCGAATCCGGATTCGCCACCAAGGAAGACGTGGACAAGGCGACGGTGCTCGGTCTGGCGCACCCGATGGGGCCGCTCGCGCTCGCCGATCTCGTGGGGCTCGACACGGTCAAAGCCATTGCCGACGCCATGTATTCGGAGTTCGGAGAACCTCTCTTCCTGGCGCCGCCGCTGCTGCTGCACATGGTCGAATCGGGGCACGTGGGCAAGAAGGCCGGAGCCGGGTTCTACCGCTACGAGAACGGCCGGATCGCAAAGTAGACGCCGCAGCGGGCGGGTTGCCCCGCGTCGGTCGTCGGAGCGCTATTGTCGGTCTGCGAACGCAGTCACTTCGATCACAGGAGCGTGTCAGTGAGCAAGTCCACGAAGTCGAACGGTGTGGTTCCCAAGGCATTCGGGATCGGGTTGGCCGCAACCGGTGCCGCCCACTTCGTGGTGCCGGAGGCGTTCGAGGGAATCACCAAGCTCCCGTTCCCCAAGGACACTCGAACTTGGATCAGTCGCAACGGAGCCACCGAATTGGCCGTCGGCGCGGCGATCGCATACCCCGGGACGCGTAAGATCGGACTTGTCGGTCTGGTGGCGTACGTTGGGTGGCTCGGCATCAATATCGCCAAGAACAGCTGACGTTACTGTTGCGAACGACTCGTTTAGAGCAGGAATAGCCTGGTCGAGGCGGTAGCTGCCTTGCGCTCGCACTGATGCGTAGGTAGCAATATAGATATGACTTCAGCTACCGCTTACCAGGCCACCGCTCCGGACGCCCCGCTCGAGAAGGCGACGATCGAGCGACGCGCCGTCGGACCGAACGACATCCTCATCGACGTCAAGTTCGCCGGCATCTGCCACTCCGACATCCACACCGCCCGTAACGAGTGGGGCGGCACCACGTACCCCGTCGTCCCCGGGCACGAGATCGCCGGCATCGTGGCCGAGGTCGGCTCCGAGGTGACCACCCGCAAGGTGGGCGACCGCGTCGGCGTCGGCTGCTTCGTCGACTCCTGTGGCGAGTGCGAGGCGTGCAAGGACGGCGACGAGCAGTACTGCACCAAGGGTGTCGTACAGACCTACAACTCGGAGACCTACGAGGGCGAGTTCACCCACGGCGGCTACTCCACCCAGATCGTCGTGACGGAGAAGTTCGTCCTCGGCATCCCGGAAGGCGTCGAGCTCGACGTCGCCGCGCCCCTGCTGTGTGCAGGCATCACGCTGTACTCGCCGCTCAAGCACTGGGGAGCCGGCCCCGACAAGAAGGTCGCCATCATCGGTATGGGCGGCCTCGGACACATCGGCGTCAAGATCGCCCACGCCATGGGTGCCCACGTCACCGTCCTGAGCCAGACCGACGCCAAAGAGGCCGACGGCAAGGCCTACGGTGCCGACGAGTACTACGCAACCAAGGACACCACGGCGCTGAAGGATCTGCAGGGCAAGTTCGACCTGATCCTCAACACCGTCTCGGCGAACCTGCCCATGGGCAAGTACCTCGGACTGCTCGCCCGCAACGGCACCCTCGTCGAGCTCGGCGTTCCCGAGAAGCCGCTCGAGGTGCCCGCCTTCAACCTGCTGGCCAACCGTCGTTCGTTCGCAGGATCCATGGTCGGCGGCATCGCCGAGACCCAGGAAATGCTGGACTTCTGCGCCGAGCACCACATCGGTGCCGAGATCGAGGTCATCCCGGCCGAGAAGATCAACGAGGCCTACGACCGCGTCATCAAGTCCGACGTGCGCTACCGCTTCGTGATCGACGCAGCCACGCTGTAACCCTCTCCTTGGACGAGTGAATGGTCCGTTGACCTGCCCAGACGGGGGTCGATGGACCATTCACGCTTTCGAAGTGGGTTCAGCTCTCGGCCAGTCGCTTCTTCTCGTGCTCGACGTCGAAATCCGCAGCGGGCCAATCGAGATCGAGCTTCTCCAGAGTGTCGATCAGAATCTCCGTGACGGCCAAGCGGCTGTACCACTTGCGGTCGGCAGGGACGACGTACCAGGGCGCATGATCGAAGTCCGTGCGATCGAGAACCCGCTGATACGCCGCCCGGTACTGCGCCAGGAATCCACGCTCGGTGACGTCGCCCGGGTTGTACTTCCAGTGCTTCTCGGGTCGGTCGAGTCGCTCCTGCAGTCGCTTCTTCTGCTCGTCGGCCGAGACGAACAAGGCCACCTTGACCACGACGGTGTCCTCGTCGACCAATTCCTTCTCGAAGGCGTTGATCTCGTCGAAACGCTTCTCCCACACCTGCCGCGGCACCAGATCGTGCACCGCGACGACGAGAACGTCCTCGTAGTGGGACCGATCGAACACCCCGATCCGGCCGGCCCGCGGAAGTGCCTTGCGGATGCGCCACAGGTAGTGGTGCTGCTTCTCTTCCTGAGTCGGCACCCCGAACGAGGCGAGGTCGACGCCCTGCGGATCGACCATCCCGATGACGTGTTTGACCATGCCGCCCTTGCCTGCGGTGTCCATGCCCTGCAGCACCAGCAGAACCGACTTGGTTCCGCCTGCGCGCCCGTGGGCATAGAGCTTCTCCTGCAGCGCTGCCAGCACTGCACCGCGCTGCTCGAGCACGTCGTTGCCGTGCGCTTTCGCGCCGTCGAAACCCGGAGTTGCCGTGAAGTCGATGTCCTCCACACGGGGAGAGGAACTGGCCCGCAGCACATCGACGGGAGAAAGAGTCCACAGTTTCGACTTGTCGGCCATAGGCGAGAAGACTACTTCTCTACCATGGGATTCATGGCCCCCACCATTGCAAAAGCAGAGACCGTGTCGCGTGAGCAACTGCTCGAATTCGTATCTCCGCGGCACCACCACACCCTGATCACCCGCAAGCGCGACGACGGTCTGCAGGTCTCCCCGGTCTCGGCCGGAGTGGACTCGGAAGGCCGCATCGTCATCGCCACCTATCCCGAGCGCGCGAAGGTGCACAACATCCGCCGTAATTCCGCCGTCACGGTGCTGGTGCACAGCGACGACTGGAACGGCGACTACGTCCAGGTCGACGGCACCGCCGAGATCATCGATCTTCCCGACGCCGTCGAGCCGCTGGTTGAGTACTTCCGCAGCATCGCCGGCGAGCACTCGGACTGGGACGAGTACCGCGCGGCGATGGTGAAGCAGGGAAAGTCGTTGATACGCATCGTGATCGACACCTGGGGCCCGATCGCCGCGGGTGGATTCCCACCAGGGAGAGTGTGAACAAGCCCCCGGGAAGGGTGTAACAAGCCCACCAGGGAGGGTGTGACGATCCCCGGCGGGCTTGTGATCTAGCCCTTCAACGGTGCCGCGAACAGTGGCACTGCGTTTTCCAGTGCGTATCGGGTGCCTGCGACCGAGGCGGCTGAGAATGCGTTGGACAGGTCGGTGTTACCGAGGACCACGAGGCGTCCGTCCCGTGCCGACGGCAGGCCCTGGATCGACGGGTTGTCGGTGATCACCTCGGGTCCGGTGCCGATGGGAAACATGACGGTGAGGTCGGCGTCGAGAGCGGAGATGTTCTCCTCGGACAGTTCGATGCTGAACGCTCCGGGCTCGGCGCGGTCCTGGACGGCCGGTGTGTTGGTCAGGCCGAGCGATTCGAGGAAGTCGACGCGGGTGTCGCCGCGGACGTAGGCACCGACCTGTCCGCTGTAGAGCGTGCCGACGGCGACGGTCTTGTCGGCGAATTCGGGGTTGGCCGCGATGGTGTTTTCGAACAGTGCCCTGGTGTCGTCGACGAGTTGCTTGCCCTCGTCGACCTTGCCCAGCGCCTGCGCGACGATCTCGGTCTGCCCGTCCCAGGTGGTGCCGTAGGCGACGTCGGTTCCCGGAGGTGCCGCGACGGTGGGCGCGATGTCGGACAGGTCGTCGTAGACAGCCCTGTCGTTGGTGCTGCGCGTCCACAGAATCAGGTCCGGTTCCAGAGCCGCCACCGATTCCATGTTCACGTCGAAGGTGCCGACGATCGTGGGGTCGGTGTCGTAGGACTCGTCGACCCATGGACCGAGGCCGTTACCGCCGACGCCGAGCCAGTCACTGGCTCCGACGGGTTGTACACCGAGGGCGAGCGCAGTTTCGGCATCGGACCAACCGAGTGCGACCACTCGCTGCGGGTTCGCAGGGACTTCGACGTCGCCGAACATGTCGGTCACGACGACACCGCCGGCCTCGGAAGGGTCGGCGCTGTCGCTGTCGCTGTCGCCGGCGTCGGAGCTGCATGCGGTCAGGGTGAGAGCGAGGGCGAGGACTGCCGCAGGCAGAGCCAAGGAACGAGAAATGCGCATAGGGCACGCTAACCTATCAAGCGCTGAAATGCTCCACGATCTTCGCGCAGAAGGCGGGCAGGTCGTCCGGGTTCCGGCTCGAGATCAGATTGCCGTCGACGACCACTTCCTCGTCGACGACCGTGCCACCGGCGTTGCGAATGTCGGTTCGGATGCTCGGGTAGGACGTCAACGTCCGGCCCTTCAGAACGTCGGCTTCGACGAGTGTCCAGGCACCGTGGCAGATCACGCCGACGGGCTTGCGGGCTTGTACGAACGAGCGGACGAACTCCACGGCGTCCGCGTCGACGCGAAGTTGATCGGGATTGGTGGTTCCGCCGGGCAGGATCAATGCGTCGAAGTCGTCGGCCGAGACGTCGGCGACGACGCTGTCGACGGTGAAGGTGTCTGCGGCATTGACGTCACCCTCCATGGCTTGGATGTTGCCGTGGTCGAGCGAGACCAATGTGACTGAGGCCCCGGCCTTTTCGACTGCTTCGCGGGGCTGCACCAGCTCGACCTGCTCGACGCCGTCGGTGGCGAGAATCGCGATGCGGCGTCCGGTCAATGTTTCGGTAGTCATACCTTCTCGGATGTCCGACCGGGCCTGATCTCAAACTGACGAGCGATGGTACGAATGGAGACATGAGCGACTCACCCATCGAAACCCCGACCGAGGATCGCGTCGAACAGAATCTGCCGATCGCGGACGAGCCCGACGAGCCGAACGCAGATGATCTGCCCATCGAGGCCGACGCCCGCGACGTGCTGGATCAACGAGCAGAAGTGCCCGTGGACGACGACGGGTACGACGAGCGCTAAGGCGTGTTCGGCTCCTCGTCGACCAACGGATGCGGCTGTGACTTGAATTTTGCGGGGGAGCCGTCGGCCATCGCGACCCCGTGGATTCCGCCCCACATCATCATGCAGAGGTAATCGATCAGATCGTCCGCGGACATCGACTTGTTGGAGATCCACCAGTGCGTGGCCAACTGGACCGCGCCGACGATGGCGAAGGCCCACGGCACCGAACCACCGGAATCCATTTCGCGTTGCCGTAGGCGTTCGCCCAGCACCGTGGAGAGCAACTCGGCGATCATCCGCTCGGACTCGGCGACGACATCGCGGTTGTTGCCGGCGTTGTTCGCCATGACGTAGAGGTAGACCTCCGGATCGGTGGCCACCGTCTCGACGTAGGCGGTCACGACGATGCGGGTGAGCTCGTACTCGTCGAGTTCGTGTGCGATCGCCGAGTAGATGCGCGGGGCAAGCGTGGTCTCGACGTACCGAGACATGGTGGCGCTCGTCAGATCGTTCTTGTCGGTGAAGTAGCGGTAGAGCACCGTCTTGGAGATACCGATCTCCGACGCGATCTCGTCCATTCCGATCTCGCGGCCGCGCAACCGGATCGCGGCCAACGTGCCGTCGACGAGCTCTTCGCGGCGGGCGATCTTGTGCTCACGCCAACGACGTTTTCGGCCGTCCGGCTTCTCGACCTTCGGCTTGTCCTCGCTCGGCTCGGACTCGTCCAGCTTTGCCTCCGTCGTATTTCTCGCCACAACCCCACCCTATGCGCCTTGTCCGACACCATTGCAGGCTGCGTCCGGTTGGTCTGCCGAGATTCTGGGCACAATGTCGGTTGTGCAGCTCATGAACTTCGACGACGAGACCAAACGTCGCGACCTCCGCAAGATGAAAACAGTGGCGACGGGCTTTCTCGTCTTCGCATCGATCGTCTACCTCTTCTGCCGGTGGCAGGAGTCGACGGGTGCCGGTGCATGGGTCGGATACGTGCGTGCGGCGTCGGAGGCGGGCATGGTCGGCGCGCTCGCGGACTGGTTCGCGGTGACGGCGTTGTTCAAGCATCCGCTCGGTATTCCGATCCCGCACACGGCTCTGATCAAGAAGAAGAAAGATCAGCTCGGTGCCAGCCTGAGCTCGTTCGTCGGCAGCAACTTCCTCGCGCCCGAGGTGGTGTCCGAGAAGGTCGCGTCGGCGCAGGTTCCGTTGCGGCTGGGTACCTGGCTCGCTCAGCCCGACAACGCCGAACGCGTCGCGGCCGAGGCGGCGACCGTGTTGCACGGCGTCGTCGACGTGCTCAACGACGAGGACATCACCGCCGTCATCGACAGCACCATCGTGCGGCGTCTCGCCGATCCTCAGTGGGGCCCGCCCATCGGCCGGATCCTCGACGAGTTGCTCCGCGAGAACCGTCAGCTGCCGTTGATCGACATGCTCGCCGAGCGCGCCCACCAATGGGCTCTCGGCAGCCAGGAGATGATCGATCGCGTCGTGGCGCGAGATTCCCCGAACTGGTCGCCGAAGTTCGTCGACACTCTGCTGGGGGAGAAGGTCTACAAGGAACTCGTCGAGTTCACCTGGAAGATCAGGTCCAACCCCGAGCACGACGTGCGTCTGGCCGCCAACAAATTCTTGGTCGACTACGCCAACGATCTGCAGCACGACCCGACGACCATCGAGAAGGCGGAGAAGCTCAAGGCGCAGATCATGGGGCGCGAGGAGATCACCGGGCTCGCGGCAGCGACGTGGAAGGTGGCCAAGCGGCTGATCACCGAGTCGGTCGACGATCCGACGAGCACGCTGCGCACCAAGATCAAGGAGAACACCGTCAACCTCGGCGTGCGGCTCCGCGACGACGAGGAACTGCGCGGAAAAGTGGACGGTTGGCTGCTCGGTGGGGCGAGCTACATCGCCGCGAACTACGCCGACGAGATCACCACGATCATCGGTGACACCGTCGCTCGGTGGGACGCCGAGGAAGCGAGCAAGAAGATCGAACTGCAGGTCGGACGCGATCTTCAGTTCATTCGAATCAACGGAACCGTCGTCGGTTCCATCGCCGGACTGGCCATCTACACGATCTCGGATCTGATCTTCGGGCACTAGTGCTAGCAGAGTGCTTGCAATAGTTAGCACCCTTCGGTACCGTCCAGTAGGACACCGAAAACAGGAGGCCGAGATGGCCGATGACGAGGGGGATCTGGTCGCCAAGGCGACCGAGGCGACGCAGGTCGTCGCCGAGGCGGGGGATCTTGTCGCCGCAGTCGTGACGACTGCAGCTCAGGACATCGGAAGCTACATCCGGTCGCAACGGGAAGCCGCGCAGGTATCGATGCGGCAACTCGCCAGCCGAGCCGGAGTGAGCAACCCCTACCTGAGCCAGATCGAACGCGGACTGCGCAACCCGTCCGCAGAAGTGCTAGCGCAGATAGCCAAGGGTCTGCGCGTCTCCTCGGAGGTGCTGTACGTCCGGGCCGGGATCTTGGAAGCGCGTCCCCACGGTCCGGTGCGCGAAGCTCTGCTCGGCGATGAGCACATCACCGAACGGCAGAAGCAAGTGCTGATCGAGATCTACGACTCGTTCTGTCGTGAGAACGAGTCGACGCAGGAGCCCGAACCCGACGAACAGGAGACACCCGATGTCTGATTCCAAGAACTTCGAGAACGTCAAGACCCCCATCTTCGCCGCCGTCGGCGCAGGCGACGCCGTCGTCCAGGCAGTAGCGGACGTCGTCGCTCAGGTGCGTTCGCGCGCCGAGAGCCGCACCAGCGAGGTCAACGCCCGCATCGCCGACCTCTCCGAGGACGTCACCGAAGGCGTCGAGAGCCTGCGCGAGCGGCTCGCGAACCTGCCCGCAGAGCTTCCCGACGAGATCGCCGAACTGCGCGAGCGCTTCACCCCCGAAGAGCTCCGCAAGGTTGCCGAGGCATACCTCAAGGTCGCCTCCGACCTCTACACCTCGCTCGCCGAGCGCGGCGAAGAGACCGTCGAGCGCATCCGCCGCACCCCGGCCGTCGAAGAGGGCCTCGAGCGCGCCAACACCGCAGCCAACGACGTCGTCGACCTCACCGAGCAGGCCCTCGGAACCGTCGCCTCGCAGACCCGCGCAGTCGGCGAGCGCGCCGCTGCTCTGGCCGGCATTGCGTCGGACAAGGTTCGTGAAGGTGCCGAGGAGATCTCCGAGGCCGCCGACGAGCTCGCCGAGAACATCGACGAAGCAGGCGACGAGGCCAAGGACAAGGCCGTCGAGGCTTCCGACAAGGTGAGCGGCGTGGCAGGCAAGGTCGAGGCCAAGACCCGCAGCAGCGCGAACTCGCCGATCAAGAAGACCCCGGCTCCGGCCAAGAAGACGGCTCCGGCACCGGCTGCCAAGAAGACCGCCCCGGCTCCGGCCAAGAAGGCTCCGGCGAAGAAGACCACTCGCTAAAGCATTCGTAAAGAAAACGACCCCTGCGCCGCGCGGCGCAGGGGTCGTTTCTCGTACACTGGCGCACGTGAGCATCGCCGGCAGCTTCAGCTACTACATCCTGACCTTTCTCCAGATCCTCGGAGTGGTGGGCGCAGGATTCGCGATCTTCCATGCACTGCGCCAGCGCCCCGACGCCTTTCCGGCAGTGGACAAGCTGACGAAGACCAAATGGCTGGCCATTCTGTTCATCGGTCTACTGCTCATTCTCGTCTCGGGTGTGATCGGCTTCCTGGGTATCATCGGCGTCGTCGCCGTGTGCGTGTACCTCGTCGACGTCCGTCCCAAGGTCGACAGCATCCAGCGCGGACCCCGCTGGTAGGTAAGTCGCATCGACGCCAACTCCTGTGTGGGCGTACCCTCTACCGCACCCGCTCGGGGGGATACAGGTAGAGGGGAATGTCAGTGGTTTCACGCAAGGTAATCGAACGCGCGCTGCTCGGAGTGGGCAGCGCGGCCGCGGCGGCCTCTGTCGGTGCATTCGTCGTCCGGCGGCGTCGCCTGCACTCGTTCACCAAGACGACCGACGTGCAGCCCGACGAGTTGCTCGAGCGCCCCACGTTCGAACCGCACATCACCGAGGTGGTCACCGACGACGGTGCGCACCTGCACGTCCGTAGCTACGGGGACGCCGATGCCGAACCGATCGTCTTCAGCCACGGGTGGACCTGCTCGGCCGACTACTGGTACCCACAGATCAATGCACTTGCCGGCCGCTACCGCGTCGTCACCTACGACCAGCGCGGCCACGGTCGAAGCGACGTCGGGACGCGACCGCTGAGCCCCGACGTGCTGGCCGACGACCTCTCCGCGATCCTTTCCGCCACGGTGGCCGAGGACAACAAGGCCGTCATGGTGGGTCACAGCATGGGCGGCATGTCGATCATGGCCTGGGCCGGCAACTATCCCGAACAGGTCGACCGACTCGTCAGCGCTGTGCTCCTCGCCAGCACCGCGACCGACTCCCTGATTCGCGAAACCACCGTCATCCCGCTGCCGCAACGCTTTCCACGGGTCCCTACCCCGGTAGGGCGCGCAGTACTCGGCTCGGCACTTCCGTTGCGGCCGTCACCGGTGGTGCGCCAAGCCATCAAGTACATCTCGATGGCACCCGGAGCGACACCCGCCGAGGTGGCGTTCTGCGAGAAGATCGTCCTCGAATGCGCCCCGCGCACCCGCGGTATCTGGGGTGCAGCGCTCACCGACCTCGACATCCGCGAGGCCCTGGCGAACATGTCCGTCCCCACCAGCGTGCTCGTCGGATCTGCCGACCGCTTGACCCCACCGGTGCACGCCCGCAAACTCGCCCGCGCCCTGGACGATCACGATCACCTGAGCAGACTGATCGTCATCCCCGGCATCGGACACATGAGCTCCGTCGAGGCGATCGACGAATTCAACACCGAAGTGGTTCGGCTCCGGAATCTCTAGATTTCAGCTGAACACCACGGTCTTGCGGCCGTGCACCAGGACACGATCCTCCAGGTGCCACCGCAGACCGCGGGAAAGCACAAGCTTCTCGATGTCGCGACCCTGACGCACCATGTCGACCACCTCGTCGGAATGATCGACGCGGATGACGTCCTGCTCGATGATCGGACCCGCGTCGAGCTCGGCCGTCACGTAGTGGCACGTCGCACCGATCAGTTTCACACCCCGCGCGAATGCCTGGTGGTACGGACGAGCGCCGACGAACGACGGCAGGAAGCTGTGATGGATGTTAATGGCGCGGCCAGCCCAGTGCGCGCACAGTGACTCGGGGAGAACCTGCATGAACCGTGCCAGCACCACCGCGTGCGGGTCGTAGGAATCGACCAGCGACCGCACCTCTTCGAAGGCAGGACCGCGCTCGGCCGGATCCTTCGCGAACTCGACGTGATGGAACGGTGTGCCGTGTGCGGCGGCGATCGGCTCGAGTGACTTGTGGTTGCCGATCACCGCGGAGATCTGAGCGGGCAGCTCGCCGCCCGCGGCGCGGCCGAGGAGGTCGTGCAAGCAGTGTGCTTCCTTGCTGACGAGCAGGACCACGCGCTTGGGCTCGCCCGAATCATGAAGTGTCCATTCGGTTTCCGGGCCGAGTTCGGCGGCCACCGCGGCGAAACGTGTGCGCAGCTCCTCGATGCTCATGTCCACTGACGACGCGCGTACGGCCTGCCGGGTGAAGAACCACCCGGTGTCGGGATCGGCGTGATAGGCGGCCTCGACGATCCATCCACCGACCTCGGCGAGGAAGGTCGAGATGCGGGCGACGATGCCCGTCTTGTCGGGGCAACCGAGCGACAGAACGTAACGGCGATCCTCGGATACGGAAGAACTCATAGCGCCGATTGTCTCAGGGCGTCCGCACCCCGGTTGCCACCAGTGTCCCGAGATCGATCGAGTCGATTCCACGCTCGGTCAGCAGCGCGGAGAACTCGGCACGGATCCGCGTCCGGGTCGCCTCGTCGAACGGTGTCAGCGCGCCCCGCATCGCGCTGCCCAGCACGAGATCCCACACGAACGACTCCGTCGCGGGAACGTGGTTGGACAGCTCCACGACCTCGACATCGGTGGTGCCTGCCGCGGTGAGCCATGCGGACAGAAGCTCTGCCGTCTCCATCCGCCGGATCGGGTGCTTGTCGTAACCGTCCTGCGGGAGCGGCCCGTCGTGCTCGCTCGGCGGCGAATGCCCGCCGATCACCTCGAAGTACGTGCCCGCGAACGCCTCGATCGCACCCTTGCGCCACACCGTCACCCCGACGCGACCGCCCGGACGAACCAGAGACACCAGACGAGCGAAATCCCCCTCGGGATCGGGCAGAAAGAAGATGCCGTACGAACAGGCCAACGCGTCGTAGCCGGCATCGGGAACAGTCGACGGCGGCTCCCACTCGGTGGCGTCGGCGAGGACGAAGTCGATGTTGCGCAGTGCACGGTCGGTGGCTTTCACCCGGCCCACCTCCAACAGGTCGTCGGCCAGATCGATGGCATGCACGAGACCGTCGGGGCCCACGGCCGCCGCCGCGGGAATCGCCGACGCCCCGGTGCCGGAACAGACGTCGAGAACCGCGTCCCCGGTGGCCAATTCGAGCGCGAAGGCGAGCGACTGCCCGGCCGGGCCCCACACCTGCGGCGTCAGGCCGTCGAACTCCCTGCTGGTGGCGTTGAAGGTGGCGGCGAGCGACGCTGCGGTCATGACCGAAAATCGTAGACCGACAGGGTTACGAATGGCAGAGCTGTGAAAAGCTGGACCGCATGACACTCACCCGCGCCGCCCTCGCCGGAATGGTCGACCACACGCTGCTCAAGCCCGAAGCCACCCAGGCCGACGTGGCCGCCCTCATCGAGGAAGGCCGCGAACTCGGAGTGCTCGCGGTGTGCGTATCGCCCTCGATGCTGCCGATTCGCGCCGAAGGAATGCTCACCGCCGTCGTCGCGGGATTCCCGTCGGGCAAGCATCACTCGTTGATCAAGGGATCCGAGGCCAGGCTCGCGGTGCAGCAAGGTGCCGACGAGGTCGACATGGTGATCGACGTCGGCGCGGCCATCGCGGGGGACTACAACGCGGTGCTGGCCGACATCGTCACCGTCCGTGAAGGGATCGCCGGAAACGCTGTCCTGAAGGTGATCATCGAATCGGCAGCACTGTCCGACGAGGCGATCGTCGAGGTGTGCCGCGCCGCCGAGAAAGCCGGTGCCGACTTCGTCAAGACGTCCACCGGATTCCACCCGGCCGGCGGCGCGAGCGTCGAGGCCGTGCGACTGATGGCAGAGACCGTCGGCGGACGACTGGGCGTCAAGGCCAGCGGCGGCATCCGCACCACGGACGCCGCCCTGGCCATGATCGACGCGGGCGCAACACGATTGGGACTGTCGGGAACACGCGCGGTACTGGACGGTCTGGGCTAGAGCGACTGCGTCGCATGTGCACGGAAACTCGTAGCAGGCTACGAGGTTCCGCGCACATGGGTTATGCGACGAGCGAGCAACCCTCGGGAGTCGGCTGGCTCTGATCCTGCTGGGTCACCGGAATCGTGTACTGCCCGCCCTCGAGGGTGAGCTCGATGCCGCTGTCGGTGACGGTCAGCGACGTCGGAGCCATGTCCAACGGGTAGGCCTGCAGGCTGTCGGTCAGCACGCCGACGACCGAGTCGACCAGATCGGTGGGGATGCCGAGACCCAGGATCGACGCGTCGACGGTCTGGAAGTCGACCCTGCCGTCCACGACCTCCGGCTTGACGGTCAGATTCGCCAGAGCGCCGACGGCGAAGTCGAGGGTGCCCGCCGATGCGTCCGAGGTGACGCCGGAGACGATCGCGCCGATGCCCTGGCTCTGCAGGGTGCGGGTGATGCCGTCGGTGGACCACGAGATGTCCGCACTCGAGCTGCCGATGGTGCCGCCGGAGTCGGCGGTCTGCGTCAGATTCAGGTCACGTGCCTCGGCCTGGACGACCATGCCCTCGGCGGGTCCGAAGCGCGCGTCGTTGCTGTCGACGGTCACCGAGGAGACCTTCTTGTCCACCAGTGAGAGCAGGACCGGCTTCAAGCCGAGACCGACCTCGACCTGGCTGCCGAGCTCGGATTCGAGCTGACCGGCGAGGCAGGATTTGATCTGCTGACGCACGAACAACTCGCCACCGATGACGGCGACGAGGAGGACGACAACGACGGAGACTGCGATCAGCGGTGCTGTGCTGCGCCTGGCTGTGGATGACATTCCTGGCAGTCTTCCCGATGATTCTGAGCAAGCTCTGTGAAACTCGCCGAACCTGTGTAGCCGGTACCAAAGTTTGTGACCTGTAACACATTGTGACGTACTCTTGCGTTATGAGTACGACAGGACCGAGCGTGCACGAGCTGCACTCGTTGGCCACTCGTCAGGACGGCTATTTCACTGCCGAGCAGGCCGCTGAGCTCGGCTTCGATCCTGCGATGGTGCGCGTCAATCTGGCCACGAACACGTGGACTCGCGTCGAGCGCAACCTGTTCCGACTCGGCCAGTGGCCCCACAGCGAACTCGAGGTGTTCGCCATGTGGTGCGCCTGGTTCGGCGGCGAGGCCGTGATCTCGCACCAGAGCGCGGCCGAGCTACACGGATTCGGGCACCTCCACCCGCAATTCGTGCACGTCTGCGCATTCGGCGACCTACGACTGACCGACACCAGGCTGGCGGTTCATCGTCTGCGGCTCGAGCCGCGGGACGTCGAATCGGCAGGCACGTTCAACCTCACCACCCCGGTGCGCACGGTGCTCGACCTCGCCGCAGGTGGCATCTCGCAGATCACCCTCGACGAGGTGGTGTGCGACGCCGTCGCGATCGGTCGCGTCGACCCGCACACGCTGTACACCGAGGCCGGAAACAGCACCGATCGAGTGGCCGAACGCGTCGAACTGGCGCTGTCCGCCTGCACTTAGCCGCGAAATCGGGTGCAACCGACCGCGCTCAGCGCGGTCAGCTGCACCCGATTCACGGTGCAGGTGCGACCGAGGACCACGGGACCGTGAGCACGTTGTCTCGCATTCGTCGGCGGGGGAGTGTGATCGGAAGGCCTTGGTCGGCAAGCACTTTCATGGCCGCGCGCCATCGAATTCGAGGCCCGAACGGTGCCAGCGGTGCCGACACCGACCACGCTCTGTCGGCCCGTCGAAGCAGATCGTGCACGAGCTCACCCTCGATGTTGCGATGAATCAACACCTTCGGTAGCCGCTCCGCGATGTCCGACGGCATCTCGACGTCGAACGGATCCCATGCCAGCGTCAGTGAACGTGGCCCATCGGCGTCGAGCAACACCCAGGCGCAACGTCGACCGAGCTCGTCGCAGGTGCCGTCCATCAGCAGGCCGCCCGGTGCCAGGCCCGACAGAATGCGTTGCCAGGCAGCAGGTACCGCGTCCTCGGGATACTGCCGCAGTACGTTGAACGCCCGGACCAGGTTGGGGCGCAATCCCGCCAGCTCGAAACCGCCGCGGGCGAACTCGACGCCGTCACTCCCCGGAACGACGCGTGCGGGGTCGATCTCCAGACCGGTGACTCGAAGATCGGGCCGGACGGTGCGCAGCCGCCCGGCCAGCTCGAGGGTCGTGTTCGGCATCGCCCCGTACCCGAGGTCGACGACGAGGGGATCGGGCGAGCCCTGCAGAACGCGTCGAACATCGGGACTGTGCATCAGCCACCGGTCGCTACGACGCAGCCGATTGATGCCGGTGGTGCCGCGGGTGATGGCGCCTTCGGGGGCAGGAGTGGAGCCTGCGGAACGACCCAGATGGGGAGTGGAGCCTGCGGAACGACCCCTGTTCGGCTTGCTCAGGGCTAGGCGTTCTTTTCGAGCCAGTCGGCGGTTACTTCGCCTTCACCGCGCCACAGGTCGATGAGGTTGACGAGCATGAGCTGCTCGAGCTTGCCACCGATGAACGGTAGGAAGACCTTGGCCTCGGAGGAGGTGCGCAGCGTCGAACCGCCGTTGGTGGGGAAGAGCGAGGTGGTGCCCTTCAGCGAGCCGGGTCCGGCCGGAATCGACGCGTCGTAGTGGCCCGCGGTGACTTCCTCGTAGGCGTCGAAGTGCACGTTGCGGGTGATGACCATGTCTTTCTTCATCACCGTCTGCGCGATGTCGGGCAATTCGGTGCGCGGGATGACGTGGTGCATCACGATGTCGATTCCGGCGTCGGACACCTCGAAGCTCTTCAGCTCGTTCTCCGAGTACTTACGCATCTCCTCGATGCGCGCATCCCAGTGATCGCGACTGGAGAGCGCTGCATAGACCTGCTGCGTCGAGTGGGTGAACCGGGCGGAGTAGTTCATTCGGCGAGCCATAGTGCGCCAGGCTAGCCGTTGCCCTGCGCGGCGATCCAGTTACCGGTGAAGTCCTGCTCGTTGTCGATGAGCGAGAGCACCTGCTCGCTGATCATCGCTTCGATCTTGCCGCCGAAGATCGGGACCTTGACCTCGGTGGTGCCGGCCAGCGCGATGGTCGTCGCCTCGCCGGTGGCGTCGAGCGTGGTGGTGCCGGTGATGCGGGCCGGTGCGCCTTCGACGGTCGCTCCGAAGGTGCCGGCGGCGTGGGTACCGTCGAACGGTCCCCAGCTCTCGGTGCGTTCGATGATGAGGTCGCCCTTCTTGAACGCAGTCACCGCGGCCGGCAACTCCTCTTCGGGGACGGCCTGGGTCATGACGACGTCGATGGTGCCGTCGCCGACGGTGATGCTCTTCACGCTGGCGCTGGGGCCGCCGATCTGCTCGATGCGGTCCTTCCAGTACTGCTCGGACGTCAGTGCGGCGTGGACCTTGTCGGCGGAGGCGGGCACAGTCGAGCTGTGCTCAATGGGGCGAGGCATCCCCGCAGGTTACCGGGTGGGTCCGACGCTTGTGCGCGACCGGTAGCGTGAGAGTCCGTGCCTACTGCAATTTCGGAGCTCACCACCATTCGGGTGGGCGGCCCGGCCCGTGAATTCTGCGTCGCGACGACCGGCGACGAGTTGGTCTCCCTCGTGCGCGACGCGGATCGCGCGGGGACCGATGTGCTGGTCGTCGGCGGTGGATCCAATCTGGTCGTCGGCGACGAGGGGTTCGATGGCCGGGTGATTCGGGTGACCGGTTCGCGGCTGGAGATCGACGGCGAGATCGTCACGGTCGACGCGGGCGTCGAGTGGGATGCCGTCGTGCAGGCGACGATCGATGCGGGACTGTCCGGCATGGAGGCGCTGTCGGGCATTCCAGGAACCACCGGTGCGACGCCCATCCAGAACGTGGGCGCGTACGGCGCGTCGACGTCGGAGTTGCTGCACGCTCTCACCGTCTACGACCGACAGACCCAGGAGACTTCGGTGTGGACGCCGGAGCAGTGCGGATTCGGAACGCATCGATCGTCGGTGTTCAAGCGGTCCTCGCGGTACGTGATCTTGGATGTGACGTTCGCGCTGAAGAAGACGACCGAGTCGCTTCCGGTGCGCTACGCGGCGTTGTCGGAGCGACTCGACGTGCAGATCGGTGACGTCGTACCGGTGCCGGACGTGCGCGCGGCCGTGCTGGCTCTGCGCGGCGAGCGGGGGATGGTGCTCGACGCGAGCGATCACGACACGTGGAGCGTCGGATCGTTCTTCCTCAACCCGGTACTGCCCGAGGTGCCCGAGGCCGCAGCGCACGCGCCCAGCTTCCCCGACCCCGCGGGAACCAAGATTCCGGCCGCATGGCTGATCCAGAACGCGGGCTTTCCGCGCGGTTACGGCACCGAATTCGGGCGCGGCACTGCGGCGTTGTCGTCCAAGCACGTGCTGGCCGTCACCAACAGGGGTGGGGCCACCGCGTCGGACATCATGGCGCTGGCTGCGCACGTGCGAGACGGCGTGCAGGAGAAGTTCGGCGTCACGCTCACGCCCGAGTGTGACCTCGTCAACTGCGCGCTCGGTTAGGGCAGGTCGAAACGGCGCATACGATGGAGCTTTGCAAGTGAAAGCTCGTAGGAGGTAAATCAGTGCAGGTCACCAGCGTGGGACATGCGGGATTCCATATTCGGACCGACGCCGGAAGCATCCTGTGCGACCCGTGGGTGAACCCGTCGTTCTATGCGTCGTGGTTCCCGTTTCCCGACAACTCGGGCCTGGACTGGGACGCTCTGGGTGATTGCGATTACCTCTACGTCTCGCACCTGCACAAGGACCATTTCGACCCGAAGAACCTGGCCGAACACGTCAACAAGGATGCGACGGTTCTGCTGCCGGACTATCCGGTGCTCGATCTCAAGCACGAGCTCGAGAAGCTCGGGTTCCACAAGTTCTACGAGACGACGGACTCGGTCAAGCACACGATCTCCGGGCCCAAGGGCGATCTCGACATCATGATCATCGCGCTGCGTGCGCCCGCCGACGGTCCCATCGGTGACTCGGGTCTGGTCGTCTCGGACGGCAAGACCGTCGCGTTCAACATGAACGACGCGAGGCCGGTGGACCTGGACGTGATGACCGAGAACTTCGGTCCCGTGGACGTGCACATGCTGCAGTACTCGGGCGCGATCTGGTACCCGATGGTCTACGACATGGTCTCGCGCGCGAAGAAGAACTTCGGCATCCAGAAGCGTCAGCGTCAGATGGATCGGGCGCGCCAGTACATCGAGCAGGTCGGCTCGACGTGGGTGATTCCGTCCGCAGGCCCGCCGTGTTTCCTCGACGACGAGCTGCGTTCGCTCAACGACGTCTACGGCGACCCGGCCAACGTGTTCCCGGACCAGATGGTGTTCCTCGAGCAGATGCGTCTGCACGGGCACGACAAGGGCCTGCTGATGATGCCCGGAACGACGGCGACGTTCGAGGGCTCGGACCTGAAGTCGCACGAGCACCCGATCCCGACGGCCGAGGCCGAGGCCATCTTCACCACCGGCAAGGCCGACTACATCGAGGCCTACGCCCAGCGTCAGGCGTCGGTCATCGCTGCCGAGAAGGCAGCCTGGGCTCCGGCCGAGGGCGAGCCCCTGCTCGAGCCGATGCGAGGCCTGTTCGAGCCGATCATGGCCCAGACCGATCTGATCTGCGACGGCATCGGCTACCCCGTCGGAATCACGATGGGTGACGAAACCGTCGTACTCGACTTTCCGAAACGAATTGTGCGCGAACCGATTTCGGATGAGAAGTTCCGCTACAGCTTCACCATCCCGCCGGAGCTGGTACGCACCGCCATACGCGACCAGGAGCCGGACTGGGTCAACTCGATCTTCCTGTCCACCCGCTTCCGGGCCCGACGCGTCGGCGGCTACAACGAATTTCTCTACACGTTCTTCAAGTGCCTCACCGACGAACGCATCGCCTACGCAGACGGTTGGTTCTCCGAGGCGCACGACGACACCGCCACGATCACGATGGGCGGCTACGAGATCCAACGCCGCTGCCCACACCTGAAGGCGGACCTGACGAAGTTCGGCATCGTCGAGGGAAAGAAGCTCACCTGCAATCTGCACGGATGGGATTGGAACCTCGAGACCGGCCGCTGCCTCACCTCGAAAGGCCACGAACTGCGCACGCGCAAACTCTGAGTTCATTCCGCAGGCTCCACTCCTGCACCTGTGATCCTGCCCCCGAAAATCAGGGTAGTTCGCAGACGCAGGTACGTTGGACAACGTGCATGAGCAGGTAGAACAGACAAAACGGACGCGCACGGTGTGGTTGATCGCCGTGCTCGTCGCCTTGGTGGCACTCGTGGCAGGCTGCACCGTCGGATCGGGCGATGGCAACTCGGGTGCCGCGGCCCCGACCACCGAGACAGCTCCCGTCGCCCAGGTCACCGAGAACCCGGTCGCAGGTGCCGTCGACGTCAGTCCCGTCGCCCCGATCTCGGTCTCGGTCGCCGACGGAACGCTCACCCAGGTGGCGTTGACCAACCCCGACGGCAAGGTCGTCCAGGGCGCGCTCTCACCCGACAAGACCTCGTATGCCGTCACCGAGCCCCTCGGCTACGGCGTGCAGTACACGTGGTCCGGCACCGCACTGGGCAGCGACAACAAGACCGTCGACATCACCGGGGCCTTCACCACCGTCGAACCCGACAGCCGTACGTCGGTGAGTACCAACATCGGCGACGGCCAAGAAGTCGGCATCGCCGCGCCGATCATCCTGCAGTTCGACTCGGCGATCGCGGACAAGGCGGCCGTCGAGAAGGCGTTGACGGTGACCACCAACCCGCCGACCCCCGGCGCGTGGGCCTGGTTCCCCGACGACAACGGCTCGCGCATCCACTGGCGTCCCACCGACTACTGGGTTCCTGGCACGACGGTCTCGGTGGACGCCAAGCTCTACGGCGTGAACTACGGCGACGGCGCGTACGGAGCCGACGACGTCACCCTGAACTTCAGCATCGGACGCAGCCAGGTGGTCATCGCCGACGCGACCAGCCACCGCATGCAGGTGGTCCGTGACGGCCAGACGATCATGGACATCCCCGTCAGCTACGGCGAGGGCAACGAGGATCGCAACGTCACCCGCAGCGGCATCCACGTCGTCACCGAGAAGCACGAGGACTTCCTGATGTCCAACCCGCCGTTCTACGAGAACGTTCGCGAACGCTGGGCGGTGCGCATCTCCAACAACGGTGAATTCATCCACGCCAATCCGCTGACCACCGGAGTGCAGGGCGCGTCGAACGTCACCAACGGGTGCATCAACCTCTCCGACGCCGACGCGCAGGAGTACTTCCAGACGGCGATGTACGGCGACCCCGTCGAGGTCACCGGAACTCGCATCGACCTCTCGGCCGCGGACGGCGACCTGTACGACTGGGCCATCGACTGGCCGACGTGGGAGTCGATGGGAGCGGCGTAGCCGCAGGTGAGCGAAAACTCGTAGCAGGGGTCGAGTTTCCGCTCACGTGCGGCGAAGCCGCTACGTGCGGGAGAAGCGCCCCGGACCGGCCTGGTCACGTGGCTTGATGATGATCTGGTCCAGGTTGACGTGCGAGGGGCGCGAGGCCACGAAGCCGATGACCTCGGCGATATCGCTCGCCACCAGCGGTGTGATGCCCTGGTAGACGGCATCGGCCTTGGCCGCGTCGCCGTCGAACCGGACGAGGGAGAACTCGGTTTCCACGGCACCCGGCGCAACCTCGGTCAAGCGAACCGGCTTGCCCAGCAACTCTCCGCGCAGCGTCCGATGCAGCACTGCCTGAGCGTGTTTGGCCGAGGTGTAGCCCGAACCGTTGTCGTAGGCCTCGAACGCGGCAACGGATGTGATGGTGACGATCAGGCCGTCACCGGAGTCGATCAGCTTGGGCAGCAACGACTTCGTCACCCGCAATGTACCGAGCACGTTGGTCTCCCACATCCAGCGCCAATCGTCGAGGTCGGCGTCGATCACCGGGGCCAAGCCCTTGGCGCCGCCGGCATTGTTGATCAGCACGTCGACGCGGGGAATGACCGCGGTGAACGCCGCGACCGAATCCTCCTCCGTCACATCGAGTTCGAGGGCAGTACCACCGATCTCCGACGCCAACTCCTCCAGCCGGTCGAGGCGGCGGGCTCCGATCACGACGTGGAATCCGTCGGCGGCGAGTTGGCGGGCGGTGGCCGCGCCGATGCCGGAGCTCGCTCCGGTGACGACGGCGATTCGGGCATCGGGGGAAATGTGTTCGGACGAGGTCATGGCGAAATTCTATGCCCGGCGTACCCCGTTCTTTCCGATGCCCGATTGGACACCGGACGCGAGGGTGCTAATTTTGGACCCATGTCCGCCAGTGAGACCACCGCGATGCGGGTCACCTATGTGACCGCGTCCCTCGGTTCTCGCTTGCCGCTTCCTCGGGAACTGTGTTGTCCCGGCCAAGGAATCTGTCTCTAGCCTTTCCGCTACGGGCAGTCGATTCGCGTGCCGTGGTCCCTTCGTGGCCGCCGCATTCACCCTTGACCTGCATCACTTCGCTCTTCCGTCGTTGTCCGTTCACGGCGGAGGTCTGCCACTGCCGAGGATCACAACGAATGTCCGTATCAACGCTGCACCACCGCTCCGGCCCAACCTCCGTGCGGTCTCTGCCGAGGCCTCGATCGCGCGTCCAACTCGTCGCACCCGATCTGCGGATCGCCGACAGTCCCGCCGCGTCGGTGCTTCGAGTCGCCTGCGTCGAAGGGCCCATCTCGCGCGAGCGTGCCGCTCGCGCAACCGGTTCGAGTATCGCCACGGTCAACCGTCAGGTGTCGGCCCTGCTCGCCGTCGGACTGCTCCGTGAGCGCGCAGACCTGACGGCACCCGGCGCGATCGGACGCCCACGGGTGCCGTTCGAGGTCAACCACGAACCGTTCTCGACCATCGGCATCCACATCGGAGCCGTCGTCACCGGCATCACCGTCAGCGATCTGCGGGGGCGCATCCTCGGTGCCGTCGAAATACCCACGCCCGCCGGCTCTTCCGAGACAGCTCTTGCCTCCGTCACCCGTAGCGCACATGCCTTCGCCGGACGCTGGCATCGCCGCACCCCGCTGTGGGTCGGGGTGGCGATCGGTGGACGCGTCGACACCACGAGCGGCACCGTCGACCACCCGCGGTTGGGATGGGAGAACGGCCGAGTCGCCGGCATCATCGGCGGTGGCCTGGGGCTGCCGATCTCGGTCTCCGGCCACGTCGAGGCCATGGCGGCGTCGGAGCTGCTCCTTGCACCGCGGCTGTCGGACAGCGATGTGGCGCAGAGCACCAGCGGAACCTCGCTGTACTTCTACGCCCGTGAGACCGCGGGCATGGCGCTGACCATCGACGGCCGCGTGCACACCCCCACGAGCGGACCGGGCTCCATCGCGCATCTACCCGCCGGATCATCGGCGCTGTGCGACTGCGGAAATCGCGGATGCCTCGAGGCGTCCGTCAGTGATCGAGCGGTGGTCGCCGCAGCCGTGGACCGCAAAATTGTTGCGCCGCAACCTCGTCCGAGTATCACTGCGGTGTATCAGGCAGCGCAGAGCGGCTCGGAGGCGGCGCGGGAGCTGCTCGTCGAGCGGGCGCAGATTCTGGGCCGGACGGTGGCGCTGCTGCGCGACATGTTCAATCCGGACCGCGTCGTACTCGGAGGCCAGGCGTTCACCGCGTACCCGGCCGGAATTCCGCACGTGGGAAAGGCCTTCGCTGCCCATTCGACGTTGGAGCGCAGGGACATTCGGGTGACCGGTTTCGGTAACAAGGTGCAGGAGTATGCCGCGACCGTGGTCTCCCTCAGCGCCCTGTACTCCGATCCGCTCGCCTCGATGCGCAGGGCCGCCGCGTAGGTTCAGCCACTATGAGCAAGCCCGATACAAGCATCCCTGCAGCAGGACCGGTTCGTCAGGCCACCGGCGTCGACGGAGTCAACATCGTCTACCGCGTCAGCGGTGACCCTGCGGCGCGGCCACTGATCCTGCTGCACGGGTGGGCCCAGAGTTCGGCCTGCTGGGGCGAGGGACTGCTGGCCGACCTGGCCGAGCGCTATCGCGTTCTCGCGGTGGATCTACGCGGACACGGCTACTCCGACGCCCCGTCGGCCGGTTACGAAAACCCGAAGAACTGGGCGGGAGACGTGGCTGCCGTGCTGGCCGCCGAGAACATCACCGCCGACGCGGTGCTGCTGGGGTGGTCGTACGGAGGACTGGTGATCTGCGACTATCTCGCCGAACACGGCACGGGCGCGGTGGCGGGAATCGTGCTCGTCGGCGCGATCACCAGCATCGGCAGGGGAGAGGCAGGCGGCCGCGTCGGGACGGCGATGCGAGCGGCGATCCCCGGAGCGATGGCCGAGGAGCCTCGGGTCGCGATCAAGGCGCTCGGGAGTTTCGGGCACGCGCTGACCGGGCCAACGGACGGTAAGGGCACGCAAGCGCAGGCATTGTTCGGGCTGACGCTGTCGACGAGGCCACGGGTTCGCGCCGCCCTGTTCGATCGAGCGGTCGGCCACGACGACCTGCTGCGCGGCCTCGACATCCCGGCGTTCGTGCTGCACGGAACCGAGGACACCGTCGTCGACGTCTCTGCCGGACGGCACGCTGCGGAGCTGATTCCCACGGCGGTGGCGTCGTACTGGGAGGGCGTCGACCACGGCCCGTTCGTAGCCGATCCGCAGCGATTCCTCACCGAGGTGAGCGAGTTCGTCGACGGTCTCGGTGTGAGGCAGGGCCAGCCGTGAGAAGGGGTAGTTATCGAGACGTAATGTGGAGGCGTGCACACTGAAGAAGTGACTGGACGCCAGCTGAACAGGGTCGCTGTGTTGTCCTTGCATACCTCCCCGCTGGCGCAGCCCGGAACGGGCGATGCGGGCGGCATGAACGTCTACGTGCTGCAGAGCGCTAAAGAGCTGGCCAAACGAGGTGTGGAGGTCGAGATCTTCACCCGCGCGACGGCGTCGACCGATGCTCCCGTCGTCGAGGCAGCTCCCGGTGTGCTGGTGCGCAACATCGTCGCGGGTCCGTTCGAGGGCCTGGACAAGCACGACCTGCCCACACAGCTGTGCGCGTTCGCAGCCGGGGTGCTGCGCGAGGAAGCGCGCCACGAACCCGGCTACTACGACCTGGTTCATTCGCACTACTGGCTCTCGGGGCAGGTCGGCTGGCTGGCGCGCGATCGCTGGGGAGTGCCCCTGGTCCACACCGCGCACACTCTCGCCGCGGTCAAGAACGCGTCTCTGGCGCAGGGCGACTCGCCCGAGCCCGCCGCGCGTCAGATCGGTGAGCAGCAAGTGGTGGCCGAGGCGGACCGGCTCATCGCCAACACCACCGAGGAAGCGAAGTCCCTCGTCGAGATCTACGGGGCGCAGCAGGGTTCGATCGACGTGGTTGCTCCGGGAGCCGATCTGGCGCAATACAATCCGGGGGACAAGCTGGCGGCGCGCGCCGAACTCGGGTTGAATCCCGACGAGTCGATCGTCGCATTCGTCGGACGCATCCAGCCGCTCAAGGCCCCCGACGTGCTGATCGCCGCGGCTGCCGAAGTGCTGCAGCGCAATCCGAGAACACCACTGCGCGTCCTCATCGTCGGCGGCCCGTCCGGCAGCGGACTGGATCGACCCGACAGCCTCATCGATCTGGCCGAGAACCTGGGGATAGCTGCCCGGGTGACGTTCATGCCGCCGCAACCGTCGGCGCGACTGGCCCAGATCTACCGCGCCGCGGACATCGTCGCCGTGCCGAGCTACAACGAATCGTTCGGCCTGGTCGCGATCGAAGCCCAGGCCTGCGGAACTCCTGTCCTGGCCGCCGACGTCGGCGGACTCGGCGTGGCGGTGCGGTCGGGCGAGACCGGACGCCTGGTGCAAGGCCACCGCACCGACGATTGGGCCGATGCGCTGTCGTCGATGCTGTCGGACCCAGTTGCGTTGGCCGACATGGCGACCGCAGCACCGCTGCACGCCCGCAACTTCTCGTGGGAGCACACCGCCGACGGACTCATCGAGAGCTACCGGCAGGCCAAGTTCCACTTCGACCGCGGCGAGGGGCCGAGCGAGTTCTCGCCGCGACGCGTCAGAGGATTGTCGAAACTACGCAGATCAGGAGCTGTGACTGCATGAGCGAGACTGCCGAACTGATCGACCGGGCACTGAAGGACCGCGAGCTGGACTACACCCGGCGCGGGGACGTGTTCACCGTCGAGCTGCCGGGGGAACGCAAGCTCAAGACAACGACGATGCTGACCGTCGGGCATCACGGGGTGCGCATCGAGGCGTTCGTCTGCCGCAAACCCGACGAGAACTTCGAGGGCGTCTTCAGGTACCTGCTGCGACGCAACCGCCGCCTGTACGGGGTCCATTACACGATCGACAAGGTCGGCGACATCTACCTCGTCGGCCGAATCTCGTTGCACGCCGTCACCGGTGACGAACTCGATCGCATTCTCGGACAGACCCTCGAAGCCGCGGACGGCGACTTCAACGTGCTGCTCGAACTGGGATTCGCCGAGTCCATCAAACGCGAATGGGCGTGGCGCGTCTCGCGCGGCGAATCGTTGGCGAACCTCAAGGCATTCGAGCACCTGGTGGACGAGCGGGAAGCGTAACTCGCCGGAAATGGGACGGCGTTGCTGCCGGTAACGTCCGGTTCCTAGCCTAGGGCCATGACCAGGCCAGAGGACGCTCGCCCACCGGTGCTGCAGATGTTCGGCTACGGCCTGCAACACATTCTCTCGATGTTCGGCGGCGTCATCGCCGTTCCGATCATCGTCGGTGGAGCGGCCGGACTGTCGGGGACCGATCAGGCACTGTTGATCTCCTGCGCACTGTTCGTCAGTGGCGTGGCAACTGTGCTGCAAACGATCGGCATCCCGTTCTTCGGCTCGCAACTGCCGCTCGTGCAGGGCATTTCGTTCGCGTCGGTCTCGACGGTTCTGACGATCATCGGCAGCGCGGAGGACGGGCGAACCGGACTGCGCACGGTGCTCGGAGCCGTTCTGGTGGCCGCGCTGATCGGATTGGCCATCGCTCCGTTCTTCTCCAAGATCGTTCGCTTCTTCCCGCCGTTGGTGACCGGAAGCATCATCACCGTCATCGGACTGTCCCTGATGCCGGTGGCCGCGCGCTGGATCACCGGCCAGGAGATGGTGGGCGGAGCGCCGAACCCGAACTACCTGGACCCCGGCAACATCGGGCTGGCGATGTTCACCCTCCTCGCCGTGCTGGTGATGACCAAGATCCCCGGACTGTCGCGGCTGTCGATCCTGCTCGGACTCGTCGTCGGCACCATCGCGGCACTGATCGTCGGCAGGACCGACTTCGACGGCGTCGCCGACGCGTCCGTGGTGGCCGTCCCGACACCCTTCGCCTTCGGCTCGCCGATCTTCGCAATCGGCGCGATCGTGTCGATGACCATCGTCATCCTGGTGATCATGGTCGAGACCACCGCCGACATCCTCGCCGTCGGCGAAGTGGTCGGAACCGACGTCGACTCCAAGCGCGTCGGCGACGGCCTGCGCGCCGACATGGTCTCCTCTGCCGTCGCCCCGATCTTCAACACCTTCCCGGCCACGGCCTTCGCACAGAACGTCGGCCTGGTCGCGATGACCGGCATCAAGAGCCGCTTCGTCGTCGCGATGGGCGGTGGCGTGCTTGCGCTGCTGGGCCTTTCGCCGATTCTCGCGGCCGTCGTCGGGGTCGTCCCGTTGCCCGTGCTCGGCGGTGCCGGCATAGCGCTGTTCGGAACCGTCGCCGCCAGCGGTATCCGCACCCTCGGCAAGGTGAACTACGACAACAACTCCAACGTGGTCATCGTGGCGGTGACCTTGGCGTTCGGTCTCATACCTGTTGTCGCGAGCGACTTCTGGGACGAGTTCCCGGACTGGTTCGTCACGATCTTCCACTCCGGAATCAGTGCCGCCAGCATCGTCGCGGTGGTACTCAACGTATTCTTCAACGTGTTCAAGCCCGGTACTCCGCCGAACCCCTCGGTGGTGGCAGCGGGGCCGGCAGTGATGGTGCGTGAGGACGAAGCACGAATACTCCGTGAAGGCGGCAGCTTGCCCGACGATCTCTCTTCCGAGAAGGCCGTGCCCGACAAGACACCTGAGTGAAATCCTGCGCACCCTCGCCCGCGCGAGTAGCGTCCCGACCCAGACGAAGTACACCTAAATTGGAGGACATCTTGTCATTCGTTACCCGCACGAGTACGCGGAAGGCAGCACTCGGCGGCGTTGCGTCGCTCGGTGCCATCGCCCTGATCGCAGGCTGTGGATCTGCCCCCGAAGACGAAGGATCGGGCGGAAGCGCATCGAGTGACTTCCTGCCCTGCATGGTCTCCGACAGTGGCGGATTCGACGACAAGTCGTTCAACCAGCTCGGGTTCGAGGGCCTGACCGAAGCCTCCGAGGAGCTCGGCGTCGAGCCGCGCACCGTCGAGTCCGCGTCGCCCACCGACTACGGCCCCAACATCAACAACCTCGTCGATCAGGGCTGCAACCTCATCGTCACCGTCGGATTCGATCTGGCCGACGCCACCAAGGTCGCCGCCGAGGCCAACTCCGACATCGACTTCGCGATCATCGACGACTCCACCATCGATCTGCCGAACGTCAAGCCGCTGACCTACGACGCGTCGCAGTCCGCATTCCTCGCCGGCTACGCGGCCGCCAGCTACAGCACAACCGGAGTGGTCGGTACGTTCGGTGGCTCCCAGCTGCCGACCGTCACCATCTTCATGGACGGTTTCGCCGACGGCGTGAACTACTTCAACGAGCAGAAGGGCGAGGCAGTCCGCGTCATCGGCTGGGACGTGCCCTCGCAGAACGGCTCGTTCACCGGCGGATTCACCGCCAACGAGGTCGCCAAGAACACCGCCCAGGGTCTGATCGACCAGAACGCCGACGTCATCTTCCCGGTCGGTGGACCCATCTATCAGAGTGCGGCACAGGCCATTCGGGACTCCTCGCGTCCGGTCGCCCTCATCGGCGCCGACGCCGACGTCTTCGAATCCGACCCGTCGGTCGGCGACCTGCTGCTCACCTCGGTGACCAAGGGCCTCAAGACCAGCGTCGACGAGGTCGTCGCCAACTCCGGTGCCGATGCATTCGACAACACCCCGTACGTGGGCACGCTCGAGAACGACGGAGTCGGTATCGCACCGTTCCACGATTTCGAGTCCGAGGTCGACCCCGCACTGCAGGGCGAGCTGGACACGATCAAGGCCGGCATCATCGACGGATCCATCACCGTCGAGTCTCCCTCGGCACCCAAGTAGTTCATGAAGCTCGAACTTCGCGGTATCACCAAACGATTCGGCTCGTTGATCGCCAACGACCACATCGATCTGAGTGTCGAATCCGGCGAGATCCACTGCCTGCTCGGCGAGAACGGTGCGGGCAAGTCCACGTTGATGAACGTGCTCAGCGGCCTGTATCGCGCCGAGGAGGGCCAGATCCTGCTCGACGACGTCGAGCAGAACTTCGCCGGACCGGGCGAGGCCATGACTGCCGGGATCGGCATGGTGCATCAGCACTTCATGCTGATTCCGGTGTTCACCGTTGCCGAGAACATCGTGCTCGGCAACGAAACCACCTCGCTCGGTGGACGACTCGACCTCGTGGCAGCGCGGAAGCTGGTGCGGGAGATATCCGCGAGGTTCGGCTTCGACCTCGACCCCGATGCTCTCGTCGACGACCTCCCCGTCGGCGTGCAGCAGCGGGTCGAGATCGTCAAGGCACTCTCTCGTGAGGCCAAGGTGCTCGTGTTCGACGAGCCGACGGCCGTCCTGACGCCGCAGGAGACCGACGATCTGATGCGGATCATGCGGGAACTCGCGGCGTCGGGCACCACGATCGTCTTCATCACCCACAAGCTGCGCGAAGTACGCGAAGTAGCCGACAAGATCACCGTCATCCGGCTCGGCAAGGTCGTCGGAGAAGCAAAGCCCACCGCCAGCAACACCGAGCTCGCTGCACTGATGGTGGGACGCGATGTGCAGCTGACCGTCTCGAAGGATCCGGCCACGCCGGGGGACGCGGCACTGGTCATCGAGAACCTGTCGGTGTTCGACGCCCAGGGCAACAAGACCGTCGACGACGTCAGCCTCGAAGTCGCGGCGGGGGAGATCCTGGCCATCGCCGGCGTGCAGGGCAACGGCCAGACCGAATTCGTCGAAGCCCTACTCGGGTTGCAGGACAACGTATCCGGCAAGATCAGCCTCGACGGCAAATCGCTCGTCGGGTCGACGGTGCAGGACGTGCTCGACGCAGGCGTCGGCTTCGTGCCGGAGGATCGGACCGTCGACGGGTTGGTGGGTGAATTCTCCATCGCGGAGAACCTGATGCTCGATCGCTCCAACAGCATGCCGTTCGTGCGGCGCGGCGCGGTGCAGCGCGAGTACCTCGAGACGTTCGCGTCGGAGAAGCTCAGCGAATTCGACGTGCGCGCACCGGGAATCGGCACCGCCGTCGGACGCCTGTCCGGTGGCAATCAGCAGAAGGTGGTGCTCGCGCGAGAGCTGAGCCGAGACCTGCGTCTGTTCGTCGCAGCGCAGCCCACTCGCGGAATCGACGTGGGATCCATCGAATTCGTACACAAGCGCATCGTCGCCACCCGGGATTCGGGGATCCCGGTCATCGTGGTGTCGAGCGAACTGGACGAGGTCGCCGCACTGGCCGACCGCATCGCCGTCATGTATCGAGGAGCAATCGTGGGAATCGTCCCCGGGGATACGTCCCGCGAAACACTCGGCTTGATGATGGGCGGTGAACGTGGTGAGTGAGGCCGAACAGCCCCCCAAATCCCAGGAACCGTCGAAGTCGCATGTGGTGCTTCGGCAGATCTTCACCGGCAGTGCGATCATCTCGGTTCTCGCGGTACTCCTGGCGCTGATCGTGGGTGCGGTGCTCATCGCCGCCACCAACTCCGGCGTCCAGGAATCGGCCGGGTACTTCTTCTCCCGTCCCTCGGACATGCTGACGGCGATCTGGGATTCTGTCTCCGGGGCGTACTCGTCGCTGTTCCAGGGTTCGGTCTACAACTTCCGTCGACCCGGATTCGAGAACGGCATCCGGCCACTGATGGAGACGCTGACCTTCGCCACCCCGCTGATCGTCGCCGGACTCGGTGTGGCCCTTGCCTTCCGCGTCGGCATGTTCAACATCGGTGGTCGAGGCCAGATGCTCATCGCCGCGGCGTGCGCCGGCTGGGTCGGGTTCGGCGTGAACCTGCCTGCCGGGTTGCACCTGTTGGTCGCCGTTCTCGCCGGTGTTCTCGGCGGCGCGGTGTGGGGCGGCATCGCCGGATTCCTCAAGGCGCGCACCGGCGCTCACGAGGTGATCGTCACCATCATGCTCAACTACATCGCGTTCTACCTCGTCGCGTACCTCCTGCGCACCCCCGGCGCTCTGCAGGCCCCGGGATCGAACAACCCCAAGACCGCGCCCATCGCGTCGACGGCGGTGTTCCCGAAGCTCTTCGGCGACCGATACAGCCTGCACCTCGGTTTCGTGCTGGTGATCTTCGTGACGATCGCGGTGTGGTGGCTGCTCGAGCGATCGAGCCTCGGATTCCGTTTTCGCGCTGTCGGCGAGAACCCGCACGCGTCCCGCGTTGCCGGTATGAACGTCAACCGGATCTACCTGTACGCCATGATCATGTCCGGTGCGCTCGTCGGTCTGGCCGGAGTGTCGCAGGTACTGGGCACCGTCACCACCGGCTTCAGCGCCGACATCGACGCAGGCATCGGATTCGACGCCATCACCGTCGCACTGCTCGGCCGATCGAAACCGTGGGGCGTGTTCGTCGCGGGAATCCTGTTCGGCGCGTTCAAGGCCGGCGGATTCGCGATGCAGGCAGGAGAGGGCATCCCCATCGACATCGTGCTCGTCGTGCAGTCCGTGATCGTGCTGTTCATCGCCGCACCGCCGCTCGTGCGAGCGGTGTTCCGATTGCCGAAACCAGGAGAAGAGAAACTCGCGAAAGCCGAGACCGCGAAGGTGGGTGCACTGTGACCACCTCGACCGACACCGCCGCTGAAGCGGTACTCGGCCGGAGCTGGAAGGTCCCGTCGATCCTCGGACTCGTGACGCTGCTGGCCCTGCTGCTGTTCGTGGTCCGAAAGGGCTCGGGAACAAGCACATTCGCACTGGCGTCGGAGGACGACTTCTTCGCACTGCCGGCAGTGGGCGTGCCGTCGTACGGCACCGGTCTCGTCGTGGTCGTGCTGCTCGCTGTCATCACCGCGTACGCGGCGTTCCTCGCCTCGCAGTACCGCTCGACGCCACTGTGGCTGCTGGCAGTGTTCGCGGTGCTGTTCGTCTTCGGTTTCCTCGCCTGGGCAGCGGATGGCGAGACCATCCCGGTGCCCGGATTGCTCATCGGCGCAGTCGCTTTGAGCACGCCACTGATCTTCGGTGCCATGGGCGGCGTCATCTCCGAGCGAGTCGGCGTCATCAACATCGCCATCGAAGGTCAGCTTCTCGCAGGTGCTTTCGTCAGCGCCGTCGTCGCGTCGATCACCGGTTCGACCTATGTCGCACTGCTCGCCGCTCTGCTCGCCGGAGCGCTGACCGCGTCGTTGCTGGCGGTGTTCTCCATCCGCTACTTCGTCAACCAGGTCATCGTGGGTGTGGTGCTCAACGTGCTGGTCGTCGGGTTGACCAGCTTCCTGTACTCGGTGGTGCTGACCAAGAACGCCGAGACGCTCAACTCGCCACCACGGTTCGGGCGCATCGACATTCCGGTGCTCTCGCAGATTCCGATTCTCGGACCGGTGCTGTTTCGGCAGACACTCATCGTGTACCTGATGTACATCGCCGTCGCGCTCGTGTTCTTCGGCCTGTTCCACACCAAGTGGGGACTGCGACTGCGCGCCGTCGGCGAGCATCCCCAAGCCGCCGACACCGTCGGAATCAACGTCGCACGCACCCGGTTCTGGAACGTCTGCCTCGCCGGTGCCATCGCCGGACTCGGTGGTGCGTACTTCACTCTCGGCTCCGTCGGCGCTTTCGGCAAGGAGATGACAGCCGGCGCCGGCTACATCGCTCTCGCCGCCGTGATCTTCGGCCGCTGGGATCCGGTACGCGCGACGCTGGCCGCACTGCTCTTCGGATTCGCGTCCAACCTGCAGAACGTACTGGGCATCATCGGCTCGCCCGTGCCCAGCGAATTCATGCTGATGCTGCCCTACGTGGTGACCATCTTCGCCGTCGCAGGCCTGGTGGGCCATGTTCGCGGGCCGGCCGCGGCAGGCAAACCGTATGCGTCGCGAAGTTAGCGCCCGCACTACCTGACTCGGCGGTAGGGTCGCTGTCCGTTGTGACCGCTTTCACTGTAGGGTTCGGTCATTGTTGCCGCAGTTTTTCGAAGGAGAGCCATGAGCTTCCGCAGTCCCTTTCCCGATGTCGAGATTCCCGACCTCAGCGTCTACGACTTCCTGTTCGGATCGATCGCCGAGTCCGACCTCGACAAGCCTGCACTGATCGACGGAACCTCGGGTGACGTCACCACGTACAAGTCGCTGATCGGTCAGATCGACGCCATCGCGGGTGCTCTGGCCGCACGTGGACTCGAAGTCGGCGACGTCGTCGGACTCCACTCGCCGAACGTGCCCGCGTTCGCGTCGGTGCTGCACGGCATCCTGCGCGCAGGCGGAACCGCAACGACCATCAACGCGCTGTACACGGCCGAGGACATCGCCAAGCAGCTCACGGGCTCCGGCGCGAAATTCCTGTTCACCGTGTCCCCGCTGTACCCGCAGGCCAAGGCTGCCGCGGAGAAGGTCGGCCTCGACGCCGATCACGTCATCGTGCTCGACGGCGCAGAGGGCCACCCGAACCTGCGCGACCTGCTCACCCAGGGCGCACCTGCCCCCGAGGTCTCGTTCGATCCAGCGACACACGTCGCGGTGCTGCCGTACTCATCCGGTACGACGGGTGTGCCGAAGGGCGTCATCCTCACCCACCGCAACCTCGTCGCGAACGTGGCGCAGATGGAACCGCGCGTGGGTATCGACAGCAACGACGCGATCCTGGCGCTGCTGCCGTTCTTCCACATCTACGGCCTGACGGTGCTGCTCAACATCGCCCTCAAGCTGCGTGCACACCTGGTGACGATGCCGAAGTTCGACCTCGTCGAATTCCTCCGGATCATCCAGGATCAGAAGCTGACGTACCTGTTCATCGCACCGCCGGTGGCCGTCGCGCTCGCCAAGCACCCGATGATCGATCAGTACGACCTCTCCAGCGTGCACACCATCTTCTCCGGTGCGGCACCGCTGGACGAGGAGCTCGGCAAGGCCGTCGCGAAGCGTCTGAACACGCGGGTGCGTCAGGGCTACGGCATGAGCGAGCTCAGCCCCGTCAGCCACGCCATCCCGTTCGATCGCGACGACATGCCGCTCAGCTCGGTGGGTCAGCCGCTGGCGAACACCGAGAACAAGCTCGTCGACCCGGGCACGCTCGAGGAGATCGAGCTGCCGGCAGAGGGATTGAGCAAGCCCGGTGAGCTGTGGGTCAAGGGACCGAACGTGATGGTCGGGTACCTCAACAACCCCACCGCCACCGCAGAAACCCTCGACTCCGACGGTTACCTGCACACCGGCGACATCGCCGTCGTCGATCCCGAGGGCGTCGTCTACATCGTCGACCGCCTCAAGGAACTGATCAAGTACAAGGGCTACCAGGTGCCCCCGGCCGAGCTCGAGGCTCTGCTGCTGACACACGAGGAGATCGCCGACGCCGCCGTCATCGGTGTGCTCGACGACGAGGGCGAAGAAATCCCCAAGGCATTCGTCGTCCGCCAGCAGGGTGCCACCATCGACGAGGAAGGCATCATCGCCTTCGTCGCCGAGCGCGTGTCGCCGCACAAGAAGGTACGACGCGTCGAGTTCATCGACATCGTCCCGAAGTCCGCGGCCGGCAAGATTCTGCGCAAGGACCTGCGCGCCGCGGAGGCCGGAAAGTAAGACTCCGATTCACATCGACACCCCGTCCCACACTCAGTGGGGCGGGGTGTTGTTCGTGTGCGGTCGATGGGGGACCTCACACCCTTTTTGTGGACCGCGCGGCCCTTCTCCGAGGCGAGTAGGGGCGCGCGGTTGGCAGTAGGGGTGTGAAGTTGTGGTGGAACCAGGTGGGTGTTCGCTGCGTCCAAGGGGTGGGTGGGTTCGACGAAGGGGAGCGGTGTGAGCGTGACGCGGTGGTGGGTGGCAGGTCTGGTGGGGGTTTTGGCGTCGGTCGCTGGATGTGGCGGGGCGACGGAGGGTGCGCCGATTGCAGAGTCGTCGACGAGCTCGGTGGTTGCGACACCGGTGGCGGACGAGCCGTGGGATCCCTGCACCATTCCGGACAGTGCAGTGAAGGCAGCGGGATTGGATGTGGGGAGCAAGAGTACGAACCTGTTCGGAGACGCGCCACTGTCCACCGAATGGAAGACCTGCATCTGGACGGATCCCGATCCCGGGTCATGGTATTTCCTGGGAGTGTTTTCCTCGCACAACAACCTCGACTATCTGAAGACGAACGACCAATTCGGCAACTTCACAGACGCCGATAGTGCCGGCGCTGTGCAGTTTCGGCGAACTGCGAATTATCAGGAGGTCAGCTGCGGTGTTGCGTACGAGGTGATCGGAGGGGTTGTGTACTTCATTCTCGACGGCAGGGCCGGGCGCGAGCCCAAGGGCGAACCGTGTTCGGAAATCGGTCGAGTTACGGAATCTTTGCGGACCAATTTACCCGCGCGGGCACGGTAGACCGAAAGGTAGAGGTTCGATGACATCTGGAAACGGCGATCTATTCGAGTCGATGCAGTATTGGCAGAACCTATCGGAACGTGCCGAGGCAGGGTCGATGGTCATTCCGGAGGGCGTTGCTGCCCAGTGCGATCAGGTCTGCGCGGAATACATCGACCATCTTGCGGGAATGCTGGGGAAGACCAAGTTTCTCGTCGATCTCGACGCATTCGGCACGCTTCCTTCAGCTCAACAGCTGGGTCGCAAGTTCAAGAGACTCGCGGACGGTGAAGAGCGGTCGGCGGCTGTCGCGATCAGGCAACACATCGAGGTCGTTCAATTGATGCGGTCGGTGTTTCGTCGCTATTTCGTCGCGACCGAAGAAGTCGATCGGAGTGTGGGAGCTCGGATCGGCGACATCGGGGCGGGTCTGGGCGGATAGCCCGCAACCTCACACCCTTTCTGCGCACCTCACACCCCTGGCATGACGTGAACCCCGGCGCGCGGTCGGCAAAAGGGGTGTGAGGTCCCGCAATCCCCGCGGCCAAGCGTCGAACATTGTCTGAAATGTCCGTAATATCAACCCTCGCAACACAATCGAGACAACATTCGCGAATCGGATGACTTAGTCTGCGATCGTGAATCTCTCCGCTGCCCGTCTTGTGCCGATGCGACCGCGCGATCCGAAGGAACCGCATCGCTCCGCGAGCCCGCTCGAGTTGTTCTTCGACCTGGTGTTCGTGGTGGCCGTCAGCATTGCAGCGGTTCAACTCCATCACGATCTCACCGAGAATCACATCGCCGACGGCGTGCTCGGCTATGCACTCGTGTTCTTCGCGATCTGGTGGGCGTGGATGAACTTCACCTGGTTCGCCACGTCCTTCGACACCGACGACTGGCTGTATCGCGTGCTCACCGTCGTGCAGATGGCGGGCGTTCTGACACTGGCCGCCGGGATCGAGCCATCGGTCGTCGACGAGAATTTCACGATCGTGGTGATCGGGTACGTGGTGATGCGCGTGGCGATGGTGACCCAATGGTTGCGGGCATCGCGAAACCCCGAACATCGACAGACCGCGCTGGTCTACGCGATAGGTATTGCGGGAGTTCAGGTTCTGTGGATTGCCTGGGTGCTGCTGCTCGACGGTACCGCCGCAATCATCGGCTTCGTCGTGCTCGCAGGCGTCGAGATGTCGGTACCGATCATCGCCGAGCGCAAGGGCGCAACACCCTGGCACCCTCATCACATCACCGAGCGCTACGGACTGTTCACGCTGATCCTGCTCGGCGAATCTCTGCTCGCGTCGGCCAACGCCATCATCGAAGCGCTGCACGACGAAACCGCGCTGGCACCGCTGATCTCGATCTCCATTCTCACCGTCGTCGTCACCGCGAGCCTGTGGTGGATCTACTTCTGGCCCCCGCATCACCGTGCGATCGGCAGACTCGGCAACTCGCTGTTCTACGGCTACGCCCACTACTTCATCTTCGCGGCCGCGGGCGCGTTCTCGGCCGGCATCGAGGTCGAGATCGATGTACTGACCGAACACAGCAAGCTCGGCGACGTCGCCGCGTCGTTCACCGTCACGATCCCGATCGCGGTGTTCGTACTCGGTGTCTGGCTGATCGCGATCCGCGCCAATGCCGACCGGCTGGTCAACATCGTGGTGCCCGCTGGTGCCGTGCTCGTGTTGTTCGACCCCGTCATCCCCATCCCGATCACCCTCACCGCCGTCGTGATGATCGTCGTCGTCGCGGTCCTGGTCGCACGAGGGCCAAGAGACGTGGAGCATGAGAAACTGACCGCATGAGTATCGGAACCTTGATTCTGCTTCGTCACGGCGAGAGCGAATGGAATGCGTCCAACCAGTTCACCGGCTGGGTCGACGTGCGACTGACCGAGAAGGGTGAGGCCGAGGGCAAGCGTGCCGGCCAACTCCTCGCCGAGGCAGGCATCCTGCCCGACCTGCTGTACACCTCGTTGCTGCGCCGCGCGATCAGCACCGCCAACCTCGCACTCGACGCCGCCGATCGGCACTGGATTCCCGTCGTCCGCGACTGGCGTCTCAACGAACGGCACTACGGCGCGCTGCAGGGACTGAACAAGGCCGAGACCAAGGACAAGTACGGCAACGAGCAGTTCATGCTGTGGCGTCGTAGCTACGACACCCCGCCGCCGCCCATCGAGATCGGCAGCGAGCACAGCCAGGACGCCGATCCGCGCTACGCAGATCTGGACAGTGTTCCACTGACCGAATGCCTCGCAGACGTCGTCGAGCGTCTGATCCCGTACTTCGAGGGGACGATCGTCGCCGATCTGAAGGCCGGCAAGAACGTGCTCGTCGCCGCGCACGGCAACTCGCTGCGCGCTCTCGTGAAGTACCTCGACGAGATCTCCGACGCGGATATCGCCGAACTCAACATCCCTACCGGTATTCCGCTGAAGTACGACCTCACCGAGGTCGACGGCAAGCTGAAGCCCACCAACCCGGGCGGCACCTACCTCGACCCCGAAGCAGCGGCCGCAGGTGCAGCTGCCGTGGCAAACCAGGGCGGCAAGTAACTCCACCGCGCTCGAACCGACGTTTTGTCGTAACTGCAGGTGAACGATCGAAGAACACTGCCGACGGGGACTATGACGACCAGGGAAATGCCTGCACCCTGCGTATGTGAGCTGTCCATCGAACGTACGATTCCGGTGTGAGTGTTGCATCGGCCGTACTACTGGCGATCGCCGCGGCCTTCGTGGGATACCTCGTCGGCGGTGTTCTGATCCCGTACCTCAACACTCGACACTCGGAGCGCCGCCGAGCTACGTCCGGCCTGACGATGTCGCAGGTACTGGACCTGATCGTTCTCGCATCGGAGAGCGGCATCGCCGTCGTCGATCAGTTTCACGACGTCGTCCTGTCGAATCCGCGAGCCGAGGAGCTCGGGCTGGTGCGTAACCGTCTGATCGACGACCGGGCGTGGGATGCCGCGCTCAAGGTCCTCGCCGACGGCAACCCCGTCGAAGTGGACCTCAGCTCGAAGAACCCGAGAACCGGCCGCGACAAGATCGCCGTCCGCTGCGTAGCCCGGTTGCTCAGCAAGGAAGACAAACGCTTCGTCGTGCTGTTCGCCGACGACGATTCCGAGCAGGTCCGGATGGAGGCGACGCGTCGGGACTTCGTGGCCAACGTCAGCCACGAACTCAAGACTCCCGTCGGCGCGATGAGCCTGCTGGCCGAGGCGCTGCTCGAATCCGCAGACGACCCGGACTCGGTGAGGCACTTCGGCGGCAAGGTCGTCGCCGAATCCAAACGGCTCGGCAACATGGTGACCGAACTGATCGCACTGTCCCGCCTGCAGGGTGCCGAGAAGCTACCCGACCTCGAGGTCGTCGATGTCGACACCGTCGTCAACGAGGCGATGGATCGATCCAAGCTCGCCGCCGAGAACGCCGGAATCTCCGTCACCACCGACCATCCGAGCGGCCTCGAAGTTCTCGGCGACCAAGCGCTGCTGGTGACGGCCCTGGCCAACCTCATCCAGAACGCCATCGCCTACTCCTCCGACGGTGCACCGGTGTCGGTGAGCCGAGCCCTGCGCGGAGACAACGTGGCGTTCGCCGTCACCGACCGCGGCATCGGCATCGCCAAGGAAGACCAGGAACGCGTCTTCGAGAGATTCTTCCGCGTCGACAAAGCTCGGTCGCGGGCAACCGGCGGCACAGGTCTGGGCCTGGCCATCGCCAAACACGTCGCAGCCAACCACAACGGCAGCATCTCGCTGTGGAGCAAGCTGGGCACCGGATCCACCTTCACCCTCCAGATCCCTGCGTACTTCGAAGAAGAAGACGACGCTTCGGTTACAGAAAGAGAGAATCAGTGACCAACGTTCTGATCGTGGAAGACGAAGAGTCGTTGGCCGATCCATTGGCCTTCCTGCTCCGCAAGGAAGGCTTCGAGGCCACGGTCGTCGGAGACGGACCGTCGGCACTCGCGGAATTCGATCGCGCAGGAGCAGACATCGTGTTGCTCGACCTCATGCTCCCCGGCATGAGCGGAACCGACGTGTGCAAGCAACTGCGTTCGCGCTCAGGCGTTCCCGTGATCATGGTGACCGCACGTGACAGTGAGATCGACAAGGTCGTCGGACTCGAACTCGGTGCCGACGACTACGTCACCAAGCCGTACTCGGCACGCGAACTCATCGCCCGCATCCGTGCAGTTCTGCGGCGCGGCTCCGACGCCGAGGTCGACGGTGGAGTCGATACCGGAGTGCTCGAAGCCGGACCGGTGCGCATGGACGTCGAACGCCACGTGGTGATGGTCGGATCCGAGCAGATCACGTTGCCGCTCAAGGAATTCGATCTGCTCGAGTACCTGCTGCGCAACTCCGGTCGAGTGCTGACCCGCGGACAGTTGATCGACCGCGTGTGGGGAGCCGACTACGTGGGCGACACCAAGACCCTCGACGTGCACGTCAAGCGACTGCGCTCGAAGATCGAAGCGGACCCGGCCAAGCCGGAACACCTCGTCACCGTGCGCGGACTGGGCTACAAACTCGAGGGGTAGTGCGCTGCGCGCAGTGGCGCGGTTAAGTGCCCTCTGCGGCACTCAACCACGCCACTGCCGGAGGCACTTATCGGCGCTGCGCCTCACGAGTGGCGGGATGCACCGCGATCAGACCCAGACCGCGGCGACGCTTGCACAGCGATGCCAGTTCGTCGTACGCCGCCTTGCCGAGTAGCTCGGTCAATTCCGGCTTGTACGACTCGAACACCTGCTTCGAGCCGACGTGCGCATCGGGCGAGCCCGAGCAATACCAGTGCAGATCGAGACCGCCTTCGCCCCAGCCGCGTCGGTCGTACTCACCGATCGTGGTCTTGAGAATCTCCGAGCCGTCCGGCCGCGTCACCCAGTCCTGGGTACGTCGGATCGGCAGCTGCCAGCACACGTCGGGCTTGACCTCGAGCGGCTCGATGCCCTTGCGGAGCGCCATCGAGTGCAGGGCGCACCCGATTCCGCCCTCGAACCCGGGACGGTTCTGGAAGATGCAGGCACCCTTGTAGCGCCGCGTCCGCAGCGACTGCTCGTCGTCGAGATCGTCGTATTCGACGTATCCCTTCTTGCCCAGACCCTTGTCCATGAGCTGCCAGTCCTGCGGAGTGAGCAACTTCACGGACTCGTCGAGCTTGCGTTTGTCGTCCTCGTCGGACAGGAACGCGCCGTGGGAGCAACAACCGTCGTCGGGGCGGCCCTCGACGGTTCCCTGACAGGCCGGAGTTCCGAACACGCAGGTCCAGTTGGACAACAACCACGTCAGATCCGCAGCGATGAGGTGTTCCGAATTGTCGGGGTCGGGAAACTCGACCCATTCTCGCGGGAAATCCATCTCGACCTCTGCAGCGAACGACTGCTGCTCACGACCTGCTGTCACAAACGTCGACGGTAGACCCAGTACCGTGGGCATGTGCGAATAGGGGTGCTCGACGCCGTAACGGACGCGGCTCGAGGCGACTCGTAGCGTTCGTAACGCGGATCGTTGTGGCCGACCGTGCAGAATTGGAAGGTGTCAGCGCCGACAGGTCGCCACCACTGGTGGCCGGGGCTCTGGTAGCGGAGGCGAGCATGCGGGCATCGACAGCGGAGTCACCCGAGATATGCCCGTGGGCGCTGAAGGAAGGTTTGATGTTGAGGAAGCTGGACCCCGAAACCGACGGCGATCCGGTGGTGAGCTCGAGATGAGCGACACCAACCCGGAGGACACCGGACAGATCTCGGTTGCCGAGCTGCTGGCTCGAAACGGTCAGAAGACGAACCTGAGCGCAGGCGGTCGCCGTCGCCGCGGCGTCAAGGGCGGCATCTCCGTCGCCGAGCTGACCGGTGAGATCCCCGTCGTACGCGACGAGCCCGGTAACCGCAGCGCCCCGGTGGTCGAGTCCCCGGCTCCCGACGCGTCCGGGCCCGAGACGCCCGAGACGCCCGAGGTCGCCCCGGCAGCGCCGCAGAGCAGCGATGCGGCCGAGGACGATGCACCCGCCGCCGTCTCTTCCCGGCCGCAACCGGCCAAGCCGCAGACCACTCGCCCCACCCCGTTCCAACCGGCAGGCAAGCGCGAGAAGCAGCAGCCCGAGCCGGAACTGCTGTCCGGCTCCACCACGGTTGCCGGTGACCTGCTCAACCGCTCGCACGACGACACCGAACGGTCCAAGCGCCCGGCTGCGCCCACGGCACCGGCGTCGGATCGGCTTCCGTACGGATCCACCGCGGCCGAGCAGGGCCGGGCCCGCAAGCCTGTGGGATTCCGAGCCTCGCGGCAGGTCGAGGTGGTCGAGCCGAACACCGACGTCGCTCCGCGTGCTGCGGTCATCGACGTCGACGACCTGGCCAAGACCGCGGTGTCTCCGCGCATTGCGCGCGCCGACGACACGACGGCCGAGTCGGCCGACGAGTCGGCGAAGGTCGATACGTCCGCCGCCACCGAGGTCGTCGATCTCGTGAAGCCGGAGATCGACGACGAACCGAAGACCGCGACCGACGTCGAGGCCGACACCGACACCGAAGACGCACCGGACGCGGAGGCCGACAGCGCTACTGCGGCCTCGCGGACCGACCGCCGGGCAGCGGCCGTCAAGGGCAAGGGCGGTGCCGTCCGGCAATGGCTGGTGCTGATCGGTCAGGCCGTGGTGTCGATCGCCGTCGGCGCGCTGCTGTTCAAGGGCTTCGAGCAACTGTGGGACGTGTTGCCGTGGGTCGCTCTGGTGCTGTCGGTGCTGGTCATCGTCGGGCTCGTCGCGGTGGTGCGGATTCTGCGACGCACCGACGATCTGATCTCGATCGTGATCGCGATCGCGGTCGGTGTCTTCGTCACGCTCGGTCCGCTCGCCTTCCAACTCAGTACCGGCTGAGTCGGCACACCGATGGGCGCGAAGCGAATTCAGGTAGGACTGTCCACGGCCTCGGTCTACCCGCAGAACACCGAGGCGGCGTTCCGATACGCGGCAGAGCTCGGGTACGACGGCATCGAATTGATGGTGTGGGCCGAGTCCGTCAGCCAGGACGTCGACGCGGTGGCCGCGCTCTCGCGGGAGTACTCGATGCCGGTGCAGGCCATCCACGCGCCGTGTCTGCTGATCTCGCAGCGAGTGTGGGGATCCGATCCGGTCACCAAACTCGCACGCTCGGTCGAGGCGGCCGAGAAGCTGGACTCGGCGACGGTCGTGGTGCACCCACCGTTCCGGTGGCAACGCAAGTACAGCGACGGCTTCGCCGATCAGGTCGCCGAACTCGAATCGAACTCGCACGTGGTGGTCGCCGTCGAGAACATGTTCCCCATGCGTGCCGACCGCTTCTTCGGGCGCAAGGAGAAATCCGCGCAGCGACTCGAACGACGCGGTGGTCCGGGCGCGGCACTGTCGGCGTTCTCGCCGTCCTACGACCCGACCGACGTCGGCCACGGGCACTACACCCTCGACCTCTCGCACACGGCCACCGCAGGCTCCGACGCGCTCGAGATGCTCGACCGGATGGGCGAGGGCATCGCGCACCTGCATCTGGCCGACGGCCGGGGCGCATCGGTGGACGAGCACCTGATTCCCGGCCACGGCAGCCAACCGTGCGTGGAGGTGTGCACCGAACTGGTGCGCCGCGGCTTCGAAGGGCAGGCGGTCATCGAGATCAACACACAGAACGCGCGGACGGTCCCCGAGCGTTCCTCGATGCTCGGGCAAGCACTGCAGTTCGCCCGCGCACACCTGTCCTGAGACCGCCGGTAAGTTGTCGGAAATGAGTTCCGCCAGCCCCTTCACCGCCGCCACCACCCTGACCGCGCTCGAGGTCGCCGCCGACACCGCGTCGTTCGCGGGCGCGATCGACTCCACCTGGACCATCGGTCCGAAGGTGCACGGCGGCGTGATGCTCGCCGTCTGCGCGGCAGCAGCGCGCAAGCACATCGTCACGACCGACCCGGACCAGGCCGAGATCCAGCCGCTCGCGGTGAGCGTCAGCTACCTGGCCGCTCCCGATCCCGGCGACGTCGCGCTGACGACGGTGGTACGCAAGCGCGGCCGTCAGGTCTCGCACGTCGACGTCGAACTCACCCAGGCCGGACGCGTTGCCGTGCGGGCGGTGGTGACCCTCGGTCGTCCCGATTCCGAGGAACCCCACCACGAGACGCCCACGTCTCTGGCGTCGATGGCAGCCGAGCCGCCGGCCGAGACCCTCGCGGTGGCGGGCGATCATCCGATGGCGTCGATCGTGCACGTCGCCAAGGGCTGCGAGATGCGGATCGACGCGGCGTCGGCGTCGTTCCTGACCGGCCAGCAGGGCGAGGCGGAGATTCGACTGTGGGTGCGTCCCTTCGCGGGCGACGAGGCCGACCTCGACACCGCAGTGCTGTTCGCACTGATGACCGGAGACATCTCGGCTCCGGTGACCATGAACCGCGGAATGTTCGGTTGGGCTCCGACCGTGCAGTTGACGACCTACCTGCGACGCCGTCCGGCACCGGGGTGGCTGCGGGTGGCGGCGACCAGCACCGTCATCGGCAGCACCTGGTTCGAGGAGGACCACGTGGTGCTGGATTCGACCGGTGCCGTCGTGGTGCAGAGCAGACAGTTGGCGATGGTGCCGCGCTCGAACTGACATGGCAGGCTTGGTCGTATGACGAGAATTGCAGTGATCGGCGGCGGACGGATCGGTGAGGCGTTGATTGCGGGACTCCTCGAGTCCGGCCACGCAGTGCGCGATCTGGTGGTCGCCGAGAAGTCCGAGGCCCGCGCCAAGGAGATCGCCAAGGAATTCGGAGTACTGACCACCACCGTCGGCGACGCATCCGAGGGAGCCGATGTGATCGTGCTGGCGGTCAAGCCGGCCGACGTCGAAGCGGCACTGACCGAGATCACGAAGATCGAACTCGACGGCGATCGCGAACAACTCATCGTCTCGCTGGCCGCAGGCGTTCCCACCGCCAAGTTCGAGCCCAAGCTCCCCGCCGGCTTCCCGGTCGTTCGAGTCATGCCCAACACCCCGATGCTGGTGGGGGAGGGCGTCAGCGTGTTGGCACCGGGCAAGTACGCCCGCGCCGAGCACCTCGAACTCGTGCGGTCGATCCTCTCGGCCGTCGGCAAGGTGGTCGTGGTCAAGGAGAACCAACTCGACGCCGTGACCGCCGTGTCCGGCTCCGGGCCGGCCTACTTCTTCCTCGTGGCCGAGGCCATGATCGACGCCGGAGTGGGCCTGGGATTGAGCCGCGACGTGGCGTCGGCGCTCGTGGTTCAGACGATGGTGGGGTCCGGAGCGATGCTCGATCGCTCCGACGAGAGCGCGAGCGAGCTCCGGTACGCCGTGACTTCTCCCGGCGGAACGACAGCCGCAGCAGTGCGTGAATTGGAGAGAAAGGGCGTCCGAGCAGCGTTTTTCGATGCCCTCGGTGCCGCGAATGCCCGATCCATTGAGATGGGCATCACAGCAGAATAAAAAATCTTTTCCCCACACCCGTCGCAGTAACCCCATCTGTCCCTATAGGCTCGGGGGCAGCACGTGCGTGTCTGTTCGGCAGGAGGGGAAGCCTGCCGCATGAGACGTGCCGGAGGTATGTGGATTGATGGCGTCTATAAACAAGCCGTCCAAGGGTTCGTCCCCGGATGGTCAACCGGCCCTGGCCGGAACGCAGTTCCTCACGGTCGCCGAAGTGGCGACGCTGATGAGGGTTTCGAAAATGACCGTGTACCGGCTGGTGCACGGCGGAGAATTGCCCGCTGTACGAGTGGGTCGATCTTTTCGTGTGCACGCCAAGGCGGTCCACGACTATCTCGAGACCTCGTACTTCGACGCAGGCTAGTAGTGCACGTGGGGCCGGTTTCGTAAGTCCTGGTTCACACCGGTAGGATTGGCGCTCGTCGTGCCAGCCAGCCGGTGTGCAGCCGTGGGCGAGTACGTGGCCCCAGCGCCAGCTCGGTGACCAAGGCTTTTGGCTCGAAGCCCTCAGGGCTTGGTTGTCAGGTAGGCGTACGCAAACGGCGTGCGCGAAAACGCTAGAGAAGAACGTGAGGACACCCGCATGGGTTCAGTGATCAAGAAGCGTCGCAAGCGCATGTCGAAGAAGAAGCACCGCAAGTTGCTTCGTCGTACCCGCGTGCAGCGCAGGAAACTCGGCAAATAAGCCTGCCGTCATCTGCTTCATGGGGAAGCCCGTCACCATCGGTGGCGGGCTTCTTCCGTTCGAAGAACGGGCTTTGCTTCTCACCCGCGCCGAGCCCGGTCGATCCAGTAGGCTTTGCAGCGGAACCGACGTTGGGGGTGCGCAGTGAGTCCGAGCGATCGTGGATCGTCTGCGCCCCGAGTGGTCCTCGTGACCGGAGCGAGCCGATTCCTCGGCGGCTACCTCGTCACCAGACTGGCCCAGAATCCCAACATCGAGCGCGTCATCGCCGTCGATGCAGTCTCGCCAAGCAAGGATCTGTTGCGCCGCATGGGACGCGCGGAATTCGTCCGCGCCGACATTCGTAATCCGCTGATCGGCAAAGTGATTCGCAATGCCGGCGTCGACACCGTCGTGCACGCCGCCACCGTCGCCAAGCCCCCGAAATCCGGCGGCCGCGCGACGATGAAAGACCTCAACGTCATCGGCGCGATGCAGCTGTTCGCGGTCTGCCAGAAGTCACCGACCGTCGAGAGGGTGGTACTGCGTTCGTCGTCCGCGGTGTACGGCTGCAGCGCGAAGGATCCGGTGAAATTCACCGAGGAGATGAGTGCTCGACGCCCCCCGAGCGGTGGGTACGCGCGGGACTCGATCGACATCGAGGGATACGTGCGCGGTCTCGGGCGTCGACGACCGGACATCGCGGTGTCGATCCTGCGCATGGCACCGCTGATCGGTCCACGACTGAACGGCACCATCTCGCGCTACATGACCTCGCCGCTGATTCCCAGCATCGTAGGTCGCGACGCACGCATGCAGTTGCTGCACGAGGAAGACGCTCTGGCTGCGCTCGAGCGCGCGACTCTCGGTGGGTCGGCCGGCACGTTCAACATCGGAGCCGACGGCACGATCATGCTGTCCCAGGCAATTCGTCGAGCCGGCCGCGTTCAGGTGCCGGTACCGTTTCCGCTGTTCAAGAGCGTCGGCCGCGCACTGATGGGCGGCATGATGCGCGAGTTCACCACCGAGCAACTCGACTACTTCCACTTCGGCTGCGGACTGGACACCACCCGTATGCGGTCCGTCCTTGGCTTCGAGCCGCGGTGGACTACGGTTCAGGCATTCGACGACTTCGTCCGAGGCGCAGCGCTGCGGCCGGTCATCAGAACCGAATGGGTGGACAGCGTCGAAGATCGACTGGTCTCGGCCGTCGAGACAGGCGCGTCCACGGCGCGGGCGCTGGCGGCACTGCGTAGTTCGGGAGCGGTGCGTAATTCGGGAGGGGACAGGTGAGCGAAGTGGCCAAAGTGATTCCATTGCACGGCGGCACGTCCGGCCGCTCGGCGCGAGCGGCTGCGGGCTCGCGTGAACGGCACCCCTCCGCCTACGCCGATCCGCGCGAGCCGACGCCGTTGCCGGCCCCGGCTCCTGCCGACGCGTCGGCAGTGACGCCCTCGCTCCCGACTCCGTTGCTGTCGATGATCGACGACACCAAGTCGACGATCGTCGACCAGATCTCCTCGGTCGCCGAGTTCGTTCGCAGGCGGCTGGCCGGTGACTACAGTGTCGACGAGTTCGGCTACGACCCGCACTTCGCCGACGCGGTCTGGCTTCCGTTGCTGCGGCCGTTGTTCGACAAGTGGTTCCGCGTCGAGGTCAAGGGCATCGAGAACATTCCGTCCGACGGCGGCGCGCTCGTCGTCGCCAACCATGCGGGCGTCGTGCCCGTCGATGCGCTGATGGCGTCGGTCGCCGTGCGAGATCACCACCCGGCGCACCGCCCACTGCGAATGTTGGCCGCCGACATGGCATTCGAGATGCCAGGCGTCGGCACGATCGCGCGCAAGGCCGGGCACACGCTGGCGTGCAACCCCGACGCCGAGCGTCTGCTGCGTACCGGCGAGGTCGCCGCCGTGTTCCCGGAGGGGTTCAAGGGCATCGGTAAACCGTTCAGCGAGCGCTACAAGTTGCAGCGATTCGGTCGCGGCGGATTCGTCTCGGCTGCTCTGCGGACGGGTGTGCCGATCATCCCGTGCTCCATCGTGGGCTCGGAAGAGATCTACCCCAAGATCGGCGACATCGCACCACTGGCCCGGTTGATGGGCGTGCCGTACTTTCCGGTGACGCCGTTCTTTCCGCACCTCGGCCCGCTGGGTCTGATCCCGTTGCCGTCCAAGTGGTACATCGAGTTCGGCAAGCCGATCCCCACCGACGGGTACGACTCCACCGCATTCGAGGATCCGATGGTGCTGTTCGAGTTGACCGACCACGTGCGCGAAACAATTCAGCACACGTTGTATCGACTGCTTGCCAAGAGGCGCAACGTCTTCCTGGGTTAGACGCTCGGGTTATCGTGTGGCCGTGCAAATTCGCGACACTTCCGCTGCCGATCTACCCGAGATTCTCGACATCCACAACGATGCGGTCGCCAACACCACCGCCATCTGGGACGAAGAACAGGTCGACCTCGCCGATCGCACGGCCTGGTTCGAGGGGCGGATCGCCGCGGGATACCCGGTACTCACCGCAGAGGTCGACGGCCGGGTGGCCGGATACGCGTCGTACGGGCAGTGGCGGGTCAAGAGCGGCTACCGACACTCGGTGGAACATTCGGTGTACATCCACCGAGACTTCTACCGTCGCGGGCTGGCCAGTGCGCTACTGAGCGAGTTGATCGAGCGAGCGAAAGCGAGCGACATTCACGTGTTGGTGGGATTCATCGAGTCCGAGAACACCACGTCGATCGCTCTGCACGAGAAGTTAGGGTTCGCCACCGTCGGACAGATGCCACAGGTGGGCGTCAAGTTCGGTCGGTGGTTGGACCTGACGCTGATGCAGCTCACTCTCTGATCGCCCGCGGTCGGACGGATCAGGCCTTGCGACGGCCGATCACCGCAGCGAGCCCGCCGCCCACCGCGCCCAACGCCAACGCCGTGGGCACACCGATCTTGGCGGCCTTGCGTCCGGTGCGGTAGTCGCGGATCTCCCAACCCCGGTTCTTGGCCAGCTCACGCAGATCGGTATCGGGGTTGATCGCCACGGCGGTGCCGACCAGCGAGAGCATCGGCACGTCGTTGTGGCTGTCCGAGTACGCGGTGCAGCGCTTGAGATTGAGACCTTCACGCACCGCCAGCGAGCGCACCGCGTGCGCCTTGCCGATGCCGTGCAGGATGTCGCCGACGAGACGGCCGGTGAACACTCCGTCCTTGCTTTCGGCGACGGTTCCGAGCGCGCCGGTCAGGCCGAGACGCTTGGCGATGATCTGGGCCAGTTCGAGGGGAGTGGCCGTCACCAGCCAGACCTGCTGACCGGCGTCGAGGTGCATCTGCGCCAGAGCCCGGGTGCCGGCCCAGATCTTGTCAGCGATCATCTCGTCGTAGATCTCCTCGCCGAGCCGGGTCAGCTCCGAGGTGGGACGGCCGGTGATGAACGAGAGCGCCTTCTCGCGTCCGCTGGCGACATCCTCGCTGTTCTCCTTGCCGCTGACCCTGAATTTGACCTGCTGCCAAGCGAATTGGGCCAGATCACCGCTGGTGAAGTACTTGCGGGCGGCCAACCCTCGAGCGAAGTGAATGATCGACGCGCCCTGCACCATCGTGTTGTCCACGTCGAAGAAGGCGGCAGCAGTCAGATCCCGCGGAACGGCCCCCTCGGACTCGATCTGCAACGCCAGAGCGGCATCGGCACTGGCCTGGCCTGCAACGTTGGCGCGAACCTCGGCGTCGCTCGGACCGAACGGATTGCGGATTCTGCGGATGCGGCGCTTGAACTGCTTGTCCTCGCGCGGATCGTTCGTATCGACCATGTCGATATCGGGCGTGTTCTCGATCGGCAGGTCTGTTCCCCCGTCACTCACTTCTGTCCACCTCCCAGTCGAGTCGCTCGCCGCAAGCCTAGTCGGGGTTGTCCGGACGACAGGCGAAGGGCAGCACTCGACCCCTGTCGTTCGGCCCCACGTGGGACCGGGGACTGTGACCTTCGTCTCCGTTACGGCCGTGTCACAGTGGAGGCATGCAGACGACCCCCACCGGCGTGGCTCTTCTCACCCGTGCAGGCTGCCATTCCTGCACTCACGCGCTCGAGGTCCTGAACGAGGTGTGCCGCGAATTCGACGTGGCAGTGACCGTCGTCGACGTCGACGAGGCGGCAGCGGAATCGCCTGACCTGCGTGCGGAGTACGGGGATCGAGTGCCCGTGGTGCTGCTCGACGGCATCGAACACAGTTACTGGGAGGTAGACGTGCCGCGGTTGCGGGCCGATCTGACCCGGGCAGGGCACCCTAAGAACGTGTGATTGCTCTCGCGTGTGCAGGTGAGGGCCGGTGTGCGCAACTTTGTTCATTCGTTCACAAGCAGTTACCGTGGTGTGAACAGCGTCCGTGAAATAGACACGAACGCAGGATCAGCGTGAAGATCGGCCGTCGTTGCCGTTCGGACGAGGAGCCCCAGACGTGACCGAAGAGCGCCCGTCGCCCAGCGGCGTAGAGCGGGTCATCCCTCAGGCTACGGTCACCCGTCTGGCGACGTACCTGCGGGTCCTCTCGATCCTCGCAGACGAGGGCGTTCTCATCGTCTCCAGTGAAGAACTGGCCACCGCAGCAGGCGTCGGATCGGCGAAACTGCGCAAGGACCTCTCTTTCCTCGGCCCCAACGGCGTCCGCGGAGTCGGCTACGACGTGGCTCGCCTGCGCGCCAAGATCGACAGCGCACTCGGACTCGACCGCGGCCACCGCGTCGTCCTGGCCGGAGTCGGCAACCTCGGGCAGGCGCTGGCCGGCTACGGCGGATTCGCTCGACGCGGCTTCACGATGGTCGGCCTCTTCGACAGCGACCCGGCGCGAGTGGGCACCGACGTCGACGGCCTCACCGTCCGGCACGTCGACGAACTCGTCGTCGCCTGCCGCGAACTCGAAGCGACCATCGGCGTCATCGCCACCCCCGACGAGGCCGTGCACAGCGTCGCCGAGAAGCTCGTCTCCGGTGGCGTCGAATGCATCCTGAGCTTCTCGCCCATGGTTCTCGACGTCCCCGAACACGTCGAGGTGCGGCGCGTCGACCTGGCCGTGGAGATGCAGGTGCTCTCCTTCAACAGCTCCCGCAACGTCTCCGGACCTGCCGATATCGCCGGTCCGGCCATCGTCACCGCGCCCCGACCGCAGCCGGTCTCGCCGCCCCCGCTCACGTCCACGGCACGTCTCGGCCGCAGTCACGGCCCGCGCATCGCCGGCAACCCAAGCCCAGTCAACAGTTCGACAAGAAACGGATCGGTGATTGCACCGTGAGTGTCCTTCTCGTCGGGATTTCGCACCGTAGCGCTCCCGTCGCAGTCCTCGAGCGTGTCGCCATCACGGACACCGATCGCCCGAAACTGACCGACAAGCTGATGGCCAGCGGAAGCATTTCCGAGGTCATGGTGGTATCCACATGCAATCGCGTCGAGATCTACGCCGTCGTGGACGCGTTCCACGGCGCGCTGACCGCCGTCGGCGAAGTTCTCGGTGAGCACTCCGGGCTCGAGGTCGCGGACCTGACCAAGCACGCCTACGTCCGCTACAGCGAGGCCGCCGTCGAGCATCTCTTCGCCGTGGCCAGTGGCCTCGACTCGATGGTCATCGGCGAGCAGCAGATCCTCGGCCAGATCCGCTCGGCGTACGCCGCCTCGGACGGGCAGCAGGCATCGGGCCGGGTGATGCACGAACTGGCTCAGCAGGCCTTGCGCGTGGGAAAGCGCGTGCACAGCGAAACCGGAATCGACGCCGCCGGAGCCTCGGTGGTCTCGGTCGCCCTCGACCGCGCCGCGGACCTGTTCGGCGGTTCCCTCGCGGGCCGCAAGGCCGTCGTCCTCGGGGCCGGTGCGATGGGCGGACTCGCCGTCGCTCACCTGGGCCGCGCCGGCATCGGCAGCCTGACCGTCGTCAACCGCACTCGCGAGCGAGCCGACCACCTGGCCGAGAACGCCGTCTCCAACGGCATCACGGCAACCTCGGTCGCGCTCGAGAACCTGGCCGACGCAGTCGCCGAGGCCGACATCCTCCTCACCTGTACCGGAGCGGTGGGGGCCGTGGTCTCCATCGCCGACGCCCACCTCGCTCTCGCCCGCCGCGGCTCCGATCGACCGTTGGTGATCTGCGACCTCGGTCTGCCGCGCGACGTCGACGCCGCGGTGTCGGGTCTGCCGGGCATCACCGTCTTCGACATGGAGTCCCTGCAGCGTGATCCTGCTGCCGGTGCCGCGGCGAACGACGCGTCGGCGGCTCGCGAGATCGTCTCCAGCGAACTCTCGGGATACCTTGCCGGACAACGACTTGCCGAGGTCACCCCCACTGTCACGGCACTGCGTCAGCGTGCTGCCGAGGTGGTCGAGGGAGAGCTGCTGCGGCTGGAATCGCGGCTGCCCGGGCTCGACTCGCCGCAGCGCGACGAGGTGGCCCGCACCGTGCGCCGCGTCGTCGACAAGCTGCTGCATTCGCCCACCGTGCGGGTCAAGCAGCTCGCCAGTACGCCGGGCGGGGATTCCTACGCCGCTGCGCTGCGTGAGTTGTTCGAGCTGAGCCCCGGCTCGGTCGACGCGGTTGCCATGCCGATGGAGATCGGCTCGCTGGAGCTGGTGGACGATTTCACCGCCAGTCGTACCGATCTGCGCTCGGACTCTTACCCCGGCGAGACCACCGGTCAGGAGCGTGCCGAATGACCGACATCGTCAAGATCGGCACTCGCGGAAGCCTTCTCGCGACCACCCAGGCCGACACCGTTCGGGTGGCCCTCGCGGCAGCCGGAGTCGAGGCGGAACTGGTGATCGTCAAGACCGCGGGCGACCTCTCTGCTGCGCCCGTGCAGACCATCGGCGTCGGTGTCTTCACCGCGGCGCTGCGTGAGGCGCTGGCCGACGGCACCGTCGACATCGCCGTGCACTCGTACAAGGATCTGCCGACTGCGGCCGACGACCGGTTCACCATCGCCGCCATCCCCGCTCGCGAGGACCCGCGCGACGCCCTGGTCGCCCGGGACGGACTGGTACTCGGTGAACTGCCCGCCGACGCGAAGGTCGGCACGTCCGCACCCCGCCGGATCGCTCAATTACGTGCTCTCGGACAGGGATTGAACGTTCTGCCGTTGCGCGGCAACCTCGACACCAGGATCGGCAAGGTCGCGTCGGGTGAGCTCGACGCCGTCATCGTCGCCCGCGCCGGTCTGTCCCGTATCGGCAGGTTGGATGTCGTCACCGAAGCGCTCGACCCGGTGCAGTTGCTTCCGGCACCCGCCCAGGGCGCGCTGGCAGTCGAATGTCGCGTCGAGGACACCGATCTCGTGACCGCGATCGCCACCCTCGACGACGCACACTCACGCGCCGCGGTGGCGGCCGAACGTGGACTGCTCGCCGAACTCGAAGCCGGCTGCACCGCTCCGGTCGGCGCGATCGCAGAGGTCGTCGAATCCATCGACGAGGACGGCCGCATCTTCGACGAACTGTCGTTGCGGGGCTGCGTCGCCGCCATCGACGGCAGCGACACCATCCGCGCGTCGATCGTCGGATCACCCGACCGAGCCGAGGAGCTGGGCCGCGAACTGGCCCGCGAACTGCTCGATCTCGGTGCGCGCGAACTCGTTTCAGTCACCGAACCAGCACAGGCCGGTTCTCAGGTACAGGGTGGATCTCATGTCTAGGGCCATAACGGCACCCGTCCGCGGACGCGCCAAACGCAAGGCGACTCGTCCGGTGGTGCGAAGAGAGTCGATCGCCACCGCTCGACTGATTCCGAAACGGGGCACCGCAACCCCGATAGAACTGCAGTACCCACACAAGACAGCACTGGAGAACAACCGATGAGCCCAGTCCGCAAGAACACCAACGGACGGATCCTGTTCGTGGGATCCGGGCCGGGTGACCCGGCTCTGCTCACGGTCCGGGCACGGGAAGTGCTCGGAGCGGCCGAGCTCGCGTTCACCGATCCCGACGTCGACAAGGGTGTCACCGCCCTCGTCGGTGCCGACGTTCCGCGTGACCCAGAGACGGGTGAGAACGGTGTCGAGGTTCGTCCGGCACTCGGCGAACCGGCCGAGGTCGCCAAAACCCTTCTCGCCGAGGCCAAGAACGGCCACGACGTGGTTCGCCTGGTCTCCGGTGATCCGCTCACGACCGACTCGGTGATCGCCGAGGTCAGCGCCGTCGCTCGCACGCACGTGCCGTTCGAGGTGCTCCCCGGCCTGCCGTCGGGATCAGCCGTCCCCAGCTACGCAGGCATGGCACTCGGCTCGGGTCACACCGAGGCCGACGTCCGCGGCGAGGTCGACTGGGCAGCACTCGCAGCTGCTCCTGGCCCGCTCGTACTGCACGCCACGTCGGGCCACCTGGCCGAAACCGCCAGTGCCCTGGTCGAACACGGCCTCGCGCCGCAGACGCCCGCGGCCATCACCGTCCGCGGCACCACCCGTCAGCAGCGCACCGTCGAGGCCACCCTCGCCACCCTCAACGATGCTGGATCCGAGCTCGTCGGATCACTCGTCGTCACCGTGGGCAAGGTCGTCTCGGGCCGAAACAAGATGTCCTGGTGGGAATCTCGCGCACTGTACGGCTGGACCGTGCTGGTGCCCCGCACCAAGGATCAGGCCGGGGAAATGAGCGATCGCCTCGTCACCCACGGAGCCATCCCCATCGAGGTCCCGACCATCGCCGTCGAGCCCCCGCGCAGCCCGGCCCAGATGGAACGCTCCGTCAAGGGCCTGGTCGACGGCCGCTACCAGTGGGTCGTGTTCACCTCCACCAACGCCGTGCGCGCCGTGTGGGAGAAGTTCGAGGAGTTCGGTCTGGACGCTCGCGCGTTCTCCGGCGTCAAGATCGCGTGTGTCGGTGAGGCAACCGCGGCGAAGGTGCGCTCGTTCGGCATCAACCCCGAACTGGTGCCCTCGGGTGAGCAGAGCTCGCTCGGACTGCTCGAGGACTTCCCGCCGTACGACGAGGTCTTCGACCCGGTCAACCGAGTTCTGTTGCCCCGCGCCGACATCGCCACCGAAACTCTCGCCGAGGGCCTGCGCGAACGGGGCTGGGAGATCGACGACGTCACCGCCTACCGCACCGTCCGGGCAGCACCGCCCCCCGCCGAGACCCGCGAGATGATCAAGACCGGCGGCTTCGACGCAGTGTGCTTCACGTCGAGTTCCACCGTCCGGAACCTGGTCGGCATCGCCGGAAAGCCACACGCCCGCACGCTCGTTGCATGCATCGGACCCAAGACCGCCGAGACGGCCGTCGAATTCGGTCTGCGCGTGGACGTGCAGCCCGAGTCGGCTCAGGTCGGACCGTTGGTCGAGGCACTCGCCGAGCACGCGGCTCGCCTGCGCGCCGAGGGTGCGCTGCCCCCGCCGCGGAAGAAGTCACGTCGGCGCTAGGTCCCACCAGAAGAGCCGAGTAGCACCCGGTCCGTAAGGAGTTCGCTTGTTCCCCACCGACCGTCCCCGACGCCTGCGCCGTACCCCGGCACTGCGTCGACTCGTGGCCGAGACCTCGCTCGAGCCACGGCATCTGGTGCTGCCGATGTTCGTGGCCGACGGCATCGGCGAGCCTCGGGCGATCAGCTCGATGCCGGGGGTGTATCAGCACACGCTGGATTCGCTGAGCGCTGCAGCCGAAGAGGCCGTCGCGGCCGGCGTCGGCGGCGTCATGCTGTTCGGGGTACCGAGGACCGAGGACAAGGACGAGACCGGCTCGGGTGCAACCGACCCGGACGGAATTCTCAATCGGGGTCTGGCGCGGCTGAAGACCGACCTCGGGGATTCGACCGTCATCATGGCCGACACCTGCCTGGACGAGTTCACCTCCCACGGGCACTGCGGAGTCCTGGGGGAGAACGGATCCATCGACAACGACGCCACCCTGCTGCGGTACGTCGACATGGCCGTCGCGCAGGCGGAGTCCGGTGCGCACCTGCTCGGACCCAGCGGAATGATGGACGGGCAGGTCGGTGCCATCCGCGCCGGACTGGACGCAGCCGGACACGTCGAGGTCGGTCAGCTGGCGTACTCGGCGAAGTACGCCTCGGCGTTCTACGGTCCTTTCCGCGAAGCCGTCGGCTCGTCGCTGCAGGGCGATCGCCGGACGTACCAGCAGGACGCAGCCAACCGTCGTGAGGCCACCCACGAAGTAGAGCTCGATCTCGCCGAGGGTGCCGACATGGTGATGGTCAAGCCGGCCATGTCGTATCTCGATATTCTTCGCGACGTCGCCGAGATGTCACCGGTTCCGGTTGCGGCGTACCAGATCTCCGGGGAATATGCCATGATCACCGCCGCCGCTCAGAACGGGTGGATCGACCGCGACGCAGCGGTACTGGAATCGCTCGTCGGCATCCGGCGCGCCGGTGCCGATGTCGTACTGACCTATTGGGCTACCGAAGTGGCGGGCTGGTTGTGAACGAATATCCTCCGAACAACAACCCCGACAGCAACACCCCGGGTAACCAACCGCCGCAGCCGGATTGGCAGCGCTGGGAGATGGAGCACGGGTTCCCGCAGCCAGGACCGGAGCTGGAGCCGACCCCGCGTCCGGCCCCCGTCGACGTCGAGACCGCTCGCCACCTGTGGTGGGGAGTGGCGCTGATCGGAGCGCTCTCGGCACTGTTCTCGGTGTGGACGCTGTTCGGGGCGCGCGAGGAATTTGCGCAGTCCTTGCTCGACGACCTCGCAGCGCAGGACGCGGCCGCCGACATGACGGTGGAGTCCACGCAGTCGATGGTGACGGTGATGCTCGTCGTCACGGTGTTCGTCGTACTCGGTTTCGGGGCGTTGTTCCTGTTCTGGGTCAAGCGGATGCGTGCGGGCAAGATGTGGGCGCGCATGCTGCTCACCGTCATCGGATCGTTCACCGTGTTCACCACGGTCCTGGAACTGTTCTCGATCGCGTCGAGCGCGGGCGCGATGAACATCGTGATGAGTGTGCTCGGCATCGGTCAGGGAGTGCTGGCCGCCGGGGCGATCTACCTGATGCACCGTCGGGAATCCAACGAATACTTCGTCGCTTCGGGAGAGCGATAGTTTCGGGCGTGTTCTCGGCGGCGGTACCGACTGTGTGACTAGCATCACTCTCGATATCTTCTCGAGTGATCGGAACCGACATGGCAGACAACATCCCTGCAGCAGCGAGCATGGCGCAGCCGACCGCAGTACCGGCCGTCGACCGCGAGCCCTGTCCCGCCGAGAGCGGTCGCCCCGGCTGGGCCCTACTGGGGCTGCTGCTCGCCGTCTCGGCCGCCATCGCGATCATGGCGCTGGGAATCTCTGCAGGCTGAGCGCGTCGCGTCGGCGCAGAATTTCTGCCGGCCGGACTCACAGCTCGCCGACGGTGGCAGGATGTCTGGCGTGAGCGCAGACACCGACGCACCGACCGCCCGGCCCCGAGTGGTATCCGCCGCCTACTGGCTGTGGTTGTCCTCGGCGGTGCTGCTGATCGTCCTGTGCATGATCGCCCTGACGCTGCCGGCCGATCAGATCCGCGCATCGTTCACCACCGGCGGTGCGACCGACGAACAGATCGACTCCTTCCTGACGGTGTTCCGCGGACTCGGCGTCATCTTCGGAGTGGTCGGCTTGGCCGTCGGTCTGATGTCGGGCCCCGTCCGCGCCGGAGACCGCAGGTTCCGACGCGCCCTGGTGGCACTGTCCGGAGCCGTGGCGCTGCTGCTGACGTTCGCCGCGCTGGTGTTTCCGTTCGTGCTGCTGGTGATCACCGTTGCGCTGGTGGTCGCAGCCGTTCTGGTCTACCGGCCGTCGGCGCGGGAGTGGTTCGTCCGTGAGCAGTGAGATGAACAGTGACATGAACAGCGAGACTCCCATCGACGAGCCCGTGCTCTTCCACGAGCCCGGTGGTCGGTGGCGCATGCTGGCGTGGGGGCCGGTGTTCTGCCTGGTGGTACTCGCAGTCGAACTCGCATCGGGACCGGTGATCCACTGGTTCGCACTCGCACTGTTCTCGTTGATCCTCCTCGGTCTCACGTACGTCCAGCTGCGCGCCGCGCGGATGCACGTGAGCGTCGAACTCACCACGCGTCGGCTGCGGCAGGGGACCGAGACCGTCGATCTGGACGAGATCGACGACATACTGCCGCCGGCGGAGTACGCCGACGGCGACTACGAGCCGAAGAGGTGGGAGACCGCGCGGGTACTCGGGGAGCTGTCGGGTGTGCCGCGCAAGCGTCACGGCATCGGGCTGCGGCTGGTGGGCGGTGGGCTGGTGCAGGCCTGGGCGAAGGACGACGACGGTCTGCGTGCGGCTCTGGAGACGGCGAAGCGGGAGTACCTGTGAGGAAGTCCCTCGGGTGGGCGGAGCTGGGGCTGGCTCTGCTCGCGGTGATCGGAGCTGTGGCGTGCTGGAATGCGGGCGTGCGCACCACCGAGTTTCCCGCGGTTGCCGACGTGTCCCCGGCATATTCGGGGACGTTCTACTCGGGGTCCTGGATCGCGCTGGCCGCTCTGGTCGTCACGGCGGCCGCACTGTTGATGGTCGACGGCGTCCGTCGGGTCCTCTCGGGACGTGCACCCCATACCGGGTAGGGGTATGGTGGGCGTTATGAGCAGCTACAGCGCCGAGCAGGACGATCTGCTGAAGCGATTGCGCCGAATCGAGGGCCAAGTGGCCGGCATTTCGCGAATGGTCGCAGACGACCGCTATTGCATCGATGTCCTCACCCAGGTGTCTGCGGTGACCAAGGCGCTGCAGTCGGTCTCGTTGAAGCTGCTCGACGCCCACCTCGCAGGATGCGTCGTGGAAGCCGCGAAACACGGCGGACCCGAGGCGGACGCGAAAGTGAAAGAGGCCTCCGAGGCCATCGCGCGCCTGGTTCGTTCCTGACGGAAGAGGGGAAATTCAGATGCAGACGACGTATTCGGTCGAGGGCATGACGTGCGGGCATTGCGCCGCGTCGGTGAAAGAAGAAGTCTCGGAGATCGCAGGAGTCACCGGCGTTGACGTCGATGTGGATTCCGGGGCAGTCGTGGTGAGCAGCGATTCGGCGCTCGATGACGCGACGGTGGACGCCGCGGTCGTCGAAGCCGGGTATCGACTGGTGTCCTGAGCACGATTGCGATCCGTCGGTGGTTCGGAAGTCGCGAAAACGGTGATACCGGAGGAATGGGACTTACCGAACATCGTCAGGAGAGCTCGTGAAGAAACCGGTCACCGGCGCAGCGGTCATCGCCATGAGCGTGGCCTTGGTAGCGGCCTGCTCGACGGACACCACCGAACAGGGCAGCAGTGCAGAGCCGACCGAGTCGTCCGCGACCTCGTCGTCGCAGGGCTCCGATTCCGACGCTGCTCCCTCCCCGGCCGCGCCTACCGGACCGCTGCCGAACCTGTCGGTCACCACCGTGCTCGACGGCCTCGACAAGCCCTGGGACGTGGTGGTTGCTCCCGATGGCACGGTGCTGACCGGAGAGCGCTCCGGTCGGTTCGTCATCCGCGACTCCGCAGGAGTCCAGCGTGAACTGAACGCGGACCTCGGTGATCTCTACGCCGCCGGTGAGACCGGGCTCATGGGTATCGCACTGGCGGTGGATTTCGAGTCCTCTCGAACCGTGTTCACCTGCCAGGGGCGCCAGGGTAGCGGCGAGAACAGCATTGCCGTCGTGTCGTGGACCGTCGATCCGGGGTGGACTGCCCTGACGAGAACCGGCACTGTCGTCGACGACATTCCGGTCGCCGACGGCGGACGGCACGGAGGCTGCCGAATCTTGGCCCACCCTGACGGCACTCTGTACATCGGCACCGGCGACAACGCGAACCCGACATTTCCTCAGGATCGGAACTCACTGGGCGGCAAGGTGTTACACGTCAACGCCGATGGCACCGCCGCAGCCGACGCGCCGGATCGCATCTTCACTCTCGGTCACCGCAATGTGCAGGGACTGGCGATCCGTCCCGGCACCGATCAGATCTTCGAGGTCGAGCAGGGGACGAGCCGGGACGACGAGCTGAACCTGTTGGTGCCAGGCGGAAACTACGGCTACAGCCCCGATCGACGCCCGTCGGTCTACGACGAATCGGTCCCCATGACCGATCCCGATCGGGTTCCCGGTGCCCTGCCTGCAGTGTGGAGTTCGGGTGATCCGACCATCGCCACCCCCGACGTCACGTTCACCGACGGTGAGCAGTGGGGCTCCTGGAACGGTGCCGCGGTGATCTCGAGTCAGCAGGGGCAGAAGCTCGTCTTCCTGGCCTTGTCGGAGGACGGAACCGAGTACGTCGCCGAGGCGGAGGCACTGGACGGCACCTACGGCAGGTTGCGTTCGCTCACCCCCTTCGGAACCGACGGCGGCTTCCTGCTCACCACCGACAACGGATCCGACGATCAGGTGCTGCTCGTCACGCCCGAGGTCGGCTGACCGCCGACCAGCGAATTGCGTCGTGAGTCGGCGAGCATCCCCTCGACTGTGTTTAAAATCATGTGATATCGGTCATATCGGACCGGTCGCGGATCGTCGTCAGGAGTGTGGATGAACAAGCTGGTGTCCAGTTCCGGAGTACTCGCCGCCAGCGTCTTCCTGACGCTCGCGGCTACGACCACCGCGACGGCACAGGCCGATCCGCTACCCGGCCTGACGGTCACCACCGTGCTCGACGGACTCGCGAAACCGTGGGACGCGGTGGTCGCGCCCGACGGAACGGTGCTGACCGGGGAGCGTTCCGGCCGGTTCGTGATCCGCGCCGTCGACGGGACCGTCCGCGACCTCGCCGCCGATCTCGACGACCTCTACGCGTCCGGCGAGACGGGCCTCATGGGCATCGCCCTCGCGACGGATTTTGCAGCATCCAGAACCATCTACACCTGCCAGGGCGTACAGGGCTCCGCAGGCGGAACCGGTAGCGCCGGAACAGGAAGTGCCGGCGGCCGCAGCGACAACCACATCGCCGTGCTCTCGTGGACCGTCGATCCGGAGTGGACCGCACTGACGCGCACCGGCACCCTCGTCGATGACATTCCCGTCGCCGACGGCGGTCGCCACGGCGGCTGCAGAATTCTGGCCCACCCCGACGGCACCCTGTACGTCGGCACCGGAGACACGGCGTCGCCGACGGTTCCGCAGGATCGGAACTCGTTGGGCGGCAAGGTTCTACATATCAATGCCGACGGTTCTCCGGCCGCGGGATCACCGGATCGCATCTTCACTCTGGGGCATCGAAACGTGCAGGGCTTGGCGATTCGTCCCGGCACCGATCAGATCTACGAGGTGGAGCAGGGCACCTCCCGAGACGACGAGCTGAACCTGCTGGTGCCCGGCGGCAACTACGGATACCGCCCCGATCGACTTCCGTTCATCTACGACGAGTCGGTACCGATGACCGATCCCACCCGCGTGCCCGGAGCACTCGCCGCGGTGTGGAGCTCGGGTAGCCCCGCCATCGCCACGCCCGGTCTGACCTTCGCGGACGGCGCTAGTTGGGGTTCCTGGAACGGGGCCGCAGTGATATCGAGTCAGCAGGAAGAGAAGCTCGTGTTTCTCAAGCTGTCCGAGGACGGCACAGAATTCGTCGACGAGGCCGACGCCCTGGTGGGTACCTACGGACGACTGCGCTCACTCACCAGCTTCGGCGGCGCCGGCGCATTCCTGCTGACCACCGACAACGGATCGGACGACAAAGTTCTGCTCGTCACCCCCGCTGCCGACTGATGTGCGGCCCAGAGGTCGTCGAGACAGTTAACCGCAGAATCGGACGTAGGGCACTGTTCGGGTCGTTGGGGGCCGCCGCGTTGACCGTTGCGACGGCCGGAGCGGTGCGCGCCGAACCCGTTGTGGCGTCGGCGATTCCAGCGGGCCGACTCGTGGACCTGACCCACACCCTGAGCTCGACCTTCCCGGTGTGGCCGGGGAGCGAACCGTTCTCGATGCGGCCGGTCGCCGCCTACGAGTTGGGCGGCTTCCTGGTGAACAAGCTCTCGTACTGGGAGCACACGGGCACGCACATCGACGCCCCGGCACACCGCGTTCGCGGCGGCGCGACGGCCGACATCCTGCCCCTCGAAGATCTGATCGCTCCGCTGGTCGTACTGGACATCTCGGCCAGGGCAGCATCGGATCCAGAAGCTGTGGTGACGACCGAGGACATCGCGCAGTGGGAGCGCGAGCACGGTCGAATACCTGATCGCGCATTGGTGGCGATGCACAGCCGATGGCAGAACAGGCTTGCCGAGCGTGCTGCCCCCGGCTTCGGCGCAGACGCGGCACAGATGCTGGTGCGCGAGCGCAACGTCGTCGGGATCGGCGTCGACACTCTGAGCCTCGACCGCATGAACGACCGCGAATACCCGGCTCACACAGCAGTTCTCGGGGCAGGCCGATACGGAGTCGAGGCACTGGCGAATCTGGACGCGGTGCCCCCGGCAGGGGCGACGGTCGTCGTCGGCGCACCGAAGCACGCGGGCGCGACCGGCGGACCCTGCCGGGTCTTCGCGATAGTTCCCGGCTGACCCGGGTTTCCGGCTGAACCCCGGCTACGCGTCAGTGCGCGTGGCTGGGGTTCGCGGCCGGCTCTTCCTCGGTTCCCGCCCCTGGCTCTCCGAGCATCGCGGCACCGACCAACGCGTCGGGTACTCCGAAGCCGTCGACGAGCAGTTCGGCGTGCGGACGCAGCGTGCGGCACCGCTCGTTGATGGCACGGGTGACGGCCTTGGATCGCTCGGTGGACAGGTAGCGGTGCTCGATGAACCAGGCCTTGTCCGCCTCGATCACCGACAGCGCGTACAGGTCGCAGACCTCGTCGAGCAGTTCCTTGGTGGTGGCGTCCTCGCAGGATTCGATGCCGGCGATGAACGCCTCGAAGATGATCCGATCGATGTGCGCACTCGCTGCATGCAGCACGTGATCCTGCACCGCGTTGAACGCCTCGAAAGGAGTGGTGTCCTTGGACTTCGACTGCAACCGGCGCGCGACGGTGGAGAGCAGGTACTCCTCACGATCTTCGAACATCTTGACCTGGGTGCCGCGGTTGAACAGCGAGCCCTCCTCCTCGTTGTCCTGACGGCGGTCGAGGATGGTCTGCATGATCGCCTGAGCCGCAGTGCGTTTGACGACGCGGTCGCCCACCATGTCGGCGGCGAACTTGACCCATTCGACCGGGCTCATGGACTTGACGTCGTCGGCGTACGCGGTGAGCAGTTCCTTGGCCACCAGCTGCGTCAGCACATGGTTGTCGCCCTCGAACGTGGTGAACACATCGGTGTCGGCCTTGAGGGAGATCAACCGGTTCTCGGCGAGATAGCCTGCGCCGCCGCAGGCTTCGCGGGCTTCCTGGATCGCGGCGGTCGCATGCCAGGTGTTCGCGGCCTTGAGACCTGCCGCCCTTGACTCGAGCTCGCGCTGCTCCTCGGCGTCGGGGTTGTCCGCGGTCTGCAGCTCGTGCATCTTCGACACGAGCTCGTTCTGCGCGAACTGCAGGGCGTAGGACTTGGCGATGAGCGGGAACAGTCGACGCTGATGCACCAGGTAGTCCATGATCAGGACCTCCTGATCGGAATCCGGTGCGGCGAACTGCCTGCGCTGCAACGCATATCGCGTCGCGATGTCGAGGGCGACGCGGGCCGCTGCAGCGGCGCTGCCGCCGACCGTGACGCGACCGCGGATCAACGTTCCGAGCATCGTGAAGAACCGTCGAGACTTGTTCTCGATGGGGGAGGAGTACGTACCGTCGTCGGACACATCGGCGTACTTGTTGAGCAGGTTGTCTCGCGGGATGCGGACGTGATCGAACATCAGGCGGCCGTTGTCGACGCCGGGGAGACCGCCCTTGTACTGACAGTCCGAGGTGGTGACACCGGGCAGGTCGTCACCGTTCTCGTCGCGGAGCGGAACGAAGAAGCAGTGCACACCGTGGCTCTCGGGCTCCTCGCCCGGGCCTGCAGTGATGAGCTGAGCGAACACCGCTGCGACGGTCGCGGTCTCGGCGGCACCGCCGATGTAGTCCTTGCGCGAGGACGGCGTCGGCGAGTTGATGACGAACTCGTCCGTCTTCGGGTCGTACGTGGCCGTGGTCTCGAGGGACTGCACGTCGCTGCCGTGTCCGGTCTCCGTCATGGCGAAGCAGCCGAGCAGATCGAGACTGATGATCTTGGGGACGTAGGCCTCGTGGTGGCGTTCGGTGCCGAGATTCTCTATGGCACCGCCGAACAGCCCCCACTGGACGCCGGCCTTGACCATCAGGGAGAGGTCGCTCATCGCGAGCATTTCGATCATCGTCACGGCGGCGCCGACGTCTCCGGTGCCGCCGTGCTCCTTCTTGAAGCCGTTGTCGGCTGCACCGGCAGCGGCGAGCAACTTGAGCTGCTCCATTGCCTTGGTGCGGGCGATGACGGTGTTCGGCGTGTAGTGCGGACGGAACTCGTCGCGTGCAAGTTGCTGACGCGCCTGGTTCTTCACATCTCGCCAGCGGCCGTCCAGAGTGTTCCGAAGGTGATCCGTTGTGGTTGCCATACTCGACGGTAACCTTTTGCGGCCGCCTGTGAAGGCCGGAAAGTCAGACCGGCCAGACGAATTCTCGGAACACGGCCCGGCAGCTGCGCCAGAAGCCCTTTTTCGCGTACGGACCGTCGCGGAACAACGACGCGCAGTTGTCCTCCATGGCCCTGTTCACCAGGGGACTGAAGTCGGTTAACTCACCGACCAGGAACTCCTTGAAACCCTCCGGCCACGCGTGCTGGGCTGGTTCGTGTTGTGCCTCCACGACCGCGAGTGTAATGCAGCGGTAACACCGATGTTACAAATCCCAATCATTTCAGCAGCGCGAACGCCTGCTGCGCGACGAGGAACGCGTAGCTGGACGGAATCAGATCGATCGCGCCGTCGGCCCGGAACTGCTCGGTCACGATCCAGTCCTGGCCGGCCGCGTCCGTGGCGAGGAATGCGCCGGCCAGATCACCGGGAGCGCTGCCGCCCTTGAAGCCCGAGTACGGCCACAGCGCCGCGTCGAGCTGCACGCCCGGGGTGATCGCGAGAATGCGGCGGTTCTCCTCCGCTCCCGGGCCGTTGGCCAGATAACCCATGGCAGCGCAGACGTCCTGCGCATTGGCGAACCATTCGACACCGTCCGCCGACGCCGGATTGTCGAGGAAGTTCGCGAAGTCGATCTCGAGCGGCCTCGCGTCCGCCCGTTCGAGCAGCTCTGCCCGAGTGGCGGGGTCGGCTCCGGACCACTCTTCTCGCATGTCGGGATCGCCGAATCCGATGACGAAGAACTGCCGGGTATCCATCATCGGCGTCATGACGGACGGGTCGTGATGACCCATGACGCCGAGTTGGCGTTCGACCCGGTCGCGGCCGAGGCGTTGCATCAGCAGGTCGGTTGCGGTGTTGTCGGACAACGAGATCATCTTCTCGGCCGCCTCCCGAACCGACACCTTCGTGCCGTCGGGCAGATTCTGCAGTTCACCCGACGGCGCGCTCTTGGTGGCATCACGAACGGTGAGCTGGTCTTCCCAGCGGATGTTGCCTGCGTCGATCTCGTCGGTGAGCGCGCCGAGAACGTACAGCTTGAACACCGATCCGAGGGGAAGCACCGAGTCCGCGTTGACGGAGTAGATCGATTCGCAGTCGCCGCCGTTGAGCCGAGACGCGCTGTAGGAATAGTTCGGGGCGACCTTCGACAGTGCCGCATCGAGATCGTCGAACGACGAGATCGTGGGGGTGTCCGGCCGGGCCAGGAAGCCGTCGAGCTTGCCGTCGGTGCCGATCGACGTCGTGATCGTGGCCGGGATGCCCGCGGTGGTGAAGTGCAGGACGCCGGAGTTCGGACCGGCCTCGAAGCTCGTGGCCACGTTCGGTGCGCCTGCCCGCAACTGTTCGAGTGGGGCGGCGAGCCCACCCAGCGGTGCGACGGCCTCGGCCAGCTCGGGGCCGGTGACTGCCTCGACCTCGGCGGGGTCGGGTGTGTTCTCGGCGTTGATCCACCGCAGGATGCGTTCGTTGACTGCGCCCACGGGAGTGGAGGTATCGACGGCGAAGTCCGGAGCGGTCGTGGTGGGCACGGGCGCAGCGGACGTGCCCCCGCAGGCGGAGAGCGCCAGAGTGGCGGCAACGACCACTCCCACGATTCTCGTCACGGTGCGCGTCGTCATGCTGCGATGCTAATGGATTCGGACATTTCGCCACCCGTCCAGTCTCGGTACGGCCGGACGGGCGCTGTGGCAATGTGCTCTGGCGTGCTGACTTCCGAAGACGTCCGTCGAATCGACTCCGACCATCTCTGGCACCCCTACAGCCGGTTCCCGGCGGATGCGACGCCGCTGCTGGTCGACAGCGCGTCGGGAGTGCGACTGACGTTGGCCGACGGCAGGCAACTCGTCGACGGCATGAGCTCGTGGTGGGCGGCGGTGCACGGCTACCGGCATCCGGTGCTCGACGCCGCCGCGCACGATCAGCTGGGTCGAATGAGCCACGTCATGTTCGGCGGACTGACACATGCTCCGGCGGCCAGGTTGGCCGAACTGCTGGTCGACATCACCCCCGCAGGGCTCGAGAAGGTGTTCCTCGCCGATTCCGGATCGGTCTCGGTGGAGGTCGCGGTGAAGATGGCGCTGCAGTACTGGCGCGGACGCGGCGAGAACGGTCGCACTCGGCTGTTGACCTGGCGCGGCGGATACCACGGAGACACGTTCGCGCCGATGAGCGTCTGCGACCCGGACGGCGGCATGCACACGCTGTGGACCGATGTGCTCGCGAAGCAGGTGTTCGCTCCTGCTCCGCCCGCGGAGTTCGACGCCGGCTACGTCGCCGAATTCGAGTGGGTACTCGCCGAGCACGCGCACGAACTGGCGGCGATCATCGTCGAGCCGATCGTGCAGGGCGCAGGCGGAATGCGGTTCCACGACGCGCGCTATCTGCTGGAACTGCGCCGATTGGCCGACGAGTACGGGGTATTGCTGATCTTCGACGAGATCGCAACCGGATTCGGTCGGACCGGGGAGCTCTTCGCCGCCGATCACGCAGGTGTCGCGCCCGACATCATGTGCATCGGCAAGGCATTGACCGGCGGATATCTGACCTTGGCGGCGACGCTGTGCACCACCGAGGTGGCCGAAACCGTATCGGGCGGCGAGGCCGGGGGTCTGATGCACGGGCCGACGTTCATGGGTAATCCACTGGCGTGTGCGATCGCGGTGGCGTCGGTGGAACTGCTGCTCTCGCGTAATTGGCGCGCCGAGGTCGCACGTCTGGCGTCGGGGTTGGCCGACGGCCTCGCGCCCGCCAGTTCCCTGCCGGGAGTCGCCGATGTTCGCGTTCTCGGCGGCATCGGCGTCGTCGAGATGCGCAGTCCGGTGGACATGGTTCGAGCCACGGCAGCGGCCGTCGACGCGGGTGTGTGGCTGCGGCCGTTCGGCTGTTTGGTCTACGCGATGCCGCCGTACATCTGCACCGAGGAGGACGTGGCGGCCATTGCAGGCGCGATGCTGGCGGTGGCCCGAAGCCATAATTGAACAGCGTTCAAGTATGGTGCTGCCATGACCGCTCTGGAGTGGCTCGACGCCACCGCGCACGCCCGACGCGAGGCCGGCCTCGAGCGCGTCGTGATCCCCCGCACAGCCGAGGAGGCGATCCTCGACCTGGCTTCGAACGACTACCTCGGCCTGTCCAGGCATCCGGCCGTCATCGACGGAGCCTGCGCTGCCGTGCGCCGGTGGGGCGGCGGATCCACCGGATCGCGGCTGGTCACCGGTACCACGACGGCACACGAGCGACTCGAGGAGAACCTCGCCGACTTCGTCGGAGCAGAGGCGGGACTGGTGTTCTCCTCCGGCTACACCGCCAACCTCGGGATCGTGACGGCACTGGCGGGCCGAGACGCGCTGGTGATCTCCGACGCCGCGTCGCACGCCTCGCTCATCGATGCCTGTCGCCTGTCTCGGGCCCGAGTGGCCGTCTCTCGGCACTGCGATACCGGCCATGTCGACGAGCTGTTGCGGGAGCGTCCCGAACAGCGGGCCCTGGTGGTGACCGACTCGGTGTTCAGCGCCGACGGCGATCTCGCGCCACTGGCCGAGCTGTACGCGGTGTGTCGGAGGCGGAATGCGGTGCTCGTCGTCGACGAAGCGCACGGGTTGGGCGTACGCGGGGATGGTGGCCGGGGAGCCGTTCACGAAGCAGGACTCGCCGGCGCACCCGATCTGGTGATCACCGCAACGCTGTCCAAGGCCCTCGGATCGCAGGGCGGAGTGGTTCTCGGGCCGGCCGCGGTGCGCACTCAGGTGCTGCACGGTGCGCGCACCTTCGTGTTCGACACCGGCCTCGCGCCTGCCTCCGTGGGCGCGGCAGCGGCCGCGTTGACCGTCCTGCGCGGCGAACCCGAACGGGTGCACTCGATCGGTGTGCGAGCAACGCAACTGGCCGCCGCAGCGGGCGTCGAAGCGACCGAATCGGCGGTGGTCCCGGTGGTTCTGGGCGACGCGCAGCGTGCGGTGCAGGCGGCCGCGGACTGCCTCGAGCTCGGCGTCCGCGTCGGATGCTTCCGGCCACCGTCGGTTCCGGCCGACGGGTCTCGACTCCGACTGACCGCGCGCGCCGATCTCACCGACGCCGATGTCGACCGTGCCGCGTCGGTCCTCGCGGCTGTGTTGAATGCGGCTGTCTTGAATGCGGCTGTGTCGAATGCGGCGGTGCTGTGGTGACGGTTCTGCTCGTGACCGGAACGTCGACCGGCGTCGGCAAGACCGTGGTGACCGCAGGTATCGCGGCGGCCGCGCGCGCAGGCGGATGGACGGTTGCGGTGTGCAAACCGGCGCAGACCGGCGTCGGAGGTGACTACCCGGACGAAGCCGATATCGATGTGGTGCACCGGCTTTCGGGTGTTCGGGGAGTCGAGCTGGCGCGATACCCCGAGCCGCTGGCTCCGGACGTTGCGGCGCGCCGATCGGGTCGGCCGATGCTCGAACTCGCCGCTGTGGTCGACACTGTGCGCACGCTCGACGCGGCCCACGACCTCGTGCTTGTCGAAGGTGCGGGTGGAGTGGCGGTGCGTCTGGGCACAGGAGGGTTCACCGTGCTCGACATCGCCGGGGCCGTGTCTGCGCCGATCGTCGTCGTGGCCGGTGCAGAGCTGGGAACGCTCAACCACAGCGCGCTGACCACTGGCGCGGCGCGGGCGGTCGGGGTCGACTGCGCAGGGCTGGTGATCGGATCGTGGCCCGCCGAGCCGAGCCTTGCCGCGCGGGTCAACCGCGACGAGCTTCCCCTCGTGACGGGGGTCGGGCTGATCGCGCGCATCCCGGAAGGAGCCGGCCGACTCACAGCGCAGGCCTTCGAAGCCCTGGCCGTGGGTGCCTTCGGCGAGTTTACCGAGTCGTTACTCGGGTACCCGCCGTAGAGAATCTGCCGTCTCGGCATTCGAAAACAGACGGGAAATAGACACCATGAACACCACAATATGGATCATCGTTGCAGTAGTAGTCGTTCTGTTGGTCATTGCCATCGCCGTGGTCGTTGCCCGCAAGGGCAAGGAACGTAAGAGAGTGGAAGCGAACGAGATTCGCGAAAAGGCTGCCGATCAATCCTCCGTCGTCGAGGAGCGTGAACTGATGGCGCGCGAAAGCGAAGCCAAGGCACGCCGCGCGCAGGCAGAGGCCGACGTCAAAGCAGCCGAGGCGGAGAAGCTCGCACAGCAGGCGCAGTCTCACCAAGGAGTTGCGGCGTCGTCACGCGACGAGATGGAATCGCAGTTCGAGCGTGCAAATCGGATCGACCCGGACGTGAAGAACGGCAAGAACATGACAGGCGATCGGAACGTCACAGGTGACAGGAACGTCGCCGGTGACCGGAATGTGGCGGATGACCGCACTGTGGCAGATCACCGCACTGTGGCAGATCACCGCACTGTGGCAGATCACCGCACTGTGGCAGATGACCGCACTGTTGCACATGACCGGACCGTGGCAGACGACCGGAACATTGTCGGTGACAGGAACGTCGTCGGTGACCCGAATGTGGCGGATGACCGGAACGTCGCCGGCGGTCGAAACGTGATGGGCGATCCGGACGTGCCCCCGACGGCACCCCGGCACGAGCGGAACTAGTCGGTCGAGTTGTGCGGTAGTTCGAGCTCGACGACATCGTGCTCGCCCAGGTTCGGGCGCTCGTTGGTGATCTTCGCCTTGGCGTAGGCCAGCAGGTTCGACACCTTCGAGCCGGGCGTGGACCAGTACTCGGCTCCCTCGGCGGCCACATGGATCAGAGCGACCTCGCGCGAATCGGGGTTCTTCTCGAACCATGCGGCCGCCCGGGTGTTCCACAGCTCCTCGGCCTTGGTGGTGTTCTCGACCACCGCGGCCGTACCGGACAGCGACACCCAGCCCTCACCGGACTGGAACGAGACGTTGACCGTCGGGTTAGCCGCGATATCGGCCACCTTGCGGGAGTCGTGGGCGGCGAAGAACCACAGGTCGCCGTCGAACTCGGCTTCCTGCAGCGCCATCGGGCGCGAAATCAGGTGGCCGTCTCGGCCGACGGTGGTGAACATGCACAGTCCGGCTTCGGACATCAATTCGGCGACTTTGGATACGCCATCAGCGCCGTTGTCTGTATTTCTCATCCAAACCGACTACCCGGTGTTCTCTCTGCCCAACCTATAAACTGGCAGAACGGACTTCGTGGTGAGGAGCCTGCGGATGGCGAAAAATCTCGACAGGAACGATCGACCGGATCTCCGCGTGAGCAACGGCGAGCGTGAGGATGCCGCAACCACGCTCGGCGTAGCCATGAGCGAAGGGCGCTTGACCCTGGTCGAGTACGAGCAGCGGCTGGACGCGGTGTGGGCGTCGACCACCCGCGGCGATCTGGCCGAAGTGATGCACGACCTGCCGGGCGTCGAACTGCCGGGAACGAAGGACGTCGACCGTTCCCGGAGCGAGTGGCGCGAGTACCTCGACGAATGGCGCTGGTGGCTCGGTGGCGCAATCGTCATGAACGGCATCTGGGCCGTGCAATGGATCTCCGACGGAGAGCCGAACAATTACTGGCCGCTGTGGCCACTGGGCATCTGGGGTGTCATTCTCATCGCGATGGCATTCATGCCCGAGGACAAGCACGACGACTGACGCAACGCGTAGCCGATGGATTATTACGCCCTGTAGTTGGCGATTTCGCCGAACCTGGGACACTGGAAGTCGTGACTGTTTCTCCCGGCGACGACGCCCCCGTATCTGCCCAACTGTTCGCCCGCGCGAGCGCGGTGATTCCCGGTGGCGTCAACTCGCCGGTGCGGGCATTCGCATCGGTCGGCGGCACGCCTCGCTTCATCACGCAGGCCAGCGGATACACGATGACCGACGCCGACGGGAAGTCCTACGTGGACCTCATCTCGTCCTGGGGTCCGATGATCCACGGACACGCCCACCCGGCCATCGTCGAGGCCGTCCAGAAGGCAGCCGCAACAGGCCTGTCTTTCGGTGCACCCACCGAGCGCGAAATCGAACTCGCCGAGGAAATCGTGCGTCGCGTCGGCCCCGTCGACCAGGTTCGCCTTGTGAATTCGGGCACAGAGGCCACCATGAGCGCCGTGCGCCTGGCCCGTGGATTCACCGGCCGAACCAAGATCCTGAAATTCTCCGGCTGCTACCACGGCCACGTCGACGCCCTCCTGGCCGACGCCGGCTCGGGACTGGCCACCTTCGGCCTCCCGACCTCCCCGGGAGTCACCGGCGCACAGGCGTCGGACACGATCGTCGTTCCCTACAACGACCTCGCCGCCGTCACCGCGGCCTTCGAGGCCAACCCCGGCCAGATCGCATGCATCATCACCGAGGCAGCCGCAGGCAACATGGGAGCAATCCCGCCGGTCACCGGCTTCAACGAGGGACTGCGCCACCTCGCGACCGAGCACGGCGCGCTGCTGATCATGGACGAGGTGATGACGGGATTCCGCGTCAGTGCCTCCGGTTGGTACGGCATCGACGGTGTTGCCGGTGACCTCTACACCTTCGGCAAAGTCATGTCGGGCGGATTGCCTGCCGCCGCATTCGGCGGTCGAGCAGACGTGATGGCCTACCTCGCGCCCGCCGGACCGGTGTACCAGGCAGGGACGCTCAGCGGTAACCCCGTCGCCGTCGCGGCCGGTCTGACAAGTCTGCAACTGGCAGACTCGGCCGTCTACGAGAAGCTGCAGAACAACTCGCAGCGACTCGGAACACTGCTCGGCGACGCCCTCACCGCCGAAGGCGTCACCCATCACGTCCAGTTCGCGGGCACTATGGTGAGTGTGTTCTTCGCCGATGGACCCGTCACCGATTACGCGCAGGCCAAGGCCGCGCAGACGTGGCGATACCCGGCGTTCTTCCACGCCTTCCTCTCTCGCGGCGTGTACCCGCCGCCGAGCGCCTTCGAGGCCTGGTTCGTCTCGGCTGCTCTCGACGATCGAGCCTTCGAGATCATCGCCGACGCAGCCCCCGCCGCTGCGAAAGCAGCGGCCGCCGCCACCGCTCCTCAGTGACGTCTGCACCGAACTGATTGCCCACCCGACTAGCGAGAAACAGGACCCCGACGTGACCGAGGCCCCCGCAACACATCCGCACTCGACGACGCGCACCATCGTGCACGTCCTCCGGCACGGAGAGGTGCACAACCCCAAGGGCATCCTCTACGGGCGGTTGCCGGGCTTCAAGCTGTCGGTGACGGGCCAGGCTCAGGCCAGGTCGGTCGCGGACGCGCTCGCCGGCCACGACATCACCCACGTCGTGGCATCGCCGTTGCTGCGCGCACAGGAAACCGCCGGACCCATCGCCGCAGCGCACGGCCTGACCATCGCCGAGGACGAGAACCTCATCGAAGCAGGCAACGAGTTCGAGGGACTGCGCGTGGCCGTGGGCGACGGTGCACTGCGTAGGCCCCGGCACTGGTGGAAGCTGCGCGACCCGTTCACCCCGTCCTGGGGCGAGCCGTACCTGCAGATCGCACACCGCATGCTCGCCGCAGTCAACGCGGCCCGCGTCGAAGCCGTCGGGCACGAAGCCGTATGCGTCAGCCACCAACTCCCGGTGTGGACACTGCGCCGCTTCCTGCAGGGCGACCGGCTCTGGCACGACCCGCGAAACCGTCAGTGCGGTCTCGCGTCGCTCACCTCGTTGGTCTACGAGGGGGACCAGCTGGTCGACCTCGTCTATTCCGAGCCCGCGGGAGCGTCCGATCCGAGGATTTCCGGTGCGTAGGTTTCTGCTGGGTGTGGCCGCAGCGGCCCTCGTCGCGGGATGCTCCACCGGCACCGACGCGGTGGCGCAGGGCGGAACCTTCCAGTTCGTCTCACCGGGCGGACAGACCGACATCTTCTACGAGCCCGACGAGCGCGGCACCATCGGCGAGCTGTCCGGGCCCGACCTGATGACCGAGGGCAAGACGACCTCCCTGTCGGACTACGACGGTGACGTCGTCGTCCTCAACGTCTGGGGCCAGTGGTGCGGACCGTGCCGCGGTGAAGCCGACGACCTCGAAGACGTCTACGAGGCCACCAAGTCCTTGGGCGTCGAATTCCTCGGGATCAACGTGCGCGACGAGTCGCAGACCGCCGCGCAGGACTTCGTCGTCAGCAACAACGTCAGCTACTCCTCGATCTACGACCCGCCCATGCGCACCCTGACCGCGCTCGGCGGCGTCCCCACCTCCGTCATCCCGACGACCGTCGTGCTCGACCGGCAGCATCGCGTCGCGGCAGTGTTCCTGCGCGAACTGCTCGCCGATGACCTACGGCCCGTCGTCGAACGCGTCGCAGCCGAGGAGCCAGTGCAGCCGTGACCGAGACGATGTACCTCGCCGGGATAGGCGCGAGTTTCCAGGAAGCTGCGGCCTCCGGGCCGCTCGTCCTGGCCCTCGGAGCCTGCGTCCTGGCCGGGCTCGTCTCGTTCGCGTCGCCGTGCGTGGTACCCCTGGTGCCCGGATACCTCTCGTACCTTGCCGGAGTCGTCGGGGCCGACGCCCCTGCCGTCAGCGCCGACGAGGCAGCCGTGAAGACGAAGGTGCGCAGCGGGCGGTTGCGCGTGGCCGGAGCGGCGGGTCTGTTCGTCCTCGGATTCACGGTGGTGTTCGTTCTCGCCACCGCATCGGTGTTCGGAGCGATCTCCGTCCTGGCGATCAACCGCGAACTGCTCATGAGGATCGGCGGCGTCGTCACGATCGCCATGGGCCTTGTGTTCGTGGGATTGATTCCCGCGCTGCAGCGCGACGTGCGCTTCGAGCCGAAGCAGATCGGCTCACTGGCCGGAGCGCCACTGCTCGGGGGCGTGTTCGCGCTCGGATGGACCCCGTGCCTGGGGCCGACACTCGCGGGCGTCATCTCACTCGCCGCAGGGACCGACGGCACGACGGCAGCGCGGGGCGTCGTTCTGATCGTGGCGTACTGCCTCGGTCTCGGCTTACCGTTCGTGATCCTCGCGTTCGGTTCGGTCAGCGCGCTGCGTGGCGTCGGCTGGCTACGTACACATGCACGACAGATACAGGTGTTCGGCGGAATCATGTTGATAGCGGTAGGAATTGCACTGGTCACCGGTGCCTGGGATCAATTCGTCGGCTGGGTGCGCGACGCCTTCGTCTCCGATGTGGTGTTGCCGATATGACCACCGACGTCGAAGAGCGCACCGAGGCATCGCCGCCGCGCAAGCAATCCGTGCTGGGCAGGGGAGCGGCGCTGGTCCGTAACACCTGGCGCGGCCTGACCAGTATGCGAACCGCGCTGGTGCTGCTGTTCCTGCTGGCCTTCGCCGCGGTACCCGGTGCCCTGGTGCCGCAGCGCAGCCTCAACGCCGGCAAAGTCGACGAGTACATCGCCGACCGCCCGACGCTCGGCCCGATCATGGACAAGCTCGAACTGTTCGACGTGTTCGGCAGCTTCTGGTTCACCGCGATCTACGCGCTGCTGTTCATCTCGCTGATCGGCTGCATCCTGCCGCGCTGCATCGAGCACGCGAAGCAATTGCGCACCAAACCCGTTCGTGCGCCCCGCAACCTCTCCCGACTGCCGCACCACAGCCGCTACGACGTCGACGGAACACCGGAAGAGATCGCCGCACAGGTACGCACCCAGTTGCGCGGTTGGCGCGTCGCCCAACGAACCGAGGACGGCGGAGCAGTGACTCTGTCGGCGGAGAAGGGCTACGTCCGCGAACTCGGTAACCTCGTCTTCCACTTGTCTCTCGTTGGACTGCTCGCCGCGATCGCCATGGGCAAGCTGCTCGGGTACGAGGGCAACCGCATCGTCATCGCCGACGACGGCCCAGGCTTCTGCACCTCGACCCCGGCCAACTACGACTCGTTCCGCGCAGGCAACCTCGTCGACGGCACCGACCTCGAACCACTGTGCGTGCGCGTCAAGGACTTCAGAGCCGACTACCTCGACACCGGCCAGGCCGAGATGTTCACCTCCAACATCGAATACCAGGCAGGCCAGGACCTGACGAACAACGTCTGGCGCGACGACCAACTGCAGGTCAACCACCCGTTGCGCGTCGCAGGAGACCGCGTCTATCTCCAGGGCCACGGCTACGCACCCACCTTCACCGTGACGTTCCCGAACGGCGAAACCCGCACCGACACGATCCAGTGGCAGCCGACGGACGCGACGACCTTCCTCTCCAGCGGAGTGCTCCGCGTCGACCCGCCCGGCGGCTTGTACACCGACCCCCTGGACCGGCGAAAGAACCAGATCGCCATCGAAGGATTGTTCGCGCCGACGGCGTCGTTCCACGGCAGCCTGCTGTCGTCGAGCTTCCCCGCCATGAACGACCCCGCCGTCGCCATCGACATCTACAAGGGCGACACCGGCCTCGACACCGGACTGCCGCAGTCGATCTTCTCGCTCGATCAGGAAATGATCGCCCAGGGCAGGCTCGTGAAGCAGGACCGCGTCAACCTGATGCCAGGAGAATCGGCGACGCTGAGCGACGGAACGGTCGTCACCTTCGACGGAGCGAAAGAATTCGTCAACCTTCAGGTCTCACACGACCCGGCCCAGACCTGGGTGCTCGTCTTCGCACTCACGATGATGGGCGGACTGCTCGTCTCACTGGTGATCAAGCGTCGCAGAATCTGGGTCCGACTCACCGCCGACGCCCAAGCACGACGTACTGTAGTAGACCTCGGCGGACTTGCACGCACCGATCAGGCGGGGTGGGGCGAAGAGTTCGACCGCCTGTGCACCCGCCTGCTCGGCGACACCTCGAAACAGGAGAACTGACCGATGCCGATCAACGAGACCCTCTCGCAGTACAGCGACTGGTCCTTCGAATCAGCGTTCACCATCTACGTGCTCGCATTCGTACTGCTCATCGCCCAGTACGCCTCCGCCAAGGCCACGGCCGCTCAGGCGAAAGAACTCGTCGGTGCCGGCGCGCCGGTGGCCCAGTCGCGACCGGGACTGGTTGTCGAAGCCCCGAAACGACCGCTGTCCGAGCGACTCGCAGGCATGGGCTTCGCCCTGCTCGCCCCGGCTCTCGCGCTGCACATCGCCTCGGTGGTGCTCCGCGGGTTCGCCACCCACCGCTTCCCGCTCGGCAACATGTACGAGTTCGTCACCATGGCCACCGCAGCCGCCGCCCTCACCTCCGTGATCGTGCTGCGCAAGAAGTCCATGCGCCCGATGCTCGTGTTCGTCCTCGCACCGATCATCGTGCTGATGTTCTTCGCCGCCACCAAGCTCTACGCCGACGCCGCACCCGTCGTCCCCGCGCTGCGCTCCTACTGGCTGCCCATCCACGTCACCATCGTCAGCGTCGGCAGCGGCATCCTCCTGGTCTCCGGCGTCGCCTCCCTGCTGTTCCTGCTGCGCATCAAGCAGCCCATCGGCGAGGAAAGCGTTGGGTTCTGGGGCAAGTTCGCATCCAAGCTGCCCGACGCCCAGGCTCTCGACCGACTCGCCTACAAGACGACCATCGTCGCTTTCCCGCTCTTCGGAGCCGGCGTCATCCTCGGTGCAATCTGGGCCGAAGCCGCATGGGGCCGCTTCTGGGGCTGGGACCCCAAAGAGACGATGTCGTTCATCACCTGGATCATCTACGCCGCGTACCTGCACGCCCGCGCCACCTCCGGATGGCGCAACACCCGCGCCGCCTGGATCAACATCGCCGGATTCACCGCCATGCTCTTCAACCTCTTCATCATCAACATGGTGGTCTCGGGACTGCACAGCTACGCAGGACTGAACTAGTTCTCGCCCGCTGGCAGCCTCCACGCGGGACTGTCAGCTGGTAGCGTCCGATCCGGCTCGATGGGGGACACATCCGAGCTCGGATCTTCGATGTGGGACGCGAACTGGGGGGAATCGGTCATGGCCGATCGGCACGAGAACAACTGGCAACCCGTCCGGCCATTGGACGACGACGTGCCCGAAGAAGACGTAGCTCGCCCCACGGAATCCGAGCCGGTCGTTGGCGTAGGGGCGGCGGAGGCCACACCCGCACCGCCGCGGGAGCCCTTCAGATCGACCCCCATCACGATGCCGCCCGAAAGCATCGACAATCAGCCCGTGCCGCAGCCCGAGGCCGCCCGCACATCGCCGCCGCTTCCAGCGCCTCGGGACGGTGAAGCGCACGGTGGCGGAGGTGGTGAGGCGGCGTCCGTCGCGGTGCCACCTGCCGGGGTCGACAAGACCGTCGTCGCACCACCGAGGCCCGTGGAACCGCCGACGACGGCTGTGGCACCGACTGTGAAACCGACTCCTACACATGCGCCGCCCGTCGCATCAGGGCCGCCACCGTCCCAGAATCCGGTGCCGCAGAATCCGGTGCTGCAGAATCCGATGCCGCAGAACCAAGGTGGGCCACAGAACTATTGGGCCCCGCAGAATCAAGCCGGGCCGCAGAACTATTGGGCACCGCAGAACCAGGGCGGTCCGCATGGGCAATGGCCGTCGGAGGGTCACTGGAATCCCCAGAATCAGTGGAACGGTCAGAATCAATGGGGGCCTCAGCCCGGCCAGTGGCCTGGGCCGCAGCATCAGAATCAGCTGTATCGGAATCAGCCTCAGCAGGTTCGGCAAGGCCCGGGTGACGCGTTGATCGCCACCCATGGAGCGGTACCGACCGTCGGTCCGAGTCGGTCGGATGAGCAGCCGGTGCCCTCGCTCGATCTCGGTAGTTCGTTGCTCGTCCGATCGGGGAATGCGCCGCCGGTGGCAGGGTGGCGTCGGGCGTTGTATCTGATGTCGCGTGGTCGTCTGAATGTGGGCAACAGTGCCGCTCAGCAGCGACGCCTGGTTCTGACCGCGGAGGTGGATCGGCCTCTCGTCGGGTGCCATCGCGTCGCGGTGCTGTCACTGAAAGGGGGCGTGGGCAAGACCACGACGACGGCCACACTCGGCTCGACGTTCGCCGAGATCAGGGGTGATCGGGTGATCGCCATCGACGCCAACCCCGATCGGGGAACGCTGGGGCAGAAGGTGCCGGCCGAGACGACCGCCACCGTCCGTAATCTGTTGCGCGACATCGAGTCTCTGGACCGTTACAGCGACGTCAGGGCTTACACGTCGCAGAACGTGCATCGACTGGAGGTGTTGGCGTCCGATTCGGATCCGGCGGCTTCGGAGGCATTCAGCGGTGAGGATTACGATCGCGCCGTGTCGTTGTTGGAGAAGTTCTACAGCATCGTCATCACGGACTGCGGCACCGGTCTGATGCACTCGGCGATGGAGAGCATTCTCGAGGGAGCCGACACGCTGGTGGTGGTCAGTTCGGGCTCGGTGGACGGCGTGCGGAGCGCGTCGGCGACGTTGGATTGGCTCGATGCGCACGGCTACCGCGAGTTGGTCGCCACGTCGGTCGCCGTGGTCAACGGCGTTCGGCCGAGAGCTGGAAAAGTGGACCTGCACAAAGTTGTCGAGCATTTCGAGCAGCGGTGCGCGCGAGTGCGAACTATTCCGTTCGACCCACATCTCGAGGAGGGGGCGGAAATCGAACTGGACCGTCTTCGTGGGCGCACGCGGAAGGCACTGTTGGAAGTCGCGGCGGCGGTAGCGGCAGGTTTCCCCGACGCGCCCACCGCTGCCCACCGCAACTGAGAGCTACCGAACCCTATTCGCTGGGTTCGGTGCCCGCCTCGGTCCCGTCTTTCCCTCCGCGGCGAGCTTCACGGTTGATTCGCCACAGAAAATCGGGATCGTCATCGGGTCCGGCAGTGCGGGTGGGTGGAGCCTGTGTGCTGGGTCCGAATGCCTTCCAGAACAGCACGATGACTGCCACCAAGCCGATCAACGCCAATAGATAGATCACGACGCACCTCCTACTACGAGGGTAGCCGCGATGCAACACCCTCCGCACCCGTCGAGCGTCGAAGATTCCTGAGAATGTTCGATGAGTTCGAGCGGGTGCGGAGATCGAGGGTATTTCGTACGTCAGGACGTCCGAATCAGTGGTGTGCGCCGGCTTCCGTGGTCAGAGAGGTCAGTAATTGCATGACCTCGGTCTCGCGGAATCGACGGTGCCCGCCCGGAGTGCGGAGGGATCCGAGGCGACCGGCGTGTGCCCAGCGTGTCACTGTCTTGGGATCGACGTGAAAAAGCGCGGCTACCTGACCCGGCGTGAGAAGTGAGTCCTGAGCCTTGTGAAATGTGGGTGCGCTCATCTGTCGTGTCCTCCTACGATTCGGTTCGGTGCATATGCGTCGAACCGGAGATATCGGTCTGCTGCGTTCGAACCCCATGGTTGCACTCGAACCCCTAGGTACTCGACTGATACAAGGTTGGTAAAGGGGAGGTAATGGACAAATCGGTCACGCCGGGGGTGGGTCGGAGTGCTTGCCGAGCCCGGTAACCTGGGACCCGTGAGTGACGCGACGAACGCCGACAGCAGCGAACCTACCAGCGGAAACGGCGCGAAAGGTAGGTCGGCGAAGAAGTCTCTCGCCGTGAACCTGGGTGTCTACACCTTCGCGCGCCTGGCGCTCGTCATCGTGATCGGCGCACTCATCGTCGGCATCGGTTTACTCTTCGGCGTCGAGGTTCCGGTACTCGTCGCCGCGATCTTCGCCGTGCTGATCTCGCTACCCCTGTCGCTGCTCCTGTTCAAGAACATGCGCATCCGCGTCAACGAGTCCATCGCAGCAGTCGACGAGGACAGGCGCACCGCGCGTGCGGATCTGCAGTCGAAGCTGCGCGGTGAAGACGGCAAGAAATGACCAGGACGGTCGATCACTCGGGGTCACGGGCGTGGGTCGACAATGCGGTCCGGTTGATCGAGGCCGATTCCCAGCGCAGCGCCGACACACACCTGCTGCGATACCCCCTTCCCGCGGCCTGGGGAATCTCGCTGTACCTCAAGGACGAATCGACGCACATCACCGGCAGCCTGAAGCATCGACTGGCTCGGTCGCTCTTTCTGTACGCAATCTGCAACGGATGGGTCACCGAACGCACCACGGTGATCGAAGCCTCGTCGGGCTCCACTGCCGTCAGTGAGGCCTACTTCGCCGGACTGCTCGGACTGCAATTCGTCGCCGTGATGCCTCGGAGCACCAGCCCGGCCAAGATCGCACTCATCGAGTCCCACGGCGGGAGATGTCATTTCGTCGATCAGCCCGGCGAGATGTACACCGAAGCGCATCGTCTCGCGGCCGAGCCGGACAGCCACTACATGGACCAGTTCACGCACGCCGAACGAGCCACCGACTGGCGCGGAAACAACAACATCGCCGAGTCGATCTTCGACCAACTTCGGCTGGAGGAATGCCCCATTCCAGACTGGGTGGTCGTCGGTGCGGGGACCGGGGGGACCAGCGCCACCATTGGCCGCTACATCAGATATCGCAGGCATGCAACGCAATTGGCGGTGGTGGACCCCGAGAATTCGGCGTTCATCGGCGGCTACGAGTCCGGAGACGCGGGCTACGAGACAGGGCTGCCCTCCCGCATCGAGGGCATCGGCAGACCGCGCGTCGAGCCCTCGTTCGTCGGCCAGGTGATCGATCGAATGATCGCAGTGCCCGACGCCGCCTCCGTGGCCGCCGCACGGTTCACCTCGGACGCACTCGGCAAACGAGTGGGCGGATCGACAGGCACCAACATCTGGGGTGCCTTCGGACTGATCGCGGAAATGATCGCAGCAGGCCGCAGCGGGAGCGTGGTGACACTGCTGTGCGACGGCGGAGACAGGTACACGCAGACCTACTTCGACGACGCCTGGGTTTCGAGCCAGGGTATGGATCTCGACGAACCGACCACGGCCCTCGAAAAGTTCGTTCGTACCGGGGTGTTCTGAGGAGATCTACTTGCTCACCGCCATCGACGCCGCGGCAGTTGCAGCGGCGACGGTGACGACCGCCGGCCATGCACCGATCTTCTTGGCCAGCGGGTGCGAGGCACCGAACGCGACGAGATAGGTCCCGAGCAGCGCACCGGCGCGGGTCGAGCCCGAGGACTTCTGCCACCGGGTCGTGCACGCCACACCCGCAGCGGCCAGTACGGCTCCGCCGAGTTGACGGTTGTGCGACTGCCGGGCGACGGCGAAGCCGCCGAGCAATCCACCGGCAGCGAGTGCGGACGTGGCGATCGAGCGTCGAGTGTCGTTGGTGGCCATGATCATCACCCTAGCCGCGCCTGCACCCGCAGGCTCCTCGCCAGATGGTCTCGTTGCTCGATCACCAAGCGCCGCAGGGCGGCCGGTGCCCACTCGTGCTCGGCCAGCCAGCTGTCCGCGGCTACCGTCGACGATTGCTGCGGGAACAGTCGGACGACGATGCGCCGTGCGATTTCGATGCTGCGCGAGGTCCACAACGACGCGATGGATTCGAAGTACCGGTCGTGATAACCCTGCGTCAGGTCCGGCCGGTGCCCGGCCCCGAAGCCGGTGATGAAGGCGTCGAGAACATCGTTGGACGCATCGTCGCGCTCGGTGATGGCAGCCCACGCCCTTGCCTTGACCTCTGCGTCGGGGAGCGCCGTCGACGCCGCCGTGTGTGAGGTGCGTCCGGACGACGTGTTGTCGGAGGCCAGCTCTGCATCGAGCTCGGCCGAGGTCGCGTTTCCGGTCGCGGCCAGGGCCAGCCAGAACGACCAGCGCTGGTCGGGATCCAGGCGCAGACCTGGCACGGTCGCCGTGCCGTCGAGAAGTGCGCGTAGGTCGGCTGCGCGGGAGCCGTCGAGTTGGGCCGCGGCCGCGGTGGCTCGCGCCCACACCAACTGGGTATCGCTCCCTGGCTCACTCGTATGCAGCTGCGTCCACGACGCCTCCAGCCACTGCCGAGTGGGTTCGCGCCGTCTGTCCTCGGGGAGGTAATGCTCGAGGGCGTACGCCACATTGGCCGTGACTGCGGACAACAGACCGATCTTGGGCTCATTCGGTGCGAATCTGGTTGCGATGTCGATGTATTCGAGTGCAGACAGCTCGGCGTCGCGGGTGGAGTTCCACAACGCCGACCACACCAGGCCCCGGGCGAGAGGGTCGACGATGCGATCGAGGTGGTCTCGCACAGTGGTAGTGGAGCGCTCGTCGAATCGGATCTTGGCGTATGTCAGGTCGTCGTCGTTGAGCAGCACCAGCGCGGCCTCGGGAAGGTCGACCGGCGTTCGTGCCTCGGCGATGTCGAGTTCTCGTCGGTGGGTTCTCGTCAGATGTCCGGCCTCGTCGAGGTCGTAGAGCCCGACGGCAATTCGGTGGGGCCGCGGGTTCGTCTGTTCGACGGCATCGCCGGTGTAGCTGAGCGTGGAGACGCCGGTGGTCTGCAGCCATGCTGCAGCCCAGGTGTCGAGGTCGCGTCCGCTGGCGGTCGACATCTCGCTCAGCAGGTCCGTCAGCGTCGTGTTTCCGAAGGCGTGCGTGCGAAAGTAGTTGCGGGAGGCGGCGAAGAAGGCATCTGCGCCCACGAACGCCCCGAGCTGCTTGAGGACGCTCGCCCCCTTGGCGTAGGTGATGCCGTCGAAGTTGAGCTTCGCGGCCTCGAGGTCGGTGATGTCGGCGACGATCGGGTGGGTGGTCGGAAGTTGGTCCTGCAGGTACGCCCACGCTTTTCGTCGGTTGGCGAAGCTGACCCAGGCGTCGGTGAATCGGGTCGCTTCGGCCGATGCGTATGCACCCATGAAGTCGGCAAAGGATTCCTTGAGCCACAGGTCGTCCCACCACTGCATCGTCACGAGGTCGCCGAACCACATATGCGCCATCTCGTGCAGGATCGTGTTCGCGCGGGCCTCGTACTGGGCTTCGGTTGCCGCAGAACGGAATACGTACGACTCGGTGAACGTGACGAGGCCGGGATTCTCCATCGCGCCGAGGTTGTACTCGGGGACGAAGATCTGGTCGTACTTTCCGAAGGGATACGGGTAGTCGAACTTGTCGTGAAAGAAGTCCAGGCCTCGTTTCGTGATGTCGAAGATGTCCTCGGCATCGAAGTACTCGGCGAGAGACGCCCGGCAATAGGCACCGAGGGGGACGGTGAGTTCGCCTCGCGTCCAGGATGATCGGACGCGGTGATACGGACCGGCCGCAACTGCGGTGATGTAGGTCGAGATCGGCAGGGTCGGCGCGAAGGTGGTGACCGTGTCTGTCGTGACACCCTCGCGGTTCGACAGTACGGTCCACGTCGGCGGAGCCGTGACAGTCAGAGTGAAAGGGGCTTTGAGGTCCGGTTGCTCGAAGTTCGCGAACACTCGGCGTGCATCGGCCGGTTCGTACTGCGTGTAGAGATAGACGTTGTCGTCGACGGGATCGACGAACCGATGCAGTCCTTCACCCGACCGGCTGTATCGTCCGCGCGCGCAAATCCGCACGATGTTGTGCTCGGTGAGCCCGACCAGTTGAATCCGCGAGCCGTCGTAGTCGACCGGCGTGTCGATACCGTTGACGTTCACTTGGTCTACTGCCGCACCGATGAAGTCCACCCAGGTCGCAGCCGTGGTCGCGTCGAATTCGATGGTCGTCACGGTCTCGAAGGTGTCGAGGTCCGCGTCCTCTGCGCGCAGGAGATCGAGGTGAACGCGATACTTCACCCCGTCGATGTGGCGCGATCGCCTGCGAGTTTCGGTCCGGGTCAGATTCGCGGTGCTCACCGAACCAACCCTAGGCGATCGGTTTTCACAGGGTCGGCGCGGTGAAGTAGTGGTTTCCGAGAGGGTCCACGATATGCAGGACTCCTTCCGGGAGTAATTCGGTGCGCCAGAGCTTTCGCGTTTTGAGGTTGTGGTGGAGCCGGCAGCGCGGGCCGATGTTCGTCCGGATCGTCCATCCTCCTCGCTCCGGATTCTGTCGATCGAACTCGACGATGTGGTCGAGGTCGCACCGTTCCGAAGGCACGTTGCAGCCAGGATGCAGGCAGTACGGATGTTCGGCGCGAACCTGCGCGGAAAGAGCTCTGCTCGGCGCATAGGTCAGTGCCCCCGGCGGCGGAATCGTCATGCCTCCGTGGCCGTCGGGGTGTAGGGCGTGGACGCCGCGAGGGTTGTTCTCGACGATGGCACGCCAGCGTTCGATCAACGTCCCTCCGCCCGGTCTCGATCGAGTCGCTGTATCGGGCGGCGGAGCGTCGGGTACTGGTGAGACGGGCGGCGGTGCGTCGGGTGGCAGCGGGCCCGTCAGTGCCCTGCCCAGTGGCTCCCTCGTCGGGTGCTCGGACCCCGGCCGTGCGGAACCCGAACCCTCGGTGGCTGTTTCACCGGTGGCGTCGGCATTCGCATCCGAACGGTCGGGCATTGCTGCCACCGGCTCACCGTGTTCGGGAGTTTCGGCATCCGCGACGTCACCCCGAGAGGTCAGGCACGTCGAGCACCCGCACAGCAGTGTCTCGCCGCGCATCAGCGCGGTCTGTGCGTCGCCCCGTCGTTGATCGTCCGAACGTGGATCCTCGGGGTGCAAACGGGAGACTTCGGCGTCGATACGCGAAAGCTGTTCGTCGGCTTCGCCATCGGTCATCACCGTGGTGAGGCTCGACAGCCCTCGTGCTCGTCGACGAACCCGGACGCGCTTCTCGGTTCGCGCGGCACGTGTGCGTACCGCGCGGTCCCACTCGGCATCGGCCTCGACGAGCAGTCGGTCGATCTCGCGACCCAGGGGGCCCGGTGCCATCTCTCCGGCAGCTTTGAGAACCTCGGCTTCGATGGCGACGACTGTCTCCGGACGCGCATGAAGCAGATGGTCGTGGATCGTTTTGACTCGCTCCTTGTCGATCGATCCGTTGATGAAACTGTTCCGTACGAGGGGACGCAGCTGGCGCCACATCTGAAGCTTGTTGTGAATGGCGGCGAAGGTGGACGACAGTGCCGCAGCCAGTTCGCAGATCGCCGAGCTGTACAGATCCTTCTCGGTCACTCCTGTGTCCCACGGCGAGGCGTATGCCGTTCGGCCGCGAACGTAGTCGTCCATGAGCGCCAATTCCGATGCAGTAGCGGCGTTTATCGTCCGGCGCGCACCGAGGACGTCGGCGAGCGCAGAATGATCGTCCGCCATCCACGTCGACTCACGTAGCCCCATGTCACCCCCCAGCGACGAAGGGCCGAACACGTATTCGACCCGTTGCCGAGAAGTGTAGAACCGGGCACCGACAAGTTTTGGTGCCGATGCAGGACGGTGTGTCTTCGCAGTGACGAACCCGTCGAGCAGCTACGCCGCTACGCTCGTCATCACGTGCAGGGCAAGCCCGGAGGCGGCGCAATGAATACCTTTCAGAAGTCGGCAGCAGCGTTCAACAAGGTTTTTGTGGTCGTCATGAAGGCACCGGTGCTCGACAGGGTTCTCGGACGGTCGATGGGGATTCTGACCTATACCGGCCGCAAGTCCGGCAAGGAGTTCTCACTGCCGGTGGCCTACAAGCGAACAGGCAATCACGTGAAAGTTGCCGTGGCCGTGCCGGACAGGAAGAACTGGTGGCGGAATTTCGAGAACGACGGCGGACGGGTCGATGTCGACCTCGGCGGCGTCCATCATTCCGGCCTTGCCGTGGCGACTCGTGACGATCGTGGGCGAGTAACTGTCGACATCGACCTGGAGCGCTGAACGCGCTGTAGACAATTGCGTCAACCTAAGTTGACAGCCCCAAGCTTGTCAACTTATATTGACATCATGACCGAAGCCACCGCACTTGCTGCCGCAGCCGCCAGTTCCGATCCGGGGGAGGGGCTGCGTGCGGTAGCCGCTCTCCGTCGATTGCTGGAGCGGCTCGAGGCCGTTCAGGTTCGCAATGCCAGAAATCAGGGCTGGGCCTGGCAGGCAATAGCGGATTCGCTTGGAGTCAGCAGGCAGGCCGTCCACAAGAAGCACGGCGGAAAGGGAAGGTAGACAATCATGTTCGAGCGTTTCACCAAGTCGGCCAGAGCTGTCGTCGTCGGCGCCCAGGGCCACGCGCGGGCGTTGCATTCGCACCGGATCGAGCCCGTCCACTTGTTTCTCGGTGCCCTCGATCATGCCGACGAGCATTTGAAGAAGGCCCTGGGGGCAGCAGGATTCACCGTCGACGGGGTCCTTGCGGATGTCCGATCACAAGACGAGCGTGCACTGAAGTCACTCGGAATCGATCTGGACACCATCGTGTCGACGATCGACTCCACGCTCGGCGCGGGCGCACTGGAGGGCGCGCAGACCTCGCTGCCGCATCACCTCCCGTTCGCCGCATCGGCCAAGGAAGTGCTGAAGCTGTCGCTGAAGGAAGCCGTCGAACGACGGGACCGCGAGATAGGCATCGAGCATGTCCTTCTCGGTCTCGTCCGCTGTGCCGAACCGATGTTCACCGAACTGGTGCAGCAGCATTGTTCGCTTCAGGAGTTGCGATCGATGGTCTCCCTCGTTCGGACGTCGTAGCCGCCGGGCATTGACGAACCCTACGATGGCGCCATGAACTTTTTGATTCGGCTCGTGATCAATGCCGTTGCAATCTGGGTTGCCAAGGAATTCGTGGATGGCATCACTGTCACCAGCTCGGGGCGCGGCGATGGGTGGGACATCGTGGGCCTGCTCGGTATCGCGGCCGTGTTGACGGTCGTCAATGCGTTCATCAAACCGCTGGTGCAGCTCATGTCGCTGCCGCTGCTGATTCTGACGCTCGGGTTGTTCACTCTTGTGATCAACGCGTTGATGCTGTTGTTGACGGGTTGGTTGTCGTCGCAGACCGGCTACGGCCTCGAGATCGTCGGGTTCGCCGCGGCGTTCTGGGGCGCGATCATCATCTCGATCGTGAACTTTCTGCTGGGCGCGTTCGTTCCCGACAAGCGCTAGGCGAAGGCCAACGCCACGCCGGTGCTCGCTCCCCAGACGAGCATCGCCAGGCCCGAATCGCGCAGTGCCGGAATCAGTTCGAATCCGTGAGCGCCCTTGCGTACCGGGGAGTTGGCACGTGCGGCGAAAGGCAGCGCGAGCAGGCCGACCAGTGCCCATGGAGTGCGGGCGATCAGTGCCACCGTCATCGCGAACGGCACCACCAGTAGCGCGAGATGCAAATAGCGAGTGCGCATGTCACCCAATCGCACTGCCAGCGTGAGCTTTCCGGATTCGGTGTCGGTGGGGATGTCGCGAAGGTTGTTGGCGACGAGTACTGCGCTGGAGAACGAGCCGACGGCCACTGCAGCCAACACACCTGCCCAATCGATCTGCTCGGCCTGTACGAACTGGGTGCCCAGTACCGCAACGAGGCCGAAGAACACGAACACGGCTATCTCGCCGAAACCGCTGTATCCGTACGGCTTCGAGCCGCCGGTGTAGTACCAGGCACCGGCGATGCAGACGAGTCCGACGATGACCAGCCACCAGGCGCTGGTCGCTGCCAGAACCAATCCGGCCACGGCACCCACTGTGAAGCAACCGATGGCGGCCTTCTTGACGGCACCGGCGGACGCGGCCTTCGAGCCGACCAGTCTCAGTGGCCCGACTCGGTCGTCGTCGGTGCCCCGAATTCCGTCGGAGTAATCGTTGGCGAAGTTCACGCCCACGATCAGCGCCAACGAGACGACCAACGCCAGCAGCGCCTTCCACCACACTCCTCCGTCCAGCGACAGGGCCGCGCCGGTGCCGACGAGGACGGGGGCGATCGCATTCGGGAGTGTGCGCGGTCGCGCACCTTCGATCCATTGCGCTGTGGTGGCCATGAGCGACGATCTTTCCGTATCTGTCCGACGGGTGAGAACGCGGCCGGTCAGAACGGCAGGCGTGGCAATACCGGCAACGGGATGACAGGCATCTGGACACCGGGAATCTGTGGCAGGGGCACCGTGGGTGCGGGCGGAGGTGCCGGCGGGTAGTAGTGCGGCTGCTGGTACTGCACGGAGGGCGCGGAATTTGCGGCGGCCGGCGCCGGTGCGGTGGTTGTCGGTGGGGGAGGAGGGATGTCGGGAAGCGGTGCCGGCGTGGTCGTCGTCGTGCTGGTGCTCGACGGCCTGGTGGTTTGCGACACTGATTCACCGACGCTCGACGGGGTGCTCAGCGGTTGACCCTCGTCGCTGGATCCGAGAGCAGTGAACAGTCCGATGGCGGCAATGACGCCGGCGATCGGTAGTGCGATCATGCCGAGTCGCGCCAGGGCTGGACGGTGCGAGACGAGGGGCGGAACGTGGGTGGCGTCGACGTGGGCGGCGTGTACCGCGGCACCGCCGGCGACGACGAGCTCGGGCCGGTCCGGGACGATGACCGGTAGCTGCAGGAAGCGTTCGAGGGTGGCGCGGACCAGCGGAATGTTGGACGTTCCGCCGATCGCGACGATGGCGTCGGGGTAGAACTCGGCCTCGCGGCCGAGTCGGCGCACTGTCTCGGCGGCCTGCTCGGTGGAGCGCGCGATGGACAACTCGAAGATGTGCCGCTCGAGGAGGATGTGCTCGCCGTCGGGGGTGCTGGTGGTCAGGTGCGAGGACAGCGCTTCCTTTATCCCGCGGCAGAAGGCCGTCAGCGCACTGTCCTCGTCCGGAGATTGGGGCGGACGCACTATGCCGAGTCCGAGTATGTGTTCTCGGACCACCGCGTCGAAGGAGGCACCGCTCATGGCGGTGGTCCGCGCGGAACCGTAGGAGCGGCCGGATTCGACGTCCACGATGTCGACGTCGACACCGGTCTCGCCCGCGTCGAACAGCGCGATGGTCCGGTGGTGGGAGGGGAGCCCTGGGCGCAGGTACTCCATGGCCGCGCCGGTCTTGTCGATGAGGTGGACGTCGGAGACGTACTCCTCGGCCAGTGCGTCGGCGATCTGGGTGCGTTCCTCGGAGGTGCGATAGGCGACGCCGAGAGATTGGGGCGCGTCCGGACTGTCGACGATGCCGCGGACGACGCGCGCGACGTCGGATGCCGTGGGGGAGAACTGCCAGTCGTCGAACGGGGTGCCGTCGGTCCATGCACCGTCTTCGGTGGTCCGCGCCGTGCGAATGCCGCACGTGCCCAGGGACACACCCACTGACGAACGCATCGCTTCTCCGGCCTCTCCATTTCGATGACGGTGTTCTGGTCTGAAGAACTCGCCCTCATGACAGGCGACGTGGACACTGTACCGTCTCGCGGTTTGGTTAGAGGCTCGAAACAATCCGATGGTCAGCTCTATGGAGTTGCATCATCGATCTACGATCTGGTGGCCGTCGCGCTTGCGTCCGCCGTTCGGCCAGTTCAGAGCGGGAGTGAGGTCTCCGTGAGGCCGACGCCGCCCGTGCCGCGCAGCTTTCGGAACCATTCGGTACCGAAGGTGGAGGCGAGGTCCTCGACGGACATCTGCAGAAACGGTCCGAAGTCACCGACCTGTGTTTCGTGGGCCTCCATTGCACCCCGCTTCGCGTCCATGACGCTGGAGACGTCGACCACCGTCGTGATCTCGGTTTCCGGCAGACCGAACGTGTCCATGTCCGGCGGTGGTGCCTCCTCGCCCCAGTGCGGATTGGCCTCCATCAGTCGGCGCATGTGGTCGCGGTTGGTGGTGGTTTCGTAGACGAATCGAGTGTCGGCGATCTCGGTGGCGCGCTTGCCGACGACGTGAACCTGGATGTGGTCGGGGTGCCCGTAACCACCGTTCGGGTCGTAGATCGTCACGACGTCCGCCTGCTCTTCGAGCAGTACCTCGGCCAATCGCTGTGCTGCGGTGTCGACGTCGACGTTGCAGAAGGCGTCCGGGTTCGCATTCTCCGGAGTACCGGCCATTCCGGAGTCGGCGTAGTGCAGCCGCACGACGCGGGAGACTCCGAGAACGGCTGCCGAACGATCCAGCTCGACGCGTCTGCGCTCGGCCAGTGTCTCACCGGCGGTGAGGATGCCGTCTGGAAACTCACCGAGGGCACCGTCGGTCGCGGTGACCAGGACGACGCGGTGGCCGGCATCGGCGGCGAGCCGCATGACTCCGCCGGTGCCGAATACTTCGTCGTCGGGATGTGCGTGGAAGCAGACCAGAACACTCATGCGGTGAATGCTTGCATGTCGAAGAGGGTGCAGCCCAGTCGGCGCGCAAATACGATCTGCGGATGACCACACAGCGGTCGGCCGCGATTCGTTCGTATTGGCAGGACTCACGAGCGGATCGGTACTGCCGCGCACTGCATCCCGTCGGGATCCTCTTCGCTCTGGTGTTCTTCGCGCTGTCCATGACTCCGTCGCTGCTGCCCAGGGTCTGGTATCTGCAGGCGGTCGCCACCGGAATCAGCGTCGCGATCGGATACGGCGTGGGTTGCCTGATCGCGTGGGTGGTGCGGATCTGTGGAGTGTCACCCGACTGGTCGGAGCAGTGGCGTCGACGCGGGTGGTGGGCGCTGGCCGTGGCCGCGGTGGTGGTGATTCCACTGTTCCTGATCCTGGGATCGTGGTGGCAGCAGATCGTCCGCAAGCTCGTCGGTGTGGAGGATCCCGGGAGGCCGCTGTACATCGCGGTGCTGGTGGTCTCGCTGGTGGTTGCCGTGGGAGTGCTCGCCTTGGGTCGTCTGCTACGGCGAGCCACCCGTGCGTTGACGCGATGGGGCAAGCAGTACGTGCCGAGGCCGGTCGCGAGGATCGCGAGCGTGATCGTCGTAGCCCTGCTGGTGGTGTTCGCCGTCAACGGCGCGCTGATTCGCGGCATCGTGGCGGTCGCGGAGAGATCGGCCTCCACTGCGGACCGCGGCAACCACGAGGGCGTCGAGAAGCCCACCGCGGCCGAACTGTCGGGTTCGGACGCCTCGAACGAGGAGTGGGATTCCCTGGGGCAGGAGGGTCGACGCTTCGTCGTGTCCGGGGTATCGCCGGACGAGATCAGTGAGTTCACCGGAAGGCCTGCGGTGCAACCGATCCGTGCCTACGCGGGCGTGGAGTCCGCGGACACCGTCGAAGGCGTCGCCCAGCGGGTGGTGGCAGAGCTCGAACGTACCGGCGCATTTTCTCGCGCTGTGCTCGGTGTCGCGACGACCACCGGGCGCGGGTGGGTGAACGAGAACGTCGCTCGCCCTCTGGAATACCTGTACGACGGTAACTCGGCGATCGCGTCGATGCAGTACTCGTTCCTGCCGAGCCCGATGGCATTTCTCGCCGATCGCCAGACTCCCCAGGATGCCGGACGGGCCCTCTTCGAGGCGGTGTACGAGGTGTGGAGCGAACTCCCCGAGGATTCGCGACCGAAGCTGGTGTTGTTCGGCGAGAGCCTCGGTGCCTACGGCGGACAGGATGCGTTCAGCGGCGCGCAGGACATGATCGCGCGCATCGACGGTGCCCTGTGGGTCGGCAACCCGAACTTCACCCCGCAGTGGGCCCGCATCACCGGTGGGCGCGACGCCGAATCCCGCGAGATCCTGCCTGTCATCGACGGCGGCGAGCACGTTCGTTTCGCCAGCTCGTCCGGTGACCTCGACATCGGCGGGCAATGGGAAGAGCCCCGAATCGTTTACTGGCAGCACGCATCCGACCCCATCGTGTGGTGGTCGCCGGATCTGATCCTGAACCGGCCCGACTGGCTACGCGAACCCCGCGGCGCCGACGTCGACCCAGGAGTGCAGTGGTTCCCGTTCGTGACCTTCTGGCAGTTGACGTTCGATCAGGTCTTCTCCACGAACGTCGACGACGGCCACGGCCACAGCTACGGAGCCGACGCGGTGAACATGTGGGCTGACATCCTCGAGCCTGCCAACTGGTCCGACGCGGACGTCGAGCGGTTGTACGAGAAATTGGCGGGCTGAGGCGTCGGCTGCTCAGTCGTTCGCCCACCCACCACCGGCGCAAATGCGCGCGCGTTTGCCGAACGCGCGCAGGTTCGCTACCTGCTGGCCGACGACTTCGCGTGCACCCTCTTTGCCAAGCTTCTGGTGAGTCATTCGAGAAGCTATGGAGGGTTACTGCATGTTGAGTGCTGAGTTCACAGG
>NZ_JAWLKF010000009.1:0-196956 GCF_033042195.1 Rhodococcus cerastii
CCTCAAACGCGCCATCGCCCGCGAAATATTCGGCCTACTGAAGCCCACACCCAGCCCTTGACAGACATAGGAGCATCATTCAGTGGACGGGAGTGGAGCCTGCGGAATGACCCACAAGCGCAGTTCGGGGGTCAATGTCACATTGAGTGGACTTCGTTCGGGAGGATTGCGGGGTGGAGTATGCCTCGAATGCAGACGATGGGACACGGATCGCGTACACGGTGGTGGGGTCCGGCCCGCCGTTGTTGATGGTGCACGGCAGTTTTCTAACGCACACGATCTGGCGGACGTTCGGCTATGTGAAGGCGCTGCGCGGCGCTCGGCAGTTGATTCTCATCGACAGTCGCGGGCACGGCCGCAGCGAGAAACCCCATTCTCCCGACGCGTATGCGATGAGCACGATCGTCGGCGATCTGACGGCGGTGCTCGACGCGGTGGGCGCGGAGACCGTCGACTATCTGGGGTATTCGTTCGGGGCTCGGGCCGGGTTGGCGCTGACGGCAGCGGCTCCCGAGCGAGTGCGATCGCTGGCCGTCGGCGGCGGTAGTCACGGCGCTCAGGCCGGCGCGTTCGATCGCCTGTTCTTCCCCGGGTGCGCAGACGTGTTGGAGCAGGGTGGCATGGACGGGTTCCTCGAGGCGTGGAACAGCCACCGTATGTTCCCGATCGATGCCGGTACGCGAGCGGTGTTCTCCACCAACGACGCCCAGGCCATGGCCGCGTACATTCGAGCATCCGACGCCGATCCGGGCCTATCCGACGACGCGTTGCAGCAGTTCACCCAGCCGTCGCTGTTCTACGTCGGCAGTCAGGACGGCACCAGGCTCGACGACACCCGAGCTGCCGCGGCGCTGGTACCGAACTCCGAATTGCATGTCATCCGCGGATTCGATCACGCGACAACGATGGCGGCGTCCACCGAAGTGCTCGGGATTCTCGAACGGTTCTGGGACAAGTGACCTGAGCGTCCACTATTCGCCTCGAGAATCGGGATCCCGCCTCCCACCGCAAATAGTGGACAGCCACATCACCTCTTGAGTGCAGGGAACTGGTCGTCACGCCACTCGGTCTCCAGCGGTCCGACGGCCGCGTCCTCGCGGGCGCGCAGTTCCACTCGGCGGATCTTGCCCGAGATGGTTTTCGGTAGCTCGAAGAACTCGATTCGGCGCACCCGCAGGAACGGCGCAAGGTGCTCGCGGGCGTACTTGAGGATCTCGAACGCGGTGTCCTCGTTGGGTTCCCAGCCCGACGCCAATGCCACATACGCCTTGGGGACGGCCAGTCGCGTCTCGTCGGGGGCGGGCACCACCGCGGCCTCGGCAACGGCGGGGTGTTCGATGAGCACGCTTTCGAGTTCGAACGGGGAGATCTTGTAGTCCGAGGCCTTGAACACGTCGTCGGTGCGGCCGACGTAGGTGATGTAGCCCTCGGAGTCCCGTGATGCGACGTCGCCGGTGTGGTAGTAACCGTCGGCCATGACAGCGGCGTTGCGTTCGGGGTCGCCGAGGTATCCGGTCATCAGGTTGAACGGCTGCTGCGCCAGGTCGAGGCAGATCTCGCCTTCGTCGGCGAGTTCGCCGGTGGTGGGGTCGACGATCACCACCGGCACGCCCGGCAGCGGCCTCCCCATCGAGCCGGACTTGAGTACCGCGCCGGGTGTATTGGCAACCAGCGCAGTGGTTTCCGTCTGGCCGAACCCGTCGCGGATGTTCAGGCCCCACTCCCGCTGCACCCGCGAGATCACCTCGGGGTTGAGGGGCTCACCTGCTCCGATGGCCTCGCGTAGCGAACCACCGCCACCGGCGAGGTCGGCTTGAATCAGCATGCGCCACACCGTCGGTGGAGCACAGAACGTCGTCACCTCGGCCCGGCGGATCTGCTCGAGCAACGCTTTCGCGTCGAATTTTCCGTAGTTGTAGATGAAGATCGTCGCCTCGGCGATCCACGGCGCGAAGAAGCAACTCCACGCATGCTTGGCCCAACCCGGCGAGCTGATGTTCAGGTGCACGTCGCCCGGACGCAGACCGAGGAAGTACATGGTGCTCAGATGCCCGACGGGATAAGAGATCTGGGTGTGTTCGACGAGCTTGGGCTTGCTGGTGGTGCCGGAGGTGAAGTACATGAGAAGGCGGTCGGTGGGAGCCGTCACGGACTCGAACGGTACGGCCTCGACAGAACGAGCCTCGGCATAGTCGACCCAGCCATCTCGAGCGGAGGTGGCGATGCGCAGGTAGTCCCCGGGTACGTCGTCGAATTTGCCGGTGTCCGAGGGGTTCACGATCACTGCGCGCGCATTGCCGCGCACCACACGGTCGGTCAGGTCTGCGGGCCCGATGGCAGTGGTGGTCGGCATCAACACCGCGCCCAGTTTCATCACCGCGAGCATCGCTTCCCACAGTTCCACCTGATTGCCGAGCATCAGGATCACCGAGTCGCCGCGGCCGATGCCCTGTTGCTCGAGCCACCTGGCGACCTGGTCGGAACGACGCGCGATGTCGTCGAAGCTGTACTTGGCCTCGCTGCCGTCCTCTTCGACGATCCACAACGCAGTGCCGTCGTTGCCACGGGCGATCGCGTCGAACCAATCGATGGCCCAGTTGAACGTCTCACCGAACGACGGCCACTCGAAAGTCTCTACGGCGCGGTCGTACTCGCCGTAGGAGTCGAGCAGCAGGTCGCGAGCGTTCCTGAATGCCGTATGTGCCGATTCGGCCATGCTTCCTCCGTAGCCTGTGATGCTCATCACCGCCACGGTAGGGGAGATGAACAATCCCGCGCTACCCCTGAACGGGGGTGAGAACTCGGCTAGCCTCGCTCACCGTGGCCATCGGATACTTCGCGATCGCAGGTGCGCTGGGGTTAGTTCACGCCGCGTTTTCCGGCTACTGGGCTGCAGGTGGCCGATGGATGTTGAACACCGTCGGATCATTCGCCACGGAATGGGTCGAGACCGAACCGCAGACTGCGCGAACAGCACTGCTGGTGCTCACGCTGCTCAAACTTGCAGCGGCAATTCTTCCCGCCCTCGCCTACATGAACCGGCCGCGCCTGGCAGCACAGAACCGGACCAGGCTGCCGGCGATCGTCCTCGGCATATCCTGGCCCGGCTCGGTGCTGCTGATTCTCTGGGGCGGAACGTCGTTCGTCGGAGCGGTGATCGGCCTGATCGCCTCGGACGAGAACCGAAGCGTCAAGTACGGGCACCTGTTCTTCGACGGCATCTTCCTGCTCTGGGGTGCCACCCTGCTGACGGCGCTGATCCTCTCGCGGAAAGCGCCGTACCAGCCGCGCTAGATGCGCTCGCCTGTTTCCGGGTGGAAGAGGTGGATTGCTCCGTCGAGGCGCTTCAGTCCGATGCTCTCTCCGATCCTCGCCGGGGCACGCACTGCCGAACGCGCAACCAACGACACGGGTCCCCCGTCGAGTCCCTTCACCTTCGGGTCGTCGAGGTGCGCGTACACGTACGACTCGCTGCCGAGCTCCTCGATGAGATCGACCTTGCCCTCGAAGCCTTCGCCGCCGCCGTGGACGATGCCGATGTTCTCGGGCCGCATTCCGATGGTGACCTCGTCGATCCCCAGGCTCGCGAGCTTGGTCAGCTCGTCGCGCTCGAGCGGGAGCAGGAACTTACCGATCTGCACGCCGCCCGAGCCGATGGGTACCGTCATCAGGTTCATCGCCGGGGAGCCGATGAATCCTGCGACGAACGCGTTGACGGGGTGGTCGTACAGGTCTGTGGGAGAGGCGAACTGCTGCAGCTTGCCACCACGCAGGACGGCGACGCGATCACCCATCGTCATGGCCTCGACCTGATCGTGGGTGACGTAGACCGTCGTGGTGCCGAGCCGACGCTGCAACGCCGCGATCTGCGTACGCGTCTGCACCCGCAGTTTCGCGTCGAGGTTGGACAGTGGCTCGTCCATGCAGAACACCTGCGGCTCACGAACGATGGCGCGGCCCATGGCAACTCGCTGACGCTGGCCGCCCGAGAGCTTGCCGGGCTTGCGATCGAGGTACTCGGTGAGATCGAGCAGACGGGCCGCTTCGGCCACGCGTGCCTGACGCTTCTCGAGGCTCACTCCGCGCATCTTGAGCGCGAAGCCCATGTTCTCGCCGACGGTCTTGTTGGGGTAGAGCGCGTAGTTCTGGAACACCATGGCGATGTCGCGGTCCTTGGACGGGACGCCCACCATGTTCTTGCCGCCGATTTCGATTGCGCCGCCGTCGATCTCCTCCAGACCGGCGAGCATCCGAAGTGCGGTGGACTTGCCGGAGCCGGACGGTCCGACCAGGACGACGAACTCGCCGTCCTTTATGTCGAGGTCGAGGGAATCGACGGCGAGCGAATCGGCACCTTCGTAGACGCAGGATGCCTTCTTGTACGTGATTGCAGCCATGAGACTTTCTCCTATTTGATGGCGCCGAAGGACAGACCGCGCACGAGCTTGTTCTGCGCGAACCATCCGGCAAGGACGACGGGGAGTGCTGCGAACGTCGCAGCGGCGGAAAGCTGGGCCCAGTACAGGCCCTGGCCGGTGATGAATCCGACGAGGTACACCGGAATCGTCTGGGCCTGAACGGCAGTGAGGTTGACGGCGAAGAAGAACTCGTTCCACGAGAAGATCACGCAGATCAACGACGTCGCTGCGATACCGGGAGAGACGAGCGGCAGGATCACCTCGCGGACCGACGTCCACAGCGACGCACCGTCCATGCTGGCGGCCTCGAGCAGTTCCGACGGCACCTCCATGAAGAACGAGCGCATCATCCACACGGCGATAGGCAGATTCATCGCGGTGTAGAGAATCACCAGTGCCCAGATGTTGTCGAGCATGCCGATGTCACCGACGATGACGTACAGCGGAACGATGACGGCCACGACGGGCAGCATCTTGGTGGAGATGAAGAAGAACAGCACGTCCTGGGTTTTCTTCACCGGCCGCAGCGACAGCGCGAATGCTGCCGGAACACCCAGCAGCAGAACGAGAATCGTCGAGACGATCGTCGCGAACGCCGAGTTCAGCAGGGTGGTGCCGATGCCGCTCTCGAGGACACCTCGATACTGATCGAGGGTGGGGGTGAAGATCAGCTTCGGCGGGTTGGAGTAGGCGTCGGCCTCCTGCTTGAAGCCGGTGATCACCATCCAGAGAACCGGGAAGAAGAAGGCGATACCGGCCACCCAGGCAACGAACGACCAGATCGTGCCCGGGCCCCACTTGCTCTTCTTCCGGATCTCCTGCCCGTCGGAGGTCTGCGCGACGGCCTTCTTCTTGCTCGTGGTTGCCGTGCTCATCACGCCGCCTCCTCGTTTGCGCTGAAGCTCTTGAAGATCAGTCTCAGCGCCAGTGTGCTGAGAACGATGGTTGCCACCACGGTGACGACGCCCATGGCCGCGGCCTGACCGATGTCGAAGCCGAGGAAGGCACGCTGGTAGATGTAGAACGGCAAGTTCGCCGACGCGACTCCCGGTCCACCGGAGGTCATCATGTAGACGGCATCGAAGGTGTTGACCAGATAGATCGCACCGAGGACGGTGCCGAGTTCGATGAAGCGGCGCAGGTGCGGCAACGTCAACTCACGGAAGAGTTTGAACGGGCCTGCCCCGTCGACACGCGCAGCCTCGGCGATGTCCTTCGGCATGGACTGCAGGCCGGCGAGGATCAGCAGCATCATGAACGGCGTCCACTGCCACACGAGGTTCGTCATGACCGCGGCCAGCGGGAACCGCGACACCCAGTCGATCTCACCGACTCCGAACGGGCTCAGCGCGAAGTTGATCAGGCCGAAGACGGGATCGAACATCGTCGTCTTCCAGATCAGCGCACCGGCGACCGGGGTGACGAGAAACGGGGTGATCAGCAGCGTGCGAATCAGGCTTCGTCCGATGAACTTTCGATCGAGCAGCAGAGCGAGGGCCAGGCCGAGGACCACCGAGATGATCACGGTTCCGACGATCATGATCACGGTGTTCATCGCGACCTCGCGGAACTGACTGTCGCGGAACACGTCGATGTAGTTGTTCAGACCGTTGAACTCACGCGAACCCGGACGAACGAGGTTCCAGGACTGCGTCGAGTAGTACAGCGTGAACAGGAACGGGATCTGAGTGACGATGATGGCGAACACCAACGCCGGCAACAGTGGCCCGCGTCGACGCCACCCCTCTGCCTTGGAGATGGTTCTCGGTCTCGGTACGAACTTCTCCGGTTCGGCCGGAGCCGTCCGTTCTTCGGTGGTGGTCATCCCTGGTCCTCCTGGTACGTCCTGCCGACCACTTCGGCGTATTGCTGCGCTTGGTCGAGCGCGTCGTCGACGCTGATCTGTCCGGCGATCGCGGCACTGATCTGTTGGCTGACCCGGGTACCGAGGTCCTGGAACTCCGGAATGGTCAGGAACTGGACTCCGGTGTACGGAACCGGATCCACGGTGGGGTCGTTCGGGTCGGCACTGTCGATGGAGTCGAGGGTCAGCTGACCGTAGGCCGCCGACGCCTCCGCGTACTCGGGAATCTCGTAGGTCGAGAGTCGACTTCCGGGAGGCACACGCTCCCACCCGAGTTCGTTACCGACCTTGTTCAGATATTCCTTGCTGGTCATCCACGAAACGAACTTCCATGCCTCGTCGGGTGCCTCGCTGGTCTTGGGGATGCCCAGTGCCCAGGAGTACAGCCAACCGTTGTCGCCCTTGGCCGCCGACGGGGCCTTGGCGTAACCGATCTGCCCGACGACGTTGCTCGACGACGGGTCCTCGAGGACCGAGACGGCCGAGGTGGCGTCGTACCACATGGCGGTGTTGCCCTGGGAGAGTTGCGTTCCGCACTCACTGAACCCACTGGTCGCCGCGCCGGCCTGACCGTGCTCACGCACGGTGTCGACGTAGAACTGCACGGCTTCGCGTACCTCGGGACTGTTCAGCTGGGCGTTCCAGTTCTCGTCGTACCAGCGGCCGCCGAACGCGTTGATGACCGTGTTGAGCGGTGCGAGCACCTCACCCCAGCCGGGCTTGCCGCGCAGGCAGATTCCGGACAGGCCCGGGCTGTCGAGAGCGGCTGCGGCGTCGGCCACCTGCTGCCAGGTGGGCTCGGCAGGCATGTCGATACCGGCCTGCTCCATCAGATCCTTGCGGTACATCAGGAACGACGATTCACCGTAGAACGGCACCGAGTACATGCTGCCCTCGTACGACAGCGACTCCTTCAGCGTGGGAATGAAGTCGTCCTCGTCGTAGCCCGGCGTGGCGTCGGCGTACTCGGAAAGATTGGTCAGCCAACCGTTCTCGGCCCACTGCGGGGTCTCGAAGTTGCTGATCATCACCACGTCGAACTCACCGCCGCCGGTCGCGACCGAGGCCGTGATCTTGGCTCGGGCCTCGTTCTCCGAGAGCGACACGAACTTCAGGTTGATACCCGGGTTCTCCGCCTCGAACTCCGGAGCAAGCGAAATGGCATCGGACATCTGCGAATTCGAGACGATCGCGACGGTGACCGTCGTACCGTCACCATCACCACCGAACGAGCCGGCACCGGCACATCCGGACACCACCAAGGTCGTCGCGAGCGAGGTCGCGACAACCACCTTCGGTAGAACTTTCACTGAGATACCTTTCCATTCGACGCTGATGTGGATCGATCCACAAGCCAACGCGCACTTTCGATGTCGGTGACCAAGATCGATGCCAGTCCACCGCGCAGTGCACCGAGCAGCGCTTCGTGTTTTCGTTTTCCGCCCGTGACGAGCACCGCCCGATCGCAGGCCCTGATGGCGTCGAGCCCCACCGACACGGTTCGGCCGGGGAGTGATCCGCCGGTGTCCTTGCCGTCGGCGTCGTAGAACCGTCCGCCGATCTCACCGACCGCACCGAGTCGGCGCAGTTCGTCGAGCACCTCGAGGTCGATGAAGCTGCCCTCGAACAATGTGGTGGACGTGGAAACGGGACCGATGCCGTACATCATCACATCGGCATCGGTCCCGGCTTTGAGTGCGCGAGAGATCACGGAGTCCTGCTCCAACGCAACGACAGTAGCCTGATCGGCGTACAGCGGCGCATTGAGCCTGATGGGTGTCGCCTGCAGGTACGCAGCGCACCGTCCGAGTGTGTACTCGACGCCGGTCTGGTAGTCGGCCGAGGTGATGGAACCGTCGAGTTGCACCACCGCAGCACATTTGGTGGACCTGGTCTTGAGCGAGCTGGCGACCGCCACCGTCTCGGGTCCCCAGGTGAAGCCCAGCACATCCTTGTCCTGGAGCCGACGAGAGAGCAGCGTCGCCGCTGCCCGGCCGAGGGAACCGTAGCCGGCGTCCGTGCCGTCGATGACGTCCGAGACGACGAGCACCTCGGTCAGCCCGAACTGCGCTTCGAGTTCACGCTCGATGTCGGCGTGCACGGTGCCCTGCAGGTCGTCGGGAACGTTGATCTCGATGGTCACCAGTCCCTGGGTGCGAGCGCGTGCAACCAACCGCCCTGCTGTGGGGCGTGAGACACCGAGCTTCACGGCGATCTCGGCCTGAGTCGCGCCTTCGAGGTGGTACATGGTCGCGGCGCGCAGAGCCAGGCGCAGATCCTCTCCGGACCGCGGAGACTTCGACCCCGCCGGACCGGATGACGATCCATCCATTTCGCCTCCCAAGTTGTGAGCAGATGCTCAGCTCGTGCTCATCTGCTCACTAAGCTAACATTAAGGTGTGATCTACACAACACCCCCCGACGGCGGGCGGCCCGTGCCACAGTCCATGCAGGCCAGCGTCCTCACCGCAGCACAGGAGATACGACTCGAAGAACGGCCCGTCCCCACCCCCGCGCCCGATCAGGTCCTCGTACAGGTCACGGCGGTCGGGGTGTGCGGTTCCGACGCGCACTACTACCGGGAGGGGCGCATCGGCGAGTACGTGGTCGACGGCCCCCTGGTACTCGGGCACGAGGCCGCGGGCGTCATCGTGGCCGTGGGCAACGACGTCTCCGACACCCGCGTCGGGCAGCGCGTGTCCATCGAGCCGCAGCGCCCCGATCCCACCAGCGCTCAGTCCCGCGCAGGCCGCTACAATCTGTGCCCGGCCATGGAGTTCTTCGCGACGCCGCCCATCGACGGCGCGCTCGCGGAGTACGTGTTGATCCAATCGACCTTCGCCCACGACGTCCCCGACGACATCTCCGACGAGGCTGCTGCGCTCTTCGAACCGCTGTCGGTGGGCATCGCGTCGGCCCAGAAAGCGCGGATCTCCGCGGGCTCGAGCGTGCTCATCGCGGGAGCGGGGCCCGTCGGGCTCGTCACCGCGCAGGTCGCGCGCGCGTTCGGTGCCACCGAGGTGATCGTCACCGACATCGACGCTTCCCGCCGGGCCAACGCGCAGAGGTTCGGCGCGACTCGCGTGCTCGACCCCGCCGCCGAGGACGTGCGCTCCCTGACGGTCGATGCGTTCATCGACGCGTCCGGTGCGGCCCGAGCCGTGATCGACGGCATCCACGCGGTCCGGCCCGCAGGCACGGTCGTCCTCGTCGGCATGGGTGGATCAGATTATCCGCTGCCGATCTCGCTGATCCAGAACCGAGAATTGCTGCTCACCGGCGTCTTTCGCTACGCCAACACATGGCCGATCGCACGCGCGCTGGTGGCGTCGGGCATGGTGGATCTCGACGCGATGGTGACGGCGCGATTCGGGCTCGATGGCGTCGAGGATGCATTGAACGCAGACAGGCAACCCGGAAGCATCAAAGCCGTAGTGATTCCAGGACTTTCGAAGGAGAACGACGCATGAAGTTGAACTCGCAGAACCTCGCCGACTTCATCGAGGACGTCGCGGTTCCGACGTACGACCGATCCGAGGTGACGGTCGGCATCGTGCATTTCGGTGTCGGCGGCTTCCATCGCGCCCACCAGGCGATGTACGTCGACCGTCTGTTGCAGCAGGGGCAGGCGCTGGACTGGGGAATCTGCGGCGTCGGCGTACTGCCCGGCGACCGGAGAATGAACGACGTCATGCAGGCACAGGACTGCCTGTACACGTTGGCGCTCAAGCATTCCGACGGCACGTGGGACACCCGCGTCATCGGTTCCATCGTCGAGTACCTCTTCGCACCGGACGACGCCGAGGCCGTGATCGAGAAGATGGCAGCCGACACGACGAAGATCGTCTCGCTCACCATCACCGAGGGTGGCTACAACTTCTCCGCGACGACGGGCGAGTTCGACGCCGACAATCCGGCCATCGTCGCCGACCTCGCCGACGGCGCTGTTCCCGCAACGACATTCGGCCTCGTGATCGAAGCATTGGCTCGACGCAAGAGCCGCGGAATGGCACCGTTCACCATCATGTCCTGCGACAACATCGAGGGCAACGGACACATGGCGCAGTCGACGTTCACCGCGTTCGCGCGCCTGAAGGACCCGGCGTTGGCCGACTGGATCCAAGCCGAGGGCGCGTTCCCCAATTCGATGGTCGATCGCATCACGCCGGTCACGACACCGGAAGTGACCGAGCAACTTTCGTTGCGCTACGCCATCGACGATCAGTGGCCCGTTGCAGGCGAGCCGTTCACGCAGTGGGTGCTCGAGGACAACTTCACCCTCGGCCGTCCACCGCTGGAAGAGGTGGGCGTGCAGGTGGTCGAGGACGTCACCCCCTACGAGCTGATGAAGCTGCGGTTGCTCAATGCCAGCCACCAGGCGCTCGCGTACTTCGGCTACCTCAGCGGCTATCGCCTCGTCCACGAGGTGTGCCAGGATTCGCTGTTCGCCGACTTCCTGCTCGCCTACATGGACGAGGAGGCGACCCCGACGCTGCAGCCGGTCCCCGGCATCGATCTGACCGACTACAAGAAGACGTTGATCGAGCGGTTCTCCAACCCCGAGATCCGCGATACCGTCGCTCGCCTGTGCGCCGAGTCCTCGGACCGAATCCCCAAGTGGCTCTTACCTGTCATCCGCAAGAACCTCGAGACCGGCGGTGAGATCACCCGCTCCACCGCAGTGGTGGCCAGTTGGGCTCGATACGCCGAGGCCGTCGACGAGTCCGGCGAGCCCATCGAGATCGTCGACCAGCTCAAGGATTCACTGGTGCCGATCGCGCAGAGTCAGCGCGAGAACCCCACGGCGTTCATCGCCAACCGCGCAGTGTTCGGGGATCTGATCGACAACGAGCGGTTCGTGGCCGAGTACACGAAACAACTGTCGTCTCTGCAGGAGCGGGGAGCACGCGAGACGCTGGAATCGCTCAGGTCGACTCACTGAATCGTTCGGCGTCTCGAACCTGACCGGAGACGATGACGGTATCGCCCGCACCGATCACCGTGTCGGCCGTGGCGTAGGTGAATCCTTCGCCCTGTCGCTTGACCGCGACGACGGTGACGCGATGTTTGGTGCGTATTCCGCTTTCGCCCAGCTTCTTTCCGATGATGGAGGCGGGCGGAGAGGTCTTGATCATGGCGAAACCGTCGTCGAATTCGATGTAGTCCATCATTCGGCCGCGCACCAGATGGGCGACGCGCTTACCCATGTCGTGCTCGGGCCGCACCACATGGTGCACGCCGATCTGGTTGAGGATCTTGGCGTGCGCGTTGCTGATCGCCTTGGCCCAGATGTTGGACACCGACAGGTTGATCAGCGCGGACGCGGTCAGCAGACTTGCCTCGAGATCGGATCCGATGCCCACGACTGCGCGGTCGTACTCGTGAACCGACAGTTGGCGCAACGACTCCTCGTCGGTGGTGTCGGCCACGGCCGCGTGTGTGAGTCGGTCCGAGACACGTTGCACCACAGCCTCGTCGGTGTCGATGCCGAGGACCTCGACGCCCTGGCCCATCAGTTCCAGCGCCAGCGACTTGCCGAAGCGGCCGAGGCCGAGGACGACGACGACGTCGGAGGACGGTTTCCTAGCCAATGAACGGCCTTTCCGTGGGGAGCGTGTAGCGCCGACCGCGGTCGCGGGCGGCGAGGGCGCTGACGAGAGTGATGGAACCGATGCGGCCCAGGTACATCAGCACGATCAGGATCATCTGTCCCCACCCGGGCAACTGTGCGGTGATACCGGTCGACAGACCGACGGTGGCGAAGGCCGAGACGACCTCGAACAGCAGGACGTCGAGGTCGAAGTCCGTGCCCGCCAGCAACGCGACGACCGGGAGCATGACCAACGCGACGCCGATCAGTGCCACGGTCAACGCCTGACGTTGCACGCGCGCGTCGATCCGACGATCGAACACCGTCACCTCTCGGTCACCTCGGATCTCGGCCAGGATGACGAACAGCAGTAGTGCGAACGTGGTGACCTTGATGCCGCCTGCGGTTCCGCCGCTGCCACCACCGATGAACATCAGGACGTCGGTGACCAGCAGGGTCGCGTTGTCGACATCCGCGTAATCGACGCTGTTGAACCCTGCGGTTCGGGGCATGATTCCCTGGAACGTCGCGACGAGCATCTTGTCCCAGAAGCCGAATCCTCCCAGCGTTCTGGACCACTCGAAGAGCATCACGACCGTCGGTCCGAGTACCAACAGAACTCCGGTGACGGTCAGCGTCAGTCGTGTGTGCAGCGACCAGCGGTGGGGCGAGCGACCGCCCTTGGCTCGGGACCGAACTCGACGGGCGATCTCGAAGAGAACCGGAAATCCGATGCCGCCCAACACGACCGCGATCAACAGTGGAATGCAGATCCATGGATCGGTGGCGAACCCGATCATGTTGTCGCTGAACAGCGCGAAGCCGGCGTTGTTGAACGCGGAGACCGCATGAAAGGTCCCCAGCCACAGAGCACGACCGAGAGACTCGTCGTATCCGAGGAAGAAGCGCGCCGCGAGGGCTGTCGCGACGACGCTCTCGATGATCAGACTGGTGCGGAACACGCCGACGACGACGCTCCGGACATCACCCAGCCCCGAGGTACGCACCTCCGCGGCCGCGTTGAGCCTGCCGCGCAGACCTATTCGATCGGCAAGGACCAGACCGACCAGGGACGCGATCGTCATGATCCCGAACCCGCCGATCTGAATCAGGGCAAGGATCACGCCCTGCCCGAATCCCGACCAGTACACCGGAGTGTCCACCACGATCAGGCCGGTCAGACTGACGGCCGAGGTGGACGTGAACAACGCCTGCAGAAACCCGGTCTCGCTGCCGGGCACGGTCGCCGCCGGCAGCGACAGCACGCCCGCACCGATCGCGATGGCGAGCGCGAACCCTGTGGCCATGACCCGAACCGGCGTCGGCCTGAAGATCGCGGACCATCGCGATGCCTGGTGAGCGTCTGTCACCCGAGAAACAGTACGCTCCGCTTCGCCCCATGCGAGTGGAAGAGCCGCTTCGCGGCACGTGCACGAAAACTCGTAGCAGAGGTCGAGTTTCCGTGCACCTGGGTCATTCCGCGGGCTCCACTCCCGCGCACCTGCGCGTCAGCGCTCCACTCCCGCGCACCTGGGTCATTCCGCGGGCTCCACTCCCGCGCACCTGCGTGTCAGCGCTCCACTGCCCGCGGCCCCAATGCACTGATGTTCGACGCGATATCGGCGACTCGGCCCACGAACGTGTGGTGCGTGACGCCCGACGAGTGGGGCGTCATCAGCACGTTGTCGAGTTCGCGAAACGGCAGCGAACTCGGTTCGCCCACACCGTCCGGCCCCGGGTAGCGGTACCAGACATCGATGGCAGCTGCGGCGATCTCGTCGCGAGACAGTGCGTCGAACAGTGGCTGTTCCTGCACCAAGGGCCCACGGCCGACGTTGACGAGTATCCCGTCCTCACCCAGCCTCCGAAGTTCGTCGGCACCGATCATCCCGCGAGTGTGCTCGTTCAGCGGTGCGGAGACCACGACAACATCCGCGAAATCGGCGAGCCTCGTCAAACCCCCTGCATCAGCGACCCATTCGAGGCCCTCATCCGGAGCTCGTCCACTCCCGGTGACCGCAGCGCCGGTTGCCCCATAGGCCTGGAACAGTTGCCAGGTTCTTCGACCGATATGCCCGAAGCCGACAAATCCGATGCGGGCACCGCTCAGCGACAACGGTTGCGCGATGGTCGGGTCGTAGACGGCGGTCACGAACCGCCCCTCGCGCAGCGCCCGATCCTGTTGCAGAAACTTACGTCGCAACATCACGGTCGCAGCAACGACATACTCGGCAATCGACTGCTCGTGGTGAAACGTGTTGCACACCTGCACATCGTCTGCCAATCCGGAACGATCGACATTGTCCGTTCCAGCGCCCGCGACGTGCACCATACGCAGATTCGGCGCAGCGGCACCCATGGCCGCACTGAACTTGCCGCCGACGTAGACGTCCGCGTCGGCAAGTTCGTCGATGACCCGACTCTCGTCGAACGGTACGCACCACACCACCTCGGCATCGGCGGGCAGACCCGACTCGAACTGCTCCCGATGCGGCAGCACATTACGGTCGCCGACGACGATCTTCATCCGCGCACCGGAACTCATCGCACCAGGGCCGGCCGCTTGCTGTCGAACGTCCATCCCTCGATCAGGTACTGCATACCGATGGAGTCGTCGCGGGAACCGAGACCTTCCTTCTGGTACAGCTCGTGCGCCGCATCGATCTGCTCGAAGTCGAGCTCGACACCCAGACCCGGCTTGTCGGGCACGGTGAGGTAGCCGTCCTCGATCGTGAACGGCTTTTTGGTCACTCGCTGTCCGTCCTGCCAGATCCAGTGCGTGTCGATGGCCGTGATCGTTCCTGGAGCGGCCGCGGCGACGTGGGTGAACATGGCCAGTGACACGTCGAAGTGATTGTTGGAGTGCGAACCCCACGTCAGACCCCACGCATCGCACAGCTGCGCTACGCGGACAGAACCGGCCATCGTCCAGAAGTGCGGGTCGGCCAACGGGATGTCCACGGCACCGGATCGGATGGTGTGGCCCATCTCGCGCCAGTCGGTGGCGATCATGTTGGTCGCGGTCTGCAACCCGGTGGCGCGCTTGAATTCGGTCATCACTTCTCGACCGGAGAATCCGCCCTCCGGTCCGACGGGGTCTTCGGCGTAGGCCAGGACATCGCGCAGTCCACGGCACGTCTCGATGGCGTCCTTCAACAACCAACCGCCGTTGGGGTCCAACGTGATTCGAGCCTCGGGGAATCGCTCGGCCAGTGCGCGCACCGCAGCGGCCTCCTCGGCGGCGGGCAGCGCACCACCCTTGAGCTTGAAGTCCTGGAATCCGTATCGGGCCTGCGCCGCCTCGGCGAGGCGCACGATCGACTCGGGATCCATGGCCTTCTCGTGCCTGATGCGCATCCAGTCGTCTGCCCCGGCGGCCTCGTCGGCTGCACCACGGTAGGCGAGGTCGGTCTTGGTGCGATCGGCGACGAAGAACAGGTAGCCCAGAGCCTGAACCTTGTCACGCTGTTGACCGTCTCCCAGCAACGCGGCGACGCTGACGCCGAGATGCTGGCCGAGTAGATCCAGTAACGCCGATTCCACCGCGGTCACAGCGTGAATCGCGATCCGCAGATCGAAGGTCTGCGCGCCACGGCCCCCGGCATCACGATCCGCGAACGTGCGGCGCATCTCGGCCAGCACGGCGTTGTACCGTCCGATGCCCTGGCCCTCGACGAGTACCCGCGCATCGTCGAGAGTCTGCCGAATCGCCTCTCCACCCGGCACTTCACCGACGCCGATGCGCCCATCCGAATCGGTGAGCACCACCAGATTGCGGGTGAAGTACGGGGCGTGGGCTCCACTGAGGTTCAGCAGCATGTCGTCGTGACCGGCAATGGGAATGACGCGCATCTCGGCGACGACGGGGGTGCTCGTGGGGACGCTCATGTCCGACCTCTCTCATACGCCATCGGTGACTCGGCTCACAGACGAGACTAGGACTCCCGATCGATTCATGTCCAAGACCATCTGCGCATCGACCGATGCAGTAGTGGCATCGGTACGCACAACGGGAGCCCATCACACCTGGCAGCGCGATCGATACCGAGAGTGGATCGAATACGACTTTTTTAGACTTGGACATGTATCGATCGCCCTTCTACCGTGGTGAGCTATGAGCCAGGTCACGCCTCGGCGTCAGTGCACGCACCGCATCACAGCCCTAGGAGTCACCCCATGACAGCGTCGACGACACAGTCCACCAATCTCACCGGCCGGATGATCATCGCCGGCGTCCCGGTATTCGGTGCCGGCGCGCAGATTCACGGAATCGACCCCAGCACCGGCAGAGATCTCGAACCCGCCTATGGGCACGGAGACAACAACGACGTCGAGAAGGCCTGTGCCGCAGCGGCCGACGCATTCGCCGACTACCGGGCCACGTCCTCGGAGACCCGCGCGCAGTTCCTCGAGACCATCGCCGACAACATCGCAGCGCTCGGCGACACCCTGATCGAGCGCACCGTCGCCGAGTCGGGGCTTCCGCTGGCCCGCATCACCGGCGAGGTCGGCCGCACCACCGGGCAACTGCGTCTGTTCGCTTCCGTTCTGCGCGAGGGTAGTTGGAACGGAGCCCGTATCGATCCGGCCCAGCCCGAACGCGCGCCCCTCCCCCGCGCCGACATCCGCCAGCGACAGATCCCCCTGGGACCGGTAGCAGTGTTCGGAGCCAGCAACTTCCCACTCGCCTTCTCCGTCGCCGGCGGCGACACCGCGTCCGCCCTCGCAGCCGGATGCCCCGTAGTGGTCAAAGCACACGACGCCCACCCGGGAACGTCCGAGTTGGTCGGCCGCGCAATCGCCGACGCGGTGTCCTCCACCGGAATGCCCTCGGGCACATTCTCACTGCTGTTCGGCTCCGGCCGCGGACTCGGTACCGCTCTGGTGACGGACCCTCGCATCAAGGCCGTCGGCTTCACCGGATCACGCTCGGGCGGAACGGCTCTCGTCGCCGCGGCGGCCGGTCGCCGCGAGCCCATCCCGGTGTACGCCGAGATGAGTTCCATCAACCCCGTGTTCGTCCTGGACGGCGCACTCGCCGCCCGGGGAGCCGAACTCGGCCGCGCCTTCGTCGCATCGCTGACCATGGGCTCGGGCCAGTTCTGCACCAACCCCGGTCTCGTCATCGCCGTGGACGGCCCCGGCCTGCAGTCCTTCACCGAGGCAGCAACCGCCGCTGTCCAGGAGTCCACACCCACCACGATGCTGACCCCGAACATCGCCGCGAGCTACGCCGAGGGCGTCGACACTTTGAGCGAAGTCGTGACCGAGCTCGCCAGGGGTACCGACGCACAGGCCCCGAACGCCTGCCGCGCAGCGCTGTTCGCCACCGACGCCGATACGTTCCTCACCTCCGACGCAGCGCAGGCCGAGGTGTTCGGCGCGTCGAGCCTCATCGTTCGTTGCACCGATGCACAGCAGGTTCGCGACGTCGCCGCGCTCCTCGAAGGGCAGCTGACCGCCACTGTCCATGCCGACGAGTCCGATCACGCCGAGGCAGGCAAACTCCTCTCGGTTCTCGAACTCAAGGCAGGCCGCATCCTGTTCGACGGATGGCCCACCGGCGTCGAGGTAGGCCACGCAATGGTCCACGGCGGTCCCTTCCCTGCCACCTCCAATTCCCGCACCACCTCGGTCGGATCTCTGGCCATCGAGCGCTTTCTGCGTCCTGTTTCCTACCAGGATGTGCCGAAGTCTCTGCTGCCCAGTGCAATTGCCGACGGCAACCCAGAGGGCATCTTCCGCCGCGTCGACGGCCAGCTCACCCAAGACTGACTCACCCCCACCTAGTTCTCGAGGAGACCACCATGCTCGACGGAGTCCTGTTCTTCCCCGTCACCCCGTTCACTGCCGCCGGTGAGGTCGATTACGACCTGCTGGCCGCGCACATCGCGAAGGGTGTCGATGCGGGACCCGGTGGAGTGTTCATCGCGTGCGGCACCGGCGAATTCCATGCTCTCGAAAGCGAGGAGTTCGGCAAGATCGTGCGCACCGCGGTCGACGTCGTTGCCGGCCGCGTACCCGTGTACGCCGGTGCAGGCGGATCCGTCGCCCAGGCAAAGGCATTCGCGGCGAGCGCGGAGGCCAACGGAGCCGACGGAATCCTGTTGCTCCCGCCCTATCTGGTGACGATGCCGCAGGCCGGGTTGGTCAACTACACCAAGGCCGTTGCCGGCGCCTCGGATCTGCCACTGATCGTCTACAACCGCGGCAACGCTCGCTTCACCGAGGACTCGGCCGTCGAGGTGGCGCAGCTGCCCACCGTCGTCGGATTCAAGGACGGCACTGGTGATCTCGATCAGGTCGGCCGCATCGTTCGCGCGGTACTGGACGCGCTGGAACCGTCGGGCAAGCCCTTCCAGTTCTTCAACGGCCTGCCCACCGCCGAGGTCTCGCAGCAGGCCTACCGGGCCATCGGTGTCACGCTGTACTCCTCGGCAACGTTCGCCTTTGCGCCCGAGCTTGCGCTGGCGTTCTACCGATCCCTCGACAGCGGAAACGAGAAGCTCACAGCCGCACTGCTGCGCGAGTTCTTCCACCCGCTGGTTCGCCTGCGCGACAAGGTTCCCGGCTACGCCGTCTCTCTCATCAAGGCAGGCGTGACGATGGAGGGCATCGCGGCAGGCCCCGTGCGTCCGCCACTGGTGGACATCAGTGCACCGCACCTCGAGGAACTGACCGCGATCGTCGCCGCCGGCCGGGCCGCGCTGGCGGACGAGCTCGCGGTGCACTGATGCAGGATCCGATTCTGATCACCGGCGCTCGGATCACCCCGATCGCGTTCGTCGACCCTCCGTTGCTCAACACCGTCGGTGTACATCAGCCGTACGCACTGCGCGCCATCATCCAGCTCGATACCGATGCAGGCGTCGTCGGACTCGGTGAAACGTACGCCGACACCGCACACCTGGCTCGTCTCGACGCGGCGGCCCAGGCCATCACCGGCCTGGACGTGTTCGCACTCAACGCGATTCGTGACGCCGTCGACTCCGTACTCGGAACCCTGTCGATCACCGGTGGTGACGGCGTCGCCGGAATGATCACCACGGCCAGCACCACCGACCGTGTGTTCTCACCCTTCGAGATCGCCTGCCTGGACGTCCAGGGAAAAGTACTGCAACGACCGGTGTCGGATCTGCTCGGCGGCAAGGTGCGCGATTCGGTTCCGTTCAGCGCGTACCTGTTCTACAAGTGGGCTGCGCATCCCGGGCAGCAGCCCGACGAATGGGGTGAGGCGATCGATCCGGAAGGCCTGGTTCGGCAGGCTCGAAAGATGATCGACGAGTACGGCTTCGAGGCCATCAAGGTCAAGGGCGGCGTCTTCCCGCCCGACGAGGAGATCGCCGGTATCAAGGCCCTGCGGGAGGCATTCCCCGGGCTACCGCTCCGGCTGGACCCCAATGCAGCGTGGACCGTCGACACCTCCATCCGCGTTGCCGCCGAGCTCGACGGCATCGTCGAGTATCTCGAGGACCCGACACCAGGACTCGACGGGATGGCCGAGGTCGCGCGAGAGGCGAAGATGCCACTCGCCACCAACATGTGCGTCGTCGCGTTCGATCATCTACGGCCCGCGGTGGTGAAGGATTCGGTGCAGGTGGTGTTGTCCGATCACCACTACTGGGGCGGCCTGCAACGATCGAGGTTGCTCGCCGGTATCTGCGAGACCTTCGAGCTGGGTCTGTCGATGCACTCGAACAGCCACCTCGGCATCAGTCTGGCCGCCATGGTGCACCTGGCCGCGGCGACGCCCAATCTGACCTACGCCTGCGATACGCACTGGCCGTGGAAGAACGAGGACGTCGTCGTACCCGGGGTGTTGAACGTCGTCGACGGTGCGGTGGCCGTGCCCACCGGGCCGGGGTTGGGCATCGAGATCGACGAGGACGCCCTCGCAGCGCTGCATCAGCAGTACCTCGACTGCGGTATCCGCGATCGCGACGACACCGGCTACATGCAGAGCATCGATCCGAGCTTCGAGAACACGTGCCCACGCTGGTAGGGGGCTAAACTCGCCAGCAGGTCGTGGGGACCGTGCGAGAGGCTAGTGGTGTGAACAGTGGCTGGCAGTACTCTCCTGCGTCGGTAGCGCGGACGTCCGGGGTCAATTGCCTCGTCAGCGGGTTGGTCGGTGTCGTCATCGTCGTCGCGGCGTCCCCCCGGGCCGCCGCGGTCCTGTGTGCGTTGGCTGTGCTGTGGTGCGCACTGGGCGTCTACATGATCGCCGCAGCACCGGTACTTTCCCGGCGGCTGTACCTGTTGATGCATCTGTCGGGCCTGACGAGTATCGCCTTGTTCTGCACCGCTGCGGGCGGCGAGATCGCGGCTTTGTCCGGGATCTTTCTCCAGCTACTGTTGGTGACGCCGGCGTTCATCGTCCTGCCCAACCGTATCGCTTGGCGTACAACGGTTCTCAACGCGAGCTACATCGCGTACCTGGGCCTCGTGGAGGGAGACCTGCACCCTGTTCTGGTGGTCAACGCCGAGCTCGTCCTCGTGGCAATCGCGATCTCTGCGGCCTGGGTCCAGAGCGTTGCATCGACCTCCGAGATCGACGATCTGACCCGACTCGCGAATCGGCGGCGATTGACCAGAGAGCTGGACGCTCGGCCGGGAACGGTCGCGAGCGGAAAGATCGACGCCGTCGCCGTGGTGGACATCGATCACTTCAAGGTGATCAACGACGACTTCGGGCACGCGGCAGGCGATCACGCACTCGTCACCGTCTCGGATGCATTACGCAACTGCCTCCCGCCGCAGCATCTGCTGAGCCGCTCGGGCGGCGACGAATTCACCGTGCTGTGCGTCACCGGCACGGGTGCCGAGCTGCGCACCGCCATCGATCGAGTGCGGACGGAGTTGCCCGCGGACCTGACGATCTCGGTAGGGGTGGCATGTCGACAGGACGGAGAGACCGCCCGCGCGACCCTCGAGCGCGCCGACCGAGCGCTGTACGAGTCGAAGAAACTGGGCCGAAACCGAACGACCATGCACGACTGACGTTCCAGCGATCCGACGACCGTCAGACGCCGACCTTGCGGAACAGCAGATCGATGATGGCGCGTTTCGACGCCTCGTCCTGCGGGTGCGTCAACATGGCCTCGACGACGAAGACGATCATGCGAGTCGTCGGTTCGATCTCGGCTTCACCGACCTCCTCGCGGCGTAGCTCGGCGGCGATCCACTGCTCCCACAACGAGTGAAAATTGTTGTGCCATTTGTCGAGACACGAGGATACCGAGGTGCGGGAGTGCACTGTGTCGACCAGCCGGTGATACTTCTCCAGCTCCTCCACCACCCAGAGGACCTGCTCGTTCACCGAGAGCCCGGTGAGCGCGGCGAACCGAGCCAGCGCATCGGTGTGAATCTCGTCCAGCACCCCGACGAGTAGCTCGTCCTTGTCACCGAAATACCAGTAGATCGTATTGGTGGTCACTCCGGCCGCAGTCGCGATCCGCCCCATCGGCGTGTGCTCGTAGCCGTCGTCGACGAACAGCGACCGAGCGGCGCTCACGATCTCGGAGCGCTTCTCGGCGCGATCGACGGGTCGACGGTTGCGCGGCATGTCGACATCTTATCTTGATCATCATTCAAGACAGTGCTAGCTTCTTGAATGCCGATCAAGGACCAGACGAAGGACCACCACATGAGCGCCGACGACCAGGCCGGATACACCCGCACCGACGAATGGTTCGACTCCGAGGGAGTGCGCTGCGCCGCTGCGGTGTATCGGCCGACCGGAGCCACCGCCGACACACCGGCCGTGGTGATGGCCCACGGATTCGGCACCCCGCGTGCCATTCGCCTCTTCGCCTATGCGGAGATCTTCGCCCGCGCGGGCTACACGGTTCTCGTCTTCGACTACCGCCACTTCGGCGACAGCGACGGCCAGCCGCGGCAGCTCCTCGACATCGGCAAGCAGCTCGTCGACTGGACCAACGCCGTCGCCTACGCCAGGACTCTCGACGGTGTGGACTCCGCTCGCATCGTCGGTTGGGGCACCTCCTTCGCCGGCGGACACGTGCTCACCAGGGCAGGTGCCGGAGAGAATTTCGCCGCTGTCATCGCTCAGGTTCCGCACGTCGACGGCATCGCAGCCGTGCGCGCCACCGGACTTCGGCGCACCGTGAAGCTCGCCCCATCGGCGGTGATCGACCAGATTCGCGCAGTGCGCGGCAAGTCCCCCCGCTACGTCGAATCCGTCGGCTACCCCGGTGATGTCGCTGTGATGGCCACGCCCGACGCCGCGCCCGGTCGCGACAAACTTCTCGCCGAGTCCGGGCTCCAATCCGGCGCCTACCCCGAAACCGTTGCAGCACGGATCCTTCTACGCATCGGGCTGTACTCGCCGGGTAGGACCGCGTCGAAGATCACCTGTCCGGTACTGGTGCAGATCATGTCGGAGGACGCCATCACGCCGGCGGCGGTGTGCCAGAAGGTCGCGCGCAATATTCCCGACGCCACCGTGCACATCCACAAGGGTGGGCACTTCGACCCCTACGTGCAGCCGCTGTTCCCGACCATCGTCGAGGAACAACTGGCGTTCCTGAAAAGGGTTGTGCCGGTGCAGTAGACCCTCACCGGGGAAGCCTGATCTCGAATCGAGCTCCCCCGGTGGCGGCATCCGTCACCCGCACGCTACCGCCGTGCGCGGCTACAGTATCGGCGACGATCGCCAGGCCGAGACCGGCACCTCCCTCGTCCCGGGTTCGCGACGAGTCCAGCCGAACGAAGCGATCGAACACTCGCGTCCGCTCGGACACCGGCACTCCCGGACCGTCGTCGTCGATCACGATCACCGCATCATCTCCGGACACCGAGCAGGACAGCATGATTCGTGATTCCGCGTGCCGAACGGCATTGTCGACGACATTGCGCACCATGCGGGCCAACGCGTAGGGGTCGCCGCTCACTCGGACCGGAACGATGGACAACTCCGTCGCTACATCGGACGTGGCCTGAACACGTTTGGCCTCCTCGTACAACAGATCCTCCAGATCCACGTCACCGGAGACGGCAGCAGCGTCGGTTTCGTCGGACCGTGCGAGAACCAACAGATCTTCGATGAGCCGGCGCATCCGCCGCGCCTCGGGAAGCAACGAATCGTTCACCAGCGCCGCATCGCGCAGTTCGGGTCTCGCCTCCGCCAACTCCAATGCCGCCGTGATCGTCGCCAAGGGACTCCGCAATTCGTGTGAGGCATCGCTGACGAAGCGTTGCTGAGCGCGCTGGCCCGCCTCCAGCCGCTCGAGCATGTGGTTCATCGTGAGTGCGAGACGGGCGATCTCGTCGTGCGTGTCGGGAACCGGAACACGTTCGATCAGTCGAGCTCCCGAGATCGAAGCGACCCGAGACCTGATGTCCTCCACCGGACTCAGGGCGGCACCGACCAGCCGATACGTGGCGAAGGCCACCAGAGCGACGACGAAGGGACCGACCGCGACGAGCAGGAGCGCCACCGTGCCCACCACCTTCTCGACCGGCTCCCGGTCGGCCCCGACCACCACGGTCGCCCCGCCCCGAGCCGACGTCACTCCCGTCGCGAACACCCAGAACTCACCGATTCCGCGGATATCCACTCGGCCGAGGTCCTGCACCCCCGACGACGGAACCTGCTGCGTCGTCAGCGGTGTGGTCGCATCACCGCGTGAACTCTCCAGCACCGCCCCCGATGCGTCGACGACCTGCACGATGCCCACCTGCCCATCCGTCGCGAGCAGAGAGTTCTCGACGCGCGGCCCCCTGTCGTCGTCTCGATCCTCGGATTCCCATTGTTGAGCGATGAGCGCCACGCGGGCAGAGGCCGCCGACACGGCCGACCTCTCGAGCGAGGAGTAGAGGACACCGACCAGCGCACCACCCGCCGCGATCAGGCACACAGCCACGACGAGCGTCGACGCCACCGCCGATCGCACGCGAACCGTCCACGATCGAGGCCGAAGCATGTCTGTGTGCAGGCGCATCAGGAGTCAGTGCCCCGCGGCGATGCGGTAACCGGCACCACGCACCGTCTCGATCAGTCTGGTCTCGAACGGGAGATCCACCTTCTTGCGCAGGTAGCCGATGTAGACCTCCACGATGTTCTCGTCTCCGTCGTAGTTGGCGTCCCACACCGAACGTACGATCTCGGATTTGTTCGCCACCACGCCGTTTCGCCTCATCAGGTATTCGAGCACGCTGTACTCCCGCGGAGTCAGCGCCAATTCCGTCCCCTGCCGGGTCACGCGGTGGCGAGAGGGGTCGAGCTCGAGGTCCCCGACCGTCAGAACCGCCGGGCGCGCCGGTGCACCCCGTCGAACGAGGGCACGCAGCCGAGCGACGAGAACAACGAACGAGAACGGCTTGACGAGATAGTCGTCCGCACCGAGATCGAAGGCATCGGCCAGGTCGTATTCACCGTCCTTCGCCGAGAGCATCAATATCGGCGTCCACACCCCTTGCTTACGCAGGTCTCGAACGACGTCGTACCCCTGCTTTCCCGGCAGCATGATGTCGAGCACGATCGCGTCGAAATCGCCGGTGACCGCACTGTCGAAGCCGTCGATGCCGTTGTACTCGACTTCCACGACGAATCCTTCGGCATCGAGACCACGACGGATGGTCTCCGCCAGGAGTTTCTCGTCCTCGACCAGTAGTACTCGCACAACGCCCTCTCGAATCGTTGGGGCGGCAGGGAACACGAGTACATCAGATCGACGGCCCATCCGTGCAGGATCTTTCAGCGATCCTTCAGCTCCACCGCCGCACACTGGTCTCCATGAACACACCGGAGCAGGGGTACCGCCGCACCCGCATCGCGACTGCGGCGATCGCAGCCCTCGGCATCACCGTCTTCGGCGGAACCGCGACACTGGCGTACCTCGACACACACGAACCCGAGTCCACGGCAACGGTGGCCGACACGGTGGACAGCGACGATGCAGCCACCGCACCGACATTCGGTTCGGCCCCTCGCGTCACGACGCCCAGCACCACATCCGGCTCCGGTGCCACACACGCCAGGACCCAGGGATCGTGACCGGCGTCGCTGCAGGGACGACCACGGCCTCCAGGAGCTGGTCGGTGTGGGGCTGCGCAGCCGAGCTGTCGGTCACCGAACCCGGCACCATCGAACACGCAGAACGCATCGTGCGTGCCGAACTCGCCGCGGTCGATGCCGCCTGCAGCAGATTCAGGCCCGATTCGGAACTGTCGATGCTCGCGCGGGCCGGCGGTCGTCCCACCTCCATCAGCCCGACTCTGCACGCTTTTCTCGAGGCCGCACTCTCCGCCGCGCGACTGACCGGCGGAGACGTAGATCCCACCGTCGGTTCGGCACTGGTGCACCTGGGATACGACCGAGATTTCGCTGATCTCGGTCCGACGGTCCCGCCCTGCGATGAGATCGAATCTGCCATCAGCAGAACCGGATTCATCACGGAAAGCGACTGGTCGATGGTCACCCTGGGCGAGGATCACGTCACGATCCCCGACGGCGTCGGTCTCGACCTGGGTGCCACGGCCAAGGCACTGACGGCCGATCGGTGTGCCCGCGCAGTACACGACGAGCTCGGGACCGGCGTGCTCGTCTCCCTCGGTGGCGATATCGCCACCAGTGGGCCGTATCCCGACGACGGCTGGCGTATCGAGGTGTGCGACGGTGAGGGCGAACCTTCGACCGTCGTCGTCATCGGATCCGACACCGGGGTGGCGACATCGAGCACCCTCCGACGACGCTGGATGCACGAGGGGCAGATGCTCCATCACATTCTCGATCCGCAGCTGGCGCGTCCGGCCGAACCCTTCTGGCGCACAGTGACAGTGATTGCCTCCAGCGCTCTCACCGCCAACACGGTCAGTACCGCGTGCATCGTTCGAGGGCCGGCCGCGACGGCCTGGCTCGACCGGATCGGACTGCCCGCCCGGTCGGTGGCCGCCGACGGCACGATCATCCACAGCGGCCACTGGCCCGACGACGGAGAGGACCGATCATGAGTGAGGCACTATGGGCACTGGGCCGTGGCTCGGGCATGGCCGCCCTGGTCTTGCTGACCCTCGCGGTGGCATCGGGAATCCTCACTCGGTCGGGGCGACCCCTGTTGACCGTGCCCCGGTTCGGGGTCGTCGAATTGCACCGCAGCACCGCACTTCTGGGATCGATGTTCGTCGGCATTCACATCGTGTCACTGTTCTTCGACCCGTATGCGCAACTGCACCTGATCGACGCGATCGCTCCCTTCGCCGGGGCGTACAAGCCGTTCTGGCTCGGACTGGGCACCCTCGCATTCGATCTGCTGATCGCGATAACTCTGACCGGGTTACTCCGACACCGACTGGGGCTCCGCACTTTCCGGGCAGTGCATTGGCTGTCGTACGCACTGTGGCCGATCGCGTTGGCCCACGCTCTCGGCAACGGAACCGATTCGGGGAGCGGATGGTTCCTGGCCACCGCGTTCGCCTGCACGGTGGTCGTCGCCTCGGCCACGACCTGGCGACTGCGCCGCAACTTCCAAGAACACCAGCACACCAGAGTGAAGGTAAGCCGATGACCGCACCGACATATCTCGCCGAGTCGCTGCTCGCACAGGACGGCACGAACGATCTGCGCCGTCACACCGAGCTCTACGGAGCACGTCCACCCGACGACGGGTCCCTGGTGGATGCCGTCGTTCGGTCCGGCCTCCTCGGGCACGGCGGCGCGGCATTTCCCACCGGCGCGAAGATGCGCTCGATCACCGGCCGCAAGGCAGTACTCGTCGCCAACGCTGCCGAGGGAGAACCGTTGAGCCGCAAAGACCGTGTGCTGCTCGATCGGTCGGTGCATCTGGTGCTCGACGGTATCGCCGCGACAGCGTCCGCCATCCGTGCCCGAGACTGCTACCTGTATGCGCCCCCGGCGCGCGTCGACGCCGTCCAGGCGGCCGTCGACGAACGACGTCGTACCGGCTGGGATCGCACCAAGATCCAGGTGATCGCGGCCGCTCCCGGCTTCGTCTCCGGCGAGAAGTCCGCGGTGATCTCTGCGATCGAGGGCGGTCCGGCACTACCCCGGGACAAGAAGACACGCGCGTCGGAGGCCGGGGTTCGTGGACGACCCACCCTGGTGCTCAATGTCGAAACCCTCGCGCACATCGCCCTGATCGAGCGATTGGGACCGCAGTGGTCCCGTTCGCGGGGAACGGCATCGGAGCCCGGCACCATGCTCGTCACTTACTCGGGCGCAGTGCGACGCCCCGGCGTCGCCGAGGTCCCTCTCGGTGCGTCGATCGAGGAGATGCTCACCCATGGTGCGGGCGTCGACCTACGCTCGGTGCGAGCAGTGCTACTCGGCGGATTTCACGGCACTTGGGTAGACCGTGACGCGCTGACCGGGCGCACCATGTCCCAGGAATCGTTGGCAGACATCGGGTCCCGCCCCGGCGCAGGCATCGTCCACGTCCTGGGGACCGGCTCGTGCGGCCTGCTGGCCACCGCCGAGTTCGTCCGCTATCTGGCGAACGAGAGTGCCGGGCAATGCGGTCCCTGCCTCAACGGTCTGCCGCGATTGGCCGACGCGTTCTCACGACTGTCGATCGGCGACGACGCCGACGGCGCGATCACCGAGATCGCGCGCTACACGCGACTGGTCGACGGCCGCGGCGCGTGCCATCACCCCGACGGAACCGCCCGCCTGATCCGATCGGCGATGTCGGTCTTCGCTCAGGACGTACACCTGCATCGACTGGACACGTGCGAGATTCACCGAGGACGGATCCGATGACCACCGACCACCGACGTGGGGCGGTCCTGCACATCGACTGGACACGCTGCGACGGACGCGGCGTGTGCACCGAACTGCTCCCCGACACTCTCATCAGAGACGAGTGGGGTTATCCACTCGCCCGCCACGGTGGGAGCACCGTCGTCCTCGAAGGAAGCGACGCACAACGAGCCGCGGATGCCGTTCGCCTGTGTCCACGAATGGCGTTGCGCATCAGGTAGATCGTGTGGTCGGCAGGGCGAGGGGCGCGACGATGTTGGCCAGCATGGTCGCAATGGTCGCAACGACGATGCGTCGGTCTGCGGCGTAGCCGCTCTGATACCAGGTCATCGCGGTGTGGCTGATGCCGCCGATGGCCGCGGTGGCGAGCAGGTCGACATCCAGATCGGGGCCCGAGGGAACATCGCCCGCGAACGTACGGAGGTAGCCGAGCAGCAGTGTTCCGAATTGCTGCATCACCGTCAGGTACGTCTGCTCGACTCGGGGGCTGACCCCGAGCACCTCCATCCACACCACTCGGGCCAGGTGCGGATCTTCGATGACCTGGAAGAAGGGGTCGAGCAACTGCTTCGCAACATCCCTGAGATCACCGTCCCGGTCCACCTGCACGATTGCGTCTGATACCGAATCGGTGAGGTGCGCAATGCATTCGGCGTAAACGGCGAGCAGCAGGTCCTCGGTCTTGTCGAAATGCCGATAGAAGTCTCGATCGGCGATCTTGGCCTCGCGGCACAGTCCGCGGACCGTCGCGGCGCGGTACCCGACGCTGCCGAACACCCGTAGCCCGGCGTCGAGCAGCTGCCGCCGCCGGCGATCATCGCGGTCGGCCGCGCTCTCACCGCCGTAGGCGCGACCTGCGGCTTCGGACACCGTGCTCATGACCGTCGGGCATCCAATTCGGCAGTAAGACGGATCAATTCGGCGTCCCGCTCCATCGCGGCGTCCATGATCGGGTTCACGATGCCGCGCAGTATCGAGATCGGGATCCAGCGACCGGGGACGGCGATACGCGCAGCCCGCCGTCCGATACCTCGAACGGCCACGCGCGCGAGCTTGTCCGGCGTGATCGGACGGAGCAGCGGCGAGGGAAAAGCCCGGTCGATCATGGCCGTCGCCACGTCGTCACCGCCGAACGCGACCTCGGCGATCGGCGTCGCCACCCATCCCGGATACAGCACTCCAGCCGTCGCTTTCGTGCCCGCAAGTTCCGCGCGCAAAGCACGACCGAGCTGCTCGACCGCCGCCTTCGAAGCCGCGTACGGCGCATTCGCCAGGCCGTTGAGGTACGCGTACGTGGACGAGGTGAGCAGCACGTAGCCCCCGGACTCGACGATGTGCGGCAGAGCGGCCCGCACCGTGTTCCACACGCCGATCAGGTTGACGCCGATGACCCGCTCGAAGACTCCGTCGTCCACGGAGCGAACGGTCGATGCCTGTGCACCACTGGAGATTCCGGCGTTGGCCATCACTACGTCGAGCGTGCCGAAGGTGTCGATCGCGGTTGCGACGGCTGCGTCGAGCTGCTCGCGCACCGTGACGTCGGCGTACGCGATCGCCACGCGCTGGTTGCCCAGCTTCGCCGCCACCGATTCGAGATCGGTGGATTTCATGTCGACCAGAACGATCGAGGCACCACGTCGATGCAGCGCGGTGGCGACGGCGGAACCGATACCGCCTGCCGCGCCGGTGATCAGCGCGACCTGGCCGGTGTGCTTGCTCATGCCGATACCTCGTCCTTCGTCGTCGCCTCGGTGGACGACCGGTGGATGTGATGAGCCTCGGGTCGAAAACGCTTGGCCCACCGGCGGAATGTGAAGCTGAACCCGGGGAACATGGCAACGACGTGCCCGGATTTGGACTGGTACCAGCTGTGGCAGCCACCGTCCTTCCAGACGGTGCCCTCCATCTCGCGATGAATCGTGTCGGTGTATTCCTGCTCGGCAGCTGCGGTGACCTCGATGGCCGTCGCACCCACCTGCCGGACGGCGTCGACGGCCCGCACGATGTACTCCATCTGCGCCTCGATGAGGAAGATCGCAGAGGTGTGGCCGATTCCGGTGTTCGGTCCGGTGACGACGAACAGGTTGGGGAATCCGGGAATCGTGGTGCCGAGGTAGGCACGTGGGTAGGGATCCCAGACGTCGGACAGGGCCCGGCCGTCACGTCCGATCACCGGGTACGAGATGACTCCGTCGGTGGCGTCGTATCCGGTGGACCACACCAGAAGATCGACATCGACGTGTTCGCCTGTGGTGGTGACAATTCCGGTCTCGGTGATTTCCGAGATGCCGTCGTTCTTGTCGTGCAGGGTGACGTTCGCCTGCCCCAGCGCGGGATAGAGCGTGTTGGACAGCAGAACCCGCTTGCACCCGATGACGTAGTCCGGGGTTACTTTCGCTCGAAGCTCGGAATCCGGCACCTGAGACTCGATGTGCTTCAACGCAGTTCGCTGCGCCACCGCCTTCAACATCGTCCGCGAGTACTTGAAGCCGATGATGCGAGTTTCGAGACTCCAGTAGATCCCCGCGCGGACCAGCCTGCGGATCGGTTCCAACTTCAGCAACCTGCGCTGCCACGGCGTGAATTCGCGATCGTGACGGGGCATCACCCAGTGCGGGGTGCGCTGGAAAACGTGCAGCTGCTCCACGTCGGGTTGGATCGCAGGGATCACCTGCGCGGCACTGGCACCGCTGCCGACGATGGCCACCCGCTTGCCGTCGTGGTCGTACCCGGTGTCCCAGTCGTTCGTGTGAAACTGCTTGCCCTGAAACTTCTCTCGGCCAGGGAACAGCGGCACGACGGGAGTGCTGAGGGGTCCCGAGGCATTGACCACGAACTTCGCCGCATACTCGCCGCGCGAGGTGGAGATCGCCCAGTGATCACCGACCCATTCGATCTTCTGCACATCCGTGTTCGCATGTGTTCGGGCAGGCAGCCCGTTGGAATCGAGCACGTGCTGGGTGTATCGGTCGAGTTCCTCGCGTTCGGCGAACATCCGCGTCCACTCGAACGGCTCCGACGCAATCGAGTAGAGCGGACTCTGCACGTCGACGGCTGCACCCGGGTAGCGGTTCTGCTTCCACGTGCCACCGAGGAAGGGACGCCTTTCGAGAATCACGAGGTCGTCGATTCCCCGATCGAGCAGTGCTTTCGCGGCGCACTGGCCACCGAAACCGCTGCCGATGATCACCGCGGTGTGAATGTGCATGCTGACGAACCCCTCCCGCACGAAACGCGATCCGATGACGCGCGTCATCACTTTAAAGTGATGACGCGCGATTCCGCAATGGTTTCGGAACCGGACTTGCTGCGTCAGTGCCCGGCGGACAGCTGCCCACTCAATCGAACGTGCCGTTCGGCAGATGCGGCGTTCAGGCCGATGATCCGGGCATGTTTGCCCTTCGCCTCGTACTTCGAGGTGATGGCATCGAGGGTCGCGACGGTCGATGCATCCCAGATGTGCGACTCGGACATGTCGATGACAACGTTCTTCGGATCCCCCACGTAGTCGAACTGATAGACCAGATCGTTGCTCGACGCGAAGAACAACTCACCCTTCACCGCATACACCCGAGTCTCCTCGTCGGGATGGGCCACATCGACCACCTCGGTCAGGTGGGCGACCCGTCGAGCGAACAACACCATCGCGGTGACCACTCCCACCACGACTCCGTAGGCCAGGTTGTGGGTGGCGACGGTGACGACCACGGTTGCCAGCATGACTGCCGTTTCACTTTTGGGCATGCGCCGCAACGTCTTCGGATGAATGCTGTGCCAATCCATCGTCCCGATCGCGACCATGATCATGACGGCCGCCAGAGCGGCCATCGGAATCAACGCCACGACATCGCCGAGTCCGACCACGAGGATCAAGAGAAACACACCGGCGAGGAACGTCGAGATGCGCGTCCGGGCACCCGAGGCCTTGACGTTGATCATCGTCTGGCCGACCATCGCGCAACCACCCATGCCGCCGAAGAAGCCGGTGATGACATTGGCTGCGCCCTGGCCCCAGCTTTCGCGGGTCTTGTTCGAGTGAGTGTCGGTGACGTCGTCGACGAGCTTGGCGGTGAGCAGCGACTCGAGCAGTCCGACGATGGCCATGGCGAACGCGTACGGAGCGATGATGCTCAGAGTTTCGAGATTCAGGGGAACGTCGGGAAACAGCAGTGCGGGCAGGCTCGACGGCAATTCGCCCTCGCCGCCGACGTTGGGGACGTTCAGCGCGAACACCATCGTGGCAACGGTCAGCAGCACGATGGCGACCAGAGGTGCGGGAACGACGGAGGTGACCTTGGGGAGCAGGAACATGATCAGCAGACCGACGGCCACCAGCGGGTACACCAGCCACGGAACTCCGATGAGCGACGGGAACTGCGAGGTGAAGATCAGAATTGCCAATGCGTTGACGAAGCCCACCATGACGCTGCGAGGAACGAAGCGCATCAGCTTGGCAACGCCGAGGACCCCGAGAACCACCTGGAGGACGCCGGCGAGGATGACGGTGGCGATGAAGTAGTCGAGGCCGTACTGCTTGGCGACCGGGGCGATGACCAGGGCAATCGCACCGGTGGCCGCGGAGATCATCGCGGGACGACCACCCAGGAACGCGATGGACACGGCCATCGTGAAGGACGCGAACAGGCCCACTCGCGGATCGACACCGGCAATGATCGAAAAGGCTATGGCCTCGGGAATCAGCGCCAACGCGACAACCAGGCCGGCCAGCACCTCGGTTTTGAGCATTCGGGGGGACCGCAGGGCACCCATGACGGTAGGAATCCGCTCGGCGGAGTCGCTCATATCTCTCCATTCGTGATCGATGGACTTCACGTGCCGACCAACGGCCGCTCTCATCCATGGGTGGGCGCATCGCTGCGCCCGAAGGCTTTGTTCGTGGAGCCCGATGGGCATCTCACGCGTCCCGCACACATCAGGTGGGGAGAAACAGTCGGGAAACTGATCCCTACTCTTACGCAACAGTAGAGTTGACGCAAATCGGCAGTCTTCGGACCGGGGTCGACACCAGGTCGGAGGCCCCCCGTAGCGTAAGAGGCATGTCGAGATCACCACGGAACCGCAGATCCCCCGCCGCACCGAGAAAGCGATCCTCCTCCGCGCTCCAGGCAGGGCACCTTCGCGTGATCGCGACCGGCGGTCTCGGCGAGATCGGTCGGAACATGACCGTCTTCGAATACGACGGAAAACTGCTGATCGTCGACTGCGGCGTCCTGTTCCCCGAAGAGCACCAGCCCGGCGTCGACGTCATCCTCCCCGACTGGAGTTGCATCCGCGATCGTCTCGACGACGTCGTCGCGATCGTCCTCACCCACGGTCACGAGGACCACATCGGTGGCGTCCCGTACCTGCTGCGCGAGCGCGGTGACATCCCCGTCATCTCGTCACGTCTGACACTGCACTTCCTCGCTGCCAAGTTCGAGGAGTTCAAGGTCTCGACAAAGCTGATCGAGGTCGAGGCGGGCCAAACCCGTCAGGAAGGCCCGTTCGAGCTCGAGTTCATCGCCGTCAACCACTCGATTCCCGACGGTCTCGCCATCGCCATTCGCACCGACGCCGGGCTAGTGCTGCACACCGGCGACTTCAAGATGGACCAGTTCCCGCTGGACGGCCGGATCACCGATCTCCGCAGCTTCGCACGCCTCGGCGAGGAAGGGCTCGATCTGCTCCTCGTCGACTCCACCAACGCCGAAGTTCCCGGGTTCATGGTCTCCGAACGCGATCTGGTCCCGGCCATCGAGAAGGTGTTCCGCGAAACGACGGGGCGCGTGATCGTGTCGAGCTTCGCCAGTCACGTGCACCGCATTCAACAGGTACTCGACGCCGCGCATGCGCAGGGCCGCAAGGTTGCGTTCGTGGGCCGATCGATGGTGCGCAACATGAAGATTGCGACCGATCTGAACTACCTCGATGTGCCCGACGGGCTCGTCGTCGATCTACCGAAGCTCAACAGACTCCCGGCGAACAAGATCACGCTGATCTGCACCGGATCGCAGGGCGAGCCTCTCGCGGCGCTGTCGCGGATGGCGTCGGGTGAGCATCAGATCAAGGTCGGCGACGGCGACACCGTGCTGATGGCGAGCAGCCTCATTCCCGGAAACGAGAACGCGATCTACCGCGTCATCAACGGTCTCGTCGACAAGGGTGCACGCGTGGTGCACAAGGGAAATGCGAAGGTGCACGTCTCCGGTCACGCCAGCGCAGGTGAGCTCGTCTACTGCTACAACATCCTCGAACCCGCCAATGTGCTTCCCGTACACGGTGAGTCGCGACATCTGCGCGCCAACGCCGATCTCGCGATCAGGACCGGCGTTCCCCGCGATCGAGTGTTGATCGCCGAGAACGGAAGCGTCATCGACCTGTTCGACGGCGTCGCGCAGATCACCGGCTCCGTCCCCATCGAACTGATCTACGTCGACGGCAGTGCCGTCGGCGGTGTGACGGAGGATTCGCTGGCGGAACGTCGCCTGCTCGCGAACGAGGGCGTGCTGACGGTCATCGCGATCGTGGACCCCGACACCGGCCTGCTGGTCGACGACGTCGACTTCATCGGACGCGGATTCGCCCACGAGGCCAACGCTTTCGACTCACTCGCCAAGGCGATCGGCAAGACTCTGACCCGCGAGAGCGACGGTAACGTCGCCTCACGCGAGCACATCGAGAAGCGCATCGTGCAGGAATCGGCGCGATGGGCCAAGCAGACCCTGGGCCGTCAGCCCCTCATCGTCCCGGTGGTCGTCGACGGCTAGAGGATCTCTTGTCAGTGGCGAGGTGACGTGACGCTGAAACATTTCATCATGGTTCGATCCGAGAAAAGAGTGCGTTCGGCCCCTGTAGATGGTTCCGGCCCCTAGAGTCGTTTGGAAAGCTCCGGTAACGATCCGGAACTTGGACCGGGGGGTCTCAGATGGGGAAGTTTGCGAAGTTCGGCCGTCGGTGTGCAGCGGCGGTCGCTGCGGTTTCGTTGGTGGTGTCGGGCGGGCAATGGTCGGCGGGTGCCGATCCACTCGGCGATTTCCAGAATCCACCGCGAACCGCCGAATCGATCGCCGCGACACCGCTCGACGATCCGTGGGTCGTTCCGCCGCCCGGATACGAAACAGCCGCTCCCGGAACAGTTCTGCGGACCCGCAGCGTCACCGTCGGACCACTTGTCACCCCGGTCACCACCACCCAACTGCTGGTCGCCTCGACCGACGCGAAGGACCGCCCCGCTGCCATCGTCACCAGCGTCATCGTCCCGACCGCACCCTGGACCTCGCCGGGTCCGCGCCCTGTTGTTGCCTACAACATGGCCATCGATTCGCTCGGTGCCACGTGTGAGCCATCGTGGACCATGCAACGCGGCATCGCTCCGGAATTGGCACCCGTGCAGCTGCTTCTGGCGCGGGGCTACGCCGTCGTAGTCACCGACCATCAGGGGCCACGCCATGCGTACGCCGTCGGACCGATGGCGGCGCACGCCGTACTCGACGGTCTGCGCGGTGCGGTCACGACCGCCGCGCTCGGCCTGGACCCGACCGCGCCCCTGGGTATTACGGGCTACTCGGGTGGGGCGATCGCATCGGGCTGGGCCGTGCAGGAGGCTCCGGCCTACGCCCCCGAACTGAACATCGTCGGCGCAGCGTTCGGCGGAACGCCCACCGACTTCGCGCTGCTACGTCAGTCCATGAACGGCAACGCAGCGTCGGCGGTGTTCCTCGCGGCAGCGATGGGCGTTGCGCGCGAGTACCCGGAGATGCTGTCGCTCTACAACGACGACGGGTGGCGGCTCGCACAGGCGTCGAAGGACCTGTGCATCGTCGGGATTGCACCGTTGGGAATCGTTGCTCCGATCCGCATCGAGTCACTGTCCATCACTCCCGATGCGTTCGATTCGCCGCTGGCGCGCGCGGTTGCCGATCAGAATCGATTGGGAGACGGCGGAACCCCGACGGCACCGGTGTTCCTGTATCACGGACAGCAGGAGTTCTGGATTCCGAAGGAAGGTCCCGAGGCCGTGTTCGACAAGTGGTGTTCACGCGGAGCCGACGTCCGCCTCGAGGAATACCTGGGTGAGCACAGCATCGTTGCCGGCAGTGGAGCTCCCGGTGCATTCGCGTGGTTGGACGACCGCCTCGCGGGAATTCCGGTTCGACCTGGATGCAGTAGCTTCGGCCGCTAGAGCCGAACCTACTCGCTCCGGGCTGCTGCCCCGCGAGTCGACAGCACCTCGGTCAGTTCCTCGGCGTAGGCGAGCTGCCGCCGCAACGTGCGGCAGCTTTCCTCTGCCTTGGCGTGGCATTCACGAACGAAAGCCGCGGCCGACGACCGATCGTCGTCGGTCGCGTTCGCATCGCCCAGAACGTCGAGGGATTCGAGTAGCTGCTTCATCTCGGCCAGCGTGAAGTCCAGAGGCTTCATCCGACGGATGACGAGCAGGCGTTCGACATCGGACTCGGTGTACAGCCGAAAGCCGCCGACGGTCCGAGCAGAGGGCGTGACCAGGCCGACGTCGTCGTAGTGACGCACCGTACGGATGGACAGCTCGGTTCTCTGAGCTACCTGTCCGATCTGCATGTGCATGCCGTCGTCTGCCATGTGCCGCCTCTCCTCGATCGCCCACCCTAGTCAGTGTTCGGCACCGAGGTTTCCACTGAGGCGGTCGTGCCGCTCGATCGACGACGCGTTCAGGCCGACGATCTCCACCGTCTTGCCCTTCGCGGCGTACTTGGTGGTGATGGCATCGAGGGTCGCCACGGTCGATGCGTCCCAGATGTGCGACTCGGACATGTCGATGACGACGTTCTTCGGATCTCCCACGTAGTCGAACTGATAGATCAGATCGTTGCTCGACGCGAAGAACAACTCACCCTTCACCGCATAGACGCGGGTGTCCTCGTCGGGATGGGCCACATCGACGACCTCGGTCAGGTGGGCGACCCGTCGAGCGAACAGCACCATCGCGGTGACCACACCGACCAACACGCCGTACGCGAGGTTGTGGGTGACGACGGTGACCGCGACCGTGGCCACCATGACGAGGGTCTCGCTCTTGGGCATGCGCCGCAACGTCTTCGGATGAATGCTGTGCCAGTCGAAGGTGCCGATGGAGACCATGATCATCACCGCGACGAGTGCGGCCATCGGAATGAGCGCGACGATGTCGCCGAGACCGACGACCAGGATCAGCAGGAAGACTCCGGCCAAGAATGTCGAGATCCGCGTACGCGCACCGGAGACCTTGACGTTGATCATGGTCTGGCCGATCATCGCGCAGCCGCCCATACCGCCGGTGAATCCGGTGACCAGATTCGCCACACCCTGACCCCAACCCTCGCGGGTCTTGTCGGAATGCGAATCGGTGATGTCGTCGACGAGCTTGGCCGTCATCAGAGACTCCAGCAGGCCGACGAGCGCGATTGCCAGCGCGAACGGCGCGATGATCGACAGTGTGTCGAACGTGAACGGCACGTCCGGAATCAGGAACGACGGTAGCGAGGACGGCAGTTCGCCCTCGTCGCCCACATCCGGAACCGCCAACGCGAAGACGAGTGTGACGCCGGTGAGTATCACGATCGCGATCAGCGGTGCCGGCACGATGGTCGTCAGCTTGGGCAGGAAGAACATGATGAGCAGGCCCACGGCGACCATCGGGTAGACCAACCACGGCACCCCGATCAGATACGGCACCTGGGAGCTGAAGATCAGGATCGCCAGCGCGTTGACGAATCCGACCATGACGCTGCGCGGAATGAATCGCATCAACTTGGCGACACCGAGAACGCTGAGCACGACCTGCAGTACTCCGCCGAGAATCACTGCTGCGATCAGATAGTCGAGGCCGTACTCGCGCGCCAAGGGGGCGACGACCAGGGCAATCGCTCCGGTGGCCGCGGAGATCATTGCCGGCCGGCCCCCGACGATGGAGATGGTGACGGCCATGGTGAACGACGCGAACAGCCCGACGCGAGGATCCACGCCGGCGATGATCGAGAACGAAATGGCCTCCGGAATCAACGCCAGCGCCACGACCAGGCCTGCGAGCACTTCGGTCTTCAGCCGCTTCGGCGAGCGCAATGCACCCAGCACCGAGACGTCTTCGACGGCGGTGGCAGGCACCTGGGCAGCTCGAGACACGACGGCTCCACTCGATGAGTGCAGGGGACGTCCTGCGCGGGCGACTCTACTCTTACCGGAGGGAAGGTTGCTACTCGTCGCCACTGTCGGCTCTCCGCTAGATTGATATGACAAGGCATGCCGGAACCGCCAGCGCGATGCAAGGAATGAATCGATGTTCTCGCTCAACAGGTTGTCCTGCTTCATCGCCGTCGCCGAGGAACTGCACTTCGGCCGCGCTGCCGAGCGTCTGCACATGACGCAGCCGCCCCTGAGCAGGCAGATCCAACAGCTCGAAAGCGAGGTCGGGGTCCAGCTGATCGACCGCACCAGCCGATCGGTGACTCTGACGGCAGCAGGCCTGGCCTTTCTACCCGAGGCGCGACGCATCCTCGACCTCGCCGAAGGAGCACTGCTGACGGTGCGACGCGTCCCCACCGGCGACCTGGGGACTGTGGTCGTCGGATTCACCGGCGCATCGGCGCATGCGGTGCTGCCGCAGTTGCTCGACGCCGCACGCGAGAAGTTGCCCGACGTGAAACTCGTTCTGCGCGAGATGGTCTCGGCGGTGCAGATGGAGTCCTTGGCCGTCGGCGATATCGATCTCGGGTTGGCCAGGCCACCGCTCAAGCGTCCGGGCATCGCGTCGCGGCCGGTGCTGCACGAGTCGTTGATCGCGGCGATGCCCGACACTCATCCGCTGGCCGAGAAGAGCGAACTGTCGGTGGAGGACTTCGACGAGCAGCCGATCATCATGTATTCACCGGTCGATGCGCGGTACTTCCACGAACTGCTGATCAGTACCTTCACCATCGTCGGGGTGTCTCCGCGCTACGTGCAGTACGTGACCCAGGTCCACACGATGCTGGTGCTCGTTCGTTCCGGCATCGGATTGGCATTGGTGCCGGAGTCCGCGTCGACCATGCGGCCGGAAGGTGTTGTGTTCCGGCCGGTTCGGACCGTGAAGGAACGTCCCGTCGAACTCGACGCCGCCTGGCGAGTGGACAACGACAACCCGGCACTGCACCGCTTCATGACCGATGTGCTGCCGGCGCGGGAGTGGTCGTGATTATTTCCTGCTGATCGAGCCGTGGTTCGACAGTGCCCGAAGCCGGTCTCGGTCGAGTGCTCGTGTGAATACGGCGCGCCTCGAAAGCCAACGAAGGCCCGCACCTGGTTGGGAGCGGGCCTTGTCGGGTTCGTGGGTTGCTCAATCTTTGGGCGGCTTGGTGTCTTTGCCAGCTGCGACGTCACGGAGCCATTGCGGGACGGGCTTATTGTCGTACTCGCGGAGCTTGATGGATGCTTCGGCGGCTGCGGACCGGACTTTCATCGAGCGTCCACGGCCCGCGGGGCGGTTCTCGGTGGTGGTCATCGGGGGTCCTCCGTCTCTGTGTCGTTTTCATTGTCGCCGGTTTCGGCAGGTTCCGCCAGGTCGTCCTGTGGCTTCACGGTGAGATCTGCGATCGCCTGCAGCGTGTCGCGATCGGAGCGCGCGATGAACGGAGTCGTGGCAACGGTGCCGAACACTTTCCAGCCGAGTGCGGCTTCGTGGTCGTTCTCGCTGACGGTCCTCTCGAGGCACCAGGTGATGCGTTGCCAGGTTCACTGTTGGACAGTTGTGTCCGGGGAGCTATCAAAGATCACCCAGGATCGGCTGTCGTGTGCTGCGCGGCCCGCGGGCAGGTACTTATAGTCAGCTGCTTGGACTTGCTCGCCAGGTGATAAGGATGCGGTTGTAGAGGAGTCGACGTACTTGGGCATCGGGAAGAGCGGCGTGGGTGTTATTACGAAGTTGTCGGAGGGTCTCCGGGGGAGGCCAGCTGACGGGTGCGGTATGCCTCCAACTGCCCCGCAACCGTTTGACAACTGCGGTGGAAACCCATGTGGCAAACCAATACGGGGCTTCGCGCGCTGATGGTTTGACGAAGGTCACCAGAGCAAGAGTCCCGCCGGGACGCACCAACGCGGACAACCGGCGGAGCGCGGCGCGGGTATCGCCTAGGTGGTGAAGGGTGGCATTGGAAACCACTGCGTCGAAGCTGTGTTCGGGCAGATCTACGATCGCGACGTCACCGTTCATCCACCGAACAGGGACGTCCGGGAACCGCGCCTCGGCGCGTTGCAGCACCGGTTCATCGACGTCCAAGGCAGTTACCCGCGCAATACGCCTGGCCAAGCGGGCGGCCAGGAACCCGTCACCGCATCCGACGTCGAGGACATCGTGCGCGTCGGAAGAAACCAAGGAGTCGAGCAATCCGTCGTAGTGAATGTTGATGTTCCATGGACGCTCTTCGTGGCTCGGGTCGCTATCAGGTTCAAGTGTCACGTACGGCGCTTTCCTGTAGTCGAGATTTCGGCTTGCCGCCACCGGAGAGCTGGCAGTCTGGTTAGCAGGCGGGGACAACCCAGAATAGTGCTCGCGAATCCGTGGTGTGAATCTCGTCGACTCGGTCACTTCAGTCGTAGTATCCCAGCGGAAGTTGAATCGAATCCACATGCAATTGAGTAAAATTCGTCGAGTTGTGCCTCGTAGTCGACGTGTAGCCACTCGACATCGGTGGTTCGTAAATCGGAAACGATGTAGGAGACGAGCTGGGTCCCGATTGCTTGGTGTCGCCATCGTGTAGCAACCGCGGTGTCGAGCAGGAACGCGTGCTTGCCTCCGTCCCATGCTGCGTGCACGAACCCGCAGAGCTCCCCACTATCGAAGGCACAAATCCATGACTTGCTGTGCCTCTCCAGCCGAGATCTCCACGGCACAAACTCGTAGACCCCGCCGAACGCATCGTGATGCAGTCGCGACAGCTCATCGTCGTCGACGGGAGGTCGGACTCGGAAATCAATGGCCATGTCGAACAGCTTAGAAATATGCGCTACCTCGCAAAACGTTTGCCGCGATGAAGTACTGGTTTCTGGGAGACGTGTGAGACAGGTCGTGCCAAGGATCGATAGCGAAGTCGGCCGTCCAGGGAAGCTTCAGGTGATGCGCCTAGGGATGTCGCCCAGCCTGATTCGGACGCAGATACACCAGATTGAGCTGCTTCTGCTGGAGGGTCAGTTCGACGACGAGAGCAGAAAGGACTTCTATTCGCAGTTCGCGTTCCTTAATCTGCTGGACAAGTTCGTCATTACGTTTGCCGAGTTGCTCGATGGCTGATTCTGCGAGTTGCAGCTGCTTTTGGACACCGACCGGGGCGAATGACCCCGCTTGCGTTCTAAAGTGTTCGACCAGGTCAGGGAACTCGTCGTAGAGCCTCTGCCGGTGCAAACCTGCTTCCTTCGCCAGGTTGCTGACCGTAAGCTTGCCGTCTGAGCAGGTCGGGTTCCCCGAGATGAGGTTTGCGATTGCTTTCTGAATCAGAACTCGCTTGTCCACGTTTCCGCCTGTGGTTGATGTTTGTGCAGATTGGATGCTGATGTCGCCGTGCCTCGATGGTCGGAGATGATCGCCGAGTTCGACGTTGTGCGTTCGTTGAGACGCGCCCGCAGCGGAAGCGGTAGATGCAGCTGGAGCGGGTCGCTGATCAAATCATCGTTGTGCGCTTCGAGAGCATCGATGTCCTGGTCCGTTCGAGCGATGTTGCGACAGCTGGGCTTGCATTTCCGCCAGACCGGAGCGGTATCGCTTTGGGCCGCATCTCGACACGCTGCTGTCTCAGCTCGGTAGACGCAGGTGAGGAACGCTCCGTGATGAATCTGCAGGGTTTCGTTGGCGAGTAACGCCCGTGCTTGCGCTGGGGAACTCACGCTGTGCCCGAGGAATTCTCGGGCAGCGGTGACCCTGCCGATGTAACTGCTGGCCGCTGGGCCGGAAACTTGTTCGCCAGATTGTAGTCGTTGGTGGTCCGCATGGATGGTCTCGCAGCGCAGCAAGAACTCCTCAAATCCGACATCGTCGTTGAATCCTGCATCAGCCTGACCGGCATAACCTTGGGTGATCTGAGTTCGCAGATGCCCGTACTGAATTGCTCCGGCAATGAGTCCACCCGGTCGGCGGACGATGTGCCAGGCCAATGTACGGCGAAATCGAGACAGCGTGATCGGCCCATGGGGGTCGGCGGCTATCTGCTCGTGTCCGACTGTCCCGGCAATGTCGGTGTTGAACCACTCGACAAAAGCACGCACTCGCTGGTTTGCACGACTGGCGGACATAACACGAGAACTGGAGTGCTGAAACGCATCTGGCGTGTATCTCCCGGCGTAGGGGAACAGTAGTTCTCCTGGAGCCAGTTGTTCCAGGAGAGCGATGGCCCTGCCGACGTGCTCGGTGACAACCCACGGAATGGTCGCAGGTGAGCGTTCGCGGCGACCGGGTTGGGTTTTCTCTTGGGTGCCCGAGAGGAATACGAGCTCGAGGGTTTTCGAGCGGCTGATGCAACCGCGTCTGAGATTCAGCGCTTCCCCTGGCCTGATGCCCGACAAGTAGGTGGTGAGTACCAAACACGCTGCGACGACGTGGTCGATCAGTTTGAGCAACTCACGGGCCCCGACGGGTTCATCCCGCCATCGGTGGCCAGTGATCTCTGAAAAGTCTGTTACTCGCAGGAGGTCCACTGTGGTCGGGATCCGTTGTTGCGCAATGTCGGAGATCAGTGAGGCCATCCCCTTGAGGGTTGTCGTGTCCATGAAGCTGCCGACCGCAAGGCCTTCGACATCTATGCCGAGGGCGCTGCCTCCGATCCCAGGTATAGGGATCTTCGCCTCCCGCAACGCCGGAAGTAGGGTCTCGAACCTCGCTGTCGCGCCGGCCAGATCAGGCTTACCCCATCGAGATGGCTGTTGCCTGCCAATGCTTTCGTGGGCAATTCGGCGCATGGTCGATACCGTGATGGCGGTACCGACTATGTCAGGGCCGATGACGTCGATGGTGACGAGCGCGGCGGACAGCAGTGCTCCCATGACATCCGGGGTGATGCGAGATGTTGCGTTCTCCGATCTGCTTGCATTTGAAACGCCTACGATCTGACCTGCGGTGGCTGCTCCCCACAAAGAACGAACGACCTGCAGTCGACAGTGTTCTGGCAGGTATTCCCGGTATGCGTGCAGTCTCATGACTGCGCACAACAACGAGCGTTTGACCCTCGCCGAAGTATCTTCTCTGGAAAGTACGAGCCTGGCGTAGTCGTCGAGGTCATCGTCGTGGAGTTGATCGAACCTGTGATAGCCGCGTCCGACAAGCCACCCGGCAAAACGTCGCAAGTGTTGCAGGTCGTGCTTGATCGTCGGAAGGGATGGAAATCCGCTGTTGGCGGCGACGAGCCGTGGGGAACGGTTTGTGACGTTGATCAGCGCGAAGGTGTAAAGCTTCATCGGTTCACGGAACTCGGCGGGAAATGCCAGCCAGTTCACGGTCACTTTCCGGTGTCTGAGATGCATCGCGGGTGTGAGGTCCCAGAAATCGTCACCGAACCGAGGTGCACCGATCGACCCGACTTCGTGCAATGGCCTGCGGTGGAACACGGGAGCATCGGGAACTGCTGCAATGCCGTCGATTACGGGAAATTCGGGCGCAGATGCCGATGCTGGCCGACTCATGGCGTGTCGAACACTCCGTCCAGTAATCGCAGAGCCAGGCGGCGCTCATCGTCGGAGATCTTCTCGCGGGCCACGCGTACTTGTGCAGGCTCGTATGCGCTGATCATGTCCTCGATCTGCGCGACACGACCGGCGTATTCGAGTGCCCATCGGTGGGCTGTCAGAGCGGCTCTGAGGTCGCGCAGCGCGTCGAGGACGGCGAGCTGCATGGGTAGATGCCGAGGTAACGCTCTGGCATTGGAACAGTCCAGACAACTGAGGAAGTTTTGAGAGCATGTCCGACCACCATCGAGAGGTGAATGAGTGAAGTCGGTGCATACCCCCAACGCCGTATCGTCGCCCGCGACCATCGCATTCTGCTCGAGTGTCATCTCACGGCGCGCAAGCGCCGACTCGACTTGTTCGGCCAATGCTTCGTGGACGATCTGAAATCCCTCGAAGCGGACAGTGTCCATCCGGGAGAGGTAGCCGGCCAATGTTGCTGGAGTGTGCGCGGTCGGCGTCCGGGTCCGCTCCAGGTAGGTCTTGCGCATACGGTTGAAGCCAATCCCGAGGAGCAGTGCGTCGTCCTGTTCGTTTCCGGTCAGCCAGGGCCGAAGCCAGCGGGGATGGCAACGGCGGTGGTCCCCGTCGGCGGGCAGTCCATCGCTCAATACGACCGCGCCCCGGGCGGGCGGGGTTGGGTTGTAGTAGACGAACGCGCACTGGGTGTTCAAGACTGCTCTGCCGGGCTCGGTGAGGTCGAGGAGGAGGGTGAACACTCCGTATGCACTGGTCAGTGACGTCTCTGCAATGCGCGGTGGTCGGGGGTCGGCCATGGGCGAACGTAGCTCAGGCGGCACGCCGGTCAGGGGAACGGTCATTCGAGCTCGCCGGCCTCTGCGGGGTTTGTTCATCTCGACCAGGGCAATCTGAGGCTCGTCCGCTGCGGTCGCGAGATGGTGACGGGCAGGGAGGGCTTCGATGACCGATCGGTTGTGTCCGGTGGTCGCGGCCAGCAACATCGCGAATGCCCACGCTTCCCCAGCGGTCAGGTGAATCAGCGTGTGGAGGGGACGGCTGCCGCCGACGAGATACGCCTGCCACGCCCTGGCGGATCGCTTCGGTGTGCGTATGCCGGTCAGGGGAAGTGAGCCGGTCCGCATGCAGTAGTCGAGCACCTCGGCAAGAACCACGCGTGGTTCGTTTCGATCGAGATCATCGAATTTTCCGGCTCGGTAGTCCGTGACCAGCTGACGATGTTCACGCAGCCGGCTTTTCGCGTTCCGAACCATCGCGCGCAATACCGTTGTGATGCGCTGAAACTCGACGTCGGAATACGGCTGCGCGGGGTCGGATCGAACCTTTTTATCGAACTGAGCGAACCTGTCGATGACGCCCGGTCGGAGCTGCACCGTGCCGGCACGCAGAAGCACCCGAAACTCGTAACAACGTTTGTCCCCACTCGGCAACCGCAGCGCCATGCAGATCATCTCGATGTCCGCAGCGGTCAACTCGCTCAGCGACCGTAGTCCCGGGCGCGTCTTCGCCAGCCACTTCGAGACGAACCGCACTGTGCCCCAATAAGATTGCGCAGTTTTAACGCGACGGCTCGTCCCCAACGGCCCGTTCACGGCGGTGAAGCACGTCGCCAGTTCTTTTCGCACCCTGACGTCACAGGGCAGGCGATCGAAATCGAAGACGGCGCGCTGCGTCCCATCCTCACTGATGAACGGCACCTGAAGCTCTGGACCGCATACAAATGGTGCCACCCACCCCGCCGGAGGCGGCGTAGCAGGCCTCCCCACCGTCACGGCCCGATCCCCTCGATGACACGCGGATGCCCGGCACCGACAGCGCCGGCCAACCGCTCCAGCGCGTCCCGATCGTCTGCGTCCATCAGCGCCACCAGCTGTTCGACCTGCAACCCTTGAAACGGCTCCAGATAGACCTGCCTGGTAGTTTCCGCACTTCGGTGCCCGAGCAACGTCGCCAACAAGAACCAGACGTCGCCCAGCTGGTTGCGGAAATCTCGGCGCTCGGCGACGGTGAGCATGTCGGTTCGTTGCCAGGCGACGAAGGTCGCAATGCAGTACCACCGCAGCGCGAAGCTGTGCCGCAGCATGTGCGGGCGACACCACAGCCTCCCGGACCGGTCACCCAGCTCCTTTGCCGCTCGCCTGTTCGCATCACGAAAGGTGTTGTACCAAGCTGCTTTATGTCGCGGAAGACCATCCATATTGAGGAACAACATCATCGGTTCCAATCCCGCCGGAGTACGGATGAACAGTCGACTCCGCAACGAAGGACCCACGCTGTCCACATTCACCCGACGTCGCACCCCGTCCTGATCGGTTGCCAGCAAGATGCCGTTCGAACCGATCTCATCGACCACCCATTTATTAGGGACGACGTCGTACCGTCCATTGCGCTGAGCTGCTGCCACTACCGCCTGACGGCTACCGTCCTCGATGTAGAACCGAACAGCCTGTAAGACCGCTCGCCGCAACCAGTAGGGACGAGAGACGCCGGACTTTGCGCAGGCCGATGCGAGCCTGAGACGCAGTAGTCGCTCCGTCGAGACCCCGGGAATTTCGGACGTGAGCACGCTGGCCCACTCCCCCATCCGCAGCCCGGCACCGTAGAGCCCGTCTGCGTACGCGACGTCGCGGTCCTCTGTGCGTCCAACCCACCGTTCACGCTGCTGGCCGTCGCGCGTGTATCCGCTCAAACCGATGGTGCGCCATTGCCGAAATGCCGAAGGAGTCATCCATTTGACGTCTGACGTGCGGATATCCGAAGGCGTGGCGTCCAGCCGAGTTTCGCCTCGGTAGCCGCCCGACAGCACATGGCTCCGCACGGGATTCGCCACGCCGCACTCGTCTGCAGCCCACAGATACAGCTTCCGCACGGCAGCCAGGTCCAACCGGAATGTGTTGGCAGATACAGGATCCGGATTGCTTTCTACTGACATCCGCCAGTTCTTGAACACTGCGAGGTCGTTCGAGGTGGCCGCGGTCCATTCGACGTCCACGGCGTGTAGGAAGTCCAACCAGACTTTGATGCTGAGGGCGTAGCGACGGACTGTGCTATCTGCTGCGCCCCAAAGCACCGGCGAGCGCCAAAAAGCGTTGAGTCGGCCATCTGCCCTGCCCCCTGGACTCAGAAAGTAAGGCGTTCCATGTCTGGCCCCGTTGGCTTTGGCTAGTGCGAGTACATCGTCGAAGGCGATCCCCGCGACGTCAACTCGAACTAACGGGCGGCTGAAATCGTAGAATCTCACGAACCAGCCGACCGCCACGATTCACCTCAACCGATATTGAGTTGCGCTCGGTCCAGACCTTGCCTCATACCTGCAGGGTATTACCGACCGTAAAGCGACCTGCGCCAGACACGCGGACCGACTGTCCGAACAGAACTTCACCAGTCCTCGAACACGGATCCCGTCACATGCGCAGTGTCTATCCTGTGGGAATGGCACTCCACGACCGTCGCGAACGCTGGCTCGCGAACGCCCGCTCCGTGCACTCGACCACGGATCAAATGCTGACGGGCGGCCTACCCGTCGACCGCGACGCACGGATAAACATGGCCACTATCGTAGGAACGCTCCAAGGCGTGTTCGCGGACCAGATCGAAGCTCTCGACGGCGATGCGCCCGCGGGACACATCGCGCTAGCCATCGCTCCGCTGGCGGCGGCTCTGCACAAGTTCGATTCACTGGGCAAACCTAACCTCCCTAAAACGAACGGTGAGCTGCGCGACGCATTGGATGAGCTACGAGCTGCCGCTGGATCGGTTGCGACAACCCTGGATGGGGACCCCTCCCTACGCGTGCAAACGGTCGACGAAGTGATCGCCGAATTCGCCGAGAGCTACCGGGTCGCGCTGCTGCTCACACTGACCGCGTGCCACGCGCTGTCGACGAAAATCGTTGAGTGGCGTGAATCAAAGGACAACGGCAAGGCCGTCGGTGACCACCTGAATGTGCCGACAATGAAGCTGCAGAGCACAAATACTGATGGTGCAGTTCCCATGTCGATGTTATCGAGCCTGATGACCGCTCCCCCTTCCATCATGACACCCGGAAACGAAGCCGCCGCTTTTGCTGAGATGTTCAGCGGTGGCACACCTCCACCCCTGTACCGGATGGCATATGGCCAATGGTTCGGCACCATCGCTGCGATGTGGGAAGACGTGTATCGGGAAAGACTTGCGACCGCACACGGAACTGACGCCGAAGGCCACGGTTGGGACAGGAACGATGTGAAGTCGGAGTTCTTCTACGAGCTCTCTCAAATCCGGCACGACTTCGCGCACAAAGACGGCTTGTGTGTGGAAAGCGCCGGAAACTCCATTCTGAAGTGGGGAGTCGCCGGGCAACCGCTCGCACCCACCCCGCGCCAGATGATGTCTTTGCTCGACCTATTTCCGACCGAGGAGCTAAGCAAAACCCCGGTACGGACGCCACGCACTTCCGAACGATTGCCGTTCAATTTCCCGTCCGAGTGGGTTGCGAAGGTCAGAAAAAGGGTTACCGAAATCGAAGAGGTCAAGCGCCTTCGACCCGATGTCCTCAAGCGCGTCATCGACAGATGGCTGGACGAGATTGTTTAAAGCATTGAGGCACCTGCCAATTCCATTGGCAGGTGCCCGATAGTCGGACCGCCGACCTCGATGCCTTCACAGGCGACCACGTCCATCGCGGTCACGCAATCAACGAACAATTCCACCCAGACCTTGAGACACCCCTTCTCGCACCTTCGTCGGGGGTTCTGCCTCAGCGCGACCTGCCTGGTGTTGGCGCGCCTTCAACCTCATCCGCGCCACGAAGCACTTTGCGAGACGAGAGCACTTCGCAGAAATACTCCGGACACGTGTCCAACGGACTAGTGAAGCCAGGATTGAGAACGGTTGTCCGCACGAGTGCGCTGGCTGACGGTTCCCACCACGCCGACGACGGCAATCAAACCGACGATGAGGGTGATCCAGGCTTGTGCTGGCACCTGGCAGGTTCCTTCCAGATGGGGTCGAGACATCGTGGGTGGGGACCTTGCCGAGCCGTTGGCGTCAGATCGCCGGACGCTCCCGCCACTCTCTCCCCCGTGAGTACGTAAACCGTAGCCCGACCCACCGACACGAAATCGACATGCCAATTCGAGCACCAGCGAGGTTCGAGAAATCGCTACGCGAGATTCTTGGATAGATGGATCGTCTGCATGACAGGGGTGGCGGACGGTCGTTACTTTGACTTAGGATTTACCAGTGCGGCTTCCGGTAAAGGTTTCGGACGCCGCCACATCGCTTCTCACTCAGGAGGGCCCGATGGACACTGTTTTCTGGACACCGCGTTTCGCTGCTGTGTACTTCCTCGCGGCTCTCGCGGCGTTCATCTTGTTCACTGCGATCGGCTCGAACATGGCGATAGTTGCACCATTGATTCTGACCCTGATCGGACTGGGTATCGCGGTGTTGATTCGACACGGCAGGACCCGCCGATGAAGCGCACTCAACGCGGCGTCCCCACCGGCGGCTTGACGGCCGTCACCGGGCAGTGCGCCTCGAGGAGAACGCGCTGGGAGATGCTGCCCATGAACAGCTTTCCGACGGGTGATCGACGCCTGATGCCGATGACGACCAGTTGCGTCTGCTCCTCGAACGACAGGTCGATCAGATTGTCGGCGTGCGAGCGGCCGGCCTCGTTGTCGTGAATTTTCGTCGTCACGCCGATGGCCGACGCCTCCTCGCGGGCGGATTCGACGGCCGCACCGAAGTCGGCATCGGATGCACTGCTGTCCTCGGCGACGACGATCAGGTCCGTCCCACGCATGTGTGCCTCGCGAAATGCGAACGGCAGTGCGCCTTTTCCCTCGGTGGTCGGCGAGTAGCCGACGACGACGGTCATCGCGTCACCGGCGTGACGAGGGTGCCGTCGGCCAGAAAGCGATCGAGGTTCTCGAGCGTGAGCGCTTCCATCGCGGCCCGCGTCTCCACCGTCGCGCTACCCACGTGCGGCAGCAGCACCACGTTGTCCATCGCCACCAGAGCGTCGGGCACGTCCGGTTCGTGGGCGAACACGTCCAGGCCGGCTCCGGCGAGCTGCCCCGCTGCGAGCAACTCGATGAGGGTCTCCTCGTCGACGACGCTCCCGCGGGCCACGTTGATCAAGTACCCCTGCGGTCCCAGAGCTTCGAGCACTGCGCGGTCCACCAGATGCGCAGTCCCCGAACCGCCGGATGCGGCGATGATCAGTACGTCGACGTTCTCGGCGAGCGCTGTCGGGCTGGCAGCGTAAACGTAGGGCGAACCGTCTATCTCGTTGCGATTGTGGTACGAGATCTCGCAGCGAAAACCGTTGAGCCGATCGGCAATTGCCGAGCCGATGCGGCCGAGGCCGATGATTCCGACACGCTTTCCGGTGACCTGACGCGTCAGCGGCGTGTTGCCCTCGGTGGGCCAGCGGCCGGCGCGCACGAATCGCTCGGCCGAGGACAGGCCGCGCACGGTGTCGATCACCAGACCGACGGCGAGGTCGGCCACACAGTCCGTCAACACGTCGGGGGTGTTGCTGACGGCGATGCCACGTTCGGCTGCCGCGTCGACGTCGGTGGTGTCGTAGCCGACGCCGAAGTTCACCACCGCTCCCAGCTGCGGCAACCGGGCCATCAAGGCGGCATCGACGCCGGTGCGGCCGGAGGTGACCACCGCAGAGATCGACGCACCGTGCTCGGACAGGAACTCGTCGCGATCGTCGCCCTCGGGCAGTTCCAGCGCGTCGTACTCGGTAACCAGGGTGTCCATCAACGACGGCTTCAGCGGTCCCACTCGGAGAACTCGACCGCTTCGTTGCGAATCGGATTGAGACACAGAGGTTTTCTGCGAGCTGACGGTGACCATGGTTCTCCTCGCGAGATGGTGGAGCGTGCGCGTTTCCTGTACGGTATGCCGCCCTTCGAATACCTGTCCAACACGGAAATAACATGGACCGATACCCAAACGGCATGAACGACGCGTCGCCGATGCAGCTCTGCCGGGGTTGTCATGCATCTTGCCTGGTCAGTCCAGCAATGCTGTGACTCGGACCGCAGTCAAGCCGTCACTGTGACCCACAGAACTGGACGAAAAGTCGATTTCGTCCGGTTGACGGTGGAGATGACCCGCTCATACCGTGTGTCTACCGTCACAGATTCGGCTGCGACTTGCAGACGCGGATCCTTTTTCCCACTGGAGGCCACCATGAGCCCTGCACTCTTCGTGCAGCAGGGACGGACCCACCGTGTCGCCGCAATAGCCGTTGGCGCGCTGTCACTTTCACTTGTCGCGAGCGGATGCACAGTCGCCAACTCCAACAACGGCGGAGCCGCCCGCGCAGATACTCTTCGCATCGTTCTGCCGCAGGAGCCGCCGACCCTCGAAGCCTGCGACGTCTCGCTCACGTCGGTGGGTGTGGTGACGCGCTCGAACATCACCGAGCCGCTCATGGAACGCAACCCCAGCACCGGCGATCTCGAGCCCAAGCTCGCCGATTCGTGGGAGCAGACCTCCGACACCGAATGGACGTTCACCATCCACCCCGGCGTGACGTTCAGCGACGGCAGTCCCTTCGAGGCCGAGGACGCCGCGTTCTCGATCGATCGCACCGTCAATTCCGAACTGGGCTGCAACGTCGAGGGATACGTCTTCGGCGACGCGAACCTGGTGGTCACCGCAGTCGACCCGATGACGCTGACCGTGCAGTCGCCCGAGCCCGATCCCATTCTGCCGCTTCGGCTCTCGTTCGTGGAGATGGTGCCCCGCACCTCGAGCTACACCGAGCGGGTACGCGAGCCGATCGGAACGGGACCGTTCGCGATCGAGCGCTGGGATTACGGCCAGAAGCTCTCGCTGGTGCGCAACGAAACCTACTGGGGCCCGAAGCCCGAGTACGCCAGGGCCGAGTACCAGTGGCGCAGCGAGGGCAGCGTCCGCGCCTCGATGGTCACCAACGGTGAGGCCGAGATCGCCACCTCGGTCGGACCGGAGGACGGTGCAGGCGATCTGGGAGTCGCGTACCCCAACAACGAAACCACGGCGTTGCGCATCCAGGCCATGCAACCGCCCCTGGACGACATGCGCGTACGCCAGGCGATCAACTACGCCATCAATCGCGAGGGCATCGTCAAGGCACTGTTCCGTGGACTCGGTTCCCCTGCAGAACAATTGATCTCCGAGGGTGTCGTCGGCTTCAACGAGGACTTGACACCGTGGCCCTACGACATGGACCAGGCCCGCACACTGATCGACGAGGCCCGGGCCGATGGAGTACCCGTCGATACCGAGATCCGCCTGATCGGACGCACCGGGCAGTTCCCGAAGATCAACGAGACGGTAGAGGTCATCCAGAACTCACTGTCCAAGATCGGCATGAACGTCACGATCGAAATGATGGACGCCGCAGGCACCGCCGAGTACCAGGAGCGGCCGTTCCCCGACGTCGGCCCGTATCTGCTGGTGATTCAGCACGGCAATCAAGCCGGCGACTCCGCGTTCACCGTCGATCAGTACTTCACCAGTGACGGATTCCAGAGTGCCTACGGCACAGCTGAATTCGACCGGAAGATCGCTGCCGCAGGGGCTCTCACCGGCGAGGACAGGCAGGCCGCCTACGCGCAGGTGTTCGCCGACGAACCGAAAGACATCATGCAGATGGCCTACATCGCGCACATGAACGGGGTGCTCGCCAAGGCATCCTCGGTCGATTACACCCCCAACTCGGCCACGGTCGACGAAATGCACCTGGCCGCCATGACCCGCGCCGACACCGAGAGGCCCTGACATGTTCAGATTCCTGCGCCGACGGATCTACACCAGCCTGATCCCGCTGTTCGTCGTTCTGCTGGGCGTGTTCTTCCTCGCTCGGCTCACCGGCGACCCCACCAGCCTGTACCTGCCCGAATCTGCAACCCAGGCCCAACGCGAGGCGTTCCGCGCCACCAACGGCTTCGATCAGCCGGTGCTGACGCAGCTGATGGACTACTTCAAGGGTGTCGTGCAACTCGACTTCGGGCAGTCGCTGCGCACCGGTGAGGACGCGTCGGCTATGGCACTACGCGCGTTCCCCGCGACGCTGCAGTTGGCGTTCGCGACGATGTTCCTCGCCATCCTCGGCGCTGTGATCATCGGGTGCTGGGCTGCCTACCGACCCAACTCGCTGGCCGATCGCATCTCGAGCCTGCTGTCGATGACGGCCGCGTCCATCCCCGATTTCTGGTTCGCCATCATGGGTGTCTACGTCTTCGCCATCCTGTTCGGCTGGCTGCCCACCTCGGGCGTCGACAGCGGAATGCTCTCCTGGGTACTGCCGATCGCCACCCTGCTCATTCGCCCTCTCGGCGTACTGACTCAGGTGGTACGCGGCGCGATGGTCTCGGCGCTGTCGGCACCGTACGTGCGACTGGCCAGAAGCAAAGGGGCAGGCGATCTTCGGGTCGTCACCCACCACGCTCTGCGCAACGCCGCTGCACCGGCGCTGACCGTTGCCGGCGACCTCATGGTCGGGCTCGTCAACGGCGCGGTGGTCGTCGAGGCCATCTTCGGCTGGCCCGGCATCGGAAAGTTGATGATCGACGCCATCCTGCAGAGAGATTTCGCTGTTCTGCAGGCGGCCGTGTTGTTGACCGCGGTGAGCATATTCGTGCTCAACATCGTCATCGATGCCTGCTACGCACTGCTCGACGCCCGGGTTCGCGACAAGGTGAAGGTCTAGGTAAGAACATGTCACTCGACTTCGAAGCACCGAAAACATCCGAGCCCGAGGATGTTCCACCGTCGGTTCCGGTGGAAGCCCGCAAGGCGTCGGCCCCGCTGTGGAAGCTGCTGCTGCGCGACAGGGTCGCCACCGTCGCCGCCGCGATTCTGGTACTGGTCTTCCTCACCGCGATCTTCGGCCCGATGCTCGTCGGCGACGCTGCCACCGATCAGGATCTGGACCGCTCGAATCTGCCGCCGTTCACCCTCGACACCGGGTGGATGAACATCCTCGGCACGGATCCGCTGGGACGCAGCATGCTGGCCCGGCTGATCGTGGCCAGCAGAACCACACTCTCGGTGGCTATTCCGGCCGTGATCCTCTCGGCGATCATCGGCTCGTTCATCGGCATGTGGGCCGGCTTCCATCGCGGTTGGCGTGAGACCGCGGCCATGCGCGTCGCCGACGTGATCCTCAGCTTCCCGTCGCTGCTGATGGCCGTCGTGGTGCTCTACGTCTTCTCGCCCAGTGCCGCGAACATCGTTCTGGTCCTCACTGTTACGCGCATTCCGATCTACCTGCGCACCGCCCGCGCCGAGTCCGCGGAACTGCAGAGTCGGTTGTTCGTGGATGCCGCCCGTACGTTCGGTGCGAAGAGCGGATCGGTGATCAGACGGCACGTGGCCCCGATTCTGCTCCCGACCCTGCTCACCGTCGCGACCCTGGACTTCTGCTTCGTCATTCTCGCCGAATCGTCACTGAGCTTCCTGGGCATCGGCATTCAGCCACCGGACGTCTCGTGGGGACTGATGGTCTCGCAGGGCCGCACCTACCTGCAGACCGCCTGGTGGCTCTCGTTCTTCCCCGGTCTGGCCATCGTGCTGACGACCGTCTCGGCCACCGTGCTCGCTGCCTGGGCCCGCATCGCCACCGATCCGGCGCAGCGGTGGCGACTCAACGTCCCCCGCTCCAAGCGGTCTCGCCTGCTCCCCGTACGAAAGGTCGTTTCATGAGCGCACCGGCAACCGCACCCCAGCGACCCGATACCGGCAGCGTCGCCCTCGACGTTCGCGGACTGACCGTCGATCTGCGGACTCCGTCCGGCGTCATTCGCGCTGTCGACAACGTCACCTTCACCGCCCGACGCGGTGAAACCCTCGCTCTGCTCGGTGAATCCGGCTGCGGTAAGTCCATGACGGCACAGGCCATCGTCGGATTGCTCGAGCCCATCGCCGACATCACCGGCGGCTCGGTGGAGATGGGTGAGGTGGACCTGGTCACCGCCAAGACCAAGGTGCGGCGCACCATCGCCGCCACCGAACTGGCCATCGTCTTCCAGGACGCACTGACGGCCCTCAATCCCGTCTACACCGTCGGAACTCAACTGGCCGAACCATTTCGGATTCACCGGGGTATGTCCGCTAAGCAAGCACGCGCGGAAGCCATCGCGCTGATGACCCGAGTGGGAATTCCCGAGCCCGAATCACGCGCCGACTCGTACCCACACCAGTTCTCCGGCGGTATGCGCCAACGTCTGCTGATCGCCATGGCCGTGGCACTGAGTCCGTCGGTACTGCTGGCCGACGAACCCACCACCGCGCTCGACGTGACGGTCCAGGCCCAGATCATGGCTCTGCTCAAGGAATTACGTACCGAACACGACATGGCCGTCGTGCTGATCACCCACGACCTCGCGCTGGTCGCCGAGGAAGCCGATCGGGTCGCCATCATGTATGCGGGCAACGTGGTCGAGACCGGACCGGTGTCCGAGGTGTTCGGTGAACCGCGCCATCCGTACACGAAGGGACTGCTCGACTCGGTGCCCGTCCACGCCGTCCGCGGTGAGGATCTCAAGTCGATCGGCGGCACGCCACCGGACCTGCATTCCATTCCCGACGGGTGTGTGTACCAGGCCCGCTGCCCCCTGGCCCGCGACATCTGCGTCAGTGCTCGCCCGCCGCTCGAATCCGTCGGTACCGGCCGAATGTCGGCCTGCCACTTCCCGAACGAGGTAACCAGCCATGTCTGAGCAACTGCTGACCGTGCGCGGTCTGAACAAGACCTTCGACGTCGGCCGCGGCAAGCTCCGTGCCCTCGACGCCATCGATCTCGACCTGCGGCGTGGCGAAACCCTCGGCCTGGTGGGCGAATCCGGTTGCGGAAAATCCACTCTCGCACGCACCCTGATGATGCTCGAACGACCCGACTCGGGCACGGTCGCCTTCGACGGCATCGATCCGTTCGCGCTGCGCGGCAAGGAACTCCTCGCGTGGCGTCGACGCGTGCAGATGGTGTTCCAGGACCCGTACGGTTCCCTGAACTCACGCATGACGGCAGGCGACATCATCGGCGAGCCGTGGCGAACCCACAAGGGCCTGTACAAGACTCGCCGCGATCGCTCGGCACGGGTCCGCGAACTGCTGCACCTGGTGGGCCTGCGCCCGAGCGACGAGAACCGCTTCCCGCAGGAGTTCTCCGGTGGTCAGCGCCAACGCCTCGGCATCGCGCGGGCGCTCGCGCTGAACCCCGACGTGATCATCTGCGACGAGCCGGTCTCTGCACTCGATCTCTCGGTACAGGCGCAGGTGCTCAACCTGCTCAACGATCTGCAGACGCAACTCGGCATCTCCTACGTGTTCATCTCGCACGATCTGTCGGTGGTGCGACACGTCGCCGACCGTGTTGCGGTGATGTACCTGGGGCGCATCGTCGAATCCGGCGCCACCGAGGCAGTATTCGATCGGCCCGCCCACCCGTACACCGCGGCGTTGATGTCGGCCGCACCCACTCTCGACGCGTCGAACCGCGGGACAAAGATTCTGCTGAAGGGCGAGGTACCGTCGCCGCTGAATCCGCCGTCGGGATGCCGGTTCCGAACACGCTGCTGGAAGGCAACCGAACTCTGCGCCAGTGAGGCACCCCCGGTTGCGCTCGACGCGGACGAGGCCGATCACATCGCCGAATGCCACTATCCCCTCGTCGCAGGCAATCTCGGCCTCGTCGCCGCCGGGACGTGATGGCGACACACCTGAGCATCACCGGATTCGTCGTCGTCGCCCTGGCCATCTTCTTCGCATCGGCGATGCAGGCGTCCATCGGATTCGGCATGGGGATGCTCGCCGCGCCCATCGTGGCGATCGTGGACCCCGGCCTGATCCCGGCGACGCTCATCATGCTGGCCGTCGTGGTCAGTGTGCTCGTCCTGGTTCGTGATCGCACGGCCCTCGACCTCTCGGGTGCAGGGTGGGCGCTGGCCGGTCGGCTGCCCGGTTCGGTGGTGGGCGCACTACTGCTCGTGCTGTTGCCCGAGCGCGGACTGGCCATCCTGCTCGCGCTGGTGGTGCTGGGCGGCGTCGCACTGACGTCCTTCGGTTGGGTCCCGTTGCCGCACAGACGAAATCTGATAGTGGCCGGGGCCGCGTCGGGAATTCTGGGAACGGCCACCTCCATCGGCGGACCGCCGATGGCCCTGGTGTGGCAACGCAACACCGGAGCCGAACTGCGCAGCACCATGAGTTGCTTCTTTCTCGTCGGCTCGATCATCTCGCTGGCGGTACTCGCGGTCGCCGGCGCGGTGGATGCCCATACCGCCACGCTGTTCGTGTTCCTGGCCCCGGCGACCGTTCTCGGATTTTTGCTATCCCGTCTCGTCAACCGCGTGCTCGACCGTCGACGCCTACGCATCGTCGCGATCAGCGTCTCCGCCGTCGGCGCGCTCGTGCTCGTTGTCCAGCAGGTGTCGGCGCTCGCCTAACTCACGAAATAGTGAGTTGAATCGCCATCTCGTGTCGGAACGCGTCGATCGGGTAGTCGGTGTCGATGACTACGAACAACACCCGCGCCTTGATCGTCGGTGCCACCGGCATCTCCGGACAAGCCTTGTGCCGCGTTGCTCTCGACGCAGGCTGGGACACGTACGGACTCAGCCGTAGTGGCAGCACTCCGGTCGACGGCGTCATCGGTGTGGCCGCCGATCTGCTCGACCCGGCCTCGCTCGAGGAGGCGCTGACGGACCTGCGCCCCGAGGTCGTGTTCTTCACCGCATGGATGAAGAAGGACTCCGAGCAGGAGAACATCGAGGTCAACTCGGCGACGCTACGCAACGTGCTGAACGTGCTCGGCCCCCTCGACTCGGTGAAGCACGTCGCGTTGATGACCGGCCTCAAGCACTACCTCGGGCCGTTCGACGCCTACGGCGAGGCAGTGATGGCCGAGACGCCGTTCCACGAGACCGAGGATCGCCTCGACACCCCGAACTTCTACTACGCGCAGGAAGACGAATTGTTCGCCGGTGCCGAGAAGTTCGGATTCGGATGGAGCGTGCACCGCGCGCACACCATCTCGGGATTCGCGGTCGGCAACGCGATGAACATGATGTTGACGCTGTCCGTGTACGCGTCGATCTGCAAGGAGCTGGGCGAGAAGTTCGTCTTCCCCGGTTCCGAGACCCAGTGGAACGGGCTCACCGACCTCACCGACGCGGACCTGCTCGCCGAGCAGATGGTGTGGGCTGCGACCGATGACAACGCGCACAACGAGGCGTTCAACATCGCCAACGGTGACGTCTTCCGCTGGCGCTGGCTGTGGCCGCAGTTCGCCGCGCACTTCGGCGTCGAGCCCGAGGGCTACGACAGCGAGCCGCGTCCGCTCGAATCCCGCATGTCCGACGCGGCCGCAACGTGGAAGCGCATCGCCGAGAAGCACGATCTGGTCGAAAGCGATGTCTCCCGCCTGGCGTCGTGGTGGCACACCGACGGTGACCTCGGCCGCGACATGGAATGCCTGACCGACATGAACAAGTCGAAGAAGGCCGGTTTCCTCGGCTTCCGATCCACCCCGGATGCCATTGCCTCGGTGATTCAGCGATACCGAGATGCGCGTCTGATTCCCTAGTGCGCTACGCGCAGTGGTGCGGTTAAGTGCCCTCTGCGGCACTCAACCACGCCACTGCGGCGCAGCCGCATACTCGGCGTAGCGCTCCCGCACCGCCGGGGTCGGGTCGGCCTCGTATGTCTTCGACTTTGCCTGCGCCCAGGTCGGCGGCTCGCTGGTCCCGGCCAGTGTCCACGCCGCCTGGCGCGCGGCACCGTCGGCGACGTATTCACCCGGCTCGGGCACGATCACCGGAACGCCGAGAATGGCCGGGGCCAACTCGCGCAATGCCGCAGACTTCGCACCGCCGCCGATGAGCAGCACCCGCTTCGTCTCGACCCCCTGCGAACGCAGATGGTCGATACCGTCGGCCAAACCGCACAGCAGTCCCTCGACGGCCGCTCGCGCGAGGTGGCCCGGCGTCGAATTGTTCAGTCGCAGACCGTGAATTGCACCGGATGCATCGGGACGGTTGGGAGTGCGCTCGCCCTCGAAGTACGGCACCATCACCACACCGTCGCTCGTCGTCGACAGCGCCAACCGCGACAACTCGTCGTGATCGACGCCCAGCATCCGCGCTGTCGCATCGAGGACGCGAGCAGCGTTGAGAGTGCACACCAACGGCAACTGCCGGCCGGTGGCGTCGGCGAATCCGGCGACCAGACCCGAACCGTCTGCGGCCGCAACCGAGGTCACGGCAGATACGACACCCGACGTGCCGATCGAGACCACCACATCGCCGGGCTGAGCGTCGAGGGCGAGGGCTGCCGCGGCATTGTCTCCGGTCCCCGGCCCGATCAGTGCCCCACCCGACGTGCGGCCTATCGCCTCGTTCGGCGCAGCCACGCGGGGCAGCAGTGGGTTACGACCCCGAAAACCGAACTGCAGCAGATCCGTTCGATATTCGCCAGTGGCCGCGGAGAAGTATCCGGTGCCACTGGCGTCGCCTCGATCGGTGGCCAGAGCGTCGAGCCCTGATGCCCCGCCGAGCTGCCAGCTCAGCCAATCGTGCGGAAGGCACACCGCCGCAGTGCGATCGGCGTTCTCGGGCTCGTGGTCGGCGAGCCATCGCAACTTGGCGACGGTGATCGAAGCCAACGGAACCACTCCGACGGCGTCGGCCCAGGCCTGCCCGCCGTCGGTGCCTTCTTTTCGCCCAACTCGGACACCAGGTCCGTCGCGGCCTGCGCCGATCGAGTGTCGTTCCACAGCAGGGCTTTACGGACCACGGATCCGTTGTCGTCGAGGCAGACCATGCCGTGCTGCTGCGCGCCCACCGACACCGCGTCCACGTCGTCGAGTCCGCCCGCGGCAGCGATAGCCTCGTCGAGCGCATCTTTCCATCGCTGCGGGTCGATCTCGGTACCGTCGGGATGGGCGGCTCGCCCCTGGCGGACCAACTCCCCCGACTCGGCGTCACGAACGAAGACTTTGCACGATTGGGTGGAGGAGTCGATTCCGGCAACGAGAGCCACGGTGAGCGGGTCCTTTCCTACGCAAGTGTGATCTACGACCCTACCCGCGAGGCGCGGTTGCCTCGGTCACCAACGTGCGCGCGTAGGCGATGGCCTGCGGCGTGGTCTCGAAAACACGGCGCGCTTCGTCGTCCTTGGTGGTGAACACGCCCAGCGCCGTCAGCGGACGCAGGTGTTCGGGTTTGGCTGCGGAGATGAGGACGGTGATGCGGCGATGTTCGAGTTCGGTGATCGTGTCCTTGAGGACCAGAGCTCCGGTGGCATCGATGGTGGTCACTCGCGACATGCGCAGGATCACCACTTTCACGTCCGACACGTCGGCGAGCTCGAGCAGGAAGCTGTGCGCAGCTCCGAAGAACAGTGCACCGTCGATCCGGTAGGCGACGATGTGTTCGCGCAGCAGGCCTTCTTCTTCCTTCGAGACCGCGTCGAGTGCATCGAGCGGTACCTGCTCGACCGTGGCCGATCGCGCGACGGCGCGCAGTGCCAGCACCGCAGCGAACCCGACGCCGACCGCCACAGCCGTCACCAGATCGAACAGAACCGTGACGAGAAAGGTCGACGCCATCACCACGGTGTCGCCGCGACCGGCGCGGGAAATTGCTCGGATGGAGGCTGTTTCGACCATTCGCACGGTCGTCGCCAGGAGCACCCCGGCCAGAGCCGCGAGGGGAATGTCGGCCACCAAGCCCGCGGCGGAATACATGATGGCGGCGAGGATCACCGCATGGGTGAGCGCGGCGAGCCTGGTGCGCGCTCCGGACCGAACGTTGACGGCAGTACGGGCGATGGCACCGGTGGCGGGGATCCCGCCGAACAACGGCGCGGCGATGTTGGCCAGTCCCTGCCCGAACAGCTCACGATCGGGATTGTGCCGCGGGCCGACGCCCATCGAGTCCGCCGCGGTCGCGGACAGCAGCGATTCCAGTGCAGCCAGCGCGGCGACGGCGAACGCCGGTGCCAACAACGCCGTCACGTCACCGAGGTGGAAGAAGCTCAGGCTCGGGGCGGACAACGACGACGGAATGGTGCCGATGCGGGCGATGTCGAGGTCGAACAACTGAGTGACCACCGTTGCTCCGGCGACCGCAACCAGGGAGAACGGGATTTTCGGAGCCAAGCGGCCGCCGACCAGCATGACGATCGCGACCGTGACGGCCACGGTGGGCGTCAGAACGCTCGCATTCGAGACGAACGAGCGCACCGCGTCGAACGCGGACTGCCACACCTTCTCGCCCTCGGCGTCGGTGATACCCAGGGCCGACGGAACCTGTTGCAGCGCAATGACGACGGCGATACCTGCGGTGAACCCCTCGATGACGGGTGCCGGCATGTACCGGACGGCTCGTCCGACGCCTGCACCGGCGAGCGCCAGCAGAATGATTCCGGCCATCAGCCCGACGGCGAGCACTCCGGTCGGCCCGTACTCGGCGACGATCGGCACGAGCACCACCGTCATGGCGCCGGTCGGCCCGGACACCTGAAATCTCGATCCGCCGAACACCGCGGCGACGACTCCCGCGATGATCGCCGTGGTCAGACCCGCCGCCGCACCCAGCCCGGTGCTGACGCCGAAGCCGAGTGCCAGAGGCAACGCGACCAGGGCCACGATCAGCCCGGCCAGCAGATCCGCGCCGGGTGCGCGGAAGGCCGGTTTCCACTCGCTCCACCTGGGCAGCAGCGCGGTCACAGCCCTGACGGCGTCGGTCGTGCGGGAAGGTTTCGTCGGTTCGGACATGTGACGCTTTCTGAGAAGTCATCGATCCTGATCGATCTACTTGCTAAGTTTAGCAAGTAATGAATCAGGTGAACAGGGACGTGAGCCAGACCATCTCGGGCCGTCGAGTCAGGTACGTGCTCCGGACTCGCCGTCCAGCAGCTCGGCCTGGTTGGCCACCACTCCCGTGAGTATTTCCCGCGCGACGACCAACAGGTCGGCCACCTTCGGCGACGTCAATGTGTAGGACACCGACAGGCCTTCCCGCGTGCCTTCGATGAGACCGGCGCGCCGCAGGATGGACAACTGCTGAGACAGATTGGCCGGCTCGATGCCGATTTCCGGAAGCATCTCGGACACGGCGTGCTCACGCTCGCTCAACAACTCCAGCACGCGAATACGCGCGGGATGCGCCAACGTCTTGAAGAAATCGGCTTTCATTCTGTAGAGCGGCCGGCTCGAATCCGTGGCCATGAAGTCCTCCCGTGGCACCCGCCACCGCGCAGCAGGCTACTTGCGAACACTAGCAATCAACAGACCGAAGTGGACGACCTCCCTGCCCGTCCCGAAACTCGGCTACCTTCACTCCCATGCGCGGAGACCCCGAAGAATCCACCGACTTCAGGCTCACCGTGGCCACGGCGGCCCTCGACCTGTTCTCCGTCAAGGGCTACGAGTCGACGACGGTGGACGACATCGCCGGTGCCGCAGGCATCTCGCGTCGGACATTCTTTCGTCAGTTCCGCGCCAAGGAAGACGTCGTCTTCGCCGATCACGAAATACTGCTCGAGCAGGCCGACGCATTCCTGGAAGCGAACGAGGGCGATCCCTGGCGGGCCGTGTGCGACGCCGCGCAGTTGGTGTACGAGCGGTTTTCCGACTGGCAGGACATGTCGCGCCTGCGCTACCAGGTGGTGCACAAGATCCCCGCACTGCGCGATCGAGAAATCGTCACCGTGTTTCGCTACGACAGACTCTTCGTCGACTATCTGCAGCGTGTTCTGCCCGATCACCCTCACCTCGAGATCCTGCAGTTCTCGGCCACGGTGACCGCGACGCACAACTACATCCTTCGTCGGATGATCCGCGACGGCCTCCCGACGTCCGTGGAGGATCTGCGTTCGGCACTCGCGCAAGTGCGCGCGCAGTTCTTCGGTGAGATCGTCGTCGCGTCGTTCCCCCGGGGCACGTCCGTCAGCAAAGTCGTCGACGCCTTGGCCGATCACACAAGCACCTGACGTACCCGACGCGATGGCACTGAGTGCCGGATGCCGGAGACCCGGTCTTGAACAGAGCCGAATTCAGACGTACACTGGGGCAATCCTTGGCACTGAGTGCCCTCCGTGGGCAGTGCCACCCCCGACACACCGAGGAGCGTGGCCGACATGGCCGGAAATCCCGACTTCGATCTGTACCAATCGCCCGACGAGCACAACGAACTGCGCGCAGCCATTCGGGCGCTCTCGGAGAAGGAGATCGCTCCGTACGCCAAAGAGGTCGACGAGGACTCCCGCTTTCCCGAGGAAGCACTCAAAGCGCTCAACGCTTCCGGCTTCAACGCCATCCACGTTCCCGAGGAATACGACGGCCAGGGTGCCGATTCCGTCGCTGCCTGCATCGTCATCGAAGAGGTCGCACGCGTCTGCGGCTCGTCCTCGCTGATCCCCGCGGTCAACAAGCTCGGCACGATGGGCCTGATCCTCAAGGGTTCCGAGGAACTCAAGAAGCAGGTTCTGCCATCCCTCGCCGGTGGTGCGATGGCGTCGTACGCCCTGTCCGAGCGCGAAGCGGGATCCGACGCGGCGAGCATGCGCACCCGCGCCAAGGCCGATGGTGACGACTGGATCCTCAACGGCTCCAAGTGTTGGATCACCAACGGCGGCAAGTCCGATTGGTACACCGTCATGGCCGTGACCGATCCCGACAAGGGTGCCAACGGCATTTCCTCGTTCATCGTGCACAAGGACGACGAGGGATTCGTCGTCGGCCCCAAGGAGAAGAAGCTCGGCATCAAGGGTTCGCCCACCGCCGAGCTGTACTTCGAGAACTGCAAGATTCCCGGCGATCGCATCATCGGCGAGCCCGGTACCGGCTTCAAGACCGCGCTGGAAACACTCGACCACACGCGCCCCACCATCGGCGCACAGGCCGTCGGCCTGGCACAGGGTGCCCTCGACGCGGCCATCGCATACACCAAGGACCGCAAGCAGTTCGGCACCTCGATCTCGAGCTTCCAGGCAGTGCAGTTCATGCTCGCCGACATGGCGATGAAGGTCGAAGCCGCCCGCCTGATGGTCTACAGCTCCGCAGCCCGCGCCGAGCGCGGCGAGAAGAACCTCGGGTTCATCTCCGCGGCTGCCAAGTGCTTCGCCTCGGACGTGGCCATGGAGGTCACCACCGACGCCGTGCAGCTCTTCGGCGGTGCCGGCTACACCACCGACTTCCCGGTCGAGCGCATGATGCGTGACGCGAAGATCACCCAGATCTACGAGGGCACCAACCAGATTCAGCGTGTCGTCATGTCGCGGGCGCTGCTCAAATGAGCGACATCAACCTCGTCGGCGTCATCGGCGGCGGCACCATGGGTGCCGGCATCGCCGAAATGTGTGCTCGCTCCGGCAGTTCCGTACTGATCCTGGAGACGAGCCAGGCGACGGCCGACGCCGCAGAAGCTCGCCTCGACAAGTCCTTCGCTCGCGCCGTCAAATCCGGTCGCATCGAAGCCGACGCAGCCGAGAAGGCCCGCGCTGCAATCACGTTGACACTCGAGATCGGCGATTTCGCGGACCGCGATCTCGTGGTCGAGGCAGCACCGGAGATCGAGTCGCTCAAGCTGGACCTGTTCGGCAAGCTCGATTCCATCGTCAAGCCCGAGGGAATCCTGGCCACGAACACCTCGTCGATCCCGGTCATCAAGATGGCCAACGCGACGAAGCGTCCCGACAAGGTCGTCGGCGTGCACTTCTTCAACCCGGTGCCGGTACTGCCGTTGGTGGAAATCGTCGTCAGCCTGCTGACCAGCGAGGAAACCGTCGCAGCGGTGACGGACTACGCCGGAAACACGCTGGGCAAGAAGACGATTCGCGCCGGTGATCGAGCCGGATTCATCGTCAACGCACTGCTCATCCCGTACATGGTCTCGGCCATCCGCATGCTCGAGTCCGGCTTCGCCAGCGCCGAGGACATCGACGAGGGCATGGTCAACGGTTGCGCACACCCCATGGGACCGTTGCGTCTGACCGACACCGTCGGCCTCGACGTCACCCTCGCGGTCGCAGAGTCGCTGTACGCGGAGTTCCGCGAACCGCACTACGCGCCGCCGCCGCTCCTGCAGCGCATGGTGGACGCCGGAATGCTGGGTCGCAAAACCGGTAAGGGTTTCTACTCGTATTCGTAGTAGTCCCCCGCCCCCTTCTGCGTGAATGGTCCATTCACCCCCGTCAGGGCCGGTGAATGGACCATTCACGTCTTCGAAAGGCGCACACTGGAGTCGTTCCACAACTCTGGGAGGCTTCATGAACATCGATCTCGACGGCCGCACCGCTTTGATTTCCGGCTCCAGTCAGGGCATCGGATTGGCGATTGCCACCGAATTGGCCCGCGCCGGTGCGCGCGTGGTCCTCAACGGCCGCAGCGAGTCGGCGCTGGATTCGGCCGAGGAACAGTTGCTGACGGCAGTGCCCGGTGCGCGGGTGATCGTCGTCGCTGCCGATCTCGCGACGGCCGACGGAGTCGAGACGTTGCTGGCGAAGGTGCCGGTGGTCGACATTCTGGTGAACAACCTCGGCATCTTCGGAGCCAAACCCGCTCTCGACATCGACGACGACGAATGGCGACGCTATTTCGAGGTGAACGTGCTCTCGGCAATCCGGCTGATCCGCACGTATCTGCCGGCGATGACCGAGGCGGGCTGGGGCCGAATCCAGAATATCTGCAGCGATTCCGCGGTCGTGATTCCCGAGGAGATGATCCACTACGGAATGACGAAGACCGCCCTGCTCGCAGTGACCCGTGGATTCGCGAAAGCTGCTGCAGGAAGCGGAGTCACGGTCAATTCCGTGATCGTGGGCCCCACCCACACCGAGGGCGTCGAGAAGTTCGTCGGCGAGCTCGTCGGCGACGACCTCCCCTGGGACGAGGCGCAGGCGCAGTTCATGAAGGAGCACAGGCCACAATCGCTCATCGGACGCCTGATCGAGCCGAGGGAGATCGGCAACATGATCGTCTACTTGAGCTCCGAGCAGGCCTCTGCGACCACCGGTGGCGCTCTACGCGTCGACGGCGGCTACGTCGATGCGATACTGCCCTGAGTTTTTCGTAGGGCCGGTCCGGTCGGTCACAGTTTGTGGCCGACCGCTTCGGGGCATGCGTGAGATACACGGAATCAAGCAGAGGTTCTTCACGCATTTCACCGTATTCGGAGACGATTCCACAGTGAGCGATCAGTACACCTTCACCAACCCCGTCACGCAGTACCGCCAGGACGGCTTCCCGGAGCAGCACCAGGATCCGCCCGGCCTGGCCGCAGATCTTCAGCCCCTCGCCGACCACGGTGAGCAGACATACCGTGGATCCGGACGCCTCACCGGCCGCAAGGCCTTGATCACCGGTGCCGATTCCGGAATCGGACGAGCAGCAGCCATTGCCATCGCACGCGAGGGTGCCGACGTGGTTCTCAATTACCTACCGGCAGAAGAGAAGGACGCGCAGGAGGTTGCGCAGTTGATCCGCGATGCCGGCCGCACCGCAGTCCTGGCACCGGCAGATCTCACCGACGAGCAGGCCGCGCGCGGCATCGTGCGCACTGCCGTCGACGAGCTCGGTGGCCTCGACCTGCTGATCAACGTCGCAGGTAAGCAGCAGTTCGTCGAAGACGTTCAAAACCAACGTCTACGCACTGTTCTGGATCATCCAGGAAGCGGTGCCGCACATGCCCGCCGGCTCCACCATCGTCAACACCAGCTCGATCCAGGCATACACACCGTCACCCGGACTGGTGGACTACGCGACCACGAAGATGGCCATCAACACCATCAGCAAGGCCCTCGCACAGCAGTTGGCACCGAAGGGAATCCGCGTCAATGTCGTTGCGCCGGGACCGTTCTGGACACCACTGCAGGCAGCCGGCGGCCAGCCGACGTCGGCACTGCCGGAATTCGGCAAGGAAACACCGCTCGGACGCGCAGGACAGCCCGCCGAGATCGCCGGCGCGTACATCTATCTGTCGTCGGCCGAATCGGGTTACGTCACCGGCGACACACTGAACGTCAACGGTGGTATGCCGACGCCGTAGATCGTCACCCGTATTGAGTGAATGGACCATTCACACCCGTCTGGGCTGGTGAATGGTCCATTCACGCGTTCAGGAGAGGTCAGTCCTTGGGCCCACCGGCGGCGTAGACGACCTGACCCGAGATGAAGCCGGCACCCTCGCTGACGAAGAACGACGCCAGGTGCGCGATGTCATCGGGATGTCCGACGCGATTGACCGGAATCTGCGACGCAGCAGCGGCTTTGAAGTCCTCGAACGGCATGCCGACGCGTTCTGCGGTGGCTGCCGTCATCTCGGTCTCGATGAATCCCGGGGCGATGGCGTTGGCGGTGACGCCGAACTTGCCGAGCTCGATGGCGAGGGTCTTGGTGAAGCCCTGCATGCCGGCCTTGGCTGCGGAGTAGTTGGCCTGTCCGCGGTTGCCGAGAGCAGACGTACTCGACAGGTTGACGATGCGGCCCCACTTGGCGTCGATCATGTGCTTCTGGACCGCGCGGGTCATCAGGAACGATCCGCGCAGGTGGACGCCGAGCACGGAATCCCAGTCCTGCACCGTCATCTTGAACAGCAGGTTGTCGCGAGTGATGCCCGCGTTGTTGATCAGTACGGTCGGCGCACCGAATTCGCTGGCAATGCGATCGACGGCGGTCTGCACCGATTCCTCGTCGGCAACGTTGGCACCGATGGCCACTGCCTGCCCGCCTGCCGCCTGAATCGCGCCGACGGTGTCGCTGCACGCGGCCTCGTCGAGGTCGACCACGGCAACTCCGAAACCGTCCTTGGCCAGCCGCTTGGCTACCGCAGCACCGATTCCCCGTGCACTACCGGTGACAATGGCCGTCTTGATCTGATCACTCACGAATATCTCCCTTACGACGCCGAACTCGATAACTGTCCTCTGTTTCTATCAACACCGACAATGCGATCAGTACGCAGCCACCGCTCCGTCGAGTGCCTTCTGCATTCCCTCTGCCACCACCCGGGTGAAGTCGATCGGCTTCTCGGGCAAATCGGTGATGGGCGTGTCGATGTAGACGCTCGCCTGCTTCACCTTCGGCGCACCGGGACCGTAGCTCAGACCGATACAGATCAGCACCGGCTCGACCCCGAGCTTGCGCGCCCGCATCGCGATGTGGCCGATACCGCTGCCGACGTGCTGCACCGTCGTCGGATCCTCGAGATTGCAGGTCCCCTCGGGGAACACCGCAAGATCGTCGCCTCGCTTCATTCGCTCGGCACTGACGTCCATCATGCGGTTGCCCGCGGCGCTGACGGCCCGCATGCCGTGATTCTTGCCGCGGAAGACGGGGATACCGCCCATCATGTCGATTCGCTTGCGCTGCTTGGGTTCCTGGAACAGCTCGTCCTTGGCCAGCACCCGGGTGCGACCGATGACCGGACGCAGCGGCGACGCCCATGCCGCCGCTGCGAGGGTGTACGGATCGTTCTCGGTCAGATGATTGACCGCGATGAGCAGACGCGTGTTGTCGTAGACGAGACGACGCAACTCCTCACGGGCACCGTCGGGATACGACACCCTCGGGCGGAATCGCCTGGCCAGGGTGGCATAAGCCAACCTCGCGACCTGACGATTCTGCTGATGACGCAGATAGAAGTCGTACACGGTCACATCGTTTTCGAGAATTACCGCAGGCCGATCCATGAGCCGAGCTTAGCCTCACACCCGCGAGGAACCCATAGCCCGGATCCCGACGGTAAGTCCGACCGCAGCGGTAGCCACGGCCGCGAAGACACCGGCCGTCACCGTCGAACTTGTGAAGTCGCCCGCGAACAGTGCACGTTCGGCATCGACCAGGTACCCGAGCGGGTTGATGTTCACCAGGAACTGCATCCACCCCGGTGCGGCCGTCAGCGGCAGCATCGTGCCCGACAGGATGAGCAGCGGGAACATCAGAGTCTGCTGTATCGACCAGAACACCCAATCCTGGCCGCGCACAGCCAAAGCCAGCGTGTAGGACAACGCGCCCAGACCGACACCGAACACGCCGAGCAACACGATGCCCACGGCGGCACCGACCGGATTCACGGACAGGCCGAGCGGTAAGGCGACCAGGATGATCAAGACGGCCTGCGCAGCCAGCGGGACCATTTCCTTGAACGCGCGCCCGACGAGCAGCGCCGATCGCGGCAAGGGGGTCACCAACATCCGTTCGTGAGACCCCTGCTGCAGCTCCGCCAACAAATTCGAGCCCGTCATGGAGGTTCCGAAAATGGTGATCATCGCGAGGACCCCCGGAACGAACCAGTCCCAGACGCTTCCGTCCCCGAGGCCGGGCACCTCGGTGAGCAGTGGGCCGAACAGTGCGAGCAGGATCAACGGTTGGATGAGACTGAAGATCACCGTGAACGGATCGCGGACCATCGGCCGCAGTTCGCGGCCCATCACCAATGTGCTTCCCGACAGAACGTTCATCGGAGTTCTCCTGCCGTGCCTGCGGTTTCGAGAGATGCGGAATCCGTCGCGGTGCTCTCACGAAGACTGCGCCCGGTGAGGCCGAGGAACACGTCGTCGAGGGTCGGTCGCGTCGTATCCGCCGTCAGCACCCTGATGCCATGAGACTCGCTCAGCCGCAGGAGATCCGGAAGAACCACCTCGGCCCGCTCGACCCGGATGTTCAGACGCGAACCCGCCACCGTCACGTCTCTGACACCGGCAACACCGCCGAGAAGCGCAGCCAGCGCCGACGCGTCGGACACGGTGAGGACGATCAGATCACCTGCCAGTTCCGATTTCAGTGCGGCGGCGGTGTCGTCGGCGATGACGGTGCCGCGATCGACGACGATCACCCGCTCGGCCATCGAATCGGCCTCGTCGAGATAGTGCGTGGTGAGCACGATGGTGGTGCCCATCTCTCGCCTCAGCCGAAGAATGTGGTCCCACAGATTCGCCCGGCTCTGCGGGTCCATGCCCGTGGTCGGTTCGTCGAGAAACAGCAACGGCGGCCGATGCACCAGACCCAGTGCGATGTCGAGTCGTCGACGCTGCCCGCCGGACAGCGTCGACACGGTACGAGTCGCGAGCTCGCCGAGTTCGAGTGCCTCGATCAATTCGTCTGCGCGACTGCCTGATCGGCGACGCGTCATGCCGTAGCACTGCCCTTGCACCACCAGCTCGTCCCGGACGCGCTGATTGTGGCCCGCACCGTTGCCCTGTCCCACGTAGCCGAGGCTGCGGCGCACTCGGTCCCGATCTTCGCCCACGTCGAATCCGGCGATGCGGGCCGATCCCGACGTCGGTGCCAGCAACGTGGTCAGCATCCGCAGAGTGGTCGACTTGCCTGCCCCGTTGGGGCCGAGCAGAGCCACCAACTCTCCCTCACCGATCGTCAGATCGATGCCGCGCACCGCCTCGACGGTCTTCTTGCCTTGCTGAAAAGTCTTGGTCAATCCCGAAGTTTCGATCATCTGTGACGCCCCTCGTCGTAGCGGTGAATCCCTACGACGGAGACATTAGAAACGATCGCGGTCAGCTTCGGTCCGCGATGCCACTGCGGCGGTCGATCAACCGAAGACGGGGAACTTTCGTTTGCGGGCCAGGGCATCCATCCCGGACTGAATGCTCGCGCGCACCTCGTCGTACTTGGCGTCGACGTACGCCTCGTCCTCGCACCGCGCCGGATCGTGGTCCAGTTCGACCGGCGGCATGAAACGAGTGCGAATCTTCGCGGGCAACGGAATCTGCGGTAACGCCGCGGGCGCAATGATCCACGGCAGCGAGATCGCGATCGGAAAGACCTTCAACCGCGCAATCTTGTCCAGCTTCAACGCTTTCGACAGCTTGTCGCCGCGAATGAGCACCGGCATCGCGTCTGCCCCACCCACCGTCGCCACCGGCACGATGGGAACACCCATCCGAATGGCGAGCTTGATGAAGCCGGTTCGGCCACCGAGGGTCGCCTCGTCCCGTTTGCTCCAGGGCCGCAATGAATCGACCTCGCCGCCCGGCCACACGATGACGTCTCGGCCCTCGGCCAGTGCCGTCGACATCGAGTCCGGTGCCGCGGGAAGCACCCCCATGGATCGAAAGACTTTTCCGATCAACGGGAACGCCATCAAGGCATCGTGCGCGGTGCCGTGCAGAATGCGTCTTTCACCGAAGTGCCGCCACCACTGAGCGCCGACGGTCCACGCGTCCCAGACGAACGGCGCACCCGAATGCACGCCGACGACGAGCACCGGAGACTCCGGGATGGTCTCCCAACCGTCGATCTCCATCCGGAAGTAGCGGTCCATCACCCCGTTCCAGAGTCGCTGCTGCCGGTCCATCGCCACGGTGTTCTGATCGTCGAGGTCCCAGCCGCCTGCGCGTTCGGCAACCACCGCTCCGAGGCCCCCGGACGACTTCTCCCGACGCTCTTTCATCTTCAGGCGCGCTGCCGCGGCGTACCGCTGCGCTTGCTCGCGCAGCTGCTCCTTCGTCGGTTCTTCGGAGCCGTCCCCACCCAGTACGTGATCCCCATCACTCATACCCGCACCGTACTCCACCCGTCCGAAGCCGACTCACAACCAGCGCTCGTAACCCCGCGCGACGTCCCGAGTGTCCGTTATGGTCAGAATTCGAGCCGAGCGAACGAGGTATACCGATGGATCCGATCGAACCGGCATACGGAACGACAGCTCTGCTGCTGATCGCCGCCGCAGCCGTTGCAATCCTGCTTTTCCTCATCATGAAGGTGAAACTGCACGCCTTCGTCTCCCTGGTCCTGGTCAGCGCGGTCACTGCCGTCGCGGCCGGGATCCCGCTGGCGGACGTGCCGTCGGCCCTGCTCTCGGGCTTCAGTTCCACGCTCGGCTCGGTGGCGCTGCTCGTCGCGCTCGGCGTGATGGTCGGCAGACTGCTCGAAATCACCGGTGGTGCACAGGTATTGGCCGATACCCTGATCAACCGATTCGGGGCCAAACGCGCACCTCTGGCGCTCGGTGTCGCCGCACTCATCTTCGGCTTCCCCATCTTCTTCGACGCGGGCCTCGTCGTCTTCCTGCCGATCATCTTCACCGTCGCCAAACGTTTCGGCGGATCGGTGCTGCTGTATGCCCTCCCGACCGCAGGCGCATTTGCCGCGATGCACGCCATCGTTCCTCCGCACCCCGGTCCGGTCGCTGCCACCGAACTCCTCGGCGGCGACATCGGATCGGTACTGCTCGTCGGCGTTCCCGTTGCCGTCGTCTCCTGGTTCGTCGGCTCGTACCTCGTCGGTACCCAGCTCGGCAAGCGGTTCCACACCTTGCCTGCAGATCTCTTCTCCGACGGCGCTGCCGGCTCCGAAGAGCACGACAAGGAAATGGCCGCGCTGCGCGATCCGGCTCCGAAGTTCGGTGCGGTGCTGTTCATTCTGCTGACGCCTCTGGTGTTGATCTCTCTCAACACCGTCGTCAACACACTGACCACGTCGGGTGTGCTGACCGGAGACGAGACCTGGGCCGCAGCGCTGACGCTCATCGGTCAGACACCGATCGCGCTGCTCATCACGCTGCTGCTGGCTCTGTTCATCCTCGCGCCGGGGCGCTTCCCGGTGGCCGACGGTGCCAAGTACATGGATCAGGCCCTCGGGCCCATCTGCTCGATCATCCTGATCACCGGTGCCGGCGGCATGTTCGGTGGAGTGCTGCGAGCCAGTGGCATCGGGCAGTCGCTCACCTCCTCGTTGTCCGATATCGGACTGCCGATTCTGCTGCAGGCCTTCCTGATCGCCACCGCGCTACGCGTCGCGCAGGGCTCGGCCACCGTCGCGCTCACCACGACCGCAGGACTGATCTCGGTGCAGGTGGCCGAATTGGATCTGAGCAACTTCAAGATCGCGCTGTTGGTGTTCGCCCTGGCCGCTGGAGCCACCGTGCTCTCCCACGTCAACGACTCCGGCTTCTGGCTCGTCAGCCGCTTCTTCGGCATGGACGAGAAGACGACCCTCAAGACCTGGACCGTCATGGAAACGACACTGGGACTGGCGATCTTCGCCCTGGCATCACTGCTGTGGGTGGTGTTCTAGCGGGGTGGACTGCCTCGATTGACGAGTCCGAGCAAGACCGACGGGGCAAGCCTCGACCCGATGATCGACACTCGGCCCAGTCCGATGGCGATCTCGTCGCGGCCTCTGTCGAGTCCGGCCATCGTCTTGTCGAGGAACTTCTCCAACGGCATCGCCATCGGCGGCGCGCTGTCCATGCTGCGGTGCAACGGTGTGTCGACTATCGGCGGGACGAGTTCGACGACCTGAACGGTGGTTCGGCGCAGTTGATGCCGAAGACTGACGGTGAACGAATGCACGGCTGCCTTGGTCGCGGAGTACACGGGAGCGCCGGTGAGCGGAACGAAACCGAGGCCGGAGCCCACGTGCACCACCCTCGCGCGAGGAGCACGGCGCAGGAGGGGCAGCGCTGCCGAGGTGACGTTCACGAGGCCGGTGAAATTGGTGGCGATCTCGTCGGCGATGTCGACACTCTCCGGCTGCTCGTGCGCCGAGAAGTCCAGTGGGCGTTGGACTCCGGCATTGTTGATCAGAGTCGTCAGATGCGGAATCGAACCGGCGATCTCCGCTATCGCGCGGCCCACGGATTCCGGGTCGCAGACGTCCATGACGATCGGCGTCATGCCGGGGTGCTCCGCGGCCATCACACTCGGGCGCACGCTGTCGCGACCGGTGACGACGACGTGGGCCCCACGAGCGTGGAACCGGGTGGCGAGTCCGGCACCGATGCCCGATGTCGCGCCGGTGATGAGAACCACGTCGTCGTCGAAGGACCCCGGGTGTGACCTTCCGCGTCCGATCATGCGAGCGACCCGGCAACGATCTGCCAGGCCAGAGCAGATTTCGCGGCGAGGCTGAGTACGAGGTAGACGAACTCGCCGAATGCGTAGTCCCGCCACGGCCCGATCCTTCGGTACTGCAGCCATTGGTTGGCCGCGAAGCTCATGAAGAAGACGAACAGCGAGAAGAAGATTCCGTAGACGAACCCGGGAACTTCCGAGGCACCGACGAGGTTCACGGTGATCGCTACCCAGGGTGCGGCACCGGCGACACAGCCGAACCAGAACGCGGTGAGGTCCGGTCGCTGTCCAGGTGGGTTGAAGCGCTCCTGGAGCCAACCGAACAGGATCATCGCGACGTTGGCACCCACGATCGCGATCAGCGCGCTGATCTGCGTGATGCCGGCGTACAGGGCGATAAGGACCACCATGATCGTGGCGCTGGCGCTGTACTCGAGCCATCGAAACGGGTTGATACCGCGAGAGAGGTTGCGTTCGTATGACTTTCGTAGTGGAACCCCGGTGACGAAGTGATCCACCGCCGCCAGTGCGAGGAAGACGGCGACGGCGATACCGATGGGAACCGCGAACGCTTCCTGCGCTTGCGGAACCACCGTTCCCGGCGGTCCCGCGGGGTAGGCGGTGGTCACATCGATGGCGAAGTCGGATGCGATGACGAGCACCGCGATGGCCTGAACAGCGTGCAGCGCGGACAGCGAGAGGTTCCAGATGCGGAGTCGCCTCAGCCTGTCCGGAGACAGAGGATGCTCGGTCGCGACGGCCGGGTGCGGAGTGCGTGCCATGACCGATAGCCTTACAGGTTGTAAGGCTGCTGACAAGGAGTGGTGGGGAGAACGCTGTGAAGACGGACGAAGAGCTGTCCGCTCGCCAACGGATCATGCTCGCCGCGATCGAATTGGCCGGCCAGCAGGGGACCGGGCGCATGACGATGTCCGCAGTAGCCGCGCGTGCGAAGGTGTCCCGACCTACTCTGTACAGCTACTTTCCGGACGTGCCTCGGATTCTGGAAGCCTGGGTCGAGCAGGAAGTGGTGCGCGTCGAGGCGCGGCTTCAGGACGTGTTGGACCGGGGCGCAGGGTCGGATCCGATGACGGTGCTGGGTGACTACATCGACCTGCAGTTGAACTATTTCGTCGAATCCCCGACGAGGGCCCTGCTCACGGCGGCCGCACTGGGATCGCCGCCGCAGGCCGTCACCGGACACATCGAACGGTTCCGCGCAGACGTACACGGGCTGCTGTCGGTTCTGGGCAGGCAAGGACGTCTTCGGGCCGATGTGGATGTCGAGATGCTGGCCGGGCTTGTCATCGCGGGGATCACCTCGATGACCTCTCACGTGCTGGAGGAACAGCTATCGCCTACCGAGGCGCGACGCCGATTGCTGGACATCATCTTTCGAGGATCGCTTCGCGTGTGACGGTCGGCTACCCCGGCTGTCGGTCCCGCTTGGGTTGCCATCGAGCTGCGCGCTCGCCGATCGAAGCGAGCCGAGCAGTCTCGTGCACTCGAGAGGCTCGGGTCTCGGGCCGCTTGGCGGTCACGATCCACTCCAGAATCCCGCGACGCGCGGACGGCGGAAACTGGTTCCAATTATTTTCCGCATCAACGTGTTCGGCGAAGGCGGCGGCCAGGTCCTCGGGAACAATCAGATCCTCGACCTCGTCGAGAACGGTCCATGCTCCGTTGGCCACGGCAGCCTGGACGGCGCGCTCTCCCGCCGGAAGCATCAGGCCTGCTTCGCGAAGGGCCTCGATACGGATCTTGTTCGGACGGGACCACGCGCTCGCGGGTTTGCGGGGCGAGAAATACAACATGGTTCGCTCGTCGTCCAGCTTGCGGGGTCGACTGTCCACCCAGCCCACCGCGAGCGCTTCCGCGACGGCGGCGTCGTAGCTGATCGCCGGTTTTCCAGTGGCCTTCTTCCACGACACCAGCCACGCCGATTCCGCAGCTCCGTGATGGGCGGACAACCACTTGCGCCACTGCGCACGTGTCTCGGCATGCACTCTCGGTGCGTCGTCCATGACGGCCATGCGTATCCCTTCGTTCGTCGGGATCAGGCCAGCGCCCGTCTCACTCGTCCACTTCGAAGACGCATCCCCCGGATGGAAGCTCCAGGACGACGACGTCGTGATCTTCTCCGGTGACGATCGCGGTGTAGACCACCTCCGATCCATCCATCGACACCCACCAATTCATGTTGGCACCGCGCACGCGCGGCACCTGCCGATATACCGCTCGGGCGTCCTCGACCATGGCCTGCGGATGCAGCCTCCGAGCGGTCTCGATGACGGTGCGGCGCACGTGATCCAGATCGATCAGATCGTCGTCGTCCGAGAGCTGCGATGGTCGAAAATCGATGAGCGGGAATGGCACTCGAACGACTGGCAGAGTAGCCGCGTATGCCATCGATCCCTCCGATAACGCGGGGTCACGCCAATGGAGCACGCCCTCCACGAACGTGGGCGTCACGTCGTCGTAGATCGCCGATCCGGTCTCGACGCTGCGGTGCACCGCTGCGATGTACTCGGTCAGCGAGTTGAACCAGGGCGCGCCTTGGTCTGCGGAATCGTACGAGAAACTGCGGATACAGCCTTGCCGAGCACCCGGGCGCGTGTCGACGTAAAGTGTGCTGCCTGAACCGTCTTCGGCGATGGGAACATATGCCGGGACGAACATCTCGGCCGTCTCACCTGCCTCCTGAGCAAGCACTTCGGCCGGCCAGTCCTCACCCAGATCGTCGATCGGATGCAGATTTTCGAGACTGAACCGGTGCCGATCCACAGCTCGGTCGAGCGAGCAGAGAGTGAAGTCCGGCAACACCGAGCCGACCGGAACGTAGTCCTCGCCGTAGGTTTCGTGCTGCCCGTCGTGCAGTCCGTAGAACTCTCGCAGTTCCGACGTCCACGGCGTGGTCTCACGTTCCGCGGCCTCTCGCTCATCCAATGTCCGTGGGGGCCGAATCGAGGCGGCGGTGACGGGCGCACGTTCACGAAGCATCGCCATGTATGCGGTCCATACCTCGGAGAGGTTCACGACTCGAATCTAATGGTTCTCGATCTGCAAGGGGGTTCGATGCGAGTCTCCATTCCGCAGAGATCGTTCGTTTATGCTGCGATCGTGGGCGAATTTTCCCTCAGCGGTGTGTCTACGATGCGAGGTAATCGTGAGTGATCGCATTCGATTCGACGGAGTGCTCGAACCGTTGACGTGGGGCAAGAACACGTATGCCATCGTCCGAGTCCCGGCAGAATTGGTCGAGGCCGCGAAGCGATGGCCGACGCGCCGGATCGACGGTTCGATCGACGGCCTCAGCCTCAACTTGGGACTGAACAAGGCTGATGCAGATGTGATGCCCGGGTCCTTCGTCTATGTCGGTGCGGGCCTTCAGCGCCGATTGGGCGTCAACATCGGTGATCTGTTGTCGTGCGAATTCGAGCCGGCCGACCCCGATCTGGTGCCGGTTCCGAAAGACCTCGAGGAGGCAATGGAGAACGCACAGTGCACAGCGGCCTGGGAGCGCAAGCGCGCCAGCGAACGGCGCCAATTGTTGATGCCGATCGACAACGCGGCGCGCGAGCAGACCCGCGCAGATCGGGTGGCCCGACTGGTGAGGATGTTGACCGACAATTCGTAGACCGGTAGGACCACCCGGCTTCCCGTCACTGCACCGGCATCAGAATTCGCCACGCCCCCAATGCCAGTGAGCCGACGGTGACGAGCAGGAACAGGCCGACCCAGACGATGCCGGGGAGGAAGGTCAACCGAGCCAGCTGATCGGCGTCGGAATCCCTGGCCCGTCCTGCGCTGCGTGATTTCTGCAGTTCGAGAACGGGACGCGGACCGGCGATCAGCAGGAAGAACGTGATGAAGTACGCCGCAGCGACCTGTTGCTCTCCGGTGCCCCACCAGGACACGACGAACAGGGCAGCGCCGACGACGACGAGCGAGAGCAGCCCGTAGATGTTGCGAATCATCAACAGCATCAACGCAATCGACACGACGCCGATCCACAACACCGCGACTGCATGCTGGGTTCCGAGCACGAACGCGGCACCGAGACCGAGCAGCGACGGCCCTACGTAGCCGGCGAAGGTCATCGCGATGACGCCGAGGCCGGTGGGCTTGCCCTTCGAGATCGCGACGCCCGAGGTGTCGGAGTGCAGTCGCAGGCCCATCAGCTGTCGGCCGGTGATCAGCGCAACGAACAGGTGCGCGCCCTCGTGCGCGATGGTCACGACATTGCGAGCGATGCGCCAGGTCTGCGGCAGTACCACGATGACAAGAGCGGCCAGCGCGGCAACTTGGACGATCCACACCGGCGGATCAGGACTCACCGCGGAAATGCGGTCCCAGAATTCGTTCACACCCCAGTATGCGGCAACGCCGAAGCACCGCAGGACCACAAAGAACTTTGTGATCATTGGTTACCTATGGGTGACGGCGGTCACGGCCGTGGGTCAAGATGAAAGCACGATGACGAATCCACCGAGCTCGATGACGCGACGGCGCGCGCTGGCGTGCCTGGCGACGTTGCCGATGGCATTCTCGGCCGGGTGTACCGGCTTCGGTCGGTCGACGACTCCGTCGGATCTACGGATGCTCATTCCCAACACTCCGGGCGGCGGTTACGACGTGACTGCCAGAACCGCGTCGCGCATTCTCGAGAAGCACGGCTTGACCGGGCCCATCGAGAAGTTCAACGTCATCGGCGGTGGCGGTTCCGTCGCGCTGGCCAGGCTCGTTCGTGAGACCGGCAACAGTGCGTTGATCGGCATGGTCGGGGTGGGTGTTGTCGGAGTCGCGCAGGTGGCCGAGGCACCTTGGGGACTGTCGGACGCCACCGCACTTGCACGGCTGGTGGACGAACCGGAGGCTCTCGTCGTTCGATCGGGCTCACCGATGCCGTCGTTGAATGGCTTCCTCGACGCCTGGCGTCGCGGACCGCAGCAGGTGGTCGTCGGCGTGGGCTCTGCGTTGGGCGGGCCCGATCACCTGTTCACCGTGGAGTTGGCCCGTGCAGCCGACATCGACACCGAGGCCCTGAACCTGGTGACGTTCGACGGTGCCGGTGATCTCCTCGCGGCAGTACTCGACGGCACTGTGGACGTGGGCGTGGCAGGCGCGGGTGAGTACATCGATCAAGTCGACAATGGTTCGCTTCGCATCCTCGCAGTATCGAAGCCGCCCGACGCACGGTCCCGCGGTGTCACCGCCGCGTACGACGCCCCGACACTCACCGAGTCCGGGATCCCGCTCGAATTCACCAATTGGCGCGGATTCGTAGCTCCACCCGGCATTTCGGACTCGGCCCGGAACGGCTTGGTCGACGCGCTGACCCGTATGCGCGACACGGACGAATGGCAGGCCGCGATGCCTCTGCGCGGTTGGACCGACTCGTTCCTCACTGGGGATGAGTTCTCGGAATTCATTGCGACAGAGGATATTCGAGTAAGAACCACCTTGGCCGAATTCGGCATCACCCGGTAACAACCACCCCGAACTGCCGATCGAGGTCGGCGTCCAACAGTGCACTGCGAGGTTTCGCCGTGCGCTGATCGAATCACGGAAGGACATCTCGTGGACGAATGGGTCCAAACCCTTTCCACAACGGCGCTGCTGTCGATCGCCGGTATCGCCATCGCGGTACTACTGCTGATGATCATCAAGCTGAAGGTACATCCGCTTCTGGCACTCGTGATCGTCTCTCTCGGAACGGCTTTCGCTGCGCGCATTCCGATCTCGGAGATCCAGGACGTACTGATCGACGGATTCGGTACCACCCTCGGTGAAGTTGCGCTTCTCGTGGGATTGGGTGCCATGTTCGGCCGGCTCGCCGAGATCAGCGGTGGAGCACAGGCGCTGTCCAGTGCGCTCGTCCGGAAGTTCGGCGACAAACGCGCCCCGTTCGCGCTGGGAGTCGCGTCGCTGCTGTTCGGGTTCCCGATCTTCTTCGACGCCGCTTTCATGGTGATGCTCCCCATCATCTTCGGCGTGGCTCGGCGGCTCGGTGGAAGCGTCCTGCTGTACGCCCTGCCCGCTGCAGCGGCACTGTCGACCATGCACGTGTTTCTGCCGCCGCACCCAGGTGCCGTCGCATCGACCATCCTGTTGGGCGGCGACGTCGGACTGACGATCCTGATCGGCATTCTCGTGGCAGTGCCCACCTGGTTCATCGCCGGGCATCTGTACGGCACCTTCATCGGCAAGCGGATCTATCTCCCGGTGCCGGATCTGCTGAGCGGTGGCCCGCAGGTGGAGACGGTGGAGAACCCTCCCAAGCCGGGTGTGATCATCGCGCTGCTCATGCTTCCGCTGCTGCTCATCTTCGCCAACACGGCGCTCACAACAGCGGCCAGAACCGGCAGCCTCGACGAGAACTCGCCGCTGGTCACCGTCCCGCAGGTCATCGGATCCACACCCGTTGCCCTGCTCATCACGGTCATGGTCTCGATCTACGTGCTCGCACTTCGTCGCGGCCGCACGGCCACGTTCGTGGAAGATCTGCTCGACAACGCGCTCAAGCCGATTGCTCCCGTCGTACTCATCACCGGGGCCGGCGGGATGTTCGGCGCGGTGTTGCTCGCCAGCGGCATCGGTGACGCCCTCGCCGAGACGCTTCGCGACCTGGGCCTTCCGCTCATCGTCTCCACCTTCGCCGTCGCAGCCATCCTGCGCATCGCCCTCGGCACTGCCACCGTGGCCATCACCACGTCGGCCGGGCTCCTCGGTGCTTCGATCATGGCAGCGGGGCTGAACCCGGTACAGACGGTCGCGATGATTCTCGCCCTCGCTGCAGGGTCGTCGATCTTCCCCCATGTCAACGACGCCAGCTTCTGGCTCATCGGCAAGCTTCTGGGTATGGACGTCCCGACGACGTTCAAGACGTGGAGTGTCATCAAGACCCTGATCTCGCTCGTCGGGTTCGCCTTGTCGTCGGTCGTGTACGTCCTGGCGTCGATCTGACTCCGTACTCGACACGGTCGGAGGGGGTTGCAGGCATCATGAGGCACATGCGACGACGACCGGCACCGCGCAGCCTGGCAGGCCAGGTTCTGCTGTTGCAGCTGGTCGTCGTCGCCGTGGTCCTGGTCGCGGTAGCAGGCGTCTCGGTGCACCAGGCCGGTGTGGAATTCCGCGACACCCAGGGCGGACGCCTACTCGCCGTCGCCGAGAACCTCGCCTCGACTCCTGTTGTCCGCGAACAGGTTGCATCCGTCGAAGCAGACAAGGTCTTGGCACCGGAGGTGGACCGGGCCGTCGACCTGTCCGGGGCATCCGTCGCCGACGTCGTCGTGTTGGACGCGACCGACGTGGGCAGATCCGTGATCGTCGCTTCCTCCGTTCCGGATCGCGTCGGGATCGCCGGGGAACTCGGTGCGAGTGATGCCGAGGACGGACGGGCCTGGACCGGCGATGTCCGGGTCGACGGACAAGAATCGATCTCCGGTCACGTCCCGGTTCTCTCGCCGACAGGCGAGGTTCTGGCCGTGGTTGCCGTCAGCTCGACGTACCCGTCCACCTGGCGCCTCGTCGCCGATGCCGGGGCACCGCTGCTGTTGTATCTCGGACTCGGAGCAGTCCTCGGGCTCATCGGTTCCTTGCTGCTCTCTCGGCGTATCAAGACCCACACACGGGGGCTGGAGGTCGAGGAGATCGCCAGTCTCGCTGATCATCGAGAAGCGTTGCTGCACAGCATCGGTGAGGGGGTGATTGCAGTCAACACGGAGGGTGTGATCACGGTCCTCAACGACAGCGCCGCCGAACTCCTCGGCCTGACCGAGCATGCTTCCGGTGCAGCCACGGTGATCGGCCAGAGTATTCACGAGGTTCCCTTGGATCCAGTTGTCCGCCGGTACCTGATCGACGCCCAGGACAGCGGCGATGTGGTGCTCCCGACGGCGACGAGAATGCTGGTGCTCAGTCGGCGGTCGGCCTCGAGCAGGGGCCGACGTATCGGTACGGTCACCACCATGCGTGACAGCACCGAGCTGGCTCGGCTGCAGAGTCAGCTGTCCTCCCACAAGTCGGTCACCGACACATTGCGTGCGCAGACTCATGAATTCGCCAACCAGTTGCACACCATTTCGGGTCTGACTCAACTCGGCGACCACGACGCAGTGACGGACTTCGTCGGTGCGCTGACACGCCGTCGAGCGGAAATCAGTGACGCCGTCACCCGAAGTATCTCCGACCCGGCCGTCGCGGCATTGTTGATCGCGAAGACATCGTTGGCTGCCGAGACCGGTGTTGCGCTGGAACTGAATCCGACCTCTCGGCTGCAGACCTTGGATCCCATGCTCGCCACCGACATCATCACCGTGCTGGGCAACCTGATCGACAACGCCGTGGACGCTTCGACCGGAAGCACGGGTGCCCGCGTCGTGGTCGACATCGATGATTCCGACGGCATCGAGATGCAGGTCGCCGATTCCGGACCAGGTGTTCCCGACAGCATGCGCGCCGAAATCTTCTCGCGCGGCGTCACATCGAAGACGGAGACACCGGGAGGGCGAGGCATCGGACTCGCGCTCGTCCGGATCGTCAGCACCCAGCATGGTGGCACCGCCGAGGTCGACGATGCTCCGGGAACCGGCGGTGCACGATTCACCGTCCGTATTCCGTACGACCACGAATCACCGCGACACGGGAACGCGCGCGTGGCAGGCGTCGGAGGTGACGGGACAGATGAGTGAATCGGACCGCACCTACGAAGTCCTCGTCGTCGACGACGATTTCATGGTTGCAGACATACACCGACGATTCGTCGATGCCACCCCTGGTTTTCGCACCGTCGGCGTGGTTCACACCGCGGCAGATGCAGTCGCTGCAGTCCGCACGCTTGCACCCGATCTGGTGCTGCTCGACGTCCATCTCCCGGACCGTTCGGGTCTCGACGCGCTGCAACGCCTCCGCAGCGAAGGTAACGGCGTGGCAGTCGTCGTCGTCACCGCAGCCCGAGAACTGGACACCGTGCGCCGTGCCCTCCACGGTGGAGCGGCCGACTATCTGGTGAAGCCGTTCGAGTACCCACAATTACTGGACAAACTCGGAAACTTCCGCAGACGAGCTCGTGCGCTGTCGAGCTCGAAAGGCATGAACCAGTCGGTGATCGACTCGCTGTTCGGGGCACCGAGTCCGTCCGCGGGCCCGAGCCTGCCGAAGGGGCTGAGCCAGGAAACCGGGTCGCTGGTGCTACGGACAGTTCGCGAGGGCGGCGAGGTATCGGCCAGTGAATGCGCAGACCTCGCCGGTCTGTCGCGGGTGAGCGCGCGGCGATACCTGGAGCACTATGCCTCTACGGGGGTCCTCACGGTCCGACTCGAATACGGCCGCGCCGGAAGGCCGGTTCACCGATACCGAGCAACCGACTCGACCTGAACAGCGGCTTCGCTGCACTAGGACGCGCGTGCTTCGGCCTTCGCGCGTTCGCGGGCGAGGGACCGATCGCGCATCTCCTCGAACTTGGTGGCCTGCCGCTCGAGGTCTTCGAGGAACGCGGCGAGTTCTTCGCGCTTGTTCTCCCCGCGTGCGGTGAAGTCGTTGCGCTCGAACACGCTCCACTTGCGCAGCACCGGCCAGACGACGTCCTCGAGGTGCTGACGCAGGTCGTAGATTCCGTGCTTGGCCATGAGCACACCGTTACGGCGGAAGTTCGGCATCCCGGCACCGGGCATGACGAAGTTCATCACGATGTCCGAGACAGCCTGCAACGTCTGATCGGGCGAGATGTCCATCGCTGCGCCGGTGATGTTGCGGTAGAAGATCATGTGCAGGTTCTCGTCGGCGGCGATGCGCTGGAGCATCCGGTCGGCGATCGGATCGTCGCAGACCTTGCCCGTGTTGCGGTGTGAGACGCGGGTGGCGAGTTCCTGGAAGGTCACGTAGGCGACCGAGTGCAGCAGACCGACCCCCGCACCGGCGGGCGAGACGTAGCCGTTGGTCATGTGGATCATGCGGGCTTCTTCGAGGGCGACGGGATCGACGCCGCGGGTGACGACGAGGTAGTCGCGCATGACGATGCCGTGGCGGTTCTCCTCGGCGGTCCAGCGACCGACCCAGGTTCCCCAGGCACCGTCCTGGGAGAAGTTCTCGGCGATCTCACGGTGGTAGGACGGCAGGTTGTCCTCGGTGAGCAGGTTGGTGATCATCGCGGCCTGTGCGACGTCGGAGAGCTTGGACTGCTCCGGGTCGTAGTCCTGGCCGCCGAGTGCGGCGAAGTTACGACCTTCGTCCCACGGGACGTAGTCGTGAGGGTGCCACTCCCGCGCCATCGAGATGTGACGGTTCACATTGTCCTCGGCAGTGGGCACCAGCTCTTGCAGAAGCTCGAGTTGTGTCAGATCCCTGGCCATCGAGATGCCTCCTCGCGTTGACGTCAGCTCGCAAGCCTAGGGCGATCGATGCGCAACACGCGGAGGCTTGCCCGGATTCTGTTAGAGGTAGCAATCGATGTCTGCACGCAGTGGTGCAACGTCACAGCTCAGCGAGCGGCGAGACCGGAACCCGAGGACGCGAGCGTCGCCGGACGGAACACCCAGCCACGGAGTGCGAGGAACCGGGCGGCTCCGAAGATGCCACCCACAGCGATGACGACCAGAACCTGGACGTACGTCGGCGCTGCCGGGAACAGGATGTGCACTGCGGCCAGTGAGGCGGTACTCAGACCAAGCCCGATCAGGGCCAGTCCCCCGGCTTCCCACTGCGTCTGGAACCAGCCGACACGACCGGCCGCATGAAAGGTGTGACGGCGGTGCAGCTCGTTGGCGAGCACGGTACTTGCGGCCACACCTGCGAGGTTGGCAGTGAACGATCCGAGAGAAGCGAGGGCGACGAACAACAGGGCGTACACACCGTTGCTCGATACCCCGACGATCACGAAGCGCGTGAACTGAGCGAGCACCGACTCGCCGAGCATCCGCGACCTGATGCGGGGCGCACAGCCCGACGACCCGGACGCGGCCGGAGCTTTCAGGGAAGTGCTCACGAGGACTCCAGTTGTAGAACCGGAAGCGTCGGTCGGCGCTTCGACTCGATACAACTCCGCCCGAGAACGAATCGGTCTCGGGCGTGACGGAAGTCTCAGGCCTTCGTGGAACTTTCTTCCCGAGCGCGCTTCTTGCGGTCCAGGTCGATGTTGAGACTGTTGGGCTTGATCGATGCGACGAACAACACCGCAACGAGCACGACCACCACGACGATGGTGATGACGACCACCGCGATGCCGAAAATTGCCAAGATACCGTTCATGTCCTGCCTCCCGTGTCAGGCAATACGGTACTTGTCGTAGACAGGCCCGTCGACGTGCACCCCCAGCGCACCGATCAACTCACCGATCAGCTCACCAGGCGCGCAACGGCGCGCATCGGCAACGACAGCCAGGTAGGTCGGTTGCGCGCCTCGTACAGAACTTCGTACACGGCCTTGTCCAGCTCGTATGCACGCAACAGGTCGGCCTCCTCGCGGGGATCGTGCCCAGCCACCGAGGCGTATCCGTCGAAGAATGCCGCGATGCTGCGGGCCGCCCACTTCTCGGCACGCTCTCGCGCCGACTGGTCCTCGGGCAGATCGACCAGCAGGTGGTTGGCGGCATAGTCGAACGAGCGCAGCATTCCCGCCACGTCACGCAAGGCGCTGTCCATCTGCCTGCGCTCGGCCAAGGTCTTCGCCGGCTCACCCTCGAAATCGATGAGCAGCCACCGTTCCGGAGTGCCCAGCACCTGACCCAGATGCAGGTCGCCGTGGATGCGCTGCACCGTGGTGCTGTTCGACGCCTCCGCCCGCGAGATCAGAGCGGTCGCCGCCGGGATGTACTGCGCGATCTCCGGCACCACCCGTGCCACTCCGGAGATGCGAGCGAGTATCTCCTCGACGGCAGTCGATTCGACCGACCGTTCGGCGGTGCCCAGCACCGATGCCAGGTCGTGGTGCACCTGCGCCACAGCTGCTCCGATTCGATGCGCGTCCGGGGCGAAATCGGCGGGCAGGTCTTCGATCGGCGTCTGCGGGGAATCGAACACCTCCTGCACGCTGGCCAGTGCCGCGGTCCAGCCCTCGGCGGAGTTCGCGGCGAAATCCTGAGCCATGCCGAGGGTGGTGGGCTCGCCGCCTACTTCGGCTTCGAGCCAGCCCCGAAGTGGTGCGACGTTGACGCTCCTTGCCTCCGCCAGCGCGCGATGCAGTTCCACATCGGGGCTGATGCCCGGCGGCACCTGACGAAACAGCTTGAGCAACAGCAGATCACCGAGAATCACCGAGGTGTTGGACTGCTCGGCCCCCAGAACCCGACCACGCAGACCGCTCGGCACACTCGAACCGTCGACGATCTTGAATTCGATGCTGCCCGTGGCCTTTCCGGCGGCAAGCGCATCCCCGTACAGGCCGATGATCTCGGGGTCGCGCAAACCGTCGAACACCGCCACCTCGCCTGCCACGGGCAGTATCCACGGTCGGAGGTCGTCGGTCAGTTCGGTCCGAAAACCGAGGGGCACCTGGTAGGTCTGTGTGACGGCCGCACCGTCCTGCGTCAACTGCACCTCCACCAGCAGATGCTCGGCCGCGAAATGTGGCTCGTCCCGAAGCACGTCGCGTGCGACGATCCGCACCGCACCGACCGTCGAACCCTTTGCGCCGAACCACCGTTGACCTGGCAACCACGCCGCCAGAGCATCCTCGAGCTGGGTTTCGACCGTGCGTGCGACACTCGAGCTGGAACCGACCATGAGAATCTCTCGCCGCCTTCGGGGGAGTTTGCAGAGCTTGTGACCGTACGCAGCGAAACCTACCCACTCCCGGCGAGGCTCACACACCGACCGCAAAGACACCCGAACGTTATGCAGGTCGTACGCCGGTGCACAGACATGCTCGTAGAGTGGTCACATGTCCGCTCCGCTGACCGCCCACATCGACGTACACCGCGCCGGTGATCGATCGAAAACCCGTGTGTCCTGGCTGGACTCGAAACATTCGTTCTCCTTCGGCCAGCACTACGACCCCGACAACACCCATCACGGACTGTTGCTGGTCAACAACGACGACATCGTCACTGCCGGTCAAGGTTTCGAGACACATCCGCATCGCGACATGGAGATCGTCACGTGGGTGATGCAGGGTTCGCTGGTGCATCAGGATTCCATCGGGCACTCCGGAATCATCCATCCCGGCCTCGCGCAACGGATGACCGCAGGCAAGGGCATCATGCACTCCGAGAAGAACGACTCCTGGAGTATCGACGGCAACCGGCACACCGAACCCGTTCGCTTCGTGCAGATGTGGGTGCTGCCGAACAGTCCCGGTGCCACTCCCGGATACGAGCAGCTCGAGATCGGCGACGAATTGTTGCGAGGCGGGCTGGTCACCGTCGCGTCGGGGATGGACAAGCACCGCGGTCAGGCTGCGATCGGGATTTCCCAGAAGTCGGCCGCGCTGCACGCGGCGAGGTTGTTGCCCGGAACCTCGGTAACGGTGCCCGACGCCCCGTTCGTGCACCTGTTCGTCGCGCGCGGCACCGTCACGCTCGAGGGTGTGGGCGAGCTCTGGGAGGGTGACGCCGTCCGCATGAGTTCGACTGGCGGACAACGTATCACCGCTACCGAGCCGGCCGAGGTGCTGATCTGGGAGATGCATTCGCGACTCGGCGGTTGACATACGTGTTCGATGACAAGTTGATCACGGGAGCACGTGGCTCCTGTGCGCACCGGAGCCACCCGCATACACTCCCAGCGTTCACGATCGCCGATTTCGGAGGTACTCAACGTGTCGAATCAGAATCCGCCGCCTGGAAACTATCCCCCGCCCGGAAACTATCCGTCACCTGGTGAGTACCCCCAGCAGGGCGGGTACCAGCAACAGCCGACAGCACCGAAGAACACCGTCGGCACCGTGGCTCTGGTCCTCGCGATTCTGGGCGTGTTGTTCTCCTGGACCATCGTCGGCGGAATTCTTCTCGGCCTGATCGCCATCGTTCTCGGCTTCATCGGACGGTCCCGGTACAAGAAGCGCACCGCCACCAACGGCACCGTGTCGCTCGTCGCGATCATTCTCGGCTTCGTGGCCGCAGCTCTGTCGATCGTTCTCGTCGTCGTCGGCGTCGGCCTGTTCAACGCAGTGGGTGGCCAGGACTTCACCGACTGCCTGAGCAACGCAGGCAGCGATACTGCGGCGCAACAGCAATGTGCCGACGAATTCCAGCAGAACGTCGAGAACCAGTACGACGACTCGACTCCTAACTGAGTCGCAGCGTCGCCGCACTCACGTCTCGGTGCCTGACGGAGTCCGATCGTTTCGGGGCGTCGAGCCCGCCACGACCACCTGGTTGCCGCCCTGCTGTTTGGCTTCGTACATCGCCGCGTCGGCACGTCGCAGCAACAGTGTGGTGAGTTCGACGACGTCGAAACCGATGCCTTCGGCAACGGGATACGTGCAGTGCGCGACGCCGATGCTCACTGTCAAGGGTGCGGGGTCGTCCGCGAAGTAGGCGGCAGATCGGTACTTCTCGGCCAGTGCGAGGGCCTCGTTCTCGGCCGATTTGGTCACCACCGCGAATTCTTCACCGCCCACCCGCGCGACCAGCACACCGTCCGTGGTCAACCGGCGTGCGACGAGCTGCAGGGCGGCGTCGCCCTGGTGGTGACCGAATCTGTCGTTGATCGACTTGAATCGGTCCACGTCGACGACCATCACCGACACATCGGTCGCACCGAGGAAATACACCGGTAGTGCCTCGTCGAGCCCTCGTCGGTTGCGCACCTGTGTGAGCGGGTCGAAGTTGGCCGACTGCGCCTGGACCTGCAGTTTGAGGAGCAGGTACTGGAAGAAGGTGGGGCCCATGAACGTGATGGGGACGAGCACCACGAGTTGCGCGACCGCCAGACCGTGATCGGCCTCGGGCGAGAGCAGGATCAGCACGAAGAACAGCGTCACGGCCGCTCCGGCCCACAGCAGGTGGAGCGCCATAACTTTCGGACTGTGGAAGAGCTGGACGTACACGCTGTTGGCAGCGAGCATCGCGAGGGCCACGAATGCGGTCTGCGGCGATCCGTAGGACAACAGAACCAGCGTTACTCCGATGTCCGAGTACGCGGCGAACATCACCGACACGCGCTTCGACGGCCACGGAGCCTTCAGCCAGGCGATACCGACCAGGAGTGTCGACACGATCGCAACGACGAAGACCGACCTGGCGATCGCCGAGGTCGGCGGGGCGTCGGTGAGCCAGAGCAGCGCAGCAGCACCGAGTCCGTACGTGAACGTGCTCAGAGCTGCAGCGAGGCGATACGGCGCGAGCGCACCGTGCAGCGCAAGGTAACTGACAACCGACTCGTAGCTGTGCGGCTGGTTCCACCAGGTGCGCAGGAATGTCGTTTGCACATAACCTCCATGCACGTTCCAGCCGACCATCACCGGACCGGACGCTTCGTCGTCGGACCGGGCCGGACATATCGGCCACGGAGAATGCTATTCGACCGCCGTCAGCCTCGGATGTCTCTTCGCCGGAATGCTGTGAAACCTCCTATGCCGACGACGATGGCAACCGCGACGAGCCAGCCGATCGGCACCAGGCTGAGCGTTGCTCCCGGCAGTCTCGCAACGTGGGTGAAGGGCGACAGATCGAGCCATGGCTGAGGTAAGCCGACCACGGACCTGACCTGGCCGAGCGCGACGAAACCGGCCAGAACGGCCCAGAGGACGGTCGCGAATCGAGGAAGAGCGCCGAACAGTGCCACGCCGATGGCCGTCACCACCCATACGGCCGGCAGCTGACCTAGTGCACCGACCAGGACGGACGGCAGTTCGCCTGCGATGTCGCCGGTGGCCGACCCGTACGTCAGCCCGATGGTGAAACCGACGACCAGCAGCAGCCACGCTGCGCCGAGGACGGCGCACAGCAGGTGACCTGCCAGCCATCGCACGCGCGAGACGCCGGTGGCCAGCACGATCTCGGCCAGGCCCGCCTCTTCCTCGCTGTGCAACCGCAGCAGGGCCGAGACGGCGAACGCGGCGACGACGACGCCCACGATGCTCAGCACAGCGGCGATGAACGACTGTTCGACGGTGCTGCCACCGAACTTCTCCAGTGCGTCACCGATGGCAGCGCTGCTGCCGAGTTGGTCACCGATCCCGCCGGTGGACGATCCGATGGCGATGCCGAACAGAGCGAGCCCGACGGTCCAGACGGCAACGGTCCCGCGCGAGAGACGCCACGCGAGAGCGATCGGCCCGGACAGAGAGGGTAGGGCCGCTGCACGGCCGCGGCGTCCGGCCCGCAAGCCGGCACCGAGATCGCGTCGATTCGCAGCGGCGAACGCGGCGACGCAGAACGCTGTGGCGGTCGTCAGTGACAGCAGCATCGGCCACCACCGCTCGTCGGCGAACGGCCGCACCTGCGACGACCAGCCGATCGGCGAGAACCACGAGAGGGTGCCCGAGCCTGCGTCGCCGATTGCACGCGCTGCGAACGCCGCGGCCAGCACGCCGAGGGCGTAACCGCGAGCCGCTCGCGCCCCCGACGCCACCTGTGCCGCCACGGCCGCACAGCCGACGAATACCGCTCCGACCACGGCGACCGACGCCCCGTATGCGACGCTCCCGGCCACCGGGAGCCCGAATCCCCACAGCGAGATCGACGACAACGCGCCCGTCGCCGCCACCCCGCCGCCCGCCGCCAGCATCGCTGCCGCCAGGCCCGCGTGCCGTCCCACGGCCGTCGACCCGATCAGCTCGGTCCGACCCGCATCCTCCTCACCGCGGGTGTGCCGAACCACGGTGAGGATCGCCGCCAGCGGAACCAGTGCCAACACCAGCCCCGAGCGCCACGACACCAGGGCACCGAGATCGCTGCCGAAGATCGGGCCGACGAGCGCTGCCTGTGCCGGTGCCGACAGCGTGCCGAGATAGAAGGCCTGACGATCCGCCGCCGTCGGATACAGACCCTCGAAGCTGACCGCGTAGAGCAAGGGCAGCGCGCCGAGCAGAACGATCCATACCGGTGCCACCAGACGATCGCGGCGCAGATACAACCGCAGCAACGCCCCCGTTCCGGTCATGGCATTCATGCGTAGTACCTCAGGAACAGTTCCTCGAGCGTCGGCGCGGAACTGGACAAGCTCTGCACTCCCGCGTCGGCCAGCACGTGCATCGTCGCCGCGAGGACGTCGTTCTCCACCGTGCAGGTGACGGAGGAACGGTCCACGCTCACCGCGCTCACTCCGGGCAGTGTCGCCAGACCGTCGGGCACTCGGTCGAGCACCGCAGTGATAGTGGTGCGGGTCAGGTGCCGCATCGAGGCCAGAGTCCCGGTATCGACCGTCCGCCCCTCTCTGACGATGGTCACCGAACTGCACAGCGCATCCACCTCGGACAGGATGTGCGAAGACAACAGCACCGTGACTCCGCGTCGGGCAGCATCTTTCACGCAGTCGCCGAAGTGCTGTTCCATCAGCGGATCGAGTCCCGATGTGGGTTCGTCGAGGATCAGCAACTCGACGTCGGAGGCCAGGGCCGAGATCAGCGCGACCTTCTGCCGATTGCCCTTGGAGTAGGTGCGGGTGCGCTTGCCGGGGTCGAGGGAGAACCGTTCGAGCAGTTCGGCGCGGCGGGCGGGGTCGAGTCCGCCGCGCATCCGGCCGAGCAGATCGATCACCTCACCGCCGGTGAGCGACGGCCACAGGGTCACGTCGCCGGGAACGTAGGCCAGACGTCGATGCAGCGCCACCGTGTCGGCCGACGGATCGCCGCCGAGCAAGCGCACCTGTCCCGACGTCGGACGGACGAGACCGAGCAGAACCCGAATGGTCGTGGATTTGCCTGCCCCGTTGGGGCCCAGGAATCCGTGCACCTCACCAGTCGGTACGTGCAGGTCCAGTCCGTCGAGCGCCCGGACCGAACCGAACGTCTTCACCAGGCCGTCAACGGAAATTGCTTCGGTCATGACGTGGCCTCCAGATAGGTGTCCAAAGCCAGGGAGTCGGTGAACAATCCGTCGGTGTAGAGCTCGAGTGCAGGAAGCATGATCTCGTCACCGAGCGCGCTCAGGGCCTCGCGGAAATCGACGTCGGGGCCGGCCATCTGCACGTACAACAGCAGTCCGCCGACGTTCTGCCGCGTCAGGAATCGGGCGCGTGCCGCAGAGTCTCGACTGGGTGTGAAACGGCCGTCGCGAACACCGTCGTCGATGTAGCGGACGGCGTCGTCGACCATGTGCTCGAACAACTCTCGCGCCAATGTGCCGCCTGCGGAGAAGCTCCGCACGATGTAGGCGACGAGCGGGGCGTACTCGTCGATTCGGGCGAGCTGTTCCATCATTCCGGCGGGGGCGGACGACGCGGCCTTCGACTCCCGGATCACCCGCAGGACGTGCTCGTCGCACGCAGTACGCAGGCCGTCCTTGGACCCGAAGTGGTGATTGAGCAGCCCCGGAGAGACACCTGCCGCGGTGGCGATGGACCGCACGCCCGCGGTGAAACCCTGCGAGCCGAAAACGCCGATCGCGGTGTCGCGGATTCGAGCCTTGGTGGTGAGATCCTCCGATGCTGTACGCATGTACAGCACACTAAACATCCGTTCAATCAGACGCAAGAGTGTAAAGATGGACGGATGACTTCAGTAGTGAACTCGGGCATCGATCTCAGCTACCAGGACGAGAACACACGCGCGCAGGACGACCTGTTCGTGCACGTCAACGGCAAATGGCTCGAGGAGTACGCCATCCCGGCCGACCGCGCCGTCGACGGCGCATTCCGCACCTTGTACGACCGTGCCGAGGTCGACGTCCAGACCATCATCGAAGAGTCCGCCGACGCGAACCCGCCAGCGGGCAGCGATGCGCAGAAGATCGGCGACCTGTTCTCGAGCTTCATGGATGCCGACCGCGCGGAGCAGCTCGGCGTGACTCCCATCGCCGACGAGCTCACCGCCATCTCCGACGCCACCGACCTCGTCACCCTCGCAGGCGTTCTCGGCTCCCTGCAGCGCACGGGCGTGGGCGGCGCCATCGGGCACTACGTCGACACCGACGCCAAGCAGTCCGATCGCTACCTCGTGCACTTCAGCCAGTCCGGAATCGGTCTGCCCGACGAGTCGTACTACCGCCAGGACGAGTACGCGGACATTCGCGCGAGCTACATCGCGCACATCTCGAAGATGTTCGCGCTCAGCGGCATCGAGTACGACGCGCAGACGGTGTTCGACCTCGAGCAGAAGATCGCCGCCGGTCACTGGGACGTCGTCGCCAGGCGGGACGCCGAGAAGAGCTACAACCTCGTCGATTTCGACACGCTGGTCAAGAGCGGTGCCGGGTTCAATTGGGCTGCATGGATTTCCGGGCTCGGCGCAACCACCGAGCAGTTCGCCGAGATCGTGGTTCGGCAGCCTCCGTTCCTCAGCACTTTCGTCTCGCTGTGGAATTCCGAGGACATCGAAGCGTGGAAGGCGTGGCTGGCGTGGCGCGTCGTGCATTCACGGGCACCGTTTCTGACGAGCGCGATCGTCGACGAGAACTTCGCGTTCTACGGAACGACGCTGACCGGAACCGAGGAGAACCGCGAGCGCTGGAAGCGCGGCGTCTCCCTGGTGCAGGACGTGCTCGGTGAGGCCGTCGGAAAGCTGTACGTCGAACGCCATTTCCCGGCCGACTCCAAGGCTCGAATGAAGGTGCTGGTCGACAATCTCACCGAGGCGTACCGCCGCAACATCTCCGAGCTCGAATGGATGAGCCCGGAGACTCGGCAGAAGGCGTTGGACAAGCTGGGCAAGTTCACCCCCAAGATCGGCTACCCCGATCGGTGGCGTGACTACTCGGGCGTCGAGATCAGCGCCGACGACCTGCTCGGTAACTACCGCCGCGGCTACACCGCGGACTACCAGCGCGACCTCGACAAGCTCGGCGGACCCGTCGACCGCGACGAGTGGTTCATGACGCCACAGACCGTCAACGCGTACTACAACCCCGGTATGAACGAGATCGTCTTTCCCGCAGCCATTCTGCAGCCACCGTTCTTCGACCCCGAGGCCGACGACGCGGCCAACTACGGCGGTATCGGAGCGGTGATCGGCCACGAGATCGGTCACGGATTCGACGATCAGGGTGCCAAGTACGACGGTGACGGCAACATGGTCGACTGGTGGACCGACAGCGACCGCACCGAATTCGGCAAGCGCACCACGGCCCTGATCGAGCAGTACAACGAGTTCGAGCCCAAGGCCCTGCCCGGCCACAAGGTGAACGGCGAGTTCACCATCGGCGAGAACATCGGCGACCTCGGTGGTCTGTCGATCGCCGTCGCCGCGTACGAGATCTCGCTCGAAGGCAAACAAGCACCGGTGCTCGACGGTTTGACCGGCCTGCAGCGAGTGTTCTTCGGCTGGTCGCAGGTGTGGCGGACCAAGGCTCGCGACGCCGAGGCGATCCGCCGACTCGCCGTCGATCCGCACTCGCCGCCGGAGTTCCGCTGCAACGGCGTCGTGCGAAATCTCGACAGTTTTCACGAAGCATTCGACGTACAGCCCGGAGATGCGCTGTACTTGGACCCGGGGAAGCGCGTCAAGATCTGGTAGTTCCAGGTAGGGCAATCGGGGAGGGAATTTCTGATGAGGGAATACGCACGCTGGCTGGCTGCTCACGGGGTGATTCGGTTTGCGGCCAAACGCGCAGCGGCCGCGGGCGATCCGCAGGCGATGCTGGTGGCCGATCCGGTGACGCGGGCAAATCCGACGCCGGTCTACGAGAAGCTGCGCGCCACCGCACCGCTGGTGAAGACTCGGATCTCGAACATCACCGTGCATCACCGGGTGGCGTTCGACCTGCTGCGCTCGGACGACTTCCGCGTCACGCAGCTGGGTGCGACCCTTCCCGGGCCGTTGCGGTGGATCGAGCGGCACACCAGATCCGGGGCACTGCACCCGATTCTGCCGCCCTCACTGCTCTCGGTTGAGCCGCCGGACCACACCAGGTACCGGAAGCTGGTGTCCTCGGTCTTCACCGTCCGCGCAGTGCAGAAGATGCGCGATCAGGTGCAGGAAACGGCCGATGCTCTGCTCGACGAGCTGTCCGACGGCTCCCCGGTGGTCGACATCGTCGATCGCTACTGCGCGCGCCTGCCGGTTGCTGTGATCGGGCGGATCCTCGGTGTACCGGTCGAGGACAATCAGCGGGTTCTCGAATTCGGTGAGATGGCTGCACCCAGTCTCGACATCGGCCTGTCGTGGGATCAGTTCAAGCAGGTCGAGCGTGGCCTGATCGGATTCGACGCCTGGCTCTCGCAACACATCGCAGAACTGCGCCGCAATCCCGGTGACGATCTGATGAGTCAGCTGATCGCCGCGAAGGACGAGGGCGTCGGCCTCAACGACGAGGAGCTCAGGGCCACTGCGGGATTGGTGTTGGCCGCAGGTTTCGAAACCACCGTCAACCTCCTCGGCAGCGGAATCCAACTGCTGCTCGACAACCCCGACCAGCTCGCCGTACTGCAGCAGGACCCGTCGCACTGGCCGACGGCCATCGACGAAATGTTGCGGATGGAATCACCGGTACAGCTGACCGCACGGATGGCCAAGCGCGACGTCGAGGTCGAGGGAGTGACGGTGCACGAGGGCAAGCTCGTCGTGCTGGTGCTCGCCGGTGCCAATCGGGATCCGCTGGTGTTCGAGGACCCGGACAGGTTCGACGTCACCCGCGCCAATGCCGGCAAACACCTGTCGTTCTCGGGTGGACGCCACTACTGCCTCGGGGCAGCGCTCGCGAAGGCAGAATCCGAAGTGGGCCTGAAGGCGTTGTTCGACAGATTCCCCCACCTGCGCTCGGCAGGCGAAGGAACCCGTCGCAACACCCGAGTCCTGCACGGATGGGCCACGCTGCCCATCGACCTCGGTGAACCGGCTACGACAACCGCAGGCCGGTAACGAAGTCGAAGAAGAACAACTCGTCCAGCTTGGGCACCAGTCGAATGGTTTCGGCCAGGGCGATCGACAACTTGCGGTCGACGCGAACCGCGATGCGGCCGGAGGTTGTCGACCAACCGCCGTCGGTGCTGGGCGCGGAGGCGTAGACGAACGACTCCGCACCCAGCTCCTCGATCAGCTCGACGGTGAGCTGCAACCCACCACCGTCACCCACCAGATCCCACGACTCCGGCCGAATACCGACAACGACGCGCTCGCCCGCCGAGGACGGGACGGGTATGCGCAACTCGCCGAGTACGGCCGCGCCGTCGCGCACCGGAGCGTCGACCAGATTCATTCCGGGTGACCCGATGAATCCCGCGACGAACGTGTTGACGGGGTTGTCGTAGAGCTCCCGCGGAGCGGCGATCTGCTGCAGCTTCCCGTCGAGCAGAACCGCGACGCGATCACCCATCGTCATGGCCTCGACCTGATCGTGGGTGACGTACACCGTAGTGGTGCCCAGTCGTCTTTGCAGACCGGCGATCTGGGCTCTGGTCGACACCCGCAGCTTGGCGTCGAGGTTGGACAGCGGTTCGTCCATACAGAACACCTTGGGTTGACGCACGATCGCGCGCCCCATGGCCACTCGCTGACGCTGCCCGCCGGAGAGCTTGCCGGGCTTGCGACCCAGCAACGGCTCGAGCTCGAGCATCCTCGCCGCGTCGAGTACTCGTGCTGCGGTGTCGGACTTGCTCATTCCGGCATTGCGCAGCGCGAATCCCATGTTGTCGCCGACGGTCATGTTGGGGTACAGCGCGTAGTTCTGGAACACCATCGCAACGTCCCTGGCCCGCGGAGCCAGCGAGGTGACGTCCACTCCGCCGATGTCGATACGGCCGCTTTCGACGGACTCGAGACCGGCGAGCATCCGCAGACTCGTCGACTTCCCACAGCCCGAAGGTCCGACGAGAACGATGAATTCACCGTCCGCGATGTCGAGTTCGAGGTTGTCGACAGCGAGCGAATCGGCACCCGGGTACCGGTGCGAGACACCGGCGTAGTGAACGGCGGCCATTACTTCGGCAGCTTCGGGGTGATCTGGCGGTCGATGATCTGCTGCAGCTGATCCGAGATGGACGCGAACGTCGTTGCGACATCGGCGTTCTGCAGCGCGATCTGCTCGAGTCCGCTGCCGATGATCTTGTCGCCACCGGGGACGAACACGCGGGCGTAGTCCTGCGAACGAGTCAGCGCCAATTGGTCCACGGCCGTCTTGGCGTTGGGGTTCGCCTCGAGGAATGCGATCTCCGACGGGTCCTGCTGCGCAGACTTGCGGACCGGCATGTAACCGGTGTTCTGCGAGAAGTAGGCGGTGTTGGCACCGTTGGTGACGAAGTCGATGAACCTGAGCGCGTTCACCTTTCGCTCCTCCGAGATCTTCGCCGGAATGGCCAGGCCTGCTCCACCGGTGGGGCAGCCGGGAGTGCCGTCGGTGGCCGGCAGGAAGGCGGTACCGAACTCGAACGCGGCACCGGCCTTGATGGTGGATAGGTCGCCCGTCGAGGCGATGGTGGACGCCAGGATGCCCGCGGCGAAGTCGTTGGCGATGTCGTTGGACACCGCGGCGTACTTCTTCGTGTGGATCATGTCCTGCAGGAACTTGCCTGCCGCAATGGTATTGGGATCGTCGAACTTCAGCTCGAACTGATCGGAGTACGATCCGCCGAACGTCCAGATCGGTCCCTCGAACGTCCATCCGAGGTAGTCGACAGCGTTGCCCCAACCGTGAGCGAGCTTGCCGTCTCCGACGACGGCCTGGATGCGCGGGCCCCACTCGTCGAACTCCTGCCAGGTGGCCGGCCCACGATCGGGCAGTCCGGCCTGCTGCCACACGGCCTTGTTGTAGTAGAACAGCGGCGTCGAACGCGCGTACGGCAAGGCCCAGTGGTTGCCGTTCCAGTTGTAGTCGGCCAGCAGCGAATCCACGTAATCGGACTGGTCGACGCCTGCTGCGGAGAAGTGCTTGTCGAGCGGCTCGATCGCACCGGTGAGCGCGTAGTTGAACCACCAGACGTCCGAAAGCACGACCACGTCGGGCACATCGTTGCCCGAGAGCGCCGCGTTGAACTTCTGCGACACCTCCTCGTAGTTCTTGCCACCGTCGATGAGATTGACCGTCAGGCCGGGGTTCTCCGCCTGGAAGCGCGAGATCAGTTCCCTCTCGAACTCCTGGGACTTGCCCGGGTGGTTCGACCAGAAGTTGATGGTGTTCGCATCGCCTTCGACAGCCTCGCCGCCCGACCCGCCCGATCCGGGGCCGCTGCACGCCGCGAGAGCTGCGGCGGCCGCAGCTGCGCCGGTGAGCGTGAGGAAGCCACGCCGATTGATGATGTGTGCCATGGTGTTCGACTCCTGATAGTGAGGTGAATCAGCCCTTGACCGCACCGGAGGTGAGGCCCTTGATCATGTGGCGTTGCAGGACGAGAAAGACGAGAAGGATCGGCAGAATGGTCAGCACCGTCGCGGCCATCACCGCGCCCCAGTTGGTGTAGCCCTCGCTGTTCTGGAGCAGCGTCAATCCCACCGGAAGCGGTGCGACCGAGGAGTCGTCGGACATCAAAAACGGCCAGAGGTATTCGTTCCATTCGGTGACGATCGTGATGATGGCGAAGGCCACCATGGTCGGGCCCGACAGCGGCAGGATCACCCGGAACATCAGCCGTACCGGCCCGGCACCGTCCATCCGCGCGGCTTCGATGATCTCCGGCGGCAACGACAGGAAGTGATTGCGCATCAGGAAGGTACCGAAGGCGACGCCGGCCAGCGGAATGATGATGCCCTGGAACGAGTTTCGCCAACCCAACTCGGAGATGAGCGAGTAGTTGGAGATGACGGTGATCTGATTGGGCACCATGAGCGCGGCGATGATGACGAGAAAGACGATGTTCTTGCCCGGGAAGCGCAGGAACACCAGACCGTAGGCGCTGAGTACCCCGAGGACGAACTTGATGGACGACACGGCCGTGGTGATGATGATGGAGTTGCGCAGGTACGTGAAGAACGGCACCTCCGTCGTCGCCTCGTCGTAGTTCTGCGGATGAAAGACGCTGGGCCACCACGTGACCGGCTGCACGTAGATGTCCGGTCGATCCTTGAAGGAGGTGATCAGGATCCAGAACAGTGGCAGCCCGATCATCAGCAGAACGGCGACCATGGCCGCGTATCCGAGGATGTTCGCGTTGCGACGCGCACGCTGCGGGTCGCGCGGTCCTGGCGCTTTCTCCGGCGTCGCCGTATCGGGCTTGTCGGTCACAGTCATCGCTGATCGTCTCGATCCATGATTCGTACCTGCACGAGAGTGACGATCAACAGCACGAGGAACAGGATCGTCGCGACGGTGGCACCGTAGCCGGCTCGGAAGTTGCGGAACGTCTCCTCGTAGACCTGGTAGACCATCGTGGTGGTGCCGGTGCCCAGCGGGCCGCCGCGCGTCATGACGTTGATGATGTCGAAGACCTGCAGCGAATTGAGCAGCACCGTGATCGACAGGAAGAACGTCGTCGGACGTAGTTGCGGCAGAAGCACTTTGCGGAACGTGGTCCAGCGGCTCGCCTGATCGATCTCGGCCGCTTCCATCAATTCCTTGCGCACGCCCTGCAGGGCCGCCAGGTAGATGACGAAGGTGTAGCCCAGGTTCTTCCACAGGTAGGTCACCGTGATCATGACCATCGCCCACTTCGGGTCCTGATAGAAGTCCGGAACCGCGCCCAGGCCGAGGCGTCGCATCAGATCCTGGACCAGCCCGAAGTTGGGGTCGAAGACGAATTGGAACGCGATGCCGATCGCGGCACCCGAGATGACGTACGGGGCGAAGACTGCGGAGCGAACGAAGTTGCGGCCCCGGAGCTTTCGATCGAGCAGCAGCGCCAGCACCAGGCCGAGAACCAGTGAGCCCACCACCGCGGCGACCGTGAACACGACGGTGTTGCCGACGATCTGCCAGGTGTCCTCGCGGGAGGCCCACTCGCGGTAGTTGTCGAAGCCGACGAACGTGGAGGTGGGCGAGGACAGGTTCCAGTCGAAGAACGAGAACTGGAAGTTCTCGACCAGCGGCCGATACGTGAACACGCCCAACAGAACCAGGTTGGGGCCCACCAGAATCAGGAACAGTGCGTAATCGGTCCACGGCCGCGAGAAGAAACGCTTCTCGCGTGCCCTGGGCAGCACTCGTTCGGTTGTTGCACTCACTGCGAGGACTGTGCTCAGCCCCGGCCAACGAATGGTGAACTGAGCCCCAACGTCCCCTGTCGCTCAGGCCAATTGCTGCGTAGTGGTGCGGTTATGTGCCCGCTGTGGCACTCAACCGCACCACTACGCAGGCACTAGCGGTTCCAGTCTCCGAGACCGTCGGATCCGCTGAGGGTTCCGCCGTCGGTGTTGACGACGATGACGGGGTCGCCCTTCTGGACGTTCTCGAAGAACCACTTGCCGTCTTCGGTGCTGACGTTGAGGCAGCCGTGCGATTCGTTGGAGTAGCCCTGCTGCGATTCCGACCACGGGGCGGCGTGCACGAAGATGCCGCTGTAGGAGATGCGCGTCGCGTACTCGACGTACGTGCGGTAGCCCTCCTCGGAGTCGATCGGGACGCCGTACGTGGACGAGTCCATGTACATGTCGCGGAACCGCTCGCCGACGATGTAGGTGCCGTTGGGGGTTTCGTGTCCGACCTTGCCCATCGAGGTGGGCATGGTGCGGACGACCTCGCCGTTGCGGGTGACGGTGATCTGCTTGGTGTTGTCGTCGGCCGTGGTGATGATGGAGTCGCCGGTGGAGAATTCGGCTTTCGCTCCGCCGGCCTCGACGGTCACCTGGGTGTGCGCCGGGTAGAACTCGTTGGGCAGCCAGCGGACCTGGGTGTCGTTGATCCAGTAGAAGTGGCCGTCGACGGACGGGTTCGTCGTGACGCGAATCGCTCGCAGGGCGGCGTCACGATCACCGATTGCCTCGTCGAAGCGGATGGCGATGGGCTGCGCGACTCCGACGACCTCGCCGCCGGAGGGGCTGATGCTCGGATCGGCGAAGTTCGCGGGCGCGAGCTGCGGGACGATCTGCTGCTGGGGAGCGGGCGCAGCCGGATCCGAGGACCCCGGCATTCCGGGGATGGAGACCTCCGGGCCGCCCGGCCACAACGGCGCGGCCTGTGCCGAACCGAATGCGGCGGACGCAGCAAGGGCTGTACCTGCAACGATCGCGCCGATACGGGCGAATCTGCGTGTGCGAACCGGTGATGCCATGTAACCCGACCATCCTTCGTGCTGCGTCGCGATGCCCACCGACAGAGCTGTGCGTGAGCAAAGCCCATTAACACATACCGCCCCGACATTTGCTAATCGGATATCTCCGAAACGGACGAAAAAAACCGCGAGTACGAGTATCTTCCCGCAACCGGTCCCGAGCACTGTCTCTGCAGGCCAGGACGCATGTGTCGGCAGCCGGGGAACGGGTATGTGCGTCGGAAGCACATCCCGTCCAGACACCGGCGGTTTCCGAAACGGACTCTTCTTCGTCCGGTGTCCGAGAAGGGTGGACCGTGATCTCCGATGCTTTCCCCCGTACCCCAGTCAGTCACATCGTCGTCGTCGTACCCGCGCACAACGAGCAGGATCTGCTCGACGCCTGTCTGACGGCCCTGTCCCGGGCTGAGCGTCGCGCCGTCGCAGTGGCGGCGGTGACCGTCTCGACGGTCGTCGTACTCGATGCGTGCACCGACGACTCGGCGCACATCGCCGCACGTCACCCGTCGGTGTCGGCGATCGAGGTGGCGCATCGCAACGTCGGAGCAGCCCGGGCCGCCGGATTCGCGAGCAGCCCGCGAGACGGCAGTCGGCTCGACGCCACCTGGCTCGTCACCACCGATGCGGACACCCGGGTGGGTGAGGACTGGCTGCTCGGCCATCTTCGGCATGCCGCCGAGGGCGCTCGGGCAGTAGCCGGGACGGTGGCGGTCGATTTCGAGGGCCACGTCGAGGAGAACCTCGGGTTGCGATCGTCGTACGACGCGCACTACCGGCACGAAATCGGCCACCCACACGTGCACGGCGCCAACCTCGGCGTCCGAGCGACCGAGTACTTCGCGGTCGGAGGATTCGCACCTTTGACCACCGGCGAGGACCACGATCTGGTCCGACGCCTCGAGCTCGGCGGCATCGAGTGCCGTCGAGTGTGCGACATCCCTGTCACGACGTCGGGTCGCCTCAGCGGCAGAGCGCCCGACGGCATGGCCGGATTCCTACGTTCCCTGGAGGCCACCGCATGAGCGAGACCGATTTTCTCGAATCCACCGACCGCGCAGACATCGACACCGGTCTGCGCAACGCGTTCTTGGCGTTCGAGGCGGACGGTCGTCTCGACCTCGCGCTGCCCGGCTCGGGATACACCGATCTGCGCTGGCAGTCGCTCGCCGCCCTGAGCCGTCACAACACGGTGCTGGGCCGGTGGTCCGAAGCGCACACCGACGCGATCGCGATCCTGCACGAACTCGACGGCCCGACGCCACAGCGCGGTCAGATCTGGGGAGTGTGGGCTGCGGAACCACCTGCTCCGATTCTCGAGGCGGTACTGGAGGACTCGGGCTGGGTTCTCACCGGAACGAAGCCGTGGTGCTCGGGTGCGTCACTGTGTACGAACGCTCTGGTCACTGCGCGCGTCGAGGGAAGTCCTCGGCTGTTCGCCGTCGATCTGACGCATCCGGGCGCAACCCCGGTACCCGACACGTGGCATGCAGTGGGGATGAGCGAAAGCGATTCCGGCTCGGTTGCATTCGACAGCGTCCCGGCCGTTGCGGTCGGCGGACCGACCGATTACCTCACCCGTCCTGGCTTCTGGCACGGTGCCATCGGGGTGTCGGCAGCCTGGTTCGGTAGCGCGTGCGCGGTGGCGGACACGCTGCACGCCGCCGTTCGCACCAGGCCGGACCCGCACCGTGCCGCACATCTCGGTGCCATCGCAGCGGCACTCGGTGCGGCGTCGAGCGCACTGACCACCGCGGCCGCCGAAGTGGACGCCGATCCGTTCGACCGTTCCGGTCGAGCCCGGACCCGAGCCCGCATCGTGCGGGCGGTGGTCGAGGACGCGGCGACTCAGTGCATCGACCGCGTCGGCCGCGCTCTCGGTGCCGGCCCGCTGTGCAGCGATGCCGAGCACGCGCGGCGCGTCGCAGATCTCACCGTCTATCTGAGGCAGAGCCATGCCGAACGCGATCTCGAAGCCCTCGGGCAGGACATCGCCGAGGAGGACAACCCATGGTAGAGAACGCATTCGACGCCGAAGTCGATGTCGGCACCGCCGAATCGGATTGGATGTCGGCCGACTGGTCCATCCCCGGTCTGCAGTGGAAGGACGTCGTCACGATGGTCGTCGTCGCCCCGCACCCGGACGACGAGGTGCTCGGCGTCGGTGGCCTGCTGTCGTTGGCGGCCGCGGCAGGGGTCGACGTGAGGGTGGTCGCGGTGACCGACGGTGACGGCTCGCACCCCGGTTCCCCGACTGTGACGGCGGAGGATCTGCGGGCACGACGCCCCGTCGAATCCGAACGCGCGTTGGCGGAGTTGGGAATCGACCACTCTCCGACGCGGTTGCAGATCGCCGACGGTGCCGTCGAGCAGCACGAGGGTGCCGTGGCCGATGCATTGATGCCGTTGCTCGACGCCACCCCGGGCACCTGGTGCCTGACGCCCTGGCGCGGAGACGGTCATCCCGACCACGAAGCGACCGCGCGGGCCTGTCTCACTGCGGCGAATGCCGTCGGGATACCGGTGGTCGAGTACCCGATCTGGATGTGGCACTGGGCAACTCCGAACCATCCTGCAGTTCCGTGGACACGATGCCGCCGTGTCGATCTCCCGGCGCATACCCTCGACGCCAAGCGCGCGTCGATCGAGCAGTTCCATTCTCAGATCCGGCCCCTGTCCGATCACCCCGCGGATCGAGCGGTGTTGCCCCCGCACATATTGGCCCGCTACCGGCGACCGTTCGAGGTGGTGTTCGCATGAGCATGGATTCTCGGACGAGCCCCGGTTCTCCGACCAGCCTGAGTGCCGACTACTTCCGCAATGTCTATGCGGCCAAGGACGATCCGTTCATGCTCGACAGCAAATGGTACGAGCGACGCAAGTACGCATTGACCATGGCCTCATTGCCGAAGCCGCACTATCGGCGAGCACTCGAACCCGGCTGCTCCATCGGCGTGCTCACCGAACAGTTGGCGACCCGGTGCGATCACGTGGTGTCGACCGATGTGGTGGACAGTGCCCTCGATTCGGCCCGCACGCGTGTAGGTGAGACTGCCGCAGTCGAATTCGCGTTGTGGTCGTTGTCCGACCATTGGTCGGCATTGCCGACACCCGAGGAGACGTTCGATCTGATCGTCGTCAGCGAGGTCGGCTACTACCTCGACGCCGCGGATCTCGCATCGGCGATGACGCGCGCCGTCGACCACCTGGAAGCAGGGGGCACTCTGGTGGCAGCGCATTGGCGTCACGACGTGGACGACTATCCGATCTCGGGTGATCGCGTGCACGAGATCATCGCCGCAACAACCGGTTTGGCGCTACTGAGTCGCTATCTGGACGAGGACGTTCGGATCGAGGTCTTCGTCGCCTCGGACGGTCCGGCGGTGTCGGTCGCGAGCACCGACGGCCTCGATGTGCGCTGACTGCGCTCGACCTCCAGGAGACGGGGCTCAGTCGGTCGATTTCGCGGCGTCGATGACCAGCTGTTCGGCGAGATCGGCGAGTTTGACGTTGGTGTCCTGAGACAGCTTGGCCAGCAAGGCGAATGCCGCCTGCGAGTTCAGGTTGTAGCGCTCCATCAACATGCCCTTGGCCTGACCGATCAGGTCTCGACTGGTCAACGCGGCCCGAATCTGCTGCTCCTCGCGTGCGGTGGAGAACGCGATGGCCGCGTGCGCAGCGAACAGCGAACCGATCGACTCGGCCTCGGCACTGAAGGCGTCGGTACGAGTGGAATGCAGGTTCAGTGCGCCGAAGTTGACTCCCTCGACGTAGAGCTGGAAGCAGATCATGCTCTTGACCCCGAGCGCAGACGCCGCGTCGGCGAACAGCGGCCAGCGGGTGTCGCTGTCCATGTCGTCGATCCTGATGGTGGTCTGTTCGATCGCCGATTCGAGGCACGGTCCCTCGCCCAGCTGCTCCTGAATCTTGTCGCAGTGGCCGGCGGGCTCCCCACACAGCGCGGCGCTGTGTACGAACTTGCCCTGCAGCACGGTGGTGATGGACGCGAATTCTGCGGACGGCACGTTGGCCACCGCGGACTCGGTGATGACGGCCAGAACTCGATCCGGATCCGAATGCTGACGCCGCAGCTTCTCGGCCACCTCGGCCATCCGTCGACTCAGCTCGAAATCGTTGACCCGCGAGCGCGTGCCCGTCGAATCCACTGTCTGCTCGCTGATGGTCGTCACCTCGTCCTGCTGTTGCACGAGCCCTGCTACTGCGCAGGGGCGCATCCCGGCATCGGCGGTGTGCCGACAACACAGGATACGCCCCTGATGGCAAAGCTCAACGACCGTTAGCGGGGCATCAGAGTGTGCTGGGTGCGATCAGCGAGTGCACGAACCCGATTTTCTTCACGACGGTCGGCGGCAGCACGAACGGGTAGAGGTCCTGGTGTCCCATCGATCGGTTGATCTGGTTCAGCGCCCACGACAGCGGCAACCACCAGTCGACGATCTGATCGAAGCCGACGTCACCTGGCAACGGGCTCTCCAGCGTCGAACCGGCCGGGGCCATACCGAACGCTGCGGCCGTGTCCAGGGTGTCGCGGATGTGCAGGTAGTGCGCGAACGTCTCGGCCCAGTCCTCGGCAGGGTGCATGGTGGCGTAGGACGAGACGTAGTTGTCCTCCCAGCCCTCGGGCGCACCTTCGCTGTAGTGGCGGTCGAGGGCGTCCTGGTAGCTCGAATCCGGATCCCCGAACAGCTCCTCGAAGGCCGCGCGATGCTCACCGTCTCCGACCAGCACCATCTGGTAGTAGTGGCCGATCTCGTGCCGGAAGTGCCCGACGAGCGTGCGATACGGCTCGGACATCGCGACGCGCAACTGTTCGCGGTGCACGTCGTCTCCCTCGGCGAGGTCGAGGGTGATCAAGCCGTTGTCGTGGCCGGTCATGACCTGTTGTTCTGCGCTGGAGAGCAGATCGAACACCAGGCCGGTCGCGGTGTCCTCGTCCCGGCCCACGATGGGCAGCCCCAGTTCGGTCAGTTCGAGCACGACTCGACGCTTGTTGGTCTCGGCGTCCGCGTAGGCGGCCATCGCGTCGACGTCGTCGTCGGCGGGGCGAGTACGCGTGAGCCGGCACGACACGCAGAGATCGTCGCTGTCGTCGGTGTCGACGAGCCAGTTGCAGCGCGCCGTGTTGAGGTTGGCGCACATCTTCCACGTGGTGCCGTCCACCTCGGCCTCGGCGACACCGTCGTCGGCCTTGTCGGGGAGCACCAGCAGAGCTCTGCTCGGCAGATGGAAGCCGAGCGCGCTCGAGCAGCTCAGACACAGTGAGTTCTCGAACGACAGCTTCTGTCCGCATTTGCGGCAGATGAAATCACGCATGGATGTTCCTTCGTGGCAGGGGTGAGTCGGGCTCGTATTCCCGTTTCTGGACGGACTAATGCCGTTCATCGAATATGTTGTGCACATCTCCCTCGCCGTGCGGCGAGGTCGACAGCGCAATAACGTTACTCTGCGGGCTGTCACCTGCAAGGAAGCAAACCGTCGACCCACACGTTGGTACAGACTGCTTCACAACACTCTTCGAGAGGATGCGGGCCGCAGATGGCAGATCAGATCACGCCGACGAATCGGCCCATGGCACGTTTCGCCGAACGGATCTCGCGGGCCCGCGGCGAGAAGAACAGCGAAACCCTGGCGGCGGGCTTCCTGCTCGCAGCGACACTGATCGCGCTGATCTGGGCCAACTCACCCTTCGGCGAGACCTACCAGTCGTTCTGGCACACCGAACTCTCCGTCACCGTCGGCGAGCACGGCATCTCCCTCGACCTCGCCCACTGGGTCAACGACGGGCTCATGGCGCTGTTCTTCTTCGTCGTCGGGCTCGAGGTCAAGCGTGAGTTCGCGATGGGCGAGCTCACCGACCGATCTCGTGCCGCCATCCCGATCGTCGCGGCGGTTGCCGGTCTGGCCGCGCCGGCGTTGCTGTTTCTCGCCTTCAATCCGTCCGGGCCCGCCGCCCAGGCATGGGGCGTCGTGATCTCCACCGACACCGCGTTCCTCCTCGGGGCACTCGCCGTCCTCGGCCCGAAGAAGGCCGCTCGGTTGCGCATCTTCCTGCTCACGCTCGCTGTCGCGGACGATGTGGGCGCGCTGGCGATCATCGCCTTCTTCTATACCGACAACCTCGACGTGGTGCCGTTGGTGCTGGCGTTCGTCGGTCTGGGGCTGATCTTCCTGCTGCGTCGGCTCGAGGTGTGGCGCGGCGTCGGGTACTTCGTCGTTGCACTGTTCACCTGGGTTGCGATGTACGAGTCCGGAGTTCACCCCACACTCGCGGGAGTGATGATCGCGTTGATTCTTCCGGTCTATCCGCCGCGCCGCACCGAGGTGGAACGCGCGGCGGATCTGACACGCGCGTTCCGGCAGTCGCCCAATCCCGAATATGCCCGAGCCGCCCGTCTCGGACTCGATCGCGCGGTGTCGGTCAACGAACGTCTCATGCGGCTCTACCAGCCGTACACGGCCTTCATCATCGTGCCGATCTTCGCGCTCGCCAACGCCGGAGTCGTGCTGAGCTCGGACACTCTGAAAGCCGCGTCGACCTCGACGCTCACCTGGGGCATCATCGCCGGTCTCGTTCTCGGCAAGCTCGTCGGAATCACCGCTGCGTCCGCTGTTTTCGCGAGGTTGAGACCGTCCTCCCTGGCTCCAGGACTGACGCTCTCCCACATCGCAGGCGGTGCCGCGATGTCCGGAATCGGATTCACGATCTCGTTGTTCATCATCGATCTCGCACTCGACGACCCGTTGCTGGCCGACGAAGCACGGGTCGGCGTGCTGGTGGCCTCGGTGATCGCCGCACTGCTCGGCTGGGTCCTCTTCCGGATCGACGAGAAGATCCATCCTCCGAAAGCCGAAGCATCCCTGCGCATTCTGCGTCCGGTCGACGCCAAGCGCGATCACATCCGCGGCCCGGTGGACGCACCTCTGACCATCGTGGAGTACGCGGACTTCGAATGCCCGTTCTGCAGCAAGGCAACCGGCAGCGTCGCCGAAGTACGCAAGCACTTCGGCGACGACCTTCGGTACGTCTACCGGCACCTCCCGCTCGACGACTATCACCCACACGCTCGCTACGCGGCATACGCCAGCGAGGCCGCAGCCGCGCAGGGCAAGTTCTGGGAGATGGCCGACGTGTTGTTCCGTAACAGCGACGCCCTCGAGCCCGACGACATCGACGGCTACGCACGTGAACTCGGCCTGGACATGGACAGATTCGAGGACGACATCCGCACCGGCGACTACGTGGTACGCGTCGAGGACGACGAACTCGACGCCTCGTCCTCGGACGTGGACGGCACCCCGACCTTCTACCTGGGACGCGGCGACAAGAACCTGACCCGGCACGTCGGACCATACGATGCGGCGACGTTGATCCGGGAACTCGAATCCATGTGAGCGCGGGCAAGGTTGCACAGAACATGCCCGCGTCGACCGAATCCCGTCGATACGGCGTCATAGTGTGCAACGTTGCCCGGCTTCGTCAGCTCTCCGTGCGATTCCCCTCCGCATCCCAGTGCTCGGCGACCTTTTTCGACGGCTGCACTCGGGGCGGTTCGCCGGGCATCTTGGGGTAATCCGGCGGGAAGTTCAGCTCCCCACCCGGCAGGGTTTCCCACAGCTGCAGAAGGGGTTCGAGGGAGTAGGCCTGCTCATCCATATCGGCCCACGGGTCACCGTCCTGAACCAGCTCCGGCACCGTGACGAGGTTGTACTCACGTGGATCGGTGACATCTGCCAACTGCGACCACGTCATCGGAGTGCTCACCGTCGCACCCGGACGGGCCCGCAGACTCCATGCGCTGGCGATGGTTCGGTCTCGATTGTTCTGGTTGTAGTCGATGAAGATGCGTTCTCCGCGTTCCTCTTTCCACCAGTTGGTGGTCACCCCGTCGTCGCGCCGTTCCAGCTCGCGGCCCAGACCGATGGCCGCATGGCGCACCTGCTCGAAGGTGTACTGCGGCTCGATGCGAACGTATATGTGAATGCCCCGATTACCACTCGTCTTCGGGTAGCCGCGTAAACCCAGCTCCTCCAACAGCTCTCGGGTCACATCGGCCACTCGCAGGGCGTCCGCGAACGTGGTTCCCTGCTGCGGATCGAGGTCCAGCCGGAGCTCGTCGGGATGATCCACGTCCGGTCGCCGCACCGGCCACGGATGGAAGGTCAGCGTGCCCATCTGCGCCGCCCACACCAGCGACGCGGATTCGGACGGGCACAGCTCTTCGGCGGTGCGCTTGCTGGGGAACGCGATCTTCACCGTCTCGATCCACTCTGGCGCGCCCTTGGGCAACCGCTTCTGATAGAAACCGTCGCCCTCCTTGTCCTGGGGGCCGAGTGCCAATCGCATGCCCTCGCGATAGCCGTCGGGCCAACGCTCCATCGCGGTGGGGCGGTCACCGATCGCCCTCATCAGTGGCTCCCCGACTGCCGCGAAGTACTCGCACACCTGCAGTTTGGTGATCTCCGGGGTGCGTTCGGTGGCCTCGAAGATCATGCGATCGGGGCTCGACACCCGCACTTCGCGCTCGCCGGCCTGCACGAACGCCGGTGGTGTTTTCGCGGCCATGGCTACCGTCCCCCGGCAATGACGTCGGCGACGTCGTAGCGCACCGGAACCTCGAGCTGGTCGTACGCGCACGAGCGCGGCTCACGATCGGGTCGCCACCGCAGGAACCGCGCCACGTGCCGCAGCCGAGCCCCTTCCATCTGGTCGTAGGCCACCTCGATGACCCGCTCGATGCGCACCGGGATCCAGTTGCGGTCGTTCGACGAATTCCAGCGGGTCGCCTCGCCGTCGTACGTGACATCGTCGCCGAGCCGGAGCGGTTCGAGTTCTTCCAGCAGTTCCAGCCGTCGCTTGTCGGTGAAGGCCGACGCGCCGCCGATCATGCGCAGGTCGTCGCCGTCGTACAGACCGAGGAGCAGAGATCCGATACCGTTGCCGGACTTGTGGATTCGATAACCGATCAACACACAGTCGGCGGTACGCGCATGCTTGATCTTGACCATCTCGCGCTTGTTCGGCAGATAGAGACCGTCGAGCTTCTTGGCCACCACACCGTCGAGCCCGGCACCCTCGAAACGCTCGAACCAATCCTCGGCCACCGCCGCGTCGTCGGTGGCGGAGGTGACGTGACAGCTCGTCCCGCCGGTACCCACCGCGTCGAGCAGTCTCGCTCGCCGCGTCGAGAACGGCTCACCCGTCAGGTCCTCGTCGCCGACGGCCAACAGGTCGAAGCCGATGAACTGCGCGGGCGTCTTCTCCGCGAGCATGGTCACCCGGCTCGCCGCGGGGTGAATCCGTTCGGACAGCGACTCCCAGTCCAGACGAGTGGATCCGTCCTTCTCGCGGGGGACGACGATCTCGCCGTCGACGACGATCTTCTCGGGCAGCTCGGCCTTGATCGCCTCCACCAACTCCGGGAAATAGCGTGCCAGGTCCTTACCGCCACGTGACCCCAGCACCACCTCGTCTCCGTCACGGAAGACGATCGCGCGAAACCCGTCCCATTTCGGCTCGTACGACCACACCGCGGGCCCGTCCTCGGGCTGTGCGGGCACCACTTTCGCGGCTTTGGCGAGCATCGGTGCGACCGGCACGGCAAGAGGAAGATCCACGCAGTTCATCCTGCCTCATGCAGCCGACGAGCGAGTCCGATATTTTCTACACGAGCACGGTCGAACCTACGAGGGCAGGACTCACCATGGCGTCATCCAGTCGTTCGGTCCGCGCTCTCGTGCTCGCGTTGTCGTCGTGCGCGGCGCTGATGCTCGGCGGATGCGCCTCGGAAGTGTCCGGTACCGCCGTCGCCATCTCCGGTGCCACCATTCCCGCCACCACGACCACCAACCCTCCCACCACCACACCTCAGACCGACATCGACGACGGCGGCAGTGTCGACATCGACGTGGAGATCGGCGAGTGCGTGGCCCTGGGCGGAACCGTCGACGAGGCGGCCATCGACAACGCGGCCTGCGGATCTCCGCAGTCCAACTACGTCGTCTTCGCCAAGACGCCCACCTCCGCCGAGTGCCCCGAGGATGCCGATCAGTACTACTACGAGACCTACTTCGACATCGAACAGGGAGCCCTGTGCCTCGACATCGACTGGCAGGTCGGTGGATGCATGGACCTCGTCGGTGAATTCGCTCAGCGGATCGACTGCGCGACCCCCGGTGCCGACACCCGCCGCGTGGTGACCATCCTGCAGGGCACCTCGTCCGTCGACGACTGCCCCGACCCCGCGCTGTACGGATTCGAGAAGGATTCACGCAACTTCGTCGTCTGCGTCGAACGGTTGTGACCGCCACCGACATCTCGGTCTCGAGCGCTCGGGGGCGCTGGATCGTCGCAGCCACGGTGCTCGGTTCGGCTCTGGCGATGCTCGACGCCACCGTGGTCAATATCGCGTTACCCGCGATCGGTCGCGATCTCGGTTCGGGCGTCACCGGTCTGCAGTGGACGCTGAGCGGTTACACCTTGACGCTGGCCTCGCTGATTCTGCTGGGCGGGTCGCTAGGCGACCGGCTGGGGCGCAGGCGGGTGTTCGTCTGGGGCACCGTCTGGTTCGCGGCCGCGTCGGTGCTCTGCGGGCTCGCTCCCAGCATCGAGGTGCTGGTCGCGGCGCGACTACTGCAGGGCGTCGGCGCGGCCTTGCTGACGCCGGGTTCTCTCGCGCTGATCTCGGCTTCCATCAGGGCCGAGGATCGAGGAGCTGCGATCGGTCTGTGGTCGGGTCTCGGCGGCGTCGCGTCCGCGGTCGGTCCGTTGCTCGGTGGCTGGTTGGTCGACGCCGTCGGGTGGCGTTCGGTGTTCCTGATCAACATCCCGCTCGCCGTCGTGGTCGTGTGGGTGGCAGCGAAACACGTTCCCGAGAGCCGAGATCCGCACGCATCCGGCCGACTCGACGCACCGGGAGCGGTGACCGTCGCGGCAGCGCTGGGTCTGCTCACGTACGGTCTGATCGAGTCACATGCCCTGGCGCTCGCTCTGGGTGTCGTCGCGGCCGGAGTGTTCGTGGTGATCGAGCGTCGCTCGCACGATCCACTGGTTCCGCCGTCGCTGTTCGCATCCCGAGTGTTTCTGGCGGCCAACCTCGTCACCTTCGCCGTGTACGCGGCTCTGGGCGGCGTGTTCTTTCTTCTGGTGTTGCAGTTGCAGTTCGCCGTGGGCTACTCACCCATCGCGGCCGGAGTGGCCACGCTGCCGATCACCGCTCTGATGCTCGTCCTGTCCGCCCGCGCGGGCAGAATCGCCGGACGCATCGGACCTCGTGTTCCGATGACCGTCGGGCCACTGCTCTCGGCACTGGGGCTGTTGCTGATGTTGCGCATCGGACCCGGATCCACCTACGCCACAGACGTTCTGCCTGCGGTTGTCGTCTTCGGGCTCGGATTGTCCGCTCTGGTGGCCCCGCTGACCGGAGCGGTTCTGGGCGCGGTGTCGACCGATCGTGCCGGAATCGCGTCTGGAGTCAACAATGCCGTGGCCCGCACCAGTCAACTGCTCGCCGTGGCCGCGCTCCCTGCGCTCGCCGGTATCGCGGGATCCGATTACGCTGCGCCGGAAGTGTTCTCGGACGGCTTCCACGCCGCGATGCTGATGTGCGCCGGACTGCTGGTCATCGGTGCCGCCATCGCGGCAGCACTGATCCGCGGCACCGGCGACGACGCGTCGAACTGTCCCCCGCACTGCGACATCGGCTCACCACCACCCGCCTCGCGTCGGAGCGCGTGACTCACCGCACTGGGTCATCGCACGATCAGCACCGAGCAGTCGGCGTGGTGAACGAGATTCTGACTGACCGACCCCAGAATCGTCCCACGCAGAGCACCTCGACCCCGAGAACCCACCACGAGCATCGACGCCGACGCCGACATCGCCCGCAGGCCTCGCGTCGGGCTCGACTGCGCGCTCACGGTCGACAGCGCCACCTCCGGGTACTTCTCGTGCATCTTCTCCACATGCGCATCCAGCCAATGCTTTTCGTGTGCCCGGACACTCACCCAGTCGATCTCCTCGAATCCCGTTCCCAGACCCGGCTGGGCCGCGAATCCCCAGTAGTTCGCCGCGACCACCGGTGCACCGACGGTGTGGGCGAACTCGAGCGCTGCACTCAACGCTCGATCCGACTGCTCGCTTCCGTCGACGCCCACCACGATGGGCCTGGCGGGATCGCTGCTCTCTCCACCACCACGCACCAGCAGTACGGGGCAACGGGCGTGCGTGACGACCCGAAGGGTGTTGCTGCCCAGGGTCAGGTCTCGTAGTGCACTCGACTTCCTCGATCCCAGCACGATCAATTCGGCGTCGGCATTCGACAGGTACGACGCGATGGTGCCGTCGACGCTGACGATGTCGACGGATACGTCGGGTGCAACGTCGTGCATCGCTCCGGCCGCACGGGTGAGATGCTTTCGCCCGATCATGCGGAGGTCCCGCTCGAGCGCACCGCCGTCCACGAACGCTGCCGATCCGTACCAATCCCCCTCGGGGACAGCGTGAATCAACCGAACGGACGCGTGTGTCTTCGCGGCGTAGGCGGCCGCCCACAGTGCTGCGGCATCGGCCTCGGTGGAGCCGTCGATGCCCACCAGGATGGGAAGCACGCGGTCGGTGGAATTGCTCATGATGTGTTCCTGTCTCGATGGGGAAGCCGTCGGGTCGGTCAGGGATGGAACAGGGCAGATACTTCGTCGGTATCGATATCGGTGCGGCATCCGCTAGATTCGAGCTCGACGTAGAAGGTCTCGTAGCCGCGCGGGTCGGCCCCGCTGACACCGGTGCTGCGTCGCTCGAACACGCGCACCCCCGGCCACCGGCCGAGCACCGCAGTTCTCAGATCGTGTCCGTCCGGGGAGGTTCCGGCGAGCGGTCCGTATTCGGCGATCATCACCGCGTACACGGTGCCGCCGGTCGACGCGGTGGTCACCGGAAACACCGTCGACCCTGTCGATGCCGGACTGTCGACGGTGATGGAATCGGTCTCCATCCGCCGGGTACCTGCCGCTGCTGGTGCGTCGTTCGTCATCGTCGAGTCCCCGCTGTCGTCGTGTCCCTGCAGATCATCACCGGGCAGCGCGCATGCCGCGTGAGGTTGCTACTGGTCGATCCGAACAGTGCTCTCGCCACCACTCCCCGTCCGTGGCTACCGACCACCACGAGGCCGGCACGCTTGGACAAATCTATCAACAGATGCGCCGGATTACCCTGTTGCACAATATGTTCGACGGATACGTCCGGATACTTCTCACTCCATCCGGCAAGACATTCCGACAGCAGCATTCGCTGCTCGCGCTCGATCTCGGCACTGTCGGGCGATCCCGGCAAGGAGAGCGCCGCCCCCTGGGACAACGAGCTCCAGGCAAGCGCGGCGATCATCGGCACACCCAACAGAGACGCCAGATCGAAGGCCTGCTCGACGGCCACCTCACTCGTCGCACTGCCGTCGATACCGACGAGGATCGGTGCGTCGACGGTGCCGATTCCCTCCCGCCAGACGATCACCGGACACAGGGCCGCGTTCGAGGTCTCCTGCGCCGTACTCCCGAACAATGCCGACACGATCGGGCCGGAACCGGAGTTACCGACGACGAGCATGCGGGCGGTGCGGGAGTGTCCGACCATCATCGTGCATGCGGTCGCTTCCTCCACCGAGGTGGTCACGGCCAGGTTCGGATGACGGGACAGCACCGCGGTGGCAACGTCGGTGACGACGCGTTCGGCCGCGCGCCGCTGCTCGTCCCACACCTCCGTCGGCACCACCGTTGCGGGCTCGCCCATGTAGAACACGGGCTGCTGTACTGCCCCGGCGATCAGCAGCGGAGAATCCACCTTCTCGGCCAGGGTGGCCGCCCAGCGGGCAGCGTCGATGCTGGCTGGCGAGCCGTCCACGCCGACAACGATTTTCTGGTGTCCTGCGAGAATCACGATCGTCTCCTGTTCGTTGCGCGGGCGGGTGCCGAGAGCACCGACGCGACCGCGTGTCGTGGGGTTCGGGGTGGCGGTGAGCCGATCATCGGTTTACCGACTCGAATCAGCACCTGCGCCACCCCCGTGCGTGCAGCGAGAGATTCGACCAAGCGCCTGCTACCCGACTGTTCCGTCATGTGCGTCAACGGGCACGTCGCCAGTCCGTCCGCTGTCGCTGCCAGGAGGAAGGCAGACATGGCTCGACCGCTCTGCAGCCAATCCAGGTGTTCGTCCGATGACGTCTCGAGCAGCACCACGGTGGATTCGTCCTCGACCGGCTCGTGTGTCACGGTCGCGGCGACCCGGTGCGGTTCGGGGAACACTCGTCCGACCTGCACCCTCGATGCATCCGCGCGGTTCGTCAGAGCCTCGGGCGGAATTCCTCCCGATCGGAACGCGTGCCCGGCCCACCATCTGATCTCCGCCTGATACGTCGCGTCGTACTTACGTACGCTCGCGCTCAGAGTCGATGCCTTCGCCAACGTCTCTTTGGACTCGGCCGACAGGACGGTCATCTCGGTGCCGTAGTGCTCCTGACCCAGGTATCGCGTCAGATCGCGATTGCTCGGCACCGGCCCGAACGCTCGCCGATCCGAGTACCGCCGATTGATCGCAGTGAGCAGGTCGAACTCGTGCGACCGGGGATGCGCGTCGTGTACGAAACGAACACGCGCGAGGTGATCCGGTGCACCCGGGGTCGGCAACAGGTCGATCTCTGCCGTCCACCTGTTGGCTGCCGCGGCCTTCTGCAGGTGGTCCAAGGCAGCCCCGCAGCTCATCACCATCTGCCGCTCGGTCGGGTCTATCGCCCCGAGCACGCGCGAGCTGTCGGTGTACAGATCGAGTACGTGCTCGGAGTAGATCCACCTCCACGGCTGACTGTTGTGCACCGACGGAGCGCGACACGCGAGCTCCACCAGCATCTCCACCACGGCCGTATCCGGCTGATCGTTCATCGTCCCTCCTCGGACTCCCACCGCGATGCGGCGACACACCCACTCTCTCCCCGAGCTGGTGGTGCTCGACAGGGCCATTCGTCACTCGATGAAGGGCACTCGAGACGTACGAGTTGGGTGCATGCCGATCGAGAGCCGCAACCACAGGTTTAGTGTTGACGGTGAATGCGACTCAGGAGCGGAACCTGAGGACGCGACCGTCCGCCGACCGCTCAGGAGAGTCATGACGACCCCGCAGAATCCCCACGAAGACATCGACGTCAAGCCGCGCAGCCGCGACGTCACCGACGGACTGGAGAAAACGGCAGCGCGCGGCATGCTCCGCGCCGTCGGGATGGGCGACGAAGACTGGGGCAAATCCCAGATCGGCGTCGCGTCGTCGTGGAACGAGATCACCCCGTGCAACCTCTCGCTCGAACGTCTGGCGAAGGCCGTCAAGAAGGGCGTCCACGCCGCCGGCGGCTACCCGCTGGAATTCGGCACCATTTCGGTGTCCGACGGTATCTCGATGGGTCACGAGGGCATGCACTTCTCGTTGGTCTCCCGTGAGGTGATCGCCGACAGCGTCGAAACCGTCATCAGCGCAGAGCGTCTCGACGGTTCCGTTCTGCTCGCCGGATGCGACAAGTCGCTGCCCGGAATGCTCATGGCCGCAGCGCGTCTGGACCTGGCGAGTGTTTTCCTCTACGCCGGCTCCACGTTGCCCGGGTTCGCGACCTTGTCCGACGGCAGCGAGCACCAGGTGACGATCATCGACGCCTTCGAGGCCGTCGGTGCCTGTTCACGCGGATTGATGTCACGCGCCGACGTCGACACCATCGAACGCGCCATCTGCCCCGGCGAAGGCGCCTGCGGCGGAATGTACACCGCCAACACGATGGCCAGCGCAGCCGAAGCGATGGGAATGTCGTTGCCCGGCAGCGCATCTCCCCCCGCTCCCGATCGCCGACGCGACGGATTCGCCCACGCCAGCGGTGAGGCCGTCGTCGATCTTCTGCGACGCGGCATCCGCACCAGCGACATCCTCACCAAGGAAGCCTTCGAGAACGCCATCGCCGTCGTGATGGCCTTCGGCGGCTCGACCAACGCGGTACTGCACCTCCTGGCCATCGCCCACGAGGCGCAGGTGGACCTGACCCTCGCCGACTTCACCCGCGTCGGCGCGAAGGTTCCCCACCTGGCCGACGTCAAGCCGTTCGGCAAGCACGTCATGACCGACGTCGACGCCATCGGCGGAGTTCCCGTCGTGATGAAGGCTCTGCTCGACGCAGGCCTGATGCACGGCGACTGCATGACGGTCACCGGTAAGACCGTGGCGCAGAACCTCGCTCACATCGCGCCCCCTGACCCCGACGGAAAGGTACTGCGCGCACTCGACAAGCCGATCCACCCGACGGGCGGCATCACCATCCTCGAAGGATCGCTCGCCCCCGGCGGAGCCGTCGTCAAGTCCGCAGGCTTCGACTCCGACGTCTTCGTCGGCACCGCACGAGTTTTCGAGCGTGAACGCGCGGCCATGGACGCCCTCGAAGACGGCACCATCGCAGCAGGCGACGTCGTGGTCATCCGCTACGAAGGACCCAAGGGCGGGCCGGGAATGCGCGAGATGCTCGCAATCACCGGAGCCATCAAGGGTGCGGGACTCGGCAAGGACGTCCTGCTGCTCACCGACGGCCGATTCTCCGGCGGCACCACCGGCCTCTGCGTCGGACACGTGGCACCCGAGGCAGTCGACGGCGGACCCATCGCCTTCGTCCGCGACGGTGACCAGATCCGACTCGACGTGGGCAAGGGCACCCTCGACCTGCTCGTCGACGCAGCCGAAATGGACTCCCGCGCACAGGGCTGGGCACCACTGCCGCCGCGCTACACCCGAGGAGTGTTGGCCAAATACTCCAAGCTGGTCGGATCGGCCTCGAACGGTGCGGTGCTGATCTAGCCGTCCCCTTTCCGCCCGCCCCCTGCCCCCGCCCCCGTGCCGCCCGCCCCAGGTTCGGATCAATGTGGATTTCAGTCAGTCAGAGTGCAACAAAGGCGCATTGATCCCAGTGGGGTGAGCGGGCGGGATTGGGTGAGCGGGCGGCGGGCGAGCAAGAGGCGGGCGGGTTGCGACTACAGCGGCATTGCCCACATGGAGCTCGAGCGTTCCTTGAATGCCGTGCAGTTGGCGTGTTGTTTACTGGCCCGCTGGTAGAAGGTCTGCAGCGGCTCGGTGGGTTCGGGCGGCTGCGGTGTGGGCGCAACCGGCAGGTCGCTGAGTTCGAGGGCTGCGTCGAGGGCTTCCTCGGCCTCGACGCGTCGGGTGCGCGCCAGGTTGGACAGGGCGAGCTGGTGGATCGTCACGCGGTCGCCGGACTTGCTGTCCACCGTGGCCTGTCGGGCGACGGAGGCGTCGAACTCGTACACCTTCGAGGCCAGCTGATAGATGCTGGGACGCTCGAGCTCGGCGTCCACCAGAGCCGGCTCGGCCACGGTGCGCGCAGGTGTCGGTGCGGTCTCCTCCGCGGTTCGCAACGCGTGCCGTGCGCCGGAATTCTGGGGCTTCGCCGACGGCCGCTCCAGTAGTTGCTCGAGCTCGGCAACCTCACGATCGGCTACCGGGTCCTTTGCCGGCGGCGCGACGAAGGGCACGATCGGCTCGAACTCGATCTTCTCCGACGACGTCGCCGCAGTCGCATTCTTGGACGGAATGAGCAGCGCGACGATCACCGTGCCGACGCCGAACACGACGGCGGCAACAACACTCGTGTGCACCACTGCGTCACCGAACGCCGCGACGGCATTGGCCTCCAGATTGTCGGCGAACCCACTGAGAAATGCGTTCTGGTCACGGATGACGTCGGAGACGATCACCGCACCGGCCAACGAATCCTGCGATGCCGCAAGCCCTTCCGCCGCCTGCCCGGTGTACTGGCCGTTCGGTTGCTTGCCGGGGAAGGTCTGCAGGAATCCTTCGATGCCCTGGCGGTAGGACGCGGCGAGCACCGATCCGAGCACAGCGATACCGAGCGATCCGCCGAGTTCGAGGGCGGTGTCGTTGAGGCCGCCGCCCACTCCGAGCTTGCTGTCCGGGAACTCGCCCATGATGGAGTCGGTGCAGGGCGAGACGGACAGTCCGATTGCCAGACCGAGCAGCGTCAGCACCGGAAGAAAGTCGGAATACGTTGCCGTCGAATCGATCCCGATGAGCGAGACGACCGACAGCGTGCCCACGATCATGCCTGCGGTGACGGTGACGCGCGGTCCCAGCTTCGGCGTGAGCCACATCGTGATTCCGGATCCGACGAAGACCGCACCGGCCAACGGCAAGAGGTGAACGCCGGTGGACACCGGACCGTAGCCGAGAGCGAACTGCAGATACTGGGCGACGAAGTAGATGGCGCCGAAGGTGACGAGGAAGAAGATCAGCACCGCGAGGGTGGCCCCGCTGAGGATGCGGGAAGAGAACATCCGGACGTCGAGCAACGGATTGGGATGCCGCAGTTCCCATCCCACGAAGCCGAGGACCGACAGCAACCCGACGAGCGCGAAGTACAGCGGCCCGACCGTCCAGCCGAAGTGCATCCCCTCGATGATGGCGTACACGATGGTCGACACGGCCAGCACCGACAGCAGTCCACCGATCCAGTCGATCGCACCCGGGTCGACGGCCCGTGACGGCGGGACCAGCACGACGGCACCGACGATGGCGGCCAGCGCGATCGGAACATTGATCAGGAACGTCGAGTGCCAGGTGAAGCTCTCGAGAAGCCAGCCAGCCAACAGCGGCCCGGCCGCGATCGCGAGTCCCGAGGTTGCCGCCCACACGGTGACAGCGGTGGCGCGCTCCCGCTTGGGGAAGGTGGCGACCAACAGCGACAGTGTGGCGGGCATGACGATGGCTGCGGCGACACCCATGACGATGCGGGCCAGGATCACCCCGAGGGTGGCATCGGTGAGTGCCCCGGCCACAGATCCGGCGACGAAGATGATCAGGCCGAGAATCAGAGCGCCGCGGCGGCTGTAGCGATCTCCGATCACCCCGCACAGCAACATCAACGACGCGTAGGGGACGGTGTAGCCGTCGATCACCCATTGCAGGTCGCTGCTCGTCAGACTCAGATCGAGTGTCATCGACGGTGCGGCGACCAACAGGGACGTATTGGCCATGACCACGATCAGCAGGCTCAGGCACAACACCACCAGCGCCGACCAGCGTCGTGGGTACGGTTTGTGCATATCTTGGACAGGCGTCATCGCAAGCAGTGTCATCGTGTGTTCCCCCCCGTTGGCAAAGTGCGAGACACACCTTGCACAGTGCTGTGCAGCTTAGGAAGCGTCGACTAGGCTCGGCAATCTTTTGTGGCGGCAACCACACTCCCCGCCCGCGATCGTGCTAGATGTTGTCCTGTGCGTAAGACGACGGAGTCGAGTTCGATTGCACGGGACGCAGCTGCGCCGCCCGTGCAACGACGTGACGCCCGATCCAATCGAGCGCGAATTCTGCACGTTGCACAGGGGGTACTGGCGGACAATCCCGATGCGACGATCAACGACGTCGCCGCCGCTGCGGGAGTGGTCCGGCGAACCGTGTACGCCCACTTCGCCTCTCGCGAAGCGTTGATCGACGGTATCGCCGTTGAAGCAGCGGAACGAATTTCGGCTGCGCTCAACCGCGTTCCTGCCGCAGACGAATCGGCGGTGACGGTGTTCGTTCGGCAGACACTGGCCCTGGCACGCGTCGGAGATCAGTACCGGCTGTTACTCGCGGTCGCACGGTCCGATCTGGGACACAACAGCATTCACGATCTACTGACTCCGATGCGCGAGTCGGCCGCCGCGGTCATCCGACGGGGACAGCGCGAGGGTGTGTTCTCCTCGTACCTCGCCGCCGAAGTGCTAATTCTCAATATCGAGGCCATTGCGCTGTCGATCCTCGACGCCACCAACGCCGGATTGATCGGCGATCCGGCCGGAGCGGCGACGACGTCGAGCCTGGTGCTGCTGGGAATCGCGCCGGACGACGCGGAACGCATAGTCGCAGATGTTCGGTCGTCCGCCCGCGCCCGCTGAGAGCAGTACCGACCCCACGCACGACGAAGGCCCCGTCGCAGTGTGTTGTGCGAACGGGGCCTTCGGCCGAAAACGGGTGGATCTAGGGAGCCGGGACGAATCCTGCGCCGAGTCCGTTGCCCTGATCGACGTTGCGGAGTATCGCGTCGAAGTTGGTGCCGACCTCGGGTCCGAAGCACGCCACGCCGAGGTAGGCATTGACCATGCCGACGAGGGTGTTGCCGACGACGACCGGGCTGCCCGAGTCACCTTCGACGACACACAGCTGCGCCCAGGTCTCCTGCGACTGCAGGACGTCGCCGTACGCGAGTCCGCAGGTGTTGCCGGTGGTACGGCCTTCCTTGCAGACGATGTTCGGGAACGCCGTCGGCGGACCGACCTGCGAGATGGTCACGTTGCCGACGCGGTTGATCGGTGCGACCTTGTCACGCTGGAATTCGATGAGGGCGTAGTCGTATTCCGGGTTGGAGAACGCGATGCGGCCGACCTCACCGAGGGAGGTGTCGTACTCGGGGACGATGGAGGCGCCCGCTTGGCCACAGTGACCGGCGGTGAAGCCGACCAGGTTTCCGTTGCGGTCGTTACCGATCGTCGTCAGCGTGCACTCGGCCGCGCCTCCGACGATGATTCCCGAGCCGCCGCCGAGAGCAGCTGGAGTGGCCGCGGATGCGGACCCCACGCCGACGCTGGCTACGATTGCAGCCGCCCCCACGACGACGAGCATGAATTTCTTGAACATGTACTCCCTCTCAGCGGTGTCGGCAGAACCCTAGCAACAACAGGTGTACGAACACGAGCGAGTCGTTCATACGTCCTGCTCGAGGGCGGCAAGCGTCGTGCGCGCCTCCTCGAGTTGACGGCTCAGTTCTGCAACGCGTCGGGCGGCTTCCTCGCGCGCGTGGGAGATGACTGCCTCGACTGCGTCGCGTGCAGTGGGGTCGCCCAACTCCCGAACAGCGCGGCTCACCGACTCGGGGCTCACCGTTTGCGATTTGGTGGGCCGCTTCGCCCCCTGGGTGACCGTGACGGACCAATCGTTGTCGGCCCCCGCATGAATGGTGACGCTGACGCCGCCCGGTGCCTTCTTGGCTCGACGGGGAGCCGGACTCGGCGGTTGCACGGCCTTGGGGCGTTCCGCCACCGTCTTGGGCTGTGCCGGCTCCGCGTCGGGCCGAACCGCTACGGGTTTGGGCTGCACCGGCTCGGCGCTCCTTGCCGGCGTCGCCTGAGGCGGTGCCACCTTCTTCGCGGGCACGCGCTTGGCCGGCGCAGGCGGAGTTGCCGCGTTGCGAGTGATGCGCAGTTCCTCTGCCTCGTAGGGCAATTCGTCGTTGACACCCTTCGGGCTGATGGTGACCGTGGTGCCGTCGATCGACACGACCTTCGCCGACGTCCCCTCGGGCAGGCCCAGACTCGGGTTGGGTTCGCGAAGATAGACGGTGGCGCGACGCCCCTCGGCGAGCGCCGCGGCCAGAGCCGTCAGATTCTCGGGAGTCAACGAATCGTTCACGGCGCGCCCACGGGGTGGCATCGACTACCGGCCTTTCTCGAAAGTGTTTGCGAATACTGTCGCACACTTGCAGGTGAGATGCGGCCGGGGCAGCACAGGGCGCGTCGGATCGGCGTATCGAGAGGGGGTTATCTGTTAATCCAAGTAACTGTAACCACAAGTAACTGTAACTTGGATTAACACTTAGATTTGGTTGGCCGAGAAGGCCGATGTCTCTCACTGTATACGACAGCCGGACTGCGCGCCGCGCGCACACTCGAGGTGCCATCGGCCCCACCAGGGTACCGGCGAGTAGCCGCGCGACTCCCGGGCGAGATCGGTGTCCCGGAACCACCTCACCGAACCGCCCTCGCACACGGTTTCTGCCGCGTAGCCTGGCGGCGTGCCTCCTTGCGAAGGTACGGAACAGGAGTCTCGATGTACCACCTCGACGCGGACGAGCAGTCGCTCAGCGACGGTCCGCACGTGTATTTGCTCGACGCCAAATCCACCCTCGAGGTTCAGGCTCTGAATCAGTGGATCGACGCCACCACGCCGGACGGCGAACCGCGACCACCCTCGGTGGTGCTCTCCGGTGAGGCGAAAACGTCACTCTCGGACAGTGTTCGCGGCTACGCCGACGATCCGCTGCTGATCCCGCTGCGGGTGACTCTGTCCGATCGCAAGAGCGGCATTCTGCACCGAATCTTCGCGCCCCGTGGTCGGTCCAAGCCAACGCAGGTGTGGCAGCGATGGGTGGCAGGCGACGACCCGGACCACTCCGCGGTGTTGGTCGGCGAGCCCGCGACTCTCAGTGATCTGCAGGATCGGTTCGAGCGCGGCGGCGGCACGTCCCTGTCATCGTTCATTCTTCGTCAGGCCAGTCTGGCGCTGGACAAGGCCGAGCGCGGCGTCATCGGCTCCGAGTACAAGATCCCGCGATTCGTCGTCGAGGACATGACGGAACAGAAGAAGTTCCGGGACGGAATCACCGAACTCGCCGAGGAGGTCGGCCAGGATCGCGACGCCGTCGACACCCGCGTCCAGGAGATCCTCGGTGAGATGGTCGCAACCGAGACCCGCCGCGCGGTCGAGATGTGGGGAACCCTCGGGGCGTACTTCTCCCGGGCGTACAAGGTCGACGTGGACCGTGATCAGTTGCAGAAGGTACGCGAACTCAACAAGAACTATCCGCTGGTGTTCCTGCCCAACCACCGTTCCTATCTCGACCCGCTCGTACTGCGTCCTGCCCTGCTGGCCGAAGGCCTGCCGCTCAACCACGTCATGGGCGGCATCAACGTCGGCTTCTGGCCGCTGGGCCCGATCGCCAAACGCAGTGGCGTCGTGCTCATCCAGCGCAAGTTCTCCGACGCGATCTACAAGTGGACGCTGCGTCAGTACATGAGCTTCCTGCTGAGCAAGCGGTTCAACCTCGAGTGGTACATCGAGGGCGGCCGTAGCCGCACCGGGAAGCTCCGCCCGCCGCGGTTCGGCCTGCTGACCTATCTGGTGGACGCACTCGAGACCAGCGATGCGGAGGACGTGTACCTGGTTCCGACGTCCATCACCTACGACCGGCTGCACGAGGTCGGTGCGATGGCCGAGGAATCGCACGGCGCGAAGAAGCAGGCCGAGGGCATTCGGATGGCCATCGGGTACATCCGCGCGCAGGGCACGTTGCGCGGCAACGTGTACCTGAACTTCGGCGAGCCGATGTCGGTGGCGTCGATCGTCGCCGAGAACTCCGACAAGCGAGTGGCGGTGCAGAAGATCGCGCTCGGTGTCTCCCATGCGATCAACGACGCGACTCCGGTGACGCCCGCGGCGCTGGTCACCATGGCCCTGCTCGGCATCGAGGATCGCGCCCTCAACGTCAACGAGATGTGGGCCATCATCGCCCCGCTCGCCCGCTACATCAAGCGCCGCAACCTGCCCACCGCGGGCGGCGTGGACATCGCCGACGTCGACGTCGTGCGCTCGGCCGTCATCGCACAGGTCAACGCCAACGTCGTCAAGCGTTTCGACGACGGTCCCGAGCCCCTGTTCTACCTGGCTCAGGACAAGCATCTGGTCGCAGCGTTCTTCCGCAACAACGCAATCCACTTCTTCGTCATGCGCGCCATCGGCGAGTTGGTCGTGCTGCCGACCAGCGGCGATTCGACGCCACTGACCCAGGAGTCGCTGTGGCAGGCGGCACTGCAGTTACGCGATCTGCTCAAGTTCGAGTTCTTCTTCGGCGACAAGAAGGACTTCGGCGAGCGGCTCGAATCCGAGGTCGATCTCATCGACCCGGACTGGCGCGCCAACATCAGCGATCCAGATTATGCTGCGCGACAACTGCAGTCGCAGGATCTGCATCTGGCGCACCGCGTGCTGCAGCCGATCTTCGAGGCGTACCAGGTGGTTGCCGATCAGCTGATGTTGCTGCCGCAGAGCGGTGAGTTCGACAAGGCGAAGTTCATCACGGAATGCCTCGGTGCAGCTCAGGCCAGACGACTTCGTCAGCAGCTCGATCACAGCGAGTCGATCTCCGGCGAATTGTTCGATACAGCATTGCAATTGGCCGAGAATCGCGATCTGGTCGATTCCACGTCCGACGGTATCGCGCGCCGCAGGCGGGACTTCGCGCTCGAGATCGACGAGTGGGCACGCAAGGTGCGTACGATCCGCGACATGGCCCACCGCATGCTGCGCGAGGTAGAACCGATCTCGGCCCCCGAGGAGAACAATTCATGACCGAGTTCGACGATCGACTGATTGCGATCGCCGCCGCTCCACCCGGCCGGGACACCGTTGCGTTCTTCGATCTGGACGGCACGCTGATCAACGGATTCTCGGCCCGTGCAGTATTTCTCGAACGACTCAAGACTCTCGACGTGACGGTCAAGGAACTGTGGGAGATATCGAGTGCCGTCGTCGAGATGCGGATGCGCAACTCCCCGGTCGACAACCTGATGGGCAAGGCCGTCCGGGGCCTGGAGGGCCGTCGGGAAGACGATCTGATGGAACAGGCAGACACGCTGTTCCGCAACGAGATCGCGCCGATGATCTACCCACAAGCCCGCATCCTTGTCGAAGCACACCGTCACGCCGGTCATCGACTGGTGATGGCCACCTCGGCCACGCCGTACCAGGCGCTGCCCGTACAGCAGGACATGATGTTCGAGACACTGCTGTGCACCACCCCGGTGGTCACCGACGGCATCCTGACCGGGGAGCTGGTCGGCGATTCGCTGTGGGGCCCACGTAAGGCCAAGGCCGCGATCGACTACGCCGAACGTGAGGGAATCGCTCTCGCCGGCTGCTTCGCCTACTCCAACGGCGGTGAGGACATTCCACTGCTCGAGGCCGTCGGCCGTCCCGTCGCCCTCAACCCGGATCCCGAACTGCAGCGCTACGCCGCCAAGAAGAAGTGGCCGTCGCTCACGTTGGAGAGCCCCAAGCGCGGCACCGATCTGACCTCGGCCGTGCGCAGCACCGCAGCTCTGGGGTCGGTGCTGGCCAGCGCATCGATCGGCCTCGGCCTCGGGTTACTGACGCGCAGCAGGCGCAACGGAGCGAACATCACCAGCACCATTGCGCCGGACATCGCTCTGACCATTGCCGGAGTCAAGCTCGACGTGACCGGCACCGAGAACGCGTGGTCGGCGCGACCTGCCGTGTTCATGTTCAACCATCAGAGCACTGCCGACTCGATCATCGTCACCTCCATTCTTCGACGCGACATCACCGCGGTCGCCAAACGAGAACTCGAACGCGACCCACGATTCGCACTGCTGGGCAGAATTTTCGACGTCGCCTACGTCGATCGTGGTGATCCCTCTCAGGCGCGCGAGGCGATGCGCCCGGCCATAGAGAAATTGCACAGTGGCATTTCCGTCGCCATCGCGCCCGAGGGCACGCGGATGCCGACGTCGCGTCTCGGCCGATTCAAGAAGGGCGGCTTCCACCTGGCGATGCAGGCCGGAGTGCCCATCGTTCCCATCGTCATCCACAACGCGGGTGACGTGATGTGGAAAAAGGATTTCACCGTCCATTCCGGTACCGTCAAGGTCACCATCGGCGAGCCCATTCCCACCACGGACTGGGAGCCCGACAAGATCGACGCGTACGTGGACGATGTCCGTTCCTATTTCGACAGAACGTTGGGATATGCCTGAGAACCAGATCAACTCGGTGGTGCAAGCGGAGATCGAACGCAATCTTCTGGGGGGCACTCCGAAGTACACCCGGTCCGACATCGTCGACAGGTCGGGGTTGCCGCTCGAACGGGTCATCGCGCTGTGGATCGGCATGGGCTTTCCCATCCACACCGATACCGAGGCCGTCGTCTACACCGATGCGGACCTCGAGGCACTGAAGTTGATCACCGGGCTCACCGAGCAGAAAGTCATCAAGCCCGAGATGGAGGTGGCGATCGCACGCACTCTCGGCCAGTCGATGTCCAGACTCGCGGAATGGCAAGTGGGCGTGGTGAACTCTCACATCCTCGAGCGCATCACCAGCAGCGACGAGGACCAGAACGACATCGACACCATCCGGCACAACGCCAGGGATATCGCTGCCGAGACGGTCCCCACCCTCGAAGCGCTCCAGGCGTACACCTGGCGACGGCACTTGGCCGCGGCGGCCGGACGGTCCATCGCCGCTCCCGACGACGCCACCGACAGCCCCGTCATGGCCGTCGGCTTCGCGGACATGGTCGGCTACACCAGCCTGACGCGTCGACTCGACATCGGCGAACTGACCACGCTCCTCGAGGAGTTCGAGTCACTCGCCACCAATATCATTGCGCGCGGGCGTGGTTCGGTGATCAAGAACGTCGGCGACGAGGTGATGTTCAGCGCGCAGACTCCCGAGGACGCCGCCCACATCGCCCTCGACCTGCAGGACGCGTTCGCCGAACAGGAAGACATGCCGGACCTGCGGGTCGGGCTGGCCTGGGGGCCGGTTCTCGCCCGTTACGGTGACCTGTACGGGTCGGTGGTCAACATCGCTGCGCGCCTGACCAGTTCGGCCAATCCGGGAACGACTCTCGTCGACACCGTCATGACCGAGGAACTGCGTCACGACTCCGAGTTCTACCTCAAATCGATTCGCTCACTACGGGTCAAGGGTTTCCACAAGCTCAAGCCCCATCGGCTCAAGCGCAACAAGCGCAGCGGTCACCGGAGCGAGGAGTAGAACTCCAGATGTTTACGCGCAGCCTCGTCCCACGTGAGGCTGTGCGCCAGCGTCAGGCCCGGTAGCGGATCCCGCGGTTCCCGCACGGCACGTTCGAGCTCGGCTGCCATGGTCTGCGCCGAGGACGCGTAGGTGACGCTGTTGCCGAACACTTCTCGCAGTACCGGCAGATCTCGCGCGACGACGGGAGTCGACGCCGCGAGTGCTTCCATGGCGGCCAGTCCGAAGCCCTCCTTGGTCGAGAAGAACGGCAGCACAGCAGCCTGTGCCACGAGGTGCGGCAGCTCGTCGTCGACGACGGTACCGAGTATCACCGGTTCGATACCGAGTTCGGCTGCGCGGCGGTCGAATTCGGCGCGATAGTCGCGATAGTCGAACAGCGTCTCGCCGCCGGCGAAGACCAATCGCAGGTCGTGCGCCCGCAGCCGGGCGAAGGCGTCGAGTAGATCCAGGCTGCCTTTGCGCGGTTCGATACCTCCCACGGCGAGCACGTATCGGCCGAGCTTCCCGCGCCAGTGCGATCGGTCCGATTGCGCCGCTGCGGTGAACCTCTCGGCGTCGACGCCGTTGGGGATGACCGTGGGCTCGAATCCCCATCCGCGGCGAACGTCGCTCGCCACCGCCGCCGACACGCAGATGCGCGCGTACGGGGCGGTGATCGCGCGTTCGTGGCACGCGGCCAGCTCGGGCGTGGTGAACTCGTCCAGATGATGGATGGTCCTGATGCAGCGGCCGACGGCATTGGCGGAGATGCAGTCCTGCGCATGGACGATGTCGTACTCCTCCGGTGTGAACGCCTGCCGCAGAACATCTATCGACCGCAGAATTCGTTCTCCGACGTTCTCCCCTTCCCGGTGCTCGAACGGGACCATTCTGATGTCGACGGCGGGGTCCACGTCACGAAAGAACGTACTGTCGCCACCGCGGCCGAGGGCCCACACCGACACGTCCTGCCCGGCGCGCGCCAGCGCCTCGGCCAGCGCCAGTGTGTGCACCACTCCGCCGCGCGGCTTGGACGAGTAGGTCGACAGGCTGATCTTCACTGACCCGGCTTCTCCTGCAACAGATTCGGGTAAGCATCCACTCGACGCTCGGCCAGGTGATGCAGCCCCCGGCGCGCTCGGTCGACCTCGGCGTCGACATCGATCTCGTGCACCGCAAGGCCTCCTTTGGACCAGGTCCGCGCCAGCACGTCGCCACCGGGGCCGACGATCTTCGCCTGCCCGAGAAAGCGCAGCGAACCCATCACTCCGGTTTGATTGGACGAGACCAGCACCACCTGGTTCTCGGCCGCCCGGGCTGCGTCGTACAGATCGAACAGACGGGACTGCCGATCGTTCGGAAGAGAAGACGCTCGATCCGTGACGCTGGCGGGCCAAGCAGACAGGGCCGCAATGATTCTCGCGCCGTCGAGCGCCAGCGTCCGCGCCGACTCCGGGAACGTCTTGTCGTAGTCGATCAACATGCCCATCCGCCCCACCGGGGTGTCGAAGGCCTCGAAGTGGTCACCGGCCGCGTAGGCGAGCGACTCCCCGAGAGGTTGGTGCACCTTGCGATGACTACCCAGGATTCCGTCTCCGGTCAGACAGGCAGCAGCGTTGTACCGCAGACCTTTCGACAGCTCGGTGTAGCCGATGCAGATCGTCATGTTCCCGGCCGCGGCGATGATCGCCGCCAGTTCCGGACCGTCGGGATCGAGGGTGGGCGGCAGTTCCGCGGGATCCGGATTGCTCAGACTGTTGATGTAGCCCCCGAGGGACGCGTCGGGCAGCACCAGGAGATCGATGCCTTCTCGGGCCGCACTGGAGATGATCGTGGTGATCTTCAGTACGGCTCGGTCGACATCTCTCCCGAAATGCGCTGCCAGCGCGCCGATCTTGATGGGGGCCACGAGAAGCTCAGACCATCTGACTCTGGGGTTGTGCGGCACTGATCTCGAGACCGATCTGATCGGCGAGGAACGCAGCGTCCCTCGCCACCGAGGCGAATCGCCCCGAACCCCAGGTGTGCTGCCACGGCAGACCGAGGAAGTACAGGCCGGACACCGAGGTGACGCCTCGGTTGTGCGTCGGGTGGCCCTCGCCGTCGAACGCGCCGACCTTCAGCCAGCGATAGTCGGTGCGAAAGCCGACGGACCAGACGACGGCCTTGATATCGGCGGCGGCGAGGTCGAGTTCGGTGGTCTCGGTCTCCGGACGCCACACCGGAACGTAACGCTCCTCGCTCGGCGCGCTGATTCCCTCGCGCTCGATGTAGGCGTCGATGTTGTCCTTGATGCTCTCGGCCACGCGGTCCGCAGCGTCGAGGGATGCCTCGAGGGTGGGCGCGAACTGCAGAACGCCGTCCTCGACTCCCAGTAGGCGGCCGTAGAGTTTCATGCCCTCGGTGGCGAATGCGCGCAGGTCGATGTCTCGCCCACCGTCACGTCCGGTGACGTAGTGGTTCGTGTTCTCGCGTTTGCCGACGCCGCCGGGTTGATCTTCGATGGAGACATCGTAAACCCCCATGTCGTGCAACCAGGCGACACAGTCGCGGCCGCGATAGAAGCGCGCGACGCGGGGAGCGGTGCCCGCCACCAGATGGACGCGGCGGCCGTCGACGTGCAGGTCCTCGGCAATCTGGGCACCGGACTGGCCGGTGCCGACGACCAGCACGTCGCCGTCCGGGAACTGGTGTGACCCGCGGTATTCGGAGGAGTGGATCTGGACGATGTCACGTGGAAGCTTCTCGGCGAACCTCGGGATTGTGGGGATGTGGTACCCACCGACGGCGACGACGATCTGATCGGCATGCATGGGGCCGGCGGAAGTCTGGAGGTCGAAGCCACCCGCCGCAGACTGGAGTGCTTGATCGACCGAAACGTGCTCTCGGACCGGTGCATCGAAGCTTTCCGCGTAGCGACGTACGAAGGCGTACACCTCGTCACGCTGCATGAATCCGTCGGGATCGTCACCGTCGTAGGAGTACCCGGGGAGCGCGCACTGCCAGTTCGGCGTCACGAGGGTGAAGTTGTCCCAGCGGGAGTCCTTCCACTCGTGCGCGATCGTCTCACGCTCCAACACCACATGTTCGATGCCACGCTGAGTCAGATGCCAACTGATGGACAGGCCGGCCTGCCCGCCGCCGATGACGATCACGGAGTAGTTTTCTATTGCACTGTGATTCTCCGTCATAGCAATTCAGCTCCCGACATGCTCAGTACGCGAACAGCACCGGCCTCGTACGAGGCACTGACACCGTGAATCTCCTCCATCTGCTGCGCGGCCGAGGTGCACCGCATGCCGAACTTGGCGAGCACTCGATCGCTCGCGATCGTCAACGCCTCCGACGTCCGTTGCACGAACTCTGCCACCGGGTAGTCCTGGCCGGGCGTCAGGTAGTCGTGCATCACCAGAGACGGTGAATAACAGGACTGTTCGCGTCCGTCGGGCCATCGAACGAGGAACGACATCTCAGGCATGGATCGGCTCCTTCGTGATGGTCCGGTACACGGACGGTCGGCGATCACGAAGGTTGTACATGCCGCCGCCACGTGCTGCGCCGATGAGGGCAGCGACGTCGACGGTGGCCGTCGCCAAGCCGGGTTCGACGCCCGTGCCGGCGAGAATCTCCCCGCCGGGCCCGACGATCTTTGCGCTGCAGACGAATCGGAGAGATCCGAAGGTACCTGCCTGATTGGCTGCGACCCAGATGATCTGATTCTCGAGAGCGCGGGCTCGGTCGTAGATGTCGAACCGCTGCTTCCAGCGGTCCTCTTCCATGTTCTCGACAGTGGCGGTGCGGGCCGTCGGCCAGGCCGAGATGGAGGCGACGATCTCGGCACCGTCGAGCGCCAGTTCCCTTGCTGCCTCGGGGAATCCCTTGTCGTAGCAGATCTGCATCCCCATGCGGCCGATCGGAGTGTCGAAGGCGGAGTAGCTGTCTCCCGCGTCGTAGCAGAGATTTTCACCGAGCGGCTGGTGCACCTTGCGGTACGAGCCGAGGATTCCACTGCCGTCGACCGTCACTGCGGCGTTGTAGCGGGTATCGCCGTCCTTCTCGCAGAAGCCGAACGTGATGACGGTGTCGCCGGCCATGTCGACGACGCGTCTGATCTCGGGGCCGTCGAGTTCGAGGGCCGGCGGCAGGGCTTTGAGTCGACGCTGCCGCGATTCCTCGGTCTCGTCACCCCCGCCGAGACTCGGCAGGTAGCCGCCGAGGCAGGCCTCGGGCAGGACGAGCAGTTGGCTACCGCGATTGCGCGATTCCTCGAGCAACGCGGCGATGGTGGCGTAGCCCTGCTCCATGTCGCGTCCGAATTCGGCTGCGGCGACGGAAATGGTGATGGGCTTCGGGTGGGTGGTCATGCTTCTCCCAATCCGGTCACGGTGGACGTGACCGCGCGAGTGGTGATTCCGTCGGGCCATCGCAGTGCGACGCCCGGAATGTCGGTGAGCTCTCCGCAGACTGCGGACAGCGCAGGTCCGGACGGTGCAGTGGGTGCACCGGGACGGTCCGCGGTGATCATCGCGAACCCTGGAAAACACGTGATCCATTCGCCCATCGACGCTGCGTCGGGCTTCGGTATCGAGGCGACGTCGAGTACTGCACCCGTCCCGCTCGCCTCGGCCAGCATTCCGGTGGTGCCGGCCAGGCCTGCCATCGAGACGTCCTTGGCGGCCTTGGGTGCGGTTCGGGAAACGAACGTCGCCATGGCCGTCAGTTCGTCGGAGTTCCGACGAGACGACGAATCCCATTGCTGACCATGGTATCCGCGTCGCCACTCGCCTTCGATGTCTGCGGTGAGCGTCAACCGATCGCCGACGCCACCGCCACCGGCCGGCACCGGTCGCGAGGTCCGGCCGAGTGCGGTGACCGACAGCGACGACGGCACCCCGGCCTGGGTGTGGCCTCCGAGCACCGGAACCTGCCACGCTGCAGAGGCATTGGCGAGACCCCGGATGATGCGGGTCAGCCGACTCTGCGTGGGTGCGCCGACGGAATCGAGCATGCCGACTGCTCGGGCACCCATCGCCGAGAGGTCGTTCAGATTGACCAGCGCGGCACACCAGCCGGCCCACTCGGGGTCGCGATCGACCATGGACGGGATGATGGCATCGCACGCAGCGATCATGTCGCTCCCCGGTACCGGAACGCCGTCGTCTCCGCGAAAGCCTTTGGCACCGAGTCCGAGTGGCTGCGCCCGGAGAGGTGCGAGTACCCCGGCGAGCATCGCCTTGGTCGAGGAGACGAGCCGTTCGATCCGGTCGATCGGCCAGTACATCGCCACGTGCGGAGTGTCGGCCACCACGACGTCGCCGCGGCGAATCCACCCGAGGCGGGTGAACAGTTGCTCGTTGCTCTTCTGCACAGTCGCGTCGAATCGAAGAACACCTCTGCTCTCGGCGTGAGCGCAGGCAGCCCGAACAAGGGCAGGCCCGACGCCGGAGGTGCGCGCCGAAGCAGCGACCACGAGCCGGCTTCCCGCCCACCACCCCAGATCCGCCGCGGTGCAGGGTGCCAGCCGCACTCCGCCGAGCACGGTGCCGTCCCGATCGGTGGCGACCAGAACGACTGCTCGAGGGTCGTCGTCGATGTCGTCCTGATCGGTGCCGGCGAACAAGCCCTGTTCGGCAACGAAGGTCGCCCTCCGGAGTGCACGATAGGCGTCGAGCTCCGCTGTACTTCCGCACGGCTGGACGATGAACCCGGGCTCGACGACAGTGGTTGCAGTACCGGACAATCCGGCAAGGTCGCCCAGTTCCACGACACCGAACATGTCAGCCTCCCGCATTCTGCAGAACGCTGCACGCACCGCATGCCGCGCAGCCTGCCTTCTGTTCGGATCCGAGCATCGCCGCGGCCTGAAGTTCCTTGGCGACGCGTCGGGTGACGTTTTCGAGAACGTCTCGGCCGGGGGCCGTCGCTCGGTCGATGTCCACTGCCAACGTTCCGGCCAGCGGCCGGAACGGAACCACGAAGGGGTAGACCCCCATCTCGATCAGTTCTGCTGCGCCTGCGACCAATTCGTCGGGATCCTCACCGAGTCCCACCAGGATGTAAGTCGAAACCTGGTTTCGTCCGAAGACACGAACCGCTTCTTTCCACGCCGCGCGGTACTCGTCCATCGAGACCGAGGCCTTGCCCGGCATCCACCGGCGTCGAACGTCGTCGTCGAGAGATTCGACGTGGATGCCGATGGATTCGGCTCCGGCGTCGTACAGATCTTGGATCGTCTGCAGATCGCCGGGAGGTTCGCACTGCACCTGGATCGGCAGCTGTGGAACCACCGCCTTGATCGCGCGCACGCATCGGGCCAAGTGGCGAGCACCGCGGTCCTTTGCAGCCGAGGTGCCCGTCGTCATGACCATCTGTGTGACGCCGTCGAGTCGCACCGCCGCCTCGGCCACCTCGGCCAACTGCGCCGGGGTCTTGACCGCGATGGTGTCGCCGGCCTCGAGCGAGGCCTCGATGGAGCAGAAGCGACACCGCTGGTCGGCGTCGTAGCGGATGCACGTCTGCACCACTGTCGTAGCGAGGACGCTGGAGCCGTGCAGCTTGGCGATCTTCTCGTAGGCGACGCCGTCGGCGGTGGCGAGGTCGTAGAACTTCGGGCGATCGACGGCCTGAACATCGAGTCCGATGTCGTTGCCGTCGAACAACACTCGACCCTCTTCGAGAACGTACGGGCTGAGCGGATTGCGGGGGATGGCTGCGCCGAGGCCATCGATGCGGACATGTCCATCGTCACTCGGGCCTGCACCGGCAGTTCTGGACACCGGCGTTGCTCCTCGAATTCCGAGCAACGCCAGATCCACGCGTGTAGAGATGGACATCGGGATCCCCTAGACCATGTAGGTCGAATTGATGATGGCACCCTTGCGCGCGTAGTGGATCAACGCGTCCTGCACGTCCAGGGGGTGGGCCGGGATGACGCCCTCGATGAGGTCCTCTTCGCGGCCACCGTGCAGTGCGAGCCCGAAGCGGCAGCAGAACACGGTGCCGCCCTCGGCGATGAATGTCGCGAGCGAATCGTTGATGTTCTGCTCGCCCGGGAAGCCGGAGTCACCGGTCGTCGGAAAGCCCCGAGTGGCAAGGCAATTGATAGCGCCGGGGCCGTAGAAGTACATGGCGGACTCGAAGCCCTTGCGCAGAGCGCGGGTGGCCTGGAGCACAGCGACGAAGGAGACCGACGACTCGTGTGCGATGCCGTGCACCAGCGTGAAGTAGCTCTCGCCGTTCTCGGCCTTGTAGTCGGGGAAGATCTTGGTGGAGCCGTAGATGTTGCTGCCCTTGGGGAGTGAGGGGTGCGGAATCTCTTCGAGCGACTTCTTGATGTTCTCGGCGATGGCCTGGTCGATGTCTGACACGGGTGTCTCCTGAAGTTCGCAGAGCTGGCTGGATGAGGTGGACGCCTGTGGCCACCGTGGGAAGAAAGGTCATGTCCGGCGAGAGAGCAGATCCTCTGCGGGCATGGAACAAGTACAAGCCCCATCCATTTCCGATTGGTCACACCCGGAACAACGCCGTGTTTCGAGGGCCTCACAGTGTTGACGTGGCGTTACGCGGATAGTGTGGAGGTCGAACCACCCATCCACTCCGAACTTGACGAGGAACTCGATGATCGGCGCCGTCACCGGCTTGTTGTACGCGTTGTCCCTGGTCGTAGGCATCTGGGTGCTCGCGAAGCTCGCCATGAACCGACCGGTCCTGCTCAAGAACAAGTCCGATCGAGCCCTGTTCTGGACCATCGCTGCCACCGAGGCCGTCGTCGCGCTGCAGGCCGTCATCGGATTCGTCATGATGTTCACCTCGGATCGAGACATACACCGGCTGACGTTCGGGTCCTACCTCGTCGGACTGCTGTTTCTGCTTCCGCTCGGGACGTGGTGGTCCCTTGGCGACCGCTCCCGCGGCGGCACCGCGGTACTGCTCGTTGCCGTCCTCACCCTCGCGGCCATGGTGCTGCGCCTGAGCCAGATCTGGGCCGGATATGCCTGACAACCTCCAGCAAGCAACGCGCACCGGATTCGGGCGCTTCCTGATCGCCGTCTACGCCGTGTTCGCCGTCGCGGCGACAGCACGCTCGATCGTTCAGCTCGCCACTCGATTCGACGACGCCCCGATCGCGTATCTGCTGTCGGCTTTCGCGGCGGTGGTCTACATCGTGGCCACGGTAGGACTGGCCCGAGCAACCGAGGCATCCCGACGCGTGGTGACGGTGTCCTGCATCATCGAACTCGTCGGAGTCGTCGGCATCGGTGCCCTCAGCTACATCCAGCCCCAGGACTTCCCGGAGCCGACGGTGTGGTCGCACTTCGGATCGGGCTACGTCTTCATCCCGGTAGTGCTCCCCATCGCGGGACTGTGGTGGTTGCGAAAGACTCGGCAGCGGTAGGGGTCTTCCGCAATTTTTGCTCCACTCGGACGGGTCGCACGCGGGGAATCTCTCGATCGAGGCCTTGAGTGGAGCATCCCATGCAGTCTCCAGCCCCGCACCGAAACACCGGTGCGGGGCTGGAAGAGGTTGTCGTGCAGCTACTTCAGCAGAGACGTGTCAGCTCAATGCCGCCAGGTTCGCAACGGATTTCTTGACATCGGTGTCCAGCGCCCGCGCCACCACCGATCCCACCGGACCGAACAGCACACCCCCGCCGAACTTCGCGTCGAGTGTCAGCTCCGAACCACCCTCGGCCTCACGCACATGGACCGTCAGCGAGATCCGCACCCCGCCCTTGCCGCGGCCGGACATCTCGATCAACTTCGGCTCTTCGTACTCCGTGAAGGTCCAGTTGATCGTGTTCTTGAAGCCCTTGACCTTGACCAGCGACTCCACCTCGGTGCCCTTGCCGACCTTCTTCGGCGGTGGGCTGCACCATCCACCGTGAATGGTCATCCACTCGTCGAACCGATCGAGCGCGGAAGCTTTGTCCCACGCGCCCTGCGGATTTTCGGGCATCTGTACCGAGACACTGATCGTCGCCATGTATTCGAGCCTGTCACAACTCCCCCGCATCTTCAGACGGCGGCCGTTAACCTATGACGATGGCCACGCTCGAGATCGAGGGTCGGAAGGTCTCCGTCACCAACCTCGACAAAGTGCTGTTCCCCGAAACCGGCACCACCAAGGGCAACATCATCGAGTACTACGTTGCCATCGCACCCGCCATGCTCCCGCACCTCGTCGGCCGAGCCGTGACCCGTAAGCGCTGGCCCAACGGCGTCGACCAGTCGTCGTTCTTCGAGAAGAACCTCGCTGCGTCTGCCCCCGACTGGCTCGATCGACGTTCGATGCAGCATTCCGACCGCGTCGTCACCTACCCACTGTTCTCCACCGCAGCCGATCTCGCGTGGCTCGGCCAGCAGGCGGCCATCGAAGCGCATGTGCCACAGTGGCGATTCGACGGCAACGATCCCGGCCCCGCCACCCGCATGGTCTTCGACCTCGATCCCGGTGACGACGTGGATCTCGCCCGGTGCGCCGAAGTCGCCTGCGAGATAAGGGATCTGATCGGCGATATCGGGATGACCGCGTATCCGGTCACCAGCGGCAGCAAGGGAATTCACCTGTACGTCCCGCTGGAGAAACCGCTGTCGACCTCGGGGGCCTCCACCGTCGCCAAACGTGTTGCCACGCTGCTGGAAGAGCGCTCTCCGGACCGGGTGACGGCAACGATGGCGAAGGCAAAGCGAACCGGTCGAGTGTTCGTCGACTGGAGCCAGAACAACGGCAAGAAGACGACGGTCGCCCCGTACTCGCTACGCGGGCGAACCCTACCCACCGTCGCAGCACCACGCACGTGGGACGAGCTGGAAGCGACGGGCCTGCAACAGCTTCGGTTCGAGGAGGTGCTCGAGCGATTCCGTGACCTGGGCGATCTACTGGCAGAACTGGACCCCACCATGGAGTCGGCACCCGAAAGTAGCGCTACCACCGACAAACTCGTCAAGTACCGCAGCATGCGCAGCGCCGACAAGACTCCCGAGCCGATACCGACCACCACCGAGCCGCAGGGCAACAACGACACCTTCGTCATTCAAGAACATCATGCCCGACGGCTGCACTACGACTTCCGACTCGAACACGACGGCGTCCTGGTGTCGTGGGCCGTTCCGAAGAACATCCCGGTCGACCCGCAGCAGAATCGACTGGCGGTACACACCGAGGACCACCCGCTCGAATACGCGACATTCTCCGGACGAATACCCAAGGGCGAGTACGGCGGCGGCGACGTCACGATCTGGGACAGCGGAACCTACGAACTCGAGAAGTGGCGAGACGACGAAGTCATCGTCGTCCTGCACGGACAGAAGGCGCGCGGGCGGTTCGCGCTGATCCGCACCAAGGGCAGCCAGTGGTTGATGCACCTGATGAAAGACGCACCCGACAAGCCCGAGCCCAAGAACATCTCACCGATGCTCGCCACCGCAGGCGACATCCGCGATCTTCCGAACGACGAGTGGTCGTTCGAGGGCAAGTGGGACGGGTTCCGCATCGTCGCCGAACTGACGCACGGCTCGATGACGCTGCGCACGCGAAGCGGTAACGACTACACCGAGAAATTCGGTGCACTCCAATCGTTCGCCGACGACCTTGCCGAGCACGACGCCGTCGTCGACGGGGAAGTCGTCGTGTTCGACGACAGCGGTGTCAGCAGCTTCGAGAAACTGCAGAACGCGACCCGTGACGAGATCCGATTCATCGCGTTCGATCTGCTTCACCTCGACGGCACGTCACTGCTGCGCAAGAAGTACTCGGATCGACGACGGTTGCTCGAACTTCTCACCACCGGACTCGACTCCGTGCTGGTGCCACCACGACTGACGGGGACCGCTGCGGATGCCATCGCCGAAAGCAGAGAGCGGGGCTGGGAAGGTGTCGTCGCCAAACGCACCGACTCCGTCTACCAACCCGGCAAGCGCGCCCACACCTGGATCAAGTTCAAGAACTGGCGCACCCAGGAAGTCGTCATCGGTGGGTGGCGTCGGGGACAGGGTCGCCGTTCCGGCGGGTTCGGATCGTTACTGATGGGCATCCCCGACGGGGAGCGACTGCGCTACGTGGGACGCGTCGGAACCGGGTTCGACGATCGTGCGCTCGATACGCTCGGTGCCCTCCTGGCCCCTCTCGAGGCGTCGGACAGTCCCTTCTCCTCGGTGTTGCCCCCGGCCGATCGGAACGGAGCGGTGTGGGTCGAGCCTGTACTCGTCGGCGAGGTCCGGTTCTACGAGGCCACGGAATCCGGCCATCTGCGGCATCCGAGCTGGCGCGGTCTGCGCCCGGACAAGGAACCGAAGGCGGTGCGTCAGGAATGACAAGAATGCCCTCGGTCGAATACTTGATTTCTACCGAAGAAACGAGCATAGGTAACGTTCGGTTGCCATAAAATGAGCGGATGCGTACCGTGGCGCACATCGTTTCCGGGGGAGCGTAACAAGTCACGAGTCGTCAGCTATAACGGTTTGCGGGCCGGCTCTATGGGGGCTTGCCAGATCACCGCAGCGCTCGTCGCTTCGGTTCAGGCACGGAGGGGTTTACCACATGCGGGTTCTCAAGTTGGCAGGTGCTGTCAGCATGACGGCGGTTGCTGTCCTGTGTTCGTCACTCGTCGGCGCAGGTCAGGCAGTTGCAGCGCCGTTGTATCCGACGCCTATCGCCGACGGCTTCTACTCTCCGCCTGTGGATCTCGATGCGCTCGCACCGGGCGATGTGATCTCGAGCCGTCCGATGCCCCCGCCCCCCGGATTCTTCGGCGTCGACGTGTGGCAGCTGAATTTCCGCTCCACCAATTCGGCCGGCGATCCCATCGCCGCAATCAATACCGTGTTGGTTCCGCAAAACAAAGCACCCAACGGGCCGGTGCTTTCCTACCAACACATCATCAATGCTCTCGGTCTCGAATGTGCACCTTCACAAGCGCTGTGGACGAACGACCCCAATCTCCAGATTCGTGAAGCACCCGCACTGAATGCAGTACTGCAGCGCGGCTGGACCGTCGTCATCGCCGATCACCTCGGACCCAACAGCGCCTACGGTGCCGCCAGGCTCGGCGGACAGATCGTGCTGGACAGCATTCGCGCCACTCAGCGCTTCGATCCCATCCAGGTTCAGCAGAGCCCGGTCGCGTTGGCCGGCTACTCCGGTGGCGGAATGGCGACAGCATGGGCAGCTGCGCTTCAGAACGACTACGCACCCGAGCTGAACATCGTCGGCAGCGCGAACGGTGGTGCTCCGATGAACCTCGAGCGCATGGCCCGAGATCTCGGTTTCGCCCCGCACCCCATGTTCGGTCTGGCGTTCGCTGCCGCGCTCGGAATCGAGCGCGAGTACCCCACCCGCATCCCGATCAGCTCTCAGCTCAACCCGCTCGGCAAGCAGATCGAGAGCCAGATCCAGAACGGGTGCACCAACGACATCATCGCGGCAGGCGCAGGCAAGAGCGCCATGGAGGTCGCTGGCACGCTGGACCTGATCAGCAGCCCGGAAGCGATCGCCGCCGTCAACGACAACAGCGTCGAGCTGTACCCCGGCGTACCGAAAGCACCGTACTTCGAGTGGCACAGCCCCTCCGATGCGTTGATCCCGGTCAGCGCCATCGACAACACGATTGCCCGGTACTGCCGCGCCGGAGTACTGGTGACCGAGGTAAAGGTGCCCAGCAACGATCACCTGACTGCTGCAGTGCTCGGCCTTCCGCAGGCACTCGAATGGATCGACCAGCGATTCGCCGGTGTACCGGCGACGTCCACCTGCTGATCGGGACGTCCGACCCCGGCACATGATCGACGCTTCGATGGGTCGGTTAGGCTAACCTCGCTAAGTTCCGTTGCGAGGAGACCCCATGAAGAAGTCCGTCCAGCTCGTCGTCGCCGGTGCCTCGGTTCTGGCGCTGGCCGTCGGCTGCTCGTCCACCGACGAGCCCGAACCCACCGGTAACTCCGGGAGCGCCGACGGATTTCCGGTCACCGTCGATCACCGATTCGGTGAGACGGTCATCGACACCGAGCCCACCCGCGTCGTGACGATCGGGTTCAACGAGCAGGACTTCGCCCTCGCGCTCGGCGTCAAGCCCGTCGCGACCCGCGGCAACCTCAGCTACGACTACCGGCAGCGCCCATGGGCCCAGGAAGCGTTGGGCGGTACCGAGATTCCCGAGGTCGGCAGCACCGATCTCAACCTCGAACAGATCGCGGCGCAGGCACCCGACCTGATTCTCGGCCCGTACTCCTTCATCAACCAGGGCCAGTACGACCAGCTCTCCGGGATGGCCCCGACGATCGCCGACATCGGCGGCTATGACAACGTTCCGGCCGCGACGTGGCAGCAGGAGTTCGCCGTCGTCGGCGAAGCACTCGGCAAGCAGCAAGAAGCACAGGACCGGACGGCCACGCTCGAGCAGAAGTTCGCCGACACCGAGGCCGAGAATCCTCAGTTCACCGGCAAGTCACTGTCTCTCGCGTTCGTCATGGACGACGGCAGCTACCTACTGCTCGGCAGGGACGACATCCGCGCTCTGTTCTTCACCGACCTCGGCTTCGAGATTCCCGACGCCTCCGAGACCATCAGTCCCGAGAACCTCGACCGACTCGACACCGACGTCCTTGTCATCGCCGGCCAGAGCCGCGAGCAGCTAGAGGCCAACCCGATCATCGCCGCACTCGACGTCGTCGAGCAGGATCGAACCGTCTACATCGGCTCGTTCAGCACCGATCTGCCCTCGGCCCTGGGATATTCGAGTCCGCTCTCCCTGGACTACGCCATCGACGGATTCACCCCGATGCTCGCAGCGGCGACCGACGACGACCCGTCCACGGTGGTTCCGGACGCTTAACCGGATTGTGCGAACTGCGTCCGATGCAGTTCCTCGTAACGACCTCCCGCGGCGAGGAGCTCGTCATGCGTACCTCGCTCGGCGACTCGCCCGTCCTCGATCACCAGGATCACATCGGCTACCCTGATGGTCGAGAGCCGGTGCGCGATGACCACCGACGTCTTTCCTTCCAACGCCTCGGCCAACGCAGCCTGCACGGCGGCCTCGGACGTCGAATCCAGTGAAGCCGTGGCCTCGTCGAGAATGACGACTCGTGGTTGCGCGATCAGCAACCGCGCGATCGTCAGGCGCTGACGCTCACCGCCGGAGAGTCGGTACCCTCGCTCGCCGACGACGGTGTCCAGGCCGTCGGGCAGCGATCGCACGAGGTCGGCCAGCCGCGCCCTCGACAGCGCATCCCACAGTTCGTCGTCGGTTGCCTCGGGCCGAGGCAACAACAGATTCGACCGGATGCTCTCGTGGAACAGATGACCGTCCTGGGTCACCATTCCCACTGTGCCGCGGACGGATTCGGCCGTCAGGTCTCGCACGTCGACGCCTCCGAGTCGAACCGCACCGCCGTCGACGTCGTACAGCCGTGCGATCAACTGTGCGATCGTGGACTTGCCCGCACCGGACGTACCGACCAGCGCGACCATCTGACCGGGTTCGGCTCGGAACGAGACGCCGTGCAGCACTTCCTCTCCCCCTCGTGAATCCAGGGTCGCGACCTCCTCGAGGGAGGCGAGCGAGACCTTGTCCGCAGACGGGTACGCGAACCGAACGTCGTCGAGCTCGACGGCCACCGGCCCCGGCGGCAGAGTCTGGGCGTCCGGCTTGTCTGCGATGAGTGGAACCAGATCGAGAACCTCGAAGACCCGCTCGAAGCTGACCAGTGCGCTCATGATCTCCACCCGAGCACTTGCCAGCGCAGTCAGCGGGGAATACAGGCGAGCCAGCAGAAGAGACAGCGCCACAACCGAACCCGGGTCGAGCGTCCCCCGCAGGGCGTAGAAGCCGCCGAGCCCGTACACCACGGCCAGGGCCAGTGCCGAGACGAGAGTCAGCGCCGTCACGAACACCGTCTGCACCATGGCGCTGCGTACACCGATGTCTCGGACGCGCTTGGCGCGCACCGCGAACTCGACCGATTCCTGTTCGGGATGACCGAACAGTTTCACCAGTGTTGCTCCCGGTGCCGAGAATCGTTCGGTCATCTGCGTACTCATCGCCGAATTGTGAGCTGCCGCTTCACGTTGCAACCGCGCGAGGCGTCGACCCATCCGGCGAGCGGGAAGCACGAACACCGGAAGCAGAATCAATGCCAGAAGCGTGATCTGCCAGGAGATCCCGATCATCACCACCAGGGTCAGCACCAACGTCACCAGGTTGCTGACGACCCCGGACAGCGTGGTGCTGAATGCGCGCTGCGCGCCGATGACGTCGTTGTTGAGTCGACTCACCAGCGCACCGGTGCGGGTTCGGGTGAAGAATGCGACCGGCATGCGCTGCACGTGATCGAACACCGCGGTCCGCAGATCCAGGATCAAACTCTCGCCGATGTTCGACGAGAGCCACCGATTGATCAGACCGACCACGGCGTCCACCAGAGCGATGGCCGCGATCGCCACGGCGAGCCACACCACCACTCGTAGCTCGCGCCCGTCGACGATGGCGTTGACCACCCGGCCGGCCAACACCGGCGTGGCCACGGCGAGAACGGCCAGGGCCACGCTGAGCACCAGGAACCCACCGAGGGCACGGCGATGCGGCGCAGCGAACGTCAGGATCCTGCGGGCCGTCACCTTCGAGAACGACGACTGAGTGTCCGGCCTGTTCATCGTGCGATACATCTGGTTCCAGGCGGTCATCTCCATGCTCATGTCATCAACCTCATGTCACCAACGTAGAACCTCGACATAGGTCGAGGTCAAGTGCGGATCCCCTTACCGACCTCGACTGCACCGAACTCACGCCGCCACGGTTGCGGCCGTCGGCTCGAGGGCGAGCGCAATGATGTCGGCGACGTCGGTCATCGGGCGAACATCCAACGCCTCCAACACCTCTGCGGGCACATCGTCCAGATCCGGTTCGTTGCGCGCCGGTATGAACACCGTCTTCAGGCCCGCACGCTGCGCAGCCAGCAACTTCTGCTTCACCCCGCCGATCGGCAGCACCCGACCGTTCAGCGTGACCTCACCGGTCATGCCGACATCCGAGCGCACCGGCCGTCCGGTGGCCATCGACACCAGGGCCGTCACCATCGTCACACCCGCCGACGGACCGTCCTTCGGCACCGCGCCCGCCGGAACGTGCACGTGGATGCTGCGGTCGAGAGATTCCTGCGTGACGCCGAATCGTGCTGCGTGCGAGCGCACGTAGGACAGTGCGATCTGCGCGGACTCCTTCATCACGTCGCCGAGTTGACCGGTGAGCTTGAGACCCGGATCGCCTTCGGTCGACGCAGCCTCGATGAACAATACGTCGCCGCCGAGTCCGGTGACCGCCAGACCCGTTGCCACACCAGGCACTTCGGTGCGCTCGTGCGCCTCGGGGGTGAAGCGCGGACGACCGAGGTAGGTCACCAGGTCCGGCTCGTCGATGGACAGAACCTCGGTTGTGCCCACCAACTTCGTCGCGACCTTGCGCAAGGCCTTGGCCAGCAGGCGTTCGAGCTGGCGCACTCCCGGCTCACGGGTGTACTCGGCCGCGATGGTGCGGAGCGCGGCGTCGGTGACCGTCACCTCCTCGGATGTGATTGCCGCCCTGTCCATCTGACGGGGGAGCAAGTAGTTCCGGGCGATGACGACCTTGTCGTCCTCGGTGTAGCCGTCGATGGTCACCAGTTCCATCCGGTCGAGCAACGGGCCGGGAATCTGGTCGATCACGTTGGCGGTGGCGAGGAACACCACGTCGGACAGGTCGAGATCCAGATCGAGGTAGTGATCACGGAACGTGTGATTCTGCGCCGGGTCGAGCACCTCGAGCAGAGCGGCGCTGGGGTCGCCGCGATAGTCCGAGCCGACCTTGTCGATCTCGTCCAGCAGGACAACGGGATTCATCGATCCCGCCTCACCGATGGCCCGCACGATCCGACCCGGCAATGCACCGACGTACGTACGACGGTGCCCACGGATCTCGGCCTCGTCGCGGACGCCACCGAGAGCGACGCGCACGAACTTTCGACCGAGCGCACGGGCCACCGACTCGCCGAGCGAGGTCTTGCCGACTCCGGGCGGGCCCGCGAGCACCATGACGGCACCGGACCCACGCCCACCGACCGACTGCAGACCACGTTCGGAGCGACGCGCCCGGACGGCCAGGTACTCGACGATTCGATCCTTCACGTCGTCGAGGCCGTGGTGGTCGGCGTCGAGAACCGCACGTGCAGAATCGATGTCGTTGTTGTCGGTGGTGGTGTTGTTCCACGGCAGATCGAGCACGGTGTCGAGCCAGGTGCGGATCCAGCCAGACTCGGGGCTCTGATCGCTGGCCCGTTCCAGTTTGCCGACCTCACGCAGCGCCTGTTCGCGCACCTTCTCGGGCAGGTCCGCAGCCTCGACACGGCCGCGGTAGTCGTCGGCACCGTCGGGCTCGTCCTCGCCGAGTTCCTTGCGGATGGCCGCCAACTGCTGCCGGAGCAGAAATTCCTTCTGGGTCTTCTCCATGCCCTCGCGGACATCGCCGGAGATCTTGTCGTTGACCTCGACTTCGGCGAGATGGGCCCTGGTCCACTCGATGAAGGACGTCAGACGCGTTGCCACGTCCGGTGTTTCGAGAAGGTCCCGCTTCTGCACGTCGGTGAGATACGACGCGTAGCCGGCGGTATCGGCGATCGCGCCCGGGTCGGTGAGCTTGTTGACCGAGTCGATCACCTGCCATGCGTCGCGACGTTGCAACATCGCCACGACTAGCTGCTTGTATTCGGCAGCAAGGGCTTTGAGGTCATCGCCTGCGGCCTCGTCCGGTACGGGGTCGGCTTCCACCCAGAGTGCAGCGCCCGGCCCGCTGACGCCGTGGCCTATGTGGGCGCGGCGGCCGGCCTTGATGACCGCGGCCGGACGGCCGTCGGCCAAGCGTCCCATCTGCACGATCGTGGCGAGGACGCCGTACGCGGCATAGCGATCTTCGAGACGCGGCGCGACGAGCAACGTGTCATCGTTGCTCGCCTTCGCCGCGTCGACGGCGGCGCGCGCAGCCTCGTCGAGCTCGACGGGCACCACCATTCCGGGCAGGACGATCGGGTCGGTCAGAAAAAGCACGGGCACACGAACGGTTTCGGTCACTTCTCCTCCAAAAGATTGAGCTATTGGGGCTCAACTTCGAAAGCAGTAGTGATGTTCCCGTCGAAGTCCGTTGTTCTCCGTGGGCGGAACTCCGACCGTCCTCTCCGGCTACTTCAGCGCGCTGACCAGCTTCTCCGCGAGGGGACGCGTCGATGCCGGGTTCTGACCGGTGTACAGGTTCCGGTCGACGACGACCTTCGGTGCCCACGCGTCGGTGGAGTCGAACTTCGCGCCGTTCTCGCGCAACCGGGTCTCGAGCAACCACGGGGCCTTGTCGGCGAGACCGGCCTGGGTCTCCTCTTCGTCGGTGAATCCGGTGAGCTCGTACCCGTCGAACGCCCAGGTCCCGTCACTGCGGACGGCAGGGAGGAGAGCGGCCGGTGCGTGGCACACCGCGGACACCACCTTGTTCGAGTCGAGGAAGTCGACGACCAGGGCACCGAAGCTCTCGGAGACGGCGAGGTCCTCCATCGGTCCGTGACCGCCGGGAACGAAGACGACGTCGAAGTCCGACGCCTTCTGCTCCTCCAGCTTTGCGGGCGAGGACAGGATCGACTCGATAGAGGCGAGGTAGCTCTTCTGGTCCGCTACCTTCTCTTCGTCGCCGCCGTTGGCGTCGACCGCGAGGCTGCCCTGGTCGACGACCGGAGCCTTACCGCCAGGCGTGGCGACCGTGATGTCCCAGCCGGCATCGACGAACGTGCGATGGGACTCGACGAGCTCCTCGGCCCAGTATCCGGTGGGGTGCTTGCTTCCGTCGTTCAAGGTCCAGTGATCGGCAGCGGTTACCGCAAACAGCAAAGTAGTCATGCCCCGGGGAATGCCACGAAGACCCCCGATCGAAACACCCGGTCGGTCACTGCTGGCCGATCGAACCGATCACCACGACGGCGTCGAACATCTCGGACTCGCTGATACTGGCTGCGAATCCTGCCTCGACCACGGTCTGCAGCGTCGAATGCATCAGTGCTGCACTGGTTTCGACGAGGAGATGCCCGCCTGGGGCCAGCCATTCCGGCGCGCCGACGGCGACGCGACGATGAATCCCGGCACCGTCCGTACCGCCGTCGAGCGCGATGTGCGGCTCGTGGATCCGCGCCTCTCGTGGCATCAGCCCGATGTCGCCGGTCGGGACGTAGGGAGCGTTGACAACGATCGCGTCGAATCTGCCGTGCAGTTCCGGCGGCAGTGCGTCGTACAGGTCGCCGCGGTGCACGTGACCGACCGGCACCGCGCCCCCGTCGGCATAGAGGTTGCGCCTGGCACACGCGACCGCCGCGGCGTCGATATCGGCGGCGTGCAATTCGGTGAGACCCTCGACTGACAGACCTATCGCTCCGGAACCGCAGCACAGGTCGAGCAGCACCGAAGGGCACAGCGCTGCAGCACATTCGACGAGAAATTCGGTGCGGCGTCGGGGAACGAACACGCCCGGTTCGACGGCGACGCGTCGACCACAGAACGACACCCACCCGACAACGTGCTCGAGCGGTTCGCCGGCGACGCGGCGTGTGAGCATCTCTTGCAGCTGGGCCGGAGTGGACGCGGACTCGACGAGGATGCCGGCTTCCTCCTCGGCGAATACACACCCGGCTCTGCGCAGCGCGGACACCACGTCGTCGTGCTCGAGTTCCGACATCGACCGTGCCTTCCGGAGTGCTTTTCGCCCGCCTGCCCGCTCGCTGAAATACTGTAGCGCGGTATGTCGCACGAGAGGACGAACTGGGAAGCCGCAGTCCGACGGTTGTGCCTGGCCCTGCCCGAGACCTACGAGGAGCAGGCATGGGTCGGGACGCGCTGGCGGATTCGCGGGCGCACCTTCGCCCACGTTCTCGAAATTCTCGACGGCACCCCACCTGCATTCGCCAAGGCCGTCGGCACCGACGGCCCGGCGCACGTCCTTGTCTTCCGTTCCAGCGGAATCGAACTCGACGCACTCTCCGCCCGCGCCGGGTTCTTCGCGCCCCGATGGGGTCCCCAGATCATCGGCATGCTGCTCGACGAGTCCGTGGACCGGGCGGAACTCGGCGAGCTGATCACCGAGAGTTACTGCGATCGAGCCCCGAAAAAGCTCATCGCGCTTCTCGATCGACCGCAGCAGTAGCTCACACCAGGTGCTCGCGCGCCACCGAGACCGCAGCGACCCGGTCTCCCGCCGCGATGGCGTCGAACAGGGCTTCGTGCAGGTCCACGTCAGGCTCGGTGCCGCGTGGGGCAGTGCCGTACCTGCCGATCGATCCTGCCGACGTGGGACGCGACTACGACGCAGTCATCCGAGTGAACAGCCAATCCGGAAAGGGCGGGATCGCGTATCTGCTGTCGGTGGACCACGGCCTGGAGCTCCCCCGCAGGTTGCAGATCGACTTCGCCCGGGTGGTCCAGCACGACACCGACTCGACGGGCACCGAGATCAGCTCGAAGGAGATCTGGACTCTGTTCGAGGACAACTACATTCGTACCGGCCGTCGCACACTGGTGGCGTGGTCGATAGATGCGGACTCCACCCTGTCGGTCACCCTCGCCGACGACGACGGCGAGCATCACCACAGCGCCGTCGGAACCGGGCCGGTCGACGCATTGGCGCAGATTCTGGGAGTCGAGGTACTCGGTCTGTCTCAGCACTCCATCGGGGACAGTAATGGAGCCTGCGGAACGACCCGAGAACACGGCTCGAACAGTGGGGCAGCGACGTACGTCGAGGTTCGTCGGGGCGGGAAGTCGGCGTGGGGAGTGGGATCGACGGGTCCGTGGTCGCCTCGTCACTGAATGCGGTTGTCGCTGCGGCGAACAATCTCGGGTAACGGCCCAGGCCTGGGTGTCAACCCAGCGATCGACCGGTCTGCTCCAGTGCTGCCTGGATGACTGCCAGCGATTTCGGACCGACACCGTGCAGTGTCTTCAGCTCGGCCGCGGGGACCCCGGCGAGATCGTCCAGGCACCGGTATCCCGCCGCGCGGAATGCCCGAGACGCGGGATTTCCGGTGCCCTTAGGAAACTCCGCATGTTCGTCGGCTTCTGCTCTACTCACGGGCAAAGTCTAAAACAGACCGGTAGCCTGGCGGCGTGCCCGAAACCAAGCAGAGACGCGTTGTCATCACCGGTGCGAACACCGGTATCGGCTACTACACCGCCTTGGAGTTGGCGAAGCGAGGCGACCACGTGACGCTCGCGTGCCGCAACAAGGACAAGGCCGATGCCGCTGCGGCCAAAATTTCGGCGGAGGCACCCGACGGAACCGTCGACACCGCCACCCTGAATCTCGCCGACCTGGCCTCGGTTCGTGAGTACGCCGCGTCGGCACCGGAGTCGATCGACGTGCTGATCAACAACGCCGGCGTCATGATGCCTGCGTTGCGGTCCGAGACGGCGGACGGGTTCGAGCTCCAGCTCGGCACCAATCATCTCGGCCACTTCGCCCTGACCGGCCTGCTGTTCCCCAAGCTCGCTGCGGACGCCAAGATCACCACCATCGCTTCCGTCGCGCACCGGCAGGGCCCCAAGCTCGATTTCGACAATCTTCAGCTCGAACGCGGGTACAACCCCCAGCGTGGGTACGCGAACTCCAAGCTTGCGAACATTCTGTTCGCGCTCGAACTCCAGCGCCGGATCGACAAGGCCGGGCTGAAGATCACCAGCAATGCCGCGCACCCAGGAATCTCGGCCACCGAGCTGTACTCGAGCCCAGACGGTTTGGGCAGCAACAAGATTCTGTCCACTCTGGCTCCGATCGGACTGAAGTTCTTTTCGCAATCTGCCAGTGCCGGAGCACGTCCCACGCTCTACGCGATCGATGTTGCGGGTGGCGGCACGTACAGCGGCCCCAAGTCCTTGTTCGAGACGCGCGGTAAGCCGGGCCCGGCGAGCATGACCAAGACCGCACAGGACCCCGCTCTTGCTGCGAAGCTGTGGGACGCCAGCGAGAAGTTGACCGGAGTCGGCTACCCGTTCTGACGGGGAATCGTCACAGGGCGGGCGCGGGCAATGCCAGTCCGCGTTCGCTCATGACGGTGCGCAATCGGTCGGGGTAATCGGTGATCAGTCCGTCGACGCCCATATCAATCAGCGCGCGCATGGTGTCGGGATCGTCGACGGTCCACGGGATCACTCGTATTCCGCGCTCGTGCGCGGAGTCCACCATGTCCTGGGTGACGTAGAGCTCGAAGTCGGGGTCGCCGACCTTCCCGCTCTGCGGGGTCCCCTGCACGGGCGAGTACGCCGACGCTCCGAACGAATCGATCGCGGCAATCGCATCTCCACCGAAATCGTCGACGTCGATTCCGCCCAGCCAGGGAGACGCACCATCCTGGCCCACCTGCAGGAAGTCACCGTTGGTCAGCGCCACCACCGGCACCTCGGGTTCGGAGTCGCGGACCAGTTTCAGTGCGCCCCAATCGAAACTCTGCACGGTGACCCGGTCCAGCATGTCTGCGTCGCGGATGGTCGCCAGAACCGTGTCGACGAACTGCTCGCGCGGAGCGGTTTCGGTGGGGCTGCCCGCCTCGACCTTGGTTTCGACGTTCAGCTTCACATCCGGCGCGTCGGCCGACTTCACCAGATCCAACACCTCGGTGAGGGTCGGCATTCGAGCGCCGGGCACGCGTCGTTGCTCCGGGTAGTCCGCGAGAGGTAGGGCTCCGCAGTCGAGGGTGCGAATCTGCGCGAGTGTCAGTGTGTTCACGTACTTCCCGACGTACGGAAACTCGGGGTCCCCCGGTGTGAGCGCACGGGTGTCGACGCACTTGCTGTCCGAGACCTTGCGGTCGTGGGTGACGATCGCTATGCCGTCCTCGGTGATCTGAGTATCCAATTCTAGGGTGCTCACCCCGAGTTGCAGTGCGTTGGTGAACGATTCGATGGTGCTCTCGGTGACCAAGCCGAGTCCGCCGCGGTGCGCTTGCAGATCGAACGAGCCGAGCGGGGTCGGGTCCGCTGCCGTGTCCGTTCCGCACCCCGTCAACACCGCGAGAGGAACGCACACCAGTGGCAAGAACCGACCGAATCGCATGCTGGCCGAGGCTACGGAGGGTCGGTGTCCACCCGGGTTCCTCGCAGTGAACTCCCGGCACCATGCAGGTAGACGGAGATCGGTATTCGCAGCGTTGCAACATCTTTCGATGTTCTGTCGAGCGAGAAGGACGATCCAGTAAGCACATCCCGAACAATCTGGGCAACAGCAGGATCCAGTAAACCTCGTGGACGTCGCCTACGACCGTGATGTGCGGGTCGACTTCCACGCCCTCGTCCCGCTGGATGAATTCGCCGTCGGATGTTCGGGTCTTGACACCGATCGATTGGTCAGCAGGCTCAGTGAGTTGGGCCCTACATCGTCTCGAGCACCGTTCGATTTCCGCCGTCCGCCTTCGCCCGGTACATGAGAGAGTCCGCCGCGCGCGTGACGTCGTTGACCACGTCGACCCCTGATGTCCACGCGTCGGAATCAGGAGCGATCACGACTGCGCCTGCGCTCACTGTCACCGGTATCGGATCCGAGCAATCCGTCAGAGTGCCACTCACCTCGAGTACCAGTTCACACAGTTGTTCTGCCTCGCCGACGAGGACGGCCACGAACTCCTCGCCCCCGGTTCTCGCCACCACGCCCGACTTCCCGAGGTGACCGTGGAGACGGTCGGCAACGAGCACGATGACGGCATCACCCTGATCGTGACCGTAGCGATCGTTGACGCTCTTGAACCGATCGATGTCGACCAGAACGAGAACGAATGCCAACCGCTCACCGCGAGCGACCGACCACAGATCCTCGACGGCGTTCTGCAGTCCGCGCCTGTTCTTCATCCGTGTCAGCGGATCGATCTCGGACTGCCGTGCATCCTCGCACACCAACGACCAGGCGATCTGGGCGAAGATCGGGACACCCGACGTCGCACCTCCGGCGACGAGGACTGCGGCGATCGCATCCCACGGACCCCACAAACCCTCTACGTACGCGGCCGCCCCGATGTAGCCGATCACCAGATTGGCGAACACCAGGTGTGCGACGAGCAGCCTCGGTCCGAGAAAGAAGGTGCACATCGACCCTGTCAGCGCGAAGAGGAACGTGCCGATCAGCGCCGACGTGGGTACATCGAGAAGAATCACCGACGTGAGCCCGACGTCACCGAACACCAGGAACGCGACCACCTGCCACTTACGATCCGGCAGCGGCCCGACCAGCAACCACACGATCACAGCGAATTGCAGAACCAGGATGAAAAGTACGTAGGCAACAGGCCCCGATCCCGTCGGCCCGTTCGGCGACGCCAACATCAGGATCGACACGGCCGCGTACAAAGCCACGCAGCTCGCGAACACGACTCGGATCAATCTGTGCAGCGGACGAGTCGACTTGTGCACGAAAATCCAGTCGAAATCGTGTGGAGCAGCGAACCAATGGCGGATGACCTGAGCCGCACTGGGTTGCGGACCGAGCGGTGGAACGGTGACGCTCGAGTTCGACCTCGGTGACGAGATGGTGGTCGACCGTTTGCGGTGGCGACTCCTGGTCGCGCTGTGCACCTGCCTCGAACGTGGTCGTAGGGACGCATTCGATCGCTCGCCGTGCCGCGATACGGGCGATCGAGAGTCTTCTTGCATGGGGCTCCCTTGTGAAACGAACTGCCCAGGCCCGAAAGCGTACCGATCATAGTTTCGGCTCGCCCGAAATTTCCTGATCCGGTCTCGCCCAGCCTGCGCAGCGCTCCACGGTCACCTGCCCAACCGATGTGGACACCTGCGCTCCACAAAAAAAGGGAGACACCCACTACTGACGGCGGTCGGGGGCGACAGCAGTAGCGGGTGTCTCATTGGGCATTCGCAGCACCTCGCAAGGTGGATGGGTTCCGGATGAGAAATTCTTTCGAAGTTTTTCGTCGACCCGAGGAATAGCCTGTGACCATGCCTTTCACAGCAGCGAAGCACTACGATTTCAACGGCGACGACATCACCGGGACCCTCGATGCCCATCGATCCGACCTGGGTTCCGAGGTTCGCACCGTCGTCGAAAATCGCGTGTAGCGACGGATCGAGCATGTCCGGAACAGCCCGTGTCCACATCCGGTTGTACGAGTGAACGCGTGAAGCAGCGAGCTCCGAGAACACAGGCAGGCATCGAATGACCATCGAGATTCTCACCCCACGCGAGGTTCCCCTCGGCGGTCCTCGCGCACTGAAGGTCCGGCGCACGCTCCCCCAGCGACAGCGTTCACTGATCGGCGCGTGGTGCTTCGCCGACCACTACGGCCCCGACACGTCGTCGATGGACGTACCGCCGCATCCGCACACCGGACTCCAGACCGTCAGCTGGCTGTTCTCCGGAGAGATCGAGCATCGCGACAGCGTCGGATCGCATGCCATGGTGCGTCCCGGAGAGCTCAATCTGATGACGGCCGGCTACGGCATCAGTCACTCCGAGACATCCACCCCGGAGACCGAAATTCTGCACGGCATGCAACTGTGGGTGGCACTTCCGGCTCGCTCCCGCTTCACCGCACCGACTTTCGAGCACTACGTGCCGCGGACTCACACGAGCCAGGGGCTGACCGCGCGAGTATTTCTCGGCTCACTGCTCGGAGAGACCTCGCCGGTGGCCACGTTCACCCCACTCCTCGGAGTCGAGATCGTGCTCGACGCCGGGGCCCGCGTCACCCTCGACGTCGACCCGACGTTCGAGCACGGCGTCATCGTCGATCAGGGCACCGTGACGATGGACGAGACCGTCCTCGCCGCAGCCGAACTCGGCTATCGCGAACCGGGCGATTCGACGCTCGATCTGCACAATCCGAACCGAGAGCCGATGCGGATGCTGCTGCTCGGTGGACCGCCGTTCGGGGAGCAGATCGTCATGTGGTGGAACTTCGTCGGTCGCAGCCACGAGGACGTCGTCGAGTATCGAGCCGCCTACGAGCGGGGCAGCGAGCAGTTCGGCACCGTCGAGGGGTATCCGGGATCTCGACTGCACGCACCTGCGCTACCCAACAGTCGGATGCAACCGCGCGGCTGAATTGTCCTGCTGTGCAGCACGAGCCGTGGGCAGTACCCGTTTGATGACGTCGGTGAGCGTGACGATACCGAGGAACTGTCCCTCGGTCTCGACAACCGCGAGCTGAACGCTGCGGTTGCGCATCTGCCGTAACAACTCGTACACCGGTGTCGCTCCGTCGACCGAGTAGGCCTCCCGTGCGTAGTCGGCGGCGGGTTCTTCGGCGGCTGCCAGCAGCGTGTCACGCACGTGCACGACACCGGGCGTCGCGCCTGCGCTGTCGGTGAGCAGTACCCGCAGGTGACCGGACCGCAGCGCCGCGGCCTGCACGTCGGACACCGTGGCACCGTGCGGAACCGACGTCGCCTTGGAGTCGGGCACCGTGATCTTCTCGACGGTCAGCGTCTCGAGTTCGATCACCCGGGTGATCTGGGTTTGCAGTTCCGGTTCCAATACGCCGACCTGCGACGAGTACTCGACGAGGTTGCGGATGGTCTCGGCGTCGCGGCCGCCGACCGCAGCATTCTCGACCGGCTCCACTCCCGACCGTTGGACGAGCGTGTTGGCGATCTTGTTGACCCACACCAGGAACAGCCGAAAGGGTCGGATGAACGCCCGAGAGGGCAACCCGATGATGGTGGCAGCGAGTTCGGGGTGCGCGATGGCCCAGGATTTCGGGGCCATCTCGCCGATCACCAGATGCAGGAACGTCACGAGCAACAGCGACAGTGCGAACGCGGCGGTTCCGGCCAACCATCCCGGAACCCCCCACGAGGTGAACACCGGGCCCAGCCAGGAATCGACGGCAGGCTTGGTGACGGCACCGAGGGCGAAGGTGCAGGCAGTGATGCCGAGCTGCGCGCCTGCCAGCATGATCGTCAACTCGTTCATTCCGCGCAGCGCGGCCCGCACCGATCGGCTCGTGCCTGCCTTCTCCTCCAGTCGATGCCTACGGGCACCGAGCAGCGCGAACTCGATGACGACGAAGAACGCACTCAGCGCGATGAGCAGTACCGTCACCGCAACGACGACCCACGCGTTCATCGGTCCGTGTCCTCGTCCGACTCCGACGACGGCTCGCTGCCGTCCGGCGAGTTCTCGTGCAGTCTGATTCTCAGCTCACTCGGCACGTGCCGGTCCACCTCGAGCACCTCGACTTCCAGGGACGGACGCGGCGGTTCGTCTTCCATCAGATCGGCTCCGAACACCGCGAGATCGATACGAACGGTGTCTCCGACCTCGGGCAGATTCCCGCCCTCCGCGATGAGCAGGCCTGCGAGCGTCTCGTAGTCCCCTCGCGGCAACAGCATGTCGCGACCGATGGTGCGTTCGACCTCGTCGACGTGGACGTCGCCGTCCATGAGCCACACTCCGTCTTCCTGATCGTGCACGCCGGCGATGTCCTCGTCGTCGTCGTGCTCATCGGTGATCTCGCCGACCAATTCCTCGGCGAGATCCTCGATGGTGAGCACCCCGGCGAATCCGCCGTACTCGTCGATGACGCATGCCAACTCGTTCTTGGTGCTGGACAACAACTCCAGGGCATCCTCTAGTGGCATGAGCTCCGGCACGATCAGCGGTGCCCGCATGATCTCGGTGACCGGCCGTGTGTCGTCGGGCGCAGCGGCCATCACCTCGGCCAGCTGCACCACACCGATCGGCTCCTCACGGTCGCCGATCACCGGGTACCGGGTGTGCGCACGCACCATCCGCGCCCGCATCTCACCGATGGCAGTGGTGGGCGTGACCGCATCCACCCGAGTACGGGGAATCATCGCGTGTGCGACATCGCGCTCGGGAAAGTCCAGGATGCGATCGAGCAGCAACGACAGGTCCTCGGTCAGATCCCCGCTCGCGCGGGAATCCTCGATGATGCTCTCGAGATCCTTCGCGGTGGCGCTGCTGTCCACGTCGTGCACCGGCTCGACTCGCAGCAGACGCAACATCGCGTTGGAGGACTTGTCGAAGAAGGTGATCAGCCAACCGAAGGCGGCCAGGTAGATGAGCGTCGAGCGGGCAAGGCGTCGGGACAGCGGATCGGGACTGGCGATGGCGAGATTCTTCGGATACAGCTCGCCGAAGATCATCTGCACGACGGTGGCGAGCACGAGAGCGCCCACCGTGCCGATGGAAATACCCACCGCGATGGGCACTCCGGCACTGCTGAGCAGCTCGCCCAGCGATTCTCCGATGAACGGCTCGGCCACGTATCCGACCATCAGACCGGTGACGGTGATGCCCAGCTGCGCGCCCGACAGCATGAACGACGTGCGCTTGGTGACCTTCAGTGCCCGCTCGGCCGACGCGTCGCCCTTCTCGGCACCGGTACGCAGCGTCGCCCGGTCGACGGACATGTAAGCGAACTCCTGGGCCACGAAGTATCCGTTGGCCGCGATGATCGCGGCGGTGAGCACGAAGCCGAGGAGCAAGGAAAGCAGCGCGGTGATCACCATGCGATCACGCGAGAACGAGCGGCCGGAGCAGCGGCCACGGGTGGCCGAAAGAAATCTATGGAGTGCACAGTGAGCTCGACGCCTCCGGTTTCAGAGAATCCGATTCGAGTGGAATGTCCAGATTCTACCGGCTGCCGTTGTCCAATTCTCACGTCCGGGCCGGATGCCCGATCAGAACAGCGTCGGGACCGCGTCGTCGGACGTGGGCCGTGTCACCGGTGCCGGAGCGGAAGGAGCAGCAGCTACCGGAGCCGGTGTTGTCGCTACCGGTGCCGGCGTGCCGGCGGCGGCCACGGCGCGCGCGGCTTCACCTGCCAAGGCGTCGGCCGCTTCGTTGAAGTGATTGCCGACGTGTCCGCGGACCCACCGGAACCGGACCGGACCCTCACGTTCGGTGATGGCTCGCTCGATGCTCTGCACCAGCTCCAGGTTGCGCACCGGGGTGCCGCCCGCTGTTTTCCAGCCCTTGCGCTTCCAGCCCGCGAGCCATTCCGATGCGCACTTGATGGCGTACTGCGAGTCGGATTCGATCAACAGCGGCTCGGGGCCCGGGTGCGCCAGAACCGCCTCGAGCAGGGCCCTGAGCTCGGCGACCTGGTTGGTGCCCGAGGGCTCACCGCCGGAGTTGCTCGGCCCCGTGTGGTTGACCCACGCCCACCCGATTGCTCCGCCGGGGTTACGCAGACACGAGCCGTCCGTACTCACGATGATCACGGTCTCAGACCCTACTTCGGGGCACCGACAAACTCCGGGTGACTCGCGCACGAACACCGAGGTACTTGGCACTCGACTGCGCGGCAGTGCGAATTCGATTCCGGCGCACTGCCAACCGGGTCAGGCGTAGTGGGACTCCCTGGCCTTCCTGCCGTCGAGGGTGAGCAGCACGAACGCCACCGCCGCGAGCGCTGCGACGAGCGCGGAGAACACCAGTCCCGCAGTCACCAATCCCCATTCGTTCGCCGCAGCCCCGGCCCCGATGACCGGCAACGAGATGGCGACGTACAGCACCACGAAGAACGTCGAGGTCACTTCTGCTCGACGTTCCGGCGGAAGCCCAGCGGCGATGGCCGCCATACCGTTGCTGAACGTCACACCCTGCCCGACGCCGCACAGCAGCGCCGCGATCACCAGGACCGGCAGCGACGTCAGGAGCAGCGACAGCGCCAGGACCACCAGCCCGACCGTCAGAACGAAGCAACCCCAGCGCTGCGCCGACGTCGGATCGGCCCGGCCCAGCAGGATCTGCGCGGAAGCGGATGCCGCGAAGACCGCGAACACCACGACGCCGGTGACGGCATGGTTGTCGATCTGCAGCACCCCCGCGATGAATCCCGGTGATACCGCGGTGAACAGGCCGAGCACCGCGAAGCCGGCGAAACCACCGATCGACGCGCGCAGAAAAGTGCCACGAACGTCCGCCGGAACCGACAGTCGTTGCATCTGCGGGCGCGCACCCGCTGCGACCCGAACGGTTTCGGGAGCGAGAAACACCGCCAGAGCGGCCACCGCGAGCAGGCCGATGTCGACGAAGAAGGTCAGGCGTAGCGGTTGCGGAAGGTATTCGGCCAGCAACCCGGCCACCAGCGGGCCCAGGCCGAGGCCGCCGATATTGGCCGCCGTGGCGATGGCCGGGGCACGATCCCGCCACTTGTCCGGCACCAGTTCGATCAGGGTCACCGTCGCTGTTCCGACGAAGATTCCCGCCGACAGTCCGGACAGCACCCGCCCGATCACCAGCGCCGTGAGCGAACCCGCAGTCACGAACACCACGGCACTGATCAGGCCGAAACCGATGGCCGCCAACAGCATCGGACGACGACCGAGCGAATCCGACCACCGCCCGAAGGCCAGCAGGGCAGCGAGTACACCGACCGCGTACGCCGCGAACACCAGCGTGACGACGAATACGGAGAACCCGAACTCGACCTCGTACAACGCGTAGAGCGGCGTCGGCATGGTCGTACCCATCATCGCCACGACGAACGCGTAGGCGACTCCGACGAACGATGCGGCACTCGATCGAGCCACGAGAATCCTCCTGACGCTGTAGACCTGGCCAGAGGCGGCGAGAGAGTCCGTGCGGTACTCCTGCGCTCCGAGAGGCACTATGTATCTTGCCGTCGGTGTTGCAACAGTGCCGACCGACGCCCTGAAGGGGACCTTCTCGGTCCGCATGGCCACGACCGTTCGGAGGTGACGAACCGATGCCCGACGACGCCGGTACCGACGGGCTGGCCCGCGTGGTCACGTCCGAGCAACGCATCGACGTCCGGATGTCGGTGTCGCCGCTGCGCCGTGGCCGCGGCGACCCCACCTACGAGTCGACGCCGGACGGCGGCATCTGGCGCACGTCGCGAATGAGCTCGGGCCCGGTGACCTACCGCCTGACGCAGGTGTCGCCGACGAGCGCGCAGGTTCGAGCCTGGGGCCCCGGCGCACCCGAGCTGTTGGACGCGGCGCCCGCTCTGCTGGGGTTGGACGACGACGCCGGCACTTTCGCACCGGAGCACCCGATTCTCCGGGAAGCCCATCGGCAGCTACCGCACCTGCGCCTGGGCCGTACCGGACTGGTACTCGAGGCCCTGATTCCGGCGATCATCGAACAACGCGTACACGGAATTTCGGCATTCGGATCGTGGCGGTACCTGGTGAGCAAGTTCGGCGAGAAAGCACCGGGTCCGACGCCGAAGCCGATGTTCGTCTTCCCGACACCCGACGTGTGGCGCCGCATTCCGTCGTGGGACTACCACCGAGCCAACGTCGATCCGGCCCGGTCCAAGACCATCGTCCGCGCTGCCTGCGCGGCCGGACGCCTGGAGGAGGCGTCGGGAATGACGCCCGAGGACGCTGCGCGCAGGCTGCGGGCAATCCCGGGCGTCGGTGTCTGGACGGCGGCCGAGACCGCGCAACGCGCCCTCGGGGATCCCGACGCATTGTCGGTGGGCGACTACCACCTGGCGTCGGTGGTGGGCTGGTCTCTGCTGGGTAGATCGATCGACGATGCGGAGATGGTCGAGTATCTGCAGCCTCTGGCCCCGCATCGGCATCGCGCGATTCGGCTGCTGTACCTGAGCGGCAAGGCCACCAAGCCCAAGTTCGGTCCGCGAACCGCTCTGGTGGACCACACCTGGCATTGAGCCCCGGACTGCTCGTACAGTCGAGTTGTACGCCAACGTAAGGGGTTTTTTCGTGGTTGCCATCGGCCGTTCCGATCTCGACATCTTTCCGCTCGCCCTCGGCGGGAACACCTTCGGCTGGACCAGCGACGAGGCTGCGTCCTTCGAGATTCTCGATGCGTTCACCGCGGGCGGAGGCAACTTCGTCGACACCGCAGACTCGTACTCGGCATTCGCCGACGGCAACTCCGGCGGCGAATCCGAAACCATCATCGGCAACTGGACCAGAGCCCGCGGAAACCGGGACGACGTCGTCATCGCCACCAAGGTCAGCCAGCATCCCGAGTTCCGCGGACTGGCCCCGGACAACATCCGGGCCGCCGCCGACGCGTCGCTGAGCCGGCTGCAGACCGACCACATCGACGTCTACTACGCGCACTACGACGACGAGAAGACCCCGCTCGTGGAGTCCCTAGCCGCGTTCGACGGGTTGGTCGAAGCGGGCAAGGTCCGGCACGTCGCCATCTCGAACTACTCGCCTGCACGCGTTCGCGAGTGGCTGGAACTGACGAACGAGAACGGTTTCGCGCCACCGATCGCACTGCAGCCGCACTACAACCTGGTGGCCCGCCGCGATTACGAGGGTGAACTGCAGCATCTGGCCGTCGAGAACGACCTCGGTGTGTTCCCGTACTTCTCCCTCGCCGCCGGGTTCCTGACGGGCAAGTACCGCACCCGCGAGGACCTGGCCGGGAAGCAGCGCGAACGTCTGACCACCGGGTACTTCTCCGATGCCGGTCTGGATGTGGTGCAGGGCCTGCGCGAGATCGCCGAATCCCGTTCGGCAGAGATCTCGAGCGTCGCGCTGGCCTGGCTGCTGGCCCGACCGGGAGTCACCGCCCCGATCGCGAGTGCAAGCAAGGTATCTCAGCTACCGGCCCTGCTCGACGCGCCGGCGTTGGCTCTGACCAGCCAGGAAGTCGAGAAGCTGACCGTACTGTCCGACGCCGTGGCCTAGAACACGAAAGTTGTAGTCAGCAACGGGAACAGAACGAGTACCCCGGTTGCTGAACCTCGGGTGGCCCAAGCACCGAACACGTCAGCAACCGAGACAGCCGTAGCCGAAGCATCGGCAACGAAGACGTCCCCCGAGCCGACCTCCAAGGAACGCCTGCGGGTGATCCTGGTGCTCGGCGCGCTCATCGCGCTCGGCCCCTTGACCATCGACATGTATCTGCCGGCTCTTCCGGCGATCGCCGACGACCTGAACACGTCCTCGTCCGCCGTGCAGCTCACCCTCGCAGGCACCCTGGTCGGTCTTGCCCTCGGTCAGCTGATCATCGGCCCGCTGTCGGATATCGTCGGTCGACGGCTGCCCCTCATCGTCGGCACCGGAGTGCACATCCTGGCCTCCGTGGCGTGCATCGTGGCTCCCAACATCGCTGTTCTCGGCGGCCTTCGCGTCGTACAGGGTCTGGGTGCTGCGGCCGCAGCCGTGGTCGCGATGGCCATCGTGCGCGACCTGTTCAGTGGCCGTGCCGCCGCGACCGTCCTGTCCCGCCTGATGCTGGTCATGGGCGTCGCTCCCGTGCTGGCTCCGTCGCTGGGCGGTGCCGTGCTGCTGGTCGGATCATGGCGTCTCGTGTTCGCGGCGCTGGCGATCATGGGTGTTGCTCTGATGACTCTTGCCATCGTCTCGCTCCACGAGACGCTGCCACCCGAGCGTCGCCGCGCCAGCGGCGTCATGCCGGTACTGCGCACCTACCGTTCACTGCTGCGGGACGCCCAGTTCGTCGTTCTCGTCCTCGTCGCCGCACTGGCGATGGCCTCGCTGTTCGCCTACATCGCCGGGTCGTCGTTCGTCCTGCAGGAGGAGTTCGGCCTCGACGAGCAGCAGTTCGCCATCGTCTTCGCCGCCGGTGCCATCTCCCTCATCGGCGCTTCCCAGCTCAACGTCCTTCTGCTCGGACGCTTCGCACCGGTGCAAATCGTGCTGACAGCGCTGTCCTTCGCCGTGTTCGCGGGTGCCGTCATGACGGTCCTCGCGATCACCGGGGTCGGCGGCATGGCCGGCTTCGTCGTCCCACTGTGGTTCGTGCTCGGGGCCGTCGGATTCGTGATGCCCAACGCGCCCGCGCTCGCTCTGTCCAGGCACGGTGAGGCCGCAGGCGGTGCCGCTGCCCTCCTCGGAGCAGCTCAGTTCGGACTCGGTGCCATCGTCGCGCCGATCGTCGGCGTGCTCGGAAACGACGCGATCGCCGTGGCCACCACGATGGTCGCCACCTCTGCTGCAGCGCTGATCGCGCTGGGCGTCATCACCGCGCGCTCGTCTTCCCACCGATGAGCACGGTGGTGCGGGCCACCACACACTAGGGTTTCCGCCATGGCCGAACGCGAACGTGATGCGCACGGTAAACCCCTCAATGCCAGGCCTCGTGACGGTCTTGGGCGTCCCATGGCCCGCGGTGGAAACGGAACCCCACGGGTGCCGGACGACCTTCGGCTTCCGCCCACCGCCGCTCTCGTCGAAGCGCAGAAATTCCTGGACGCGAACATGCCGTTCCATGCGCACGAGGTACTGGAAGGCACCTGGAAGAGCTGCCCGTCCGACGAGCGTCCGTTGTGGCAGGGCCTCGCCCAACTCGCCGTCGGGTTGACCCATCTGATGCGCGGCAATCGCGTCGGCGCCGCCTCGCTGCTTCGGCAGGGACACGAACGGCTCGTCGGCTTCGAGTGCAACCCACCGCATCACCTCGACGTCACCGGGCTGCTGACCTGGTCGGAGGGTCTGCTCGGCGAGCTCGAGACCGGAAGGTTGCCGGTCGCTCCCGGCATTCCGGCGCTGCGCGCCACCGACTGAACCGATCCCGACAGGGGGCGTCCTGGACGTCCGATCACGGCTCGAGCTAGCCTGGCGAGGGTTAGGTAAGGCTAGGACAATCTGAACCGAAAGTGGGGTTCGTCGCCGTGACCGTGTTCGCACCGCTCAGACTCGTGCACCGCGAGACGATCAGTCCGGCTCAGCTCGGACGCACTCTCTGCACCGAGGTAGCCGAACAGGTTCCGTACTGGGTGGCCGTCCTGACTCCGGCGGAGCGTCCGTTGCTCACCGAACACACCGCAGTCCTCGAGCAGACGTCGATGACGTTCACTCTGCCCGACGGCCGACACCGCCGCAGCATTCTGCTGCTCGCCGCTCTGGGCTCGGCCGTGTCCACGTGGCAGAGAAACAACCGTCGCGGCTCCTCGGCCGGCGTGCTGGTGGACCTCGACCTCGAGAGCACTGGCGCAGTTCACCCGGTCCGGCTGCCCACGCTTCCCGTCGACGCTCTCGTCGTCCCTTCGCACCGCGAGCACCTCGTCGACGAGGTCTCGAGGCGACTGGGCTCGGTGCCGAACGGCGGCTGCGACTACGCGCTGGCTCGCAACTATCCCGCGCTGGCCTCACGCGCGGGAGCACAGATCATCGTGCACGAGGATGCACTGGCAGAGCCCAGCCGAGAGCACGCCATCGACATCGGGATCACCGTGACGAGTGCGGGTACCGCACTCGCGCGCATCACCTGGGCTGCGAATCTGCCGGGCATCGACGAACTGATCCGGCTGTGGGCGTCGGCCGTGAACGACCTCGCCCTCAGCACTACAGGCTCTTCAGCAGCCTGACGTCGTCTTCGATACCTTCGGGCGGGGTCTCCAGGATCACCGGCGCGTCGGCCGCCAGGGCGACTGCGGTCAGGATCTCCGCGTCGATCGTTCCGGTGCCGAGATTGGCGTGCCGGTCCCTGGCCGAGTCGAACTCGTCGCGTGAGTTGTTCAGGTGCACCAGATCGATGCGTCCGGTGATGGCCTTGATTCGGTCGACGACGTCGACGAGATCCTCTCCGCCGGCCCAGGCATGGCAGGTGTCCAGGCAGAAGCCGGCACCGAACTCGCCGATGGCATCCCACAGGCGGGCGATGTCGTCGAAGTGGCGTGCCATCGCGGAGTCTCCGCCCGCGGTGTTCTCGACGAAGATCGGTACCCCGAAGCCGCCCTGCTCCGCTTGGCGCTCGAACAGCTTGCGCCAGTTGTCGATTCCCTTGGCGGTGTCCTCACCCTCACGGACGTGGCCGCCGTGGACGACCAGCCCGATGGCCCCGATTTCGGCCGCAGCAGCAGCCTGCTCGACGACGGCCTTGCGCGACGGAATGCGGATCCGATTGTTCAAGCTCGCCACATTGAGGACGTAGGACGAGTGCACCACCACGTCGACCGAGCCGTTCAGCAACGCCTCGCCCTGCGGGTGTGGTTCGAGCTTGTTCCACTTCTGCGGATCGGTGAGGAACATCTGAACGAGGTCGACGCCGAGCGCCTCGGCCGTTCCGAGAGGGTCGCTGCTGTCGCGGACGTGGGCTCCGATGCGCATGACGCCCATCATAGGGGTGGTGTTCAGGGTCTCCCCTGATAGCGACGGGCGCGGAACGCTGGAACACTGGCACCCATGAGCGACATTGCCGCACGTGCGGTCGACGTATCGAAGGTCTACGGATCAGGGGACACCCAGGTCCACGCACTGTCCGGGGTGAGCGTCGAATTCGCTCGCGGAGAATTCACCGCCATCATGGGCCCCTCGGGTTCGGGCAAGTCCACGCTCATGCACTGCCTGGCCGGCTTGGACAACGCATCCTCGGGAACGGTGACCATCGGCGACACCGAGCTGACGGCGCTCTCCGACAAGGAGATGACCGGATTGCGAAGGGACCGAATCGGATTCGTGTTCCAGGCCTTCAACCTGGTGCCGACGCTCACCGCACTGGAGAACATCACCCTGCCCCTCGACATCGCCGGTCGCACGCCGGACAAAGAATGGCTCGACACCGTGGTCGACCGACTCGGCCTGCGCGACCGCCTCGATCACCGCCCCAGCGAACTCTCGGGCGGACAGCAGCAGCGAGTGGCGTGCGCCCGCGCTCTGGCAGGCCGACCCGACATCGTGTTCGGCGACGAGCCCACCGGTAACCTGGACTCCCGCTCGTCCGGCGAGGTGCTGTCGATTCTGCGCACTGCCGCAGACGAATTCGATCAGACCGTCGTCATCGTCACGCACGATCCACGCGCGGCCAGTTACGCCGACCGCGTCGTGTTCCTCGCCGACGGCGCAGTTATCGATCAGCTGAACTCGCCCACCGCCGACGCCGTACTCGAGCGGATGAAGAAGCTCGAGACGGTCCGATAATGGCGCACTCCATCTCCAAGAAATCCGTCTCCGACAAACCTCCTCGACACAAGCCGTCGGGCAATCCCATGCGCAAGGTGTCACTGAGAAACCTTGCCGCACACAAAGTCCGACTGGCCCTGACGGTACTGTCGGTCGTGCTCGGCACGGCATTCGTCGCGGGCTCGTTCGTGTTCACCGACACCCTTCAGCGCACTTTCTCCTCACTGTTCGCCGATACCGCGCAGGGCGCGGATGTTCGAGTGAGCCCCGAGGACGCACGCTCGTCCGGCGTGCCGAACGAGGACATCGCGGCGATCTCGGCGTTGCCGAACGTGCGCGCCGTATCGCCGTACGTCGGCGGACAGTTGGTACTGCTGGGGTCCGACGGCGCCGCCGTACAGTCCGGTGGCGCACCGACCATCGGCGAGTCGTATCTCCCCGACGACCAACGACTCGGTGATCCGACCACCTTCGTCGACGGTTCGGCTCCCACAGCCCCCGGCCAGGTCGCGATCAACGCCGGTGGTGCCGAGCGCGCCGGACTCGAGGTGGGCGACGCCACCCAGGTACTCGTGCCGTCCAAGGGCATCACCGACATCACGATCACCGGAATCTATTCGACAGCAACAGAATCCGGTGGCTACATCGGAATCCAGTTCGTGCAGAGCCAGGCGAACGAGCTGTTCACCGACGGTGCCCACGTGCAGTACATCGACGTCGCAGGCACCGATCTCGCCGCGCAAGGGCTGACTCAGAGCGATCTCCGCGACGAGATCGCCGCGGCGTTCCCCGACCTGAAGGTCCAGACCGCCGCGGACGTACAGGCCGAGACTCAGGCCGAGGTCGAGTCGGCACTGTCGTTCATCAACTACTTCCTGCTGGCCTTCGGTGGGATCGCCCTGCTGGTCGGCACCTTCATCATCTACAACACGTTCTCGATGATCGTCGCTCAGCGCGTCCGCGAATTGGCACTGCTGCGCGCCGTCGGAGCCAGCCGCGGGCAGGTCAGCCGCTCGGTCGTTCTCGAAGCTCTCGTTGTCGGCATCATCGGCAGCATCCTCGGCTTCGTCGGCGGGGTAGGGCTGGCCTACGGGCTACGGGCACTGCTCAACGCCTTCGATCTGGGTCTGCCGTCGGGACCGTTGGCACTCGAGCCGCGCACCGTTGTCGTCGCGTTCGCCGTCGGCATCGTCGTCACCGTGCTGAGCGCGTACGCGCCGGCCCGGCGGGCAGCCAAGATTCCACCGGTCGCCGCGATGCGCGAGGAATTCGCCTCTGCGGGTGACACCCTGCGTACCCGAACGTTCGTGGGCGTCGGCCTCGGAATCGCGGGCGCGGCCGCGTTGATCATCGGCGCGCAGTCGACCGGCGGGGCGGCCGCTGCCACGGTCGGCGCGGGAGCCGTCGCGCTGATCGTCGCCACCGCACTGGCCGCGCCGTCGCTGTCACGGCCGGTCGTCGGCGCACTCGGGGCCGTCATCACCCGTCCGTTCGGAGCGATCGGACGCCTGGCCAGGACCAATTCGGTTCGCAACCCCAGACGCACCGCGGCCACCGCCTTCGCCCTCATGCTCGGACTCATGCTCGTCACCGTCATCGGCGTGCTCGGATCCACCGCCAAGGCCAGCGTCGACTCACTCGTCGACACCGGGGTCGAGGCGGACTACATCCTCTCCGGCCCGCAGTCGATCGGCGTTCCGACCGGTGCCACCACGGCCGCACAGCAGGTGACCGGCGTGGACCGTACTGCGGTGCTGCACCCGGTGTTCGTGACGATCGCAGGCCAGGAGGAGTTCGGCGCCGCGATCGACGGCTCCCCCGAGGGACTGCTCGAGCTGTCGATGGTCCAGGGCACGGCAGATCTGAACAGCAACGGGTTCTCGGTGTCGGAAACCGAAGCGGCGAGCCGCGGCTGGACCGTCGGAACCGAGGTCACCTTCGACACCGTCGACGGTGCGTCCGTCCCGGTGACGGTCACCGGGGTCTTCACCGACAATCCTCTGATCGGGAACTGGATCGTCTCGGGCGACATCTACCAGGAGGTGACGCCGTCGATCACCCGCTCGGACCTTCTGGTTCTCGTCAAGGCCGCACCCGGCAGCGACCTCGACACACTGCGCACCGACCTCGAAGCCGCGACCAAACCGTTCGTCGTCGTCCAGGTTCAAGACGTGGAGGAGTTCAAGGGCAGCCAGGGACAGCAGATCGACACGCTGCTCGCGGTGTTGTACGGCTTGCTGGCATTGGCCGTCGTCATCGCTGTGCTCGGCATCGTCAACACGCTGGCCTTGTCGGTGGTGGAGCGGCGTCGGGAGATCGGCATGCTGCGCGCGATAGGCATGCAGCGGCCGCAGGTCCGTCGCATCATCTATCTCGAGTCGCTGCTCATCGCGCTGTTCGGCGCGATCGTGGGCGTGGTCCTCGGAATCGCGTTCGGGTGGGGATTCGTGCAGACCCTGCGCGACGAGGGCCTGGGCACCATGACCGTGCCGTGGGGCCAGGTGGTGGCCATGCTGCTCGGATCGGCCGTTGTCGGTGTGTTGGCGGCACTGTGGCCTGCTGTGCGAGCCGCGCGTACGAAGCCGTTGGAGGCCATCGCGGACCTGTAGGGCCGAGCCCGAAACAGACCGGGCATTCCGCAACGTCACCCGATTGTTGTGGAATGTCCGGTTTTCCGCTTGCGCGAAAAGGTTCTGCACGTTTACCTTTGAGTCGGTAAAAAAGTCTTCGAGCCGGTTTGTAGGTTTCAAACCGACTCCGACATCACGGGTCGGGCTCGTGCAAGGAGAATCATGTCGATTCAGGACATCGATGCGCCGACCCGTCTTTCACTGGCCCCACTGTGCCGGCCGGAACGCCGCGACACCCTGATGGCCCGCTACCGCGAGGTGGCTCACGCGCTGCCCGACGCCGTCGCACTCGACGTCGACGGCTCGTCCCTGACCTTCGACGAGCTCCTCCATCGCGCCTACTCTCTGGCTCGTAAGATCGCCACGCTCTTTCCTGCCGATTCTCGGCCGCTCGCCGTGGACACCGACGCGACGACGGACTCGATCGTGCTGATGCTGGCCGTCGTCGCTGCAGGCCATCCCCTGGTGCCGCTCGACCCCATGCTTCCCGCCGAGCGCCGCGCCACGATCATCGACCAAGCAGGTGCGACGGCGATCGACTCCACCACCGTCGCCGCCGCCATGGACTCGTGTGTGCCGCTGCCGACGCTGTTGGGCGACCACACCGCGGTGATCAACTACACCTCGGGATCCACCGGCACCGCCAAGGGCGTGATCCTCAGCCACCGCATGTGTCTGACCAAGGCATACGAAGTCGCCAACGCGTTGGCGCTGGGCCCACACGACCGCGTCGGAAACTCGCTTCCGGTCAGCTTCGGGGCCGGCTTGAACACGTTGTTCGCGGGGTTGCTCAGCGGTGCCGCCGTGCACTGCCGCGACCCGAGGGCAGGTGTCCCCAGCAGCACCGTCGAGTGGACAGCCGCGCATTCCCTGACCACGCTGCACTGCTCGTCGTCGCTGCTGCGCGCAGTCTCCGCCGCCGATCACGGACCCACCGGTCGGGCCGTACCCACGCTGCGGGTGGTCATCACATACGGGGAATCCCTGCACGCCGACGATGCCGACGGTTTTCGGCGGCGATTCGACAGCCGCGCCACGGTGGTCAACTGGTACGCGACCACCGAGGCCGGGGCCGTCGCCTACAGCGAATACCCGCTCGAACGAGCGCTGCCGTCGGGCTTTCTCCCTGCGGGCAGACCCATCGCAGGCAAGCTGGTCGAAGTCGTCACCTCCGACGGTTCGTCGTGTGCACCGGACGTGATCGGCGAGATACGGGTGACGTCGAACTGTTTGGCCGACGGCTACCTCGGCGGTGCCGGTCGGGATTCCCAGCGATTCGCCGCGCTCGGCGACGGTCTGTTCCGGTACCGCACCGGCGATCTGGGACGACTCGACGAACACGGGACGCTGCACCTGGCCGGCCGCATCGACGACGCCGTCAAGGTGCGCGGATACCTGGTGGAGCCGGCCGAGGTCGAGGCAGCACTGCGCGCCATGCCGGAGATCGGCGACGCAGCGGTGATCGGCAGGACTTCCGGCACCGATACCGACCTGGTCGCCTACGTGTGCTCGGCGCGTTCCGGTCGTCGACCCTCCGTGGGCGAGATCAGAGCGTCGCTGCGCCGGACGCTGCCGGAGTGGATGGTGCCCACCCACATCGTCGCGCTCGACGCGATGCCGCGCAACGAACGCGGCAAGCTCGACCGCGGCGCACTGCCCGAGCCGGCCGATCGACGCGTCGAGCGCACCGCGGTCGGCCCGACCGAGTACATCGTGGCCGAGGCTGCGCGCACCGCGATCGGGCTGGACACCATCGGACGAGACGAGGATTTCCTGGCGCTGGGCGGAAACTCGCTGACCACCACGGCCATGCTGGCCCAACTCCGCGAGAACCTGAAGATCGATCTGACACCGGAGGACGTGTTCGCGGCGACCACTGTTCGAGAGTTGGCCGTGACAGTCGACGCCCGCCTCGAAGACGCGGCAACGGCGCGTCGACGCACTGCTGGCGAACACGATGTGCTCGTGCCGCTGCGCACAGAGGGAAGCAAGGCACCGATCTTCCTGATCGGCGGTGCAGGTGTCGGTGCGATGGCATTTCTGAATCTCGTCAAGCACATCGACGCCGACCGGCCGGTGTACGCCCTGCAGGCGCATGGCCGCGGCAAGCGCGGACGACCGGACCGGACCATCCGGCGAACTGCGAAACGCTACGTCGACGCCGTTCGCACGGTCCAGCCGGACGGCCCGTTCCACCTGGTCGGCCATTCGCTCGGCGGCTGGATAGCCATCGCGATGGCGGAGGAGATCCGAGACTCCGGCCTGGGGTCTCCCCACCTGCTGCTCCTCGACACGCGGCTGTTTCGGCACCTGCTGGACAGGTTGCCCGGCGGCACCGAGGTTCCGGCTGCCCCGCCGGCTCAGACGCGTGAAGAGGCGGGCTTCCACCTCGGCCGGATCGGCACCGCGGCCCTCTGGTTGCGTATGCAGTGCGCCGGATTGCTGCGGTACCCGACGACGATGGAGTGGTTGGTCTTCGCAAGTATCGGGTACGCGGCGTTGAACAAGCATGTGCCGACACCGTGGTCGGGTTCGATGACCGTGGTTCGCACAGCGGAGAACGTGAAAGATCTCCGGTCGTGGCAGACGGTCGGCCGTGGTGAGCTGACCTTCGTCGACATCTCCGGAGATCACGTCGACATGTTGCGTGAACCGATGGCCGAGCACTTGGCCGAGACGATCGCGAACACCTTCGACGAAGCGGGCGTCGCGCGCTGATCGACGGTCTGTCGTTGTGTGGGCTCAGCTTGTACGTTTGTGCCAACGGCTCACCGAGCCACGCGCCGATCCGGGATCACACGACGAGGAGGTCGACCATGAGTTCATCGTACGAATTGCAGTCGGTAGAACTACACAAGGACGTCCTGCGATACGTGGACATGGGCGACGGCCCACCCGTGATTCTGGTGCACGGACTGCTCGGATCGCATCAGTCCTGGGGTCCGCAGCTCGAGCGTCTGTCCCAGAAGTATCGGGTCATCGCTCCGGACCTGTTCGGGCACGGAGACTCCGACAAGCCGTCCGGCGACTACTCGCTGAGTTCGCACTCGGCCACCATTCGCGATCTCATGGATCACCTGAATATCGACTCCGCCCCGATGGTCGGTCACTCGCTCGGCGGCGGCATCGTCATGCAGCTGACGTACCTCTTTCCCGAGCGCGTCGATCGCCTGGCGCTGGTCAGCAGCGGCGGCCTCGGACCCGAGGTCAGCCTGCTCCTCAAGGCTGCGACGCTGCCCGGCAGTGAACTGGTTCTGCCGCTGCTCGCATCGGACTGGTTCCGCAAGAACGCAGAGGGCGCGATGGCGCAATTGGGCAAATGGGGCCTGCCGGTCAAGCCAGGTCCCAGCATGGCCGAGACCTGGCGGTCGTTCCGGTCGGTCGCAGACCGCTCCACCCGCGGGGCCTTTCTGGCGTCGACGCGAGCCGTGGTGGGCCCGCGCGGGCAGACCGTGAGCGCGAAGCAACACTTCGAGAAGTTCGAGTCCATTCCGTCGCTGCTCGTCTGGGGCGGCAAGGACCGGATGATTCCCGCCAAGCACGCCGACAACATTCGACGTGAAGTTCCCAACAGTCGCGTCGAGATCTTTCCCGACGCCGGCCATTTTCCCCAGCTCGACGAGCCGGACTTCTTCTTCCGCTTGCTCGACGAGTTCCTCGGTGCCAACGAGTCCGACAAGAGCGCGCCTGCGGCCATCACCCCGGCGGCTGTTCCGTTGCAGCACCCGTGAGCGTGACCCCGATGTTCCCGCTCGGCAGCGTGCTGCTCCCCGGTGAACGCCTACCACTGCACATCTTCGAGCCGCGCTACCGAGCTCTGGTCCACGACTGCCTGAAGCAGGACGATCCGAGCTTCGGCGTGGTCCTCATCGCGCGTGGGCACGAGGCCGGTGGCGGCGACGTCCGGCACGACGTGGCCACGACCGCACACATCATCGGTCACGAGTCCATCGGCGACGGCCGCTATCTACTCGAATGCGTCGGCGGGGAACGGATCAGGATCGACGCCTGGCTGCCGGACGATCCGTACCCACTGGCCGACGTTCGAGCATGGCCGGACGAAGAGACCGATACGGTGATCGCCGACACCGAGTTCGACGCCACTTGGGCGCGGGTCGAGGATCTCTACGAGCTGATCGGTCGACTCGAATCGTCGGAAGTCGTTTCCACGCCCGGTGTTCCGGATTTCCTGGGCCTGCCGATCTCGGCCGCCGAGAAGATCTGGTCGCTGGCGGCACTGATTCCGATGGGTCAGTCCGATCGACTCGACATCCTGTCTGCACCGAACGCCAGAGCGCGCAAGACCGCACTCGACGACGCCATCGAGAACGTCACCGCGGTCGTGCAGTTCAGACTGCAACCCTGATACCGACGAAACAAGTCAGGCCCGACATCATCGATGTCGGGCCTGACTTGTGTAGTAGCGGGGACAGGATTTGAACCTGCGACCTCTGGGTTATGAGCCCAGCGAGCTACCGAGCTGCTCCACCCCGCGTCGGGTGTTCACCACGCTACATGCCATCTCGGCAGTCTCCCAATCGCCAGGTCAGCCACACGCTCTACCGTTCAGGTATGCCCAACGCGCCGTCTCCAGTCCTGACCTTTCCGCACGCCGCCGTCGCGCAGATCACGCTGAGCAACCCGCCGGTCAACGCGCTGACCCGTCCGGCGACGCGGCGACTGCGCGCCGTCCTTCTCGAGTTGGCCGACGACGCCGCGATTCGGGCGGTCGTTCTCACCGGCGACCGGGTGTTCAGCGCCGGCTCGGACATTTCCGAGATGCCCGAGATGCAGGACCGCGGTGACGTGCTCGCCCGCAAGAGCATTCTCGAGAACGCGACCCTCGAGATGCTCGACGATCTGCCGCTGCCGACGGTCGCGGCAATAGACGGATTCGCGTTGGGCGGCGGCCTCGAGCTGGCGCTGTGCTGCGACCTCGTCGTCGCCGACGCGGGGGCTCGACTCGGACTCCCGGAAATCGACCTCGGTGTGATCCCCAGCAGCGGCGGATCGATGCGCGCGCTGCGACGGGTGGGTCAGGCGCGTGCCGCCGAACTGGTGTTGCTCGGCGAGCCGATCTCGGCCGAGACTGCACTGGAGTGGGGTCTGATCAATCGGGTCGCTCCACGCGGGCAGTCGTTGTCAGTGGCACTGGGCTTGGCGCAGACGCTGGCGCACAAGTCCCGTTCTGCTGTTCGAGCGAACAAGCGTGCCCTCGCTCTCACGTTCGGCGAGTCCCCTGGCCTACCGGCGCAACGGGCATTGCCGGTGTTCGAGGAGGCGTTCGAGTCGGCGGACGGCAGAGAGGGCGTACGCGCCTTTCTCGCCAAGGAGTCACCCGAGTTCGGATAGGCGACGCTTGACCAGAGTCGTTGCGCCGGTGACGATCTCCCATCCGATGATGGTGTAAACCGAGATGCGCTCGAAGGTTCCGCCGCCGAGGACTCCGGTGTCGGCGAGAAACAGGATCAGCCCCACCAGACCGGCCACTCCGGCAGTCGCACTGCCCACGGTGTACCAGCGCGGCGCGCCGACGCGGCCGCCGTACCGTCCTGCCGCCAGCAACACCACATTGCCGCCGACGATCGCCATGCCTGCACCCACCGCGTGGGGCGTCGATGCCCCGTCCACCGAGGCGTGGGCGAGCCCGACGACGATGCTGCCGACACCGTGCACAACGGAGGTGCCGGCCACGATCCACCGCGCCCGGCCCTCGAAGAGCACCGACAAGCCCAGCCCCGCCAGGACGAACAAGGTGCCGTCGACGACGAAACCGGTGTTCATCACCGCGTGCAGCGGCGAGATGTCGGGGATTCCGAGATCGCTGATGTTGTTGCGGGCGTAGCTGTACGGTCGGTCCGTCCAACCGAGTGCGGCGACGGCTTCGGCGGCCAGATAGGTCACCCCACCGACGAGGAAGGCCCCGGCGGCCAGGACGGTGGTTCTCTTCACAGCTGCACGTCCACTCCCGGAGCCCCGATACACCTGGCGTGTACCGATTGGTACAGTACCGGCTCATGAGCGATCGCCACGACGTGGTGCCGATACTCGCAGGGGTGTTCCGCGACCATGGGTTCGACGGTTCCTCCCTCGCGGTCATCAGCAAACAGACCGGCCTGGGGAAAGGCAGTCTCTACCACTACTTTCCGCGTGGAAAGCAGGAGATGGCCGAGGCCGTCCTCGACGACGTGGAGCAGTGGTTCCACCACAACGTGTTCGAGCCGTTGCGACACGGCACCGATGCCGCGTCGACGACGCACGAGATGTTCGAGCAGACCGCGCGATACTTCCGGTCCAATCGTCTGGTGTGCCTGTTCGGCGCATTCACACTCGGTCTCGAACGTGCGGTGTTCTCGGGCCGCGTCGCAGCCCATTTCACCCACTGGATCGACGCGCTCACCCCGGTACTGAGCCGCCTGGGACACGGCGAATCGGCAGCCGAACTGGCCGAGGAGATCGTGGCCGGAATTCAGGGCGCACTGGTGCTCTCACGCGCCTCGGACGATGCGACGCGGTTCGATCGACTGTTGGCGCGCCTGGAAGCCTCGGCGGCGCGCGTGCCGGTGGGGGTGCACGTATGAATCCCACGCCCGCACCCCAGCTGAAAACGTTCGGAATACGAGAACTGCTGCGACTCATCGTCATCGGCACGGTATTGGCGTACTTCCAAGTCGTCGCGATCGGCCGCTGGGTGCGCGCGCCACGGCGCGGGTGGCCGCTGCACGCCTCGGAGGCCGTCGTCGACGCCTTCTTCGTTCTCGGCCCCACCTTCGTCAAGGTCGGGCAGCTGATGGGATCCTCGCCCGGGCTGTTTCCCAAGGTCCTCGCCGACACCTGCCTGCGCTGCCTCGACGAAGTGCCACCGTTTCCCGGGTCACAGGCGCGCGCGGTGATCGAGGCCGATCTGGGTCGCGGAATCGACGACCTGTTCTCCTCGTTCGACGACGTGCCGCTCTCGTCCGCCTCGGTCGCTCAGGTGCATCTGTGCGTCCGCCGTGACGACGGCCGTGAAGTGGTCATGAAGGTACAGCGGCGAGGGATCTACCACCGCATGAAGATCGACCTGCGTATCGCGTACCTCATCGCCCGCGGACTCGAGAAGTTCATTCCGTTCTTCGCCACGGCCAACGCGTCGGCGATCATCGTCGACCTGCACGCCGCCACCTTCGCCGAACTCGACAGCGCCGTGGAAGCGAAGCGTCAGGACAGCTTTCGCGCGGCCATCGGCACCTTCGGCGACAACGCCCACGTCACCGCGCCCGAGGTGTTCCTGGACTACTGCGGCGGGCGCGTCATCTGCATGGAGCGCATGCACGGCTCCCCACTCGACCGCTACGAGCCAGGAGAGCAGTCCGAGCTCATCGTCCGCCGCGCCGCCAAGGTCTGGATGGAAGCCCTTGTGCTGCACGGTCTCTTCCACGGCGACGTGCATGCAGGCAACGTGTGGGTGCTCGACGACGGCAGGGTGGCGTTCCTCGACTTCGGAGTCATGGGCGAGGTGGACGAGCAGTGGCGCGCACTGCTGCTGGATCTGTTTCACGCCACCGTGATCGACGGCGACTTCACCCGACTGGCCGGTACCGTCAAGCGGCTGGGAATCGTTGCCCCGCAGATGGGTTCGGACATCGAGGTAGGGGCGATCCTGCAGTCGGTGTTCGCTCCGATGCTCTCGGCAACGCTCGCGCACTTCAGCCTGGCCGACTTCATTCGAGCGCTGGTGAACATGGGCAAGCAGTACAAGACGTCGAGCCCGGAGGAATTGATCCTGGTGGCCAAGCAACTCGGCTACTTCGAGAGATACGCCATCGAACTGGCACCGAACTGGGCCCTGGGTACCGACCCGTTCGTGTTCAAGAACGTCTTTCCCGCCGAGATCGCGGCACTGGCCGAGGCGCGAGGCGTCGAACTGCCGGAGTGACCCGGCAGCTCGACCCAGCATCAGTGGGTGAAGTCCAGCACCACTTTGCCTGCCGCAGTACGGTTTTCCAGTGACGCGATGGCCGAGGCAGCGTCTGCGGCCGGGAACACCGACGGCTCCGGCGCACCGAGAGAACCGTCGGCGAGGAGCGGTTCGATCTCGGCCCACTGGGTGGCGAGGTAGCCCGGCCGCGTCATCCACCACGCACCCCAACCGACGCCGACGACGTCGACGTTGTTGAGCAGCAGTCGATTGACCTTGACCGTCGGGATCTCACCACCGGTGAAGCCCAGCACCAGGATTCGGCCCGAGGGTGCGAGCGAGCGAATGCTGTCGGTGAACCGGTCACCACCCACCGGATCGACGACGACGTCGACGCCACGGCCGCCGGTCAGTTCCTTCACCGCGTCCTTCCAGCCGTCGACGAGAACGACGTCGGTGGCTCCGGCGGATCGTGCGATGTCGGCCTTGGCCTCCGAGCTCACCACAGCGATCACCCGAGATGCGCCGAGTACCGGAGCCATTCGCAGCGCGGAGGTTCCGATACCACCTGCTGCACCGTGCACCAGAACCGTCTCGCCCGGTGCCAACCGGCCACGTTCCCGGAGCGCGAAGTGCACCGTCAGATCGTTGAACAACAACCCAGCGCCTGCGGAGAGCGACACCGACTCCGGCAGCGCGAACACCGTGTCCGGGGATACGACGGCGACCTCGGCCATACCGTCGCTCAGTCCCGTCAGGGCCGCTACTCGGTCACCTGCGGAGAAGCCGGACTCCGGCGGTGCCGACCGAACGATTCCGGCGATCTCGCTGCCGGGGACGAACGGCAACTCGGGCTTGTACTGGTAGAGCCCGCGAGTGAGCAACGCATCGGGAAAGGCGACGCCGGCGGCATGGACCTCGATGACCACCGACCCGTCGCGCGCAGCAGGCTCGTCGATGTCCACCACACTCACCGAGTCGGGTCCGTCGAGGCTGGAGATCTGTACCGCGCGCATGAGTTGTCCTCTCGGTCGGGATCGTTCCCTGCACGCCACCGTACAAAACTGCAGAACTTGCCGTCGCTACCGGCATCCACTCCTGCCTGCTGGGTCGTTCCGACAGGCTCCACTCCTGGTGGTGTGCTCCAATCGAAGGATGAACACCACTCCCCTCACCGTCGTCCGTCCCGACGGGGATGCCCGCGGCGGCGTCATCGTCATCCAGGAAGCCTTCGGCGTCACCGATCACATCGTCGACGTCTGCAACCGCCTCGCCTCCGCCGGTTGGGTCGCGGTCGCACCGCACCTGTTCCACCGGCAGGAGGGTGTGACCGTGTTGTCGTACTCGGACATGGATTCCGCGATGGCGGCAATCGGGCGGCTGCAGGCGGACGAGGTCGACTCCGACGTCGACGCGGCGGCGAGTGCGCTCGCCGAGCTCGGATTCGAGCCCTCGTCCATCGCGATCGTCGGCTTCTGCATGGGCGGCACCGTCGCGTTCCACACCGCTGTTCGACGGCAACTCGGTGCGGCAGCGACGTTCTACGGCGGCGGAATCGCCAAGGGCCGCTTCGGTTACCCCGCAATGGCGTCGGTGGGCGACGCACTGCAGACGCCCTGGCACGGATTCTTCGGGGATCTGGACGAGGGCATCCCCGTCCAGGAAGTCGAGACGCTGCGCGAGATCACCGCGACGGTGCCGGTCGACACGGAGATCACGCGCTACGAGCACGGCAAGCACGGGTTCCACTGCGATGACCGCCCCGCCGTGTTCGACGCCGACGCCGCCGCCGACGCCTGGGGCAAGACGCTCGAGTGGTTCGACGCCCATGTCGCACACTGAGCCACCCCGCTCCGACGCCGCACTCGCAGACGAGACCGAACACATCGTCGCTTTCTGGACCGAACTGTCGCTGCCCGGACTGTTCGACGTCCACACGCACTTCATGCCGAAGAACGTGATGGACAAGGTGTGGAGTTACTTCGACAGCGCCGGGCCGCTGACCGGCAGCGTCTGGCCCATCTCCTACCGGTTCGCCGAAGAGCAACGGCTCGAGGTCATTCGGGGGTTCGGAGTCCGGCACTTCACGTCGATGATCTACCCGCACAAGCCGGCGATGGCAGCCTGGCTCAATTCCTGGGCAGCAGATTTCGCGGCGCGCACCCCCGACTGCCTGCACACCGCCACCTTCTACCCCGAGGACGGTGCCACCGAGTACGTCGAGCAGGCGCTGACGAGCGGTGCCCGAATCTTCAAGTCGCACATCCAGGTCGGGAACTATTCGCCGAACGATCCGCTGCTCGACGGTGTCTGGGGCGCACTCTCGGACGCGCAGGCACCCGTGGTGATCCACTGCGGATCCGGTCCGGCACCCGGCACCCATACCGGCCCGGACCCGATTGCGGCACTGCTGCAACGGTTTCCCGAGCTCCCGTTGATCATCGCGCACATGGGCATGCCGGAGTACGGCGACTTCCTCGATCTGGCCGATCGCTACCGGAACGTGCGACTCGACACCACGATGTCGTTCACCGACTTCTCCGAGGCGAGCGCACCGTTTCCGAAACACGAACTGCCCCGGCTGGTCGACCTGCAGGATCGCATTCTGTTCGGCAGCGACTATCCGAACATCCCTTACCCGTATCTGCACGCCCTGCAGGCGGTGCGCCGACTGGACCTGGGAGACGACTGGGTTCGTGCAGTGTGCTGGGGCAACGGAGCCGCACTGTTCGGCTAGAGAGGTTCTCTAGACCCAGAACTCGGCAATACGCTCGGCGATGGCATTGCCCTGCGCTCGTCCGGCGACGGCCGCAGCCGATCGGACCGCGATGTCGGTGGCATCGGGGCCGATCGCGGCCGCCGAATCTGCATCGGGGGCAATCACTTCCACCTTCGAGCCACCCTTGATCAGCCGCTCACGTTCGATGTCGAACGGATCGTGCTCCAGGTCGAGTGCTCCGACCCTGAACACCAGTACCTTCTCGAAACCGACTGCCAGATCCGCATTTTCGCTGGCGCGGATACCACCGTCGACGTAACGATGATCACCGATCGTCACCGGCGGCCACATTCCCGGGATGGCGCAGCTCGCGGCCACCGCATCGACCAACTGAACGCCCGAGCCACGATCGAGAACCCGATGCCGACCGCTCACCGCGTCGACCGTGACGATACGCAAATCGCGGTTCGGCCAGGAGTGCGACGGTAACCGTCGTTCGATGATGGCCCTGCGCTCACGCTCGCTGATCGTCGAGGCCGACAGCGCCTCGGTGCCGATACGCCTGCGCGTGTCGATGGCACTGCCGTCGGAGTTCTGGGCAGCCCGAGCCAACATGGAGACCAGCTCGTCGATGGTCGAGTCGGCATGCGGTTCGTGGTCCTGCTTCGCTTCGTCTGCCTGCCGCGCGAACAGCTCGGTCAAGGCGGCTCCGCTCGAGATCTGGGCTGCGACCGAGGACCCGGCCGAGGTCCCCAACAACATCTCGGCGTCGCTGACGTCGGCTCCGGCTTCTGCCAATCCCAGTAGGACACCCGTCTGCCACGCAATACCTGCGACTCCGCCGCCGCCCAATACGAGTGCTCGCCTGGTCATGGTCGTACCCCTTCTTCGAAAAGATCCGTCAGGAACTTACAGCGCCGGTGTGTACGCGTGGACGCAGCCAGTCGATGAGATCGTCGAGTACGCGCTCCTTCTCCGGTTCGTTGAACACTTCGTGGAACAGCCCGTCGTACGTTTTCAGGGTCAGGTCGTCGGATCCGGCGAGTTCGGCGATGAGCTCGCTGCCCGAGACGTCGGCCAAGCGATCCGCCGTCCCGTGCTGGAGCAGCACGGGGATCGTCAGCGACGGCAGGCGAGCAGGGAACGTATCCCCGACGCCCAGCATCGCCGCGGCCAGACCCGCCGAGACGCTGCCGTGGTAGCCCAAAGGGTCGGCGACATAGGCGTCGACGACGTCCTTGTCACGGGATACGAGGGTGGGATCGAGCTTGAGCACAGGGGCGGCCGGTACGAATCGTCCGAGGAACTTACCGACCGCCACCAGCGCTTTCGGTTGCCCGACGCTGGGGACGACGGCAGGGCCGGACAGCATCAGACCGTCGAGATCGGCCTGATGGTCGAGGGCGTAGGACAGTGCGATGGCACCGCCCATGCTGTGGCCGAGCAGGAAGGTGCGCTGATTCGGATGCTCGGAAGCTGCGATGCCGAACAGCGTGTGCAGGTCGTCGGTGAAGTCGGACCACTTGTCCAGTGACACCCGTTTGCCACCGGATCGGCCGTGTCCTCGGTGGTCGGGCGCGTAGACGACGAGGCCGAGCGAGCCCAGCCGTTCGATGACGTGCCGGTACCGACCCGCGTGCTCGGCCAGGCCGTGGGCGAGCACCACAATCCCGGTCGACGTGGTCTCGGGGGTCCAGACGTCGTAGACGATTCGGGTTCCGTGAACTCCGACGAACGACGACTCGACATGCTTCATCCGGTCACCGTACAAGGGCAGCGGGGCGTTCGACGGCCCATCGGAGAACCTACAAAATTTGCTTGGGTAACATATCCTGGTGGAACGAGCGATGTAGTTGTGACACGCCACTACCGTTTGTCCCCGCACCTCGGGGCACGGCACCGACCAGGACTCAGGAGTGAAGAATCCAGAATGCGTGATGAGTCCGCCACGAGCACGTCGCCGCGGTGGCGCGACCCAAAGCGCTACCTGTGGCCGCTGGGGCTGACGATTCCTCTCAGCCCGTTCCTGGCCTGGGGGCTGGTGACCCTTCTCGGCCCCGGTGCGTTCTGGACCCTCGGCCTGATGATCATGGGTGTCGCACTGCCTCTGGTGGACAAATTCGCCGGAGTGGACCGCAGCAATCCCCCGGACGAGGCGATCGCCGCGCTGGAGAAGGATCCGTACTACCGCTGGTGCGTCTATCTGTTCCTGCCGTTGCAGTACGCGGGTCTGGTTGCGGCCTGCTATCTCTGGGCGCACGGCCCGCTGGGAGTCCCGGAGCGGATCGGCCTGGCCATCACCGTCGGCATCGTCGGTGGGGTCGGCATCAACGCCGCGCACGAGCTGGGCCACAAGCGTGAGCGTCTGGAGCGATGGCTGTCGAAGGTGACACTGGCACAGTCCCTGTACGGCCACTTCTACGTCGAGCACAATCACGGCCACCACCTCCGCGTCGCCACCCCGGAGGATCCGGCGTCGGCAAAGTTCGGCGAGTCGTTCTGGAAGTTCTTGCCGCGCACGATCGTGCACGGCCTGCGCTCGGCCTGGGAGCTCGAGACTCGACGCCTCGCCCGCCAGGGCCTGTCTCCCTGGTCGTACCGAAACAACCTGTTCAATGCCGCGGCCATGAGCGTTGTGCTGTTCGGCGTGCTGATCGCCGTCTTCGGTGTGGTGACCGTGCCGTATCTGTTCCTGCAGGCTGCGATCGCGATCGTCCTCTACGAGGCAGCCAACTACCTCGAGCACTACGGGCTGCTGCGGCAGAAGCGCAAGAGCGGTCGATACGGCAAACCGACCCACCGCGACAGCTGGAACAGCGACCACCTGTGGAGCAACCTGTTTCTCTACCACCTGCAACGGCACAGCGACCATCACGCGAATCCGGTGCGCCGCTACCAGGCACTGCGCACCGTCGACGAGTCCCCACAGCTACCGGCCGGATATGCAGTGATGATCTTCTGCGCGCTGGTTCCGCCGTTGTGGCGCAAGGTGATGGATCAGCGACTGATCGACTTCTACGACGGCAACTCGGAGCTCGTCAACGTCGACCACTCCGACCCCAAGGCAGTGCGGAAACTCGAGCAACTGTGCGTCGAGCGCGCTGAGGCGTAGTGAGAGTTCACACCGCCGCAGGTTCGTCGGTCTGGGCCCGCAGGTAGCGACCGAAGTGCGGCACCGTGAACGCGATGGTTCCGCGCTCGGCCGAATAGATCAGGCCCTTCTTGATCAGTCCGTCGCGAGCCGGAGACAGCGATGCAGGCTTGCGCTTCAGCTCGGTCGCCACGGCCGAGGTCGGCACCGAGCCGTCGTCCACGGACAGTTCGGCCATCGCACGCATGTATTCACGCTCGGCAGGCGTCGCACGCTCGTAGCGAGATCCGAAGAATCCGACGGCCAATTCCTCCTCCGCCGTCGGAGCGGCGACGCGCACGTCCTCGACGGTGATCGGGGTGTCGGCCGCGAGATCCCACGTCGCCTTGCCGTAGGCCTGGACGAAGTACGGGTAGCCGTCAGCGGCTGCATACAGCGCGTCGAGCGCGTCGGGGGTGAATTCGACGTCCTCGCGGTCGGCCGGAGCGATCAACGCGAGGTCGGCCGCGGCTCGTTCCAGTCGGCCGATCCGGTGGTAACTGAACAGGCGCTCGGAGTAACTCTTGGATGCCGACAACACCGCAGGTAGGTGTGGCAGCCCGGCCCCGACGATGATCAGCGGCGCGGTGTCCTGACTGAGCTCGTGACAGGCCGCACACAACGCGGAGATGTCCGCGGCACCCAGATCCTGCATCTCGTCGATGAAGATGGCGATGCCCACGCCCACGTCGCCGGCCAGCGCGGAGGCGTCGAGCAGCAGTTCCACGAGGTCGATCTCGATGTCGCCGGAGTCGGCGCGGCCGGTCTTCGCCGGGACGTCGATGCCGGGCTGCCACCGCTCCCGCATGCCCTTGTCCGCGGTGGCGCGTAGGGCGAAGGCCTTGAGGACGCCGAGGAATTCGTCGACGCGTTCGGGATCGCGATGCGATGCCGCGATGCCGCGGACCGCCATGTGCAGCGCAGACGACAGCGGTCGACGCAGTTCCTGGTCCGGCCGAGCCTCGATCTTGCCGGTGCCCCAGCCGCGGGCGATGGCCGCGGATCGGAGTTGGTTGAGCAACACCGTCTTCCCGACGCCTCGCAGCCCGGTGAGTACGACGCTGCGTTCCGGCCGGCCGCGGGTGATGCGTTCGAGTACGACGTCGAAGGCGTCGAGCTGCTTCTTTCGGCCTGCGAGCTCGGGTGGGCGCTGGCCGGCGCCGGGGGCGTAGGGGTTACGCACGGGGTCCATGGGGCCAAAGTTACAACGAATCGTGCGATATATGCGGACATCTAGTTCGTGTCCTAGAGATCTGTATTCACTCGATACTTGCGCGCGACTGCGACGGAGGACTACTTTCTGGGGTGTGAAGCGCATTCTCGTAGTACGCCGCCGTAGCGGGGTCTGATTCGGACCGACCCCTCGCTGCGGGTCGTTGTGCTCTCTCGGTCCTCCCTTCACATTCGCCAGGACCACCCTCATGAATGCATTTGCTTCCACTCTCGCCACAGATCCGTTCCACGCCCGTTTCGGTTGCGCCCTGCCGCGCACGATGCGCGACGAGATCACCTGGCAACACATGTCGTGGACGAACTTCACCGACCGTTTCTCGCCCACCACCGGCCCTCTTCGACTGGGGTCATGGACTGCCGACAGTGCAGCTGGCGGTAGGACGGCTTTCGACGCGACCTTCGGCGTCGGCGACACGATCATCGCCTGTGCGGCAACGACTTACGGGCCGATCGAGGCCTTGACGTCGATGCTCCACAACGCCGGATTCCGCATCGAGATCCTCTCGTTCCACCAGCAGATCATCGGCGACGAGACCGCCACCTTCGTCCTCACCGAGCACGACGGTCGCCGCGAATGGTCGATGGGCATGGATACCGACGCACACCTGTCGGCCGTGCGAGCCGTCATCGCCGGAGCGAACATTCTGCATCGGTAGCGCTTTCTTCGACGGTCTAGCGCGTATGCAAGACAGGCGAAGACTTTCCTAGGGCATCTCGATCGTCTCGGCGCGCTGCACTTCGGCCAGTGCGCGTCGCAGATAGGTCTCGGCTCGGCCACGGCGCACCGCGAGCAGGTCTGCGACCACCAGCAACGCGTGCGCCGGACGCGGCCTCACTCGCGACTGCTCTTCGACGTCGGACACCCCCAGCGCTCCGGTGAGCACCTCCACGAATCCGGCGATGTCCAGGTTCGGCAGCCAGCCGGCTCCTCGTACGGTTCGGCCGAGCACCTCCTGGACGTTCTCGCCGGTCAATCCATCGCTGTATACCTCTTCGAGCAACGTGCGTACCATTTCGGCATGCACGTGGCCGGCCTGCGCCGAGTCCGAGCGGCCCAACGATTCGACGGCATCGTCGAACGCGACCGAATCCTGCGAGGCGACAGCAGCCAGCGCATCGTTCGTGGCATCGGCGATGCGCCGAACTTCGACTGGCCATTCAGCAGGCCAGGTGACGGGCATACGACTCGGGGGAGTCGACACGGGGGAGGAGTCGGTCATGACAGAAGTGTCTCATCGGATACCGTCACGGTTCCCTTTATGTGTTACCGGTGTTTATACTAAGTCTCGCACTGTGGCATCGGCCACACCTGCGAACGTGGAGGAGGTGGCTCGATGAGCGAACGGAAGATCGTCGCATCGGATCCCGGTGAAGTGATGCTGCAAGCCAGAAACGTCAAGTTCGACTGGAGCGATCTGCCGATGCACTGGGTGCCGGGCGATCCGTACACCACGCACGTACTCAACGTGCTGCATCTACTGCTGCCCGCCGGCGAGCACTGGTTCGTCGACACGTTCAAGGAAGCCCTGCCGTACATCGACGACGAGAAGCTGCGCGACGACGTCATCGGCTTCATCGGCCAGGAAGCCGTACACGCCGAGGCCCACACCGGCGTCCTCGTGCATCTCCAGGCCAAAGGACTCGACCCGACTCCGTTCACCGACCAGATGGAGTGGGCCTTCGGCAAGGTCCTCGGCTCCGATTCGGTGACCAGCCTTCGATCGAAGAACAATCTGGTCGAGCGCTTGGCTCTGATCGCCGCGATCGAGCACGTGACGGCATTTCTCGGTGACTGGGTACTCAACGCCGACGGTCTCGACCGCGCGGGCATCCACCCCACCATGCTCGATCTGCTGCGCTGGCACGGTGCCGAGGAAGTAGAGCACCGCTCGGTCGCCTACGACACGCTGCGATACTTCGACAAGCGCGAGGTTCGCCGATTGCGCACGTTCGTCGTGGTCGTGCCGTTGATGGCCTACATCTGGATGCGCGGGATCATCTTCCTGATGAAGAACGACCCGGAGCTGCAGTCGGCCCCGAAGTCCGTCCGCAAGCCGCGCTCGGCACTGTGGCGGAAGTCGGTCAAACGCGGCACCCTGCCCGCGCTGACGCACGTCGGCCGCAGCATGTCGCGCTACCTCAAGAAGTCGTACCACCCCAGCCAGGAAGGCTCCACAGCTCAGGCCGTCCGGTACCTTGCGTCCTCGCCTGCCGCTCAGGCTGCAGCGAGGTGAAGCTCTCTTCACGGCGCGTCCCGCGGCTGCTCCCCAAGGATGCTCCGCCGGACCTGCGCGGGCGCGGACGTCCTGATCGCTCGATGCAGCTGCTCGGTACGTTTCTCAACGGGTACATGCAGGCGGCGGCCGGAGCGGAGTACAACGACGCCGTCGCCGGCCACAACCCCGATTCGGCGTTGAAGTTGGTCGTCACCGAACGCGAGATCGTCGCCGAGGACAACGATGTCGCAGCCCTCACCCTTGCGTCGCCGACGGGTGCACAGCTGCCCATCTGGCATCCGGGCTGTCATCTCGATCTGCACCTGCCCTCGGGCCGTCGCCGGCAGTACTCACTGTGCGGAAATCCCTCCGATCGCAGCTCCTATCGCATCGCGGTGCGCCGAATCCCGACCGGCGCAGGCGGATCCATCGAAATGCACGGACTGCAACCCGGCACCGAGGTCACCGTCCGTGGCCCCCGCAACGGATTCCCTTTCGTCGGCGACGGCAGCGCACTGTTCATCGCCGGCGGTATCGGGATCACTCCCATCATCGCGATGGTCCGCGCCGCAAGAATTCTCGGCATGGACTGGCAATTCGTGTACTGCGGTCGATCACGCGACACGATGCCCTTCCTCGACGAGATCGAGAGCTGGGAATCGGACCGGGTGTTCGTCCGGACCGACGACGTGCACGGGTACCCCACCGAGGGTGAATTGCTCGAGCGCGCACCCGCAGGCGGTGCCGTCTACTGCTGCGGCCCCACCCCCATGCTCGACGCAGTCCGCCGCGACTTTCGCCAGTGCCCCTCCACCGCACTGCATTTCGAGCGATTCGGCCCGCCGCCGATTCTCGACGGCACTCCGTTCGAGGTGCAGTTGATCAGCACGGGCGCTGTGCTCGACGTCGCCGCCGACGCCTCCGTGCTGACGGCGGTCAAGGAGCAGAAACCCAACGTCGCGTACTCGTGCCAGCAGGGCTTCTGCGGCACCTGCAAGGTCCGGGTGCTCTCCGGTGAGCCCGAGCACCTGGAAAACAGACTGACGCCGGAAGAGCAGCGCGATCACATGCTCATCTGCGTTTCGCGCGCACGCAGCGGGCGTCTCGTACTCGATCTATAGAACGGAAAACTGTTGAGCAGCAACGCGGTTCAGACGACAGTCATCAACGAGGGCATCCGGCTGGCGGTGTTCGAGAGCGGCAATCCCGACGGCGATCCCATCGTCCTCGTGCACGGCTGGCCCGATACTCATGAGCTGTGGAGCCACATCGTGCCGCAGCTCGAGGACCGCTTCCGGGTGATCAGCTACGACTCCCGCGGCGCAGGCGAGAGCTCGGTCCCCGCCGAGCAGTCGGCGTACAAGCTGGCCCGGCTCGCCTCGGATTTCTATGCCGTCGCCGATGCCGTCAGCCCCGACGCCCCAGTCCATGTACTCGCCCACGACTGGGGTGCCGTCGAGGTATGGGAGGCCGCAGCCCAGCCCCAGGCGAAGGACCGAATTCGTTCGTACACATCGATTTCCGGGCCGAACCTCGATCACCTCGGCAAGTGGTCGCAGTCGCGCCTGCGCAAACCCACCCTCACCGGCATCAAACAGGTGCTCGCCCAGGTACGCGCGTCGTGGTACACCGTCACCTTCCACATCCCCGGCCTGTCCACGTTGCGCATCAAGCGGCAGTTCGCCAAGGGGTGGCCGGCGTTCCTCCAGGAGTTCTCGGGCGTCGATCCGAAGCTCGTCACCCAGAACCCCACACTGTGGTCGGATGCCACCAACGGCACCAAACTCTACCGGGCCAACATCATTCCGCTCCTGGGCAATCCACGTGAGCGGTACATCGACATCCCCGTGCACCTCATCGTCAACACCGAGGACGTCGCAGTGCGTCCGTACCACTACGACGACACCGGCAAGTGGGTGAAGAACCTCACGCGCAACGACATTCCGGCCGGACACTGGTCGCCGATCTCCCATGCCGACGACATCGCACGATTGACGAGGGAATTCATCGCCTCGCTGGACTGATGTTCACGAATCACCCCGCCAGGTGCCCGCGCAGCGTCGACGCGGTGTAGTCGGCGCGAAAAATACCGCGCCGCTGCAGGATCGGAACCACCTGATCGACGAAGTCCTCCAATGAGTCCGGGTAGCGCGGACACATCAGATTGAAGCCGTCGGCACCGCGGCCGATCCACGACTGCATCTCGTCGGCAATCGATTCCGGCGTGCCGATCATTGTCGCGTGGCCGCCGCCCGCGGCGAGGGTGCCGAGCAACTCCCGCACAGTCGGGGCGTCCTTCTCGATGATCCGCAGGATCGTCTCGTAGCGACCCTGCGGTCCGGCGAACTCGGCCGCCGGAGGCAGGGACGGTACCGGCGCGTCGAGTTCCCAGGCAGCACAGTCCTGTCCGGTGAACGTCGACAGCATCGCCAGTGACTGCTCCGTGGGCAGCAGCTCATCGAGTTCGGCCTTCTTGCGGCGAGCCTCGTCCATGGTCGACCCGATGTACGTCACCAAACCCGGCATGATCCCCACTGTCGCGCTGTCGCGGCCCGCATGGCGGATTCTCGCCTTCACGTCGTTGTAATAGCTCTGCGCTGCAACGAGATCGTAGGCGACGGCATAGATCGCCTCGGCGTACTTCGCGGCCAGATCCCGGCCCGGGCCCGACGCGCCGGCCTGAAACAGCACCGGCCTCCCCTGCGGCGACCGCGGCACCGTCAACGGCCCGTCGACCCGAAAGTGTTTGCCGTCGTGGTCGATCGAGTGCACCTTGGCCGGATCGGCGTAGTGCCTGCTTCGATCGAGCGTCAACGCGTCGGCATCCCACGAATCCCACAGCGCCAGAGCCGTATCCACGAACTCCTCGGCGCGGGCATATCGCTCCTCACGAGCCGGGATGACGTCCATCCCGTGGTTGCGTGCTTCGGCGTCGAACATGGAGGTGACGACGTTCCAACCAGCACGGCCGCCACTGATGTGATCGAGCGACGCCAACATGCGTGCAGCGTGGAACGGGGTGTAGAACGTCGACGAGACCGTGGTGACGAGGCCGATGTGCGTGGTGGCCCGCGCCATGGCGGACAGCGCGGTGATCGGCTCGAGGAACCAGGTGCCTGCCCCGGCCGGGTCGCGTACCGAATGACCGTCGGCGAAGAACACCGCGTCGAACTTGCCCCGCTCGGCGAGCTGCGCGAGTTCCTCGTAGTACGAGATGTCGCCGAGGTCCTCCACTCGCGAATCGGGGTGACGCCACGCCGCGCTGTGGTGGCCGCAACCGTAGAGAAAAGCGTTGAGGTGCATGTCAGTCCTTGACCAGTCCGCCGTCGACGACGAGATTCTGGCCGGTCACCGACCGCGCCCACGGCGATGCGAAGAACAGCAGAGCGTCGGCGAATTCCTCGGGGGTGGTGACGCGTTGCAGCGGGGTCGAGGCGGCGATGAAATCGAACACCTCGGCCGGGGTCGCGGAGCTGGCGTCGGTGGTGCGGAGCAGTCCACCCGAGACCATGTTGACGGTGATGTTGTCTGCGCCCAGATCGGCGGACAGAGTGCGGGTCAGCGAGAGCAGCGCCGCCTTGGAGGCCGTGTAGTCGTGGTACGGGACTACCGGATTCTGGAACAAATTGGTGCCCACGTTGATGATTCGTCCGAACCCCGCCTCGCGCATGCCCGGCAGTGCAGCCTGGGTGGTCAACAACGCCGCGCGGACGCTGCCCCGCAGTTGAGCGTCGAAGCGCTCCCAGGTGATCGTGTCGGCTTTGGGCCGTGCGTCTCCGTCGAACGAGAAATCGGCCAGCGCGTTGTTGACGACGGTAGTGATCGGGGTGCCGAAATGCTCACGCGCGGTATCGAACAGCGCGGCCACCGCGGCGTCGTCGGTGACATCACCCTGGACCGCGATCGCGTTCTCACCGAGTCGGTTCGACAGCGCTTCGGCGGCATCTCTGCTGTTGCGGTAGTCGATCACCACTCGGGCACCCTGGCCGGCGAACGCCGCGGCGATCGCTGCTCCCAGTCCGCGTCCACCGCCGGTGACCAACACTGTCTGCTCGTCGAATTTCATGCGCCTCGCCTCTCGTTCGAGGTCGGGACCGTCACGAGGGAACAGGAATACCGCAACGCCACGACATTCCCTTCGCTGGTCCTAACCAGATCAGGTTCGACGGGTGTGTTCTCAGCCCTGACGGGCACCCCGTGTCGCGGTCGACTGTACCTGTAGCGGTTTCTCGCCGTGTCTTGTTTTCACGCTAGAGAGACGAATGGAACCGAATGCACGCGTTCAGCCGATCACGGCCCAGCCGTGCGGCGGGACGCTCACCCGCCCGTCGTGCAGATCCGCTTCGCCTGCGAGCACCTCGTCGCCTTGAACCGGGTAGTCGATGGCGTCGTCACCGAGGTTGAGCGCGACCGTCAGCGATTCGCCGTCGGCGTGCGCGCGATAGAGCAGTGCGGTGTTGGTGAGTTCGAGCGTCTCGGTGCGCGCGGAGTACAGCCACGGATTGCGACGCCGAAGTGCGATCAGCTCCTGATGCACTCGGTAGACCGGCCAACCGTACGGAGCGAGATTCTCGGACGTGTCGGGGTACTCCGGACGCACCTCGTCGTCACCGCCGACTCGATCCTCCTTGATTCCGCGAAACGCCTGCTCGTCGCCGTAGTAGATCATCGGCATACCGCCCACGGTGAACAGAACCACCAAGGCGTGCAGCAGATGTCGCTCGTCCTCGATGACGCTGGCGATGCGGTTGACGTCGTGATTTCCGACGAACGTGGCGGGCACGAAGGCGTCGAGCCAGCCGTTGTGACGCTCGAGCGCATGGGAGAGCTCGAAGAAGTTGAGCTCGCTCAGACCGCTCCAGACGGCCTTCCACAGCTCGTACTGAGTGACCGAGTCCAGCGTGGAGGCCGAGACGATTCGGTCGTAGTCGCCGTGAATGACCTCGCCGAGAAAGTAAGCGTCCGGGTGCTTTTCCCGAACCTTCGGCAACACCGCGGCCCAGAAACGCGGCGATACCGCATAGGCCGCGTCCAGCCGCCAGGCGTCGACGCCTCGCTCGAGCCAGTGCGACAGGACGTCCACGACGTACTGCTGCACATCCGGGCTCTCGTGATCGAGTGCGACCAGTTCGTCGTGGCCCTCGAAGTTGCGATGCGTCGGCTTTTCACCGGACCAATCGAGGTGGAACCACCCCGCGGCCTCGGAGTCCGCACCCTCGGTCAGCGCTTCCTGAAACTTCGGAAAGCTCTGCGCCACATGGTTGAAGACGCCGTCGAACATGATCGTCAGGCCGCGGGAGTGCGCCGCGGCGATCAGGGAGTCGATGTCCTCGTCGGTGCCGAGCCTGCCGTCGATGTGGAAATAGTCGACAGTGTCGTAGCCGTGCTTCTCGGACTCGAAGATCGGACCGAGGGCGATGCCCGACGCGCCGAGTTCGAGTGCGTAGTCGAGCCAGTTCTCGATTCTGTTCAGCCGGTGCAGATCCGCCTGAGATTCACCGTCCCAGCCGTGTACCGGCGCACCGGTGAAGCCGAGCGGGTACAGGTGCCACCAGATGGCGTGCTTCGTCCACTCCATCAGGACTCCATGATCGAGTCGCGGCCCAGTTCGCCTGCGCCGGTATGACCGGACAGGCTCGTCACCAGGTCGAATTCGGCCAGCAGGCAACGTAATACGTGCGCAACACCCTCCTGACCATCGAGTGCGAGGCCGTACAGGAAGGGTCGGCCCAGCAGTACCGCATCTGCCCCGAGCGCCAACGCCTTGGCCATGTCTGCCCCGGTGCGCACACCGGAGTCGAACAGGATGGTCAGATCGTCTCCGACGGCATCGACGATGGACGGCAACGCGTCGAGTGACGGCCTGGCCCCGTCGATCTGACGCCCACCGTGGTTGGAGACGACGATGCCGTCCACTCCGTGCGCGGCCGCCTCTCGCGCGTCGCCCACCGTACAGATTCCCTTGAGCACGATCGGACCGCTCCAGTGCTCGCGCAGGAACGCCAAGTTCTTCCACGACAGACCCGGGTTGGGGAACATCTGCGCCCAATGCATCGCGGCGGCAACAGGATTCTCCTCGACCGGCTGCCCCAGGCCGGCCTGGAACGCCGGATCGGTCAGGTAGTTCTCGATACCCAGGTTGGCCAGGAACGGCAGGTAACCGCGGTCCAGATCGGCGGGCCGCCAGCCCAGCAAGGTCGTGTCGAGGGTCAGCACCAGGGTGGTGAATCCGGACTCCTTCGCGCGCTGCAGGAAGCTCAGCAGCACCGATTCGTCCGTCGGCCAGTACAGCTGGTACCAGCGGGGAGCGTCGCCCCCTGCCTCCGCGATCTGCTCGAACGAATGCGAGGCCTGTGTCGAATGGATGTATGGCACACCGAGTTCCGCGGCTGCGCGAACGGTGGCGAGCTCGCCGTCGGGGTGCGCGAGCGTCTGAATGCCCACGGGAGCGATCATCAGCGGGGCCGGCATCTCGGTGCCGAGCACGGTGCACGAATGATCACGAGCAGCCGAACTCCGAAGCATCCTGGGGGCGATGGCCCACTTGTCGAAGGCCGCTCGGTTCGCCCGTGCCGTCGAGCCGCTGCCCGCGCTGGCGACGATGTAGCCCAATGCCTCGGGCGAGAGCTTCTCGGCAGCCTGGTCCTCCAGCCTCGCCAGGTTGGTGGTGATCGGCGGTGTCTGCTGGGCGAACATTCCGGCGGCGTAGATGCCGAGTTGGTGATCGCTGAAGTTGCTGGGCCTGGCCTCGGTCATCGTTCGACCCTACCGGGGCACCGCCGAGGATCGGGCGAGAAATGCGTCGAGCAGCGCCGAGCAGCGCGACCGAGCTGCGGCTTCGGCCTCCGCGATGGCCCGGCGGATTTCGCGGGTGTCCACCGCATGTTCGACGCCGTCGCGGTCCCACGCGGCGGCCCACGCGTCGTAGGTGTCGAGGTCGATTTCGGGGTGGAACTGCAGCCCCAGGTGCGGTCCGCATACGAAGGCCTGCTGCGCGGCCTCGTTGCGCGCGATCACCGTGGCCTGCGGCGGCGCGGTGAAGGTGTCGCCGTGGAATTCCATCCACGGGCCGGGGCCGATGAGCTCGGGATCGGAGGTGTCGATGTCGACGAATCCGTACTCGGGATGCTCGGACTTGCGGACCGACCCGCCGAGCACTCGCGCTAGCAACTGCCCGCCGAAGCACACACCCAGGATCGGGACCTGCGCGTCGATGGCGTCCTGCAGGTAGACGATCTCGGGCGCGAGCCACGTCAGCGTGTCGTCGTAGGCGGCGTCGGGCGAGCCCATGACCACCATCAACTGCGCGTGAGACAGTGGCGGCGGCGGAACGTCGGGGCTGTGATCGAAGGAGTGCACCTCCAACTGGAAACCCCTGGTGCGTAATTCGGCGTCGAGAGTGCCGATGTCGCGTCGCGCCAGAGTCGGATCCTGATCGTGGACGAGAACTACGGCGCGCGGGTCGTTCGTGTATGTCACAGGGCTCCTTTACGGTGTTCGTGCACACCGTACGACAGACTGGATCCGATGCCACCTCGTAGACGCACAGCCCGATCCACCACTGCCCGCACCGTCAAGGCCGGGCAGAGCGCCGCTGCGCGAAAGTTCGCGGCCGCGAAGAACGGTGAGCCCGCTCCCAAGAAAGCAGCAGCAAAGAAAGCGGCACCGCGGAAGAGAGCCGCCCCGCGCAAGACGTCGCCTCGCAAGACTGCTGCCCCCGATCTGCGGGTGCCCGATCCCGGTGAGCGCGTCTGGGTGTTGGACGTGCCGTTCGAGGATCGGTCGGCGGCGGGCGCTGCCGGGGCGCGCTGGTATCCCGGACCGCGGGTGTTCGCGTACTACGGCACCGAATTGCCCGAGTATCTGCAGCCGTACGAGTCGATGCCGTACAGCCTGCAACGGTGGCTCGAGGACGATGCCAACGAGAACTGGCGGGACGAGATGGTGCGGGAGCGCGCGATGCAGCCGCGTGAGACCCAACTCGAATCCGTTCGACGCCATCTCGCCGCCCTCGACGCGGGATTCCCGTACTTCGCGCAGATGGATTCGACGGGTCTGGGCAAGACGTTGGCGGTGTGCGAGGCCGTTCGGCAGATGTCGGCGGCCGAGATCGGCACGGTGCTGGTGGTCGCACCCAAGGGCGCATTGCCGGGATGGCGGCGCACCATCGCCGACAGCGAGGCCGACATCGAACCGTCCGAGCGCAAGCGCTGGCTGCTGATCACGTACCAGTCGACGAAGAAGCTCCTGTCCGTTCCGCCCGAGACCGACCTGGGCAAACGCAAACGGACACAGAACAAGCGGACCATCTCGCTCGGCGAGCTTCGGTTCGACATGGACGTGGTGATCGCCGACGAATCGCATGCGCTGATGAACATCGAATCGCAGCAGTCGCAGATCCTCTGGCGGTATCAGGAGGCGGCGCGCTCGGTGGTGTGGATGTCTGCAACTCCCGGCTATCAGCCGCTGCACTTCGCCTACATGGCACGGGCCGTCGAGCGCAGCCGCGGGGTCGAGATCCTCGGCGACGACGAGTATCTCGGCTATGCGGTGACGATGAAGTGGGCCGAGTTCCTCATCGAATCGGGGTTCGCCGTCAAGGCAGGCAAGGCGACGACGGGATTGACGACGTGGCGGTGGGAGCCCGAGGACGCGGCCCGACGCGCCCGCGATATCGCGTCCGTACATGGGTGGCTGTCGGGAGGTGCTGTGCCGTGGTCGATTTCGCGTCCCTCACCGCCGACCCCACGCGAGCCGCTCGGCCAGGAACTCACCGCCGCGCAGAAGCGGCTGTACAACTCGGCGTGGGTGGACTACCGCAAGGAAGTCGGGCTACCGATCTGGAAGGCCGTCGGCGGCAAGCGCGTGCTGCAGAAGAACCCGAGCACCCGCGCCGCGACCCTGCGATTCCGCCAGAAGTGTTCGTACCTACGCATTCCCGCGTCCGCCGACCAGGTGCGCACCTGGGTCAAGGCCGGCAATCAGGTGTTCGTCTCGATGTTCTACCGCGAGTCGGTAGCGGCGTTGGCGCAGACGCTTCGGGACGAGGGCCTCGAGGTCGCGGTCGTCGACGGGAGTATGAGCAGCCCGGATCAGGAGGCGTCGATCAGACGCTTTCAAACCGGCGACGCGTCGGTCATCGTCTCGACAACCACCAGTGCGATCAACCTGCACACCAACGAATTACTGCTCCCGGAGGGCACGGTCTCCACCCTCGCACCACGCGTGACGCTGATTCACGATCCCCGGTGGACGCCCATCGACATTCGGCAGATCGAGGGCCGGGCCAACCGAATAGACAAGGACCACAACCACACGACGTCGACCTGCTACTACGGCTACGCCGAGGGCACGGTCGAAGAAGAGATGGTGCTGACCGGTATCGAACGTATCGCTGACCTGGGATCGATCGTCGGGCAGGCGGATCTCATCGACCCCGAGGCGTTTCTCGCCGCGAAAGTGGACGCCGGAAAATAGCGACAATTGTGAGCAATCGTCCACGCGCCCGAGTAGGTTCGGTCCCATCGGCAATTCGTCGGTAGCGGGCTCACAGTGGCACCAGGAGTAGTCATGATCGTTCTCGGAATCATCCTCGCCCTCATCGGCTATTTCGCCGGCATCTCGATCTTGACGACCATCGGCATCATTCTTGTCGTCGTCGGCGCGGTTCTGACGTTGCTCGGTTCGATGGGGCGCGCAGTCGGTGGCCGCAAGACGTGGTTTTGACCTACGAGTTAGAACACACGTTCGATTTCTGTTAGTCTGAGCGGGCCCCCGAAGTTGGCGATGCGGCCAGCGGAGCCACTTCGGGCGGTCCATATCGGACGGTAGACAGTGTCGAAGGCGGTTGCGCGCGATGGCATCCGACGAGCGCGACACCGACCCGGTTGCCGGATCGCTCTATCGCGTCGGCGATCGGTGGGCAGAACGAGCGCCTTCTCGCTGCACCAACGGCCATCCACTCGTCGCCGGTTCGGTATTGGTGGGTTCACGGGCCTGTTCGTGCGACCGCGGACATCACCGCACCCATCAGTGCGAACGCTGTGGCGTCGTGCTGTTCACGCCGGAGCTACGCAACTCGTGCAGTGACGCCAGCTTCGATTCCCGCGCTGCGCGAACACAGTCGCCCGTCGTGGACAATCGACGGTATGAACAACAGTGAGCCCGTCGTCGATCTGGGTCAACTGAGACAAGATTTCACGCGATTCATGATGAGCTACAAGTTCGGGATCGACGAGCTGATCACGAAGATCAACATCTTGAAGCAGGAATTCACCCACATTCACCGGTACAGCCCCATCGAGCACGTCTCGTCGAGGTTGAAGACTCCGGAGAGCATTTTCGAGAAGGCGCAGCGGAAGAAGTGCGCCCTGACTCTCGATGCGATTCGCGAGAACATCTTCGACGTCGCCGGAGTGCGCATCACCTGCAGCTTCATCTCCGACACCTACCGCATCGCCGACATGCTCAGCAGTCAGAGCGACGTGCGCGTCGTCGAGATCAAGGACTACATCGCGAACCCGAAAGCCAACGGCTACAAGAGCTTGCATCTGATCGTCGAGATTCCGGTGTTCATGTCCGATCGCGTCCAGCCGGTCCTCGTCGAACTGCAGATCAGAACCATCGCGATGGATTTCTGGGCGAGCCTCGAGCACAAGATCTTCTACAAGTATCGCGGGCAGATTCCGGAGACTCTGTTGGCGGAGCTGACCGAGGCGGCCGAGAGCGCCAACAAGCTCGACGAGAAGATGGAAAGCCTGCACGACGAGGTGGTCGAGCTGGGCGGCGAGGCGGAGAACTCCATCGCTCTCGGCGCGCTGCCGCCCATGGCTCTGCCTCCCGAGTTGCTGCACATGCTGCTCACGGCGCAGGCCGAGGCGATCGACCCCGATCGGGCTTGACGGTCACCACAACGAAAAACCCCGCTGCTCGACGGGCGAGCAGCGGGGTTCTGTTCTCGTATGCGCTAGCCGATGTGGACCGGAGTGTCCCCGACTGGCAGGTCGTCCTTCTTGGCACGGACCAGTACCAGCACGACCGGGCACACCAACGCGACCAGGATCGCGGCGGTTCCGAAGGCCCACGCGTAGCCCGACACCTCGGCTGCGAAAGCGTGATCGATGGTGGCGAGCACGAAGTTGCGGATCGGTTCCGGTAGCGCGGCCAGCATCTCGTCGCTGGGGATTTCCTGGCCGGCAAGAGCCTCCGCAGGAACTCCTGCGGGCGGCGTCGGTGCCGGGTTCTCGGCGAGGAACGTCGTCTTCGACGAGGTGTACACCGTGGTGAACACCGCTGCGCCGAGTGCGCCGCCGACCTGAAGCGTCGCGTTGATCAGCGCGGATGCGGCACCCGCATCGTGATCGGGGACGCCGATGAGAGCGACGTTCTGCATCGGCACCATCAGCAGGCCGAGACCGAGCCCGAGCAGTACGACTCCGGGGAGCACGTGCGTCCAGTACGAGGTGTCGACGCCGATCTGCGTGAGCAGCAGCAGGCCGATCGCCGAGACGACGGGGCCGACGGCCATCATCGGCTTGGGCCCGATCTTCGGTACGAGTGCCGAGGCGATCGCGGCGGTGATCAGGATTCCGCCGGTCATGGGCAGCGACGCGACACCGGCGATGACCGGGCTCATCTGGAGCACGATCTGGAAGTAGAAGGTCAGATACAACGTGCCACCGAGCAGTGCTGCACCGATGACGGCCGACCCGATGTATGCGGCACCGCGGTCGCGGTCGAGCAGAACGCTCAGGGGGAGCAGCGGGTTGGCGGACTTGGATTCGACCACGACGAACGCGGCGAGCAGCGCGAGGCCGAGAGCGATGAAGGAGATGGTGGGTACCGTCGCCCAGCCGTCCTCGGCTTCGGTGAAGCCGTAGACCAGCGAGGCCAGTCCGAGCGCGACGAGGATCGCTCCGGGCAGGTCGTAGCGGGTGTCGCCGTGTGCCTTGCTCTCCTTGACCAGCGGGACTGCGGCGGCGATGGCAATGATGGCGACGGGGATGTTGACGAGCAGGCACCAGCGCCAGTTCGCGTACTCGGTGAGCACTCCGCCGAGGAGCAGTCCGACGGCTGCGCCGCCACCGGCGATCGCGCCGAACACGCCGAATGCCTTGGCGCGCTCCTTGGTGTCGGTGAACGTTACCGTCAGGATGGCCAGCGCTGCGGGTGCGAGCAGTGCAGCGAAGACGCCCTGACCTGCGCGTGCGATGAACAGCTGCCAGCCCTCTTGGGCGAGTCCGCCGACGGCGGAGGCAACGGCGAAGCCGGCCATGCCGACGATGAACGAGCGCTTGCGGCCCCAGTAGTCCGCGATTCGACCACCGAGCAGCAACAGCGCGCCGAACGCCAGCGCGTATGCGGTGATCACCCAGGTGCGGCTGGTGTCGCTGATGCCGAGGTCGATCTGCGCCTGCGGCAGGGCGATGTTGACGATGGTGCCGTCCAACACGATCGTGAGCTGCGTGATGGCGACGATGCAGAGCACCAACCAGCGGCGTTCGTAATTCGGATTCTCGGCCAGCGCCCCGTGTTCGGAGACCTGCGACATGTTTCTACCCCACTCGTACTCGTTGATTCTCTGGGCACGAAAAATGTCCCGACCGAAAAGGTAAGCGACGATGGACCGGCTGTCAAACGAACTAGTTGGTTGGCGGTAGGGTGGCCGCCATGAAGCCTGACGCAAGCGCCACCCGCGCCCGCATCGTCGTCGCTGCCCGCGCAGAATTCTCCGAGCACGGCCTGGCCGGCGCACGGGTCGACCGCATCGCGGTCTCGGCCAAGGCGAGCAAGGAACGCCTGTACGCATACTTCGGAGACAAGGAAGCACTGTTCCGGGCCGTCGTGGAAGACGGATTCGCGCGCTTCCTGGAGTCGGTTCCCTTCACCGTCGACGATCTCGGGGGATACGCCGCGCGCGAGTATCTGCACCTCGACGCGAATCCGCAGGAGCACCGACTGCTGCTGTGGACGCAGCTTCAAGGCGGCACGGCGGTCGCCGGTGCCGACGACATCCATGCGGTGATCGCCGAGCGACGAAACGCCATGGCGGCCGCGCAGCAGAACGGACTGATCTCCGACACCTTCACCGTCGACGACCTGTTCACCATGATCTTCGGCATCACCTCCGCCTGGATGACCGCGCCCGGCAGCGACTGCGGACCCGTCGACGACGCCGAACACCAGCGTCGGGCGTCGAAAATCGAAGCAGCGGTCCGGCGACTCTGCACTCCGTAGCATTGTCTATCGATATCTAGCTTCAAGTGAAGAGTTACGAATAGTTGGGTAGCGGGCCGATTTCCCTCTTTGCCAAGCTTCTGGTGAGTCATTCGAGAAGCTATGGAGGGTTACTGCATGTTGAGTGCTGAGTTCACAGG